>CABUSV010000001.1 GCA_902494345.1 uncultured Collinsella sp.
CCTTCCATGAATGCGGCGTGGCCGCCACGGTTGGATTAGACACTCACCATTGTCGGCCTAATCCGCGGTCTTTCATGCAGCAGGGGCTCTCAATGTTTTATGTCCTGCTCATATCGTCTGTGCCGGCACTTTGGGACACTCCTTGTCATTGGTGCAAAGCAACCTCTCCTCATTGCGCCAAGCGGCGTGTGCCGTTAAGCGGAGAGGCGTATTGTTGACCCATCGTTTGGGCATACAATGGCTATTGACTTGCTGCGGTGAAGGCCTGTCCGCTCCGCAGCTGCTTTCTACGGTTAAAGGAGTATGTATGTCCGTTGAGGTCATGAGGTCTGTGATCGAGGCCGCCGAGGGCCGCGTGCCCGTCGACAGGCTGTTTACCAATGCGCAGATCGTCGACGTGTATGGCCAGCGTGTGGCGCCCGGTAGCGTTGCCGTCAAGGACGGTGTGATCGTCGGCGTGCTCTACGATGGTCGCGACGATGCCGCTGGCACCTACGAGGCAACTGAGGTCATCGACTGCCAGGGTCGCTATCTCGCTCCCGGTTTTATTGACGGGCATCTGCATATCGAGTCTTCGAACATCCGTCCCGCCGAGTATGCTCGCATGGCCGCGACGCGCGGTACCACCACCGCCATTGCCGACAGCCACGAGATTGCCAATGTTGCCGGTCTCGACGGCTTGCGCTTTATGATTGAGGATGGCCGCCGCGCACCCATCTCCATCAAGTACATGATGCCTTCGTGCGTGCCCGCGCTGCCCGACGAGCAGGCCGGTGCCGTTATTTCGGCTGCCGATATGCAGGCGTTTTTTGCCGAGCATCCGGGCGATGTCTTTGGTCTGGGCGAGATGATGAACCTGCCGGGCGTCTTTATGGCCGATCCCGAGACCTGTGCTCGCATTGATGCTGCCAACCAGACGCCGTCCAGGCAGGTTGACGGCCATGCGCCGCTCGTTGCCGGCAAGGACCTCAATGCCTATGCCGCGGCGGGCATTATCGCCGACCATGAGTCGACGATTCCCGAGGAGGCACTCGACAAGCTATCTCGCGGCATGTATGTGATGCTGCGCGAAGGTACGTGCAGCCATGACCTGGCCAACCTGTCTCCGATGTTGCTGGAGAATCCCGCGCGCGCCCGCCGCTGCTGCTTTGCGACTGACGACCGCGTCCCTTCCGATGCGCTTGCAACCGGCATGATCGACAACGCCTGCCGCGTGGCTATCGAGGCCGGCATCGACCCGGTGGTCGCCATCTCTATGGCGTCCCTTTCCACGGCTGAGGCATTTGGCCTGGACCACGGCTGTCGCGACCCGCATGAGCTCCGTGGCGCGATCGCCCCGGGCAAACGCGCCGACCTGCTGTTGCTCGATGACCTGACGTTTGCCACGGCTCCGCATCGCGTATATGCCGCCGGTGCTCTGGTGGCGCAGGACGGTACCTTTGTGGGCGAGATCGCACCCGAGATGGCCGAGGTTGCGGCCCTTGCCGATGAGCTGCGTGCCTCCGTTAAGCTGCCGAAGCTTTCGCTCGACGTATTCGACTATGCCTTTAAGCCGGGCGAGGCCGTGATTGACGTGGTGCCGGGCAAGGCCATCACGGGCATGGTTCGTCCCGAGACTGACGAGGACTTGCGTCGCATTATGCTGATTGAGCGCCATGGCCGCGGCGTGTCGCTGCAGGCCGAGGGCGCCGACGGCGACGGCCCCGCTGGCCTGGGCCTGGTCGGCAAGCATATCGGTCGCGGCTGGGTGCGCGGTTTCACCATCACGGGTGGCGCCATTGCCTCCACGATCGGCCACGACTCGCACAACGTGTGCGTGGTGGGCGACAACGCCGCCGATATGATGGCCGCCGTTGAGGCCGTGGGCCAAGGTGGTCACGTGCTGGTGCGCAACGGCGAGGTCGTGGCGCGCATTCCGCTGGCGCTCGGTGGCCTGATGAGCGAAGGCACGGCCGAGGACGTTGCCGCGCAGCACGACGACTTTATGGTCAAGGCGCGCGCCATGGGTATTGAGCCGCCGCTCGACCCTATCATGGGCATCATCTTCCTGCCCCTGCCGGTCATCCCGACGCTCCGCATCCGCCCCGAGGGCATGTTCGACGTCACGACCTTCACCTACGCCGACTAGTCATCGGGGACGTTCTTAAACGACTAGTCGTCGGGGACACTCTTTGGCGTGTCGCGTGACGCCGCGACCGTGGGGCCTCTGGCGCGCGTGAGCTATTTGCTAGGTCCTTGTAACGTTTGCGCCCGCGGAGTCTTATTTGAGCTCCCTTTGGGTACGGTGATTTTGGATATACGTCCGATTCCATCAAGCCCGAAGGGAGCTTTTCTATGTTTAAACTGATTGCATCCGATATGGACGGCACACTGCTTGACGAAAACGGCCGGGTGCCTCCCGAGACCTACGAACTGATTCTGGCGCTACACGAGCATGGCGTGCATTTCGCCGCATCGTCAGGTCGTCGCTACGATCGCCTGTGCGAGTTCTTTGCGCCCGTTCGCGACAAGATGGACTTTGTCGCCGCTAACGGCGCCCAGGTCTACGCCGACGGTAAGATGGTAGACCGTGAGGTGTATTCCCACCTGGCGATTCGAAGGCTCGCCCAGGCCGTCAGGACATTTCCCAATCTGCATCTTGCGCTCTTTGACCGAACCAAGTCCTTCTTGCTCGATGACGAGTGCAAGTTCGTGCGTGAGGTCGATAAGGACCTTCCCAATGCCGAGCGCATTTGGGAGCTGCCCGATCCCAGCGTAAATATCATCAAGGCGAGTATCTTTTGCGATGACTGTGCCGTTATGGACAGTGCCTACGTACTGCAGCGCGAGCTTGGCCAGCTTTTTACCTTTGCGCCTTCTGGAAACGCATGGATCGATGCCATGCAGCCTGGTGTGTCGAAGGCCTCGGGAATCGAGCAGCTCATGGAGCACTATGGCGTCGAACGCGACGAGGTCATGGCGTTTGGCGACTCGATGAACGACTACGAGATCATTCGCTTTGTCGGCACGGGCTGCGCGATGGAAAATGCGCGCCCCGCGCTCAAGGCGGTGGCCGATCGCGTGGTGGGTTGTAACCGTGACCACGCCGTCCAACGTGAGCTCCGTCGCGTGCTGGAGAGTCTCTCCTAATCCGGCAGATGGGGACGTTCTTTTTCTGCCGGCAGTGGGGGACAGTCCTTGCAGCTTTTTGCGAAGAGTGTCCCCAGTGACTAGTCGTTTAAGAACGTCCCCAGTGACTAGGCGAGGGCGGCCATGATGGTGCGGGCGACGCCGTCGTGGTCGTTGTCGTATTCGGTGATGGCGTCGGCGGCCTCGCGGTCTTCGGGCTCGGCGTTGATCATGGCCATGCCATGGCCCGCTGCCTGCAGCATGGGGATGTCGTTGATGTTGTCGCCGAACGCCCAGGCGTCGGCGAGACGCTCGCCCAGATGCTCACACAGCCACGTGAGAGCCGTTCCCTTGGTGGCGCCCTCGCCCATGACCTCGATATTCATGGCGTAAGAACGCGTGACCTCAATGCCTCCGAGCGTGTCGAGCGCCGCCGCGATGGCGTCGCGATCGGCCGGGTCGTGCCAGTACATGGCGATGCGTTCGAGCGTCTCGACTTCGTCGATCTTGCTGTCGATATCCATGTCGATCGGTGTTCGTGTGCGCTTGAGCGAAGCCGCGATGTGGGGATCGCCGCCGCAGAACTCATCTAGGCGCCCGTAAAGCGAACGGGGGAGGAAACACTGTCCATCCGCGAAGATATCGAAGGTCACATCGTGGCCGGCGGCAATGCGATGGATGCGGTGGGCAATGCCGCAATCGAGCGGACGGCTCAAGATGCACGTGGCGCGCGAGGCGTCGGTGGGCACATCGTCGTCGAGCTGCCAGACGCTGGCGCCGTTGGCGCAGACTGCGTAGTGCACGGCGGGATGGGCGAGAATGGGCTCAAAGACGCCCGACAGTGGACGTCCCGTGCAGGGAACAAACTCGATGCCACGACGTGCGAGCTCGTCGAGCATTGCCCAGGTGGCATCGCTCATCTGCTTATCGCTCGTCAGCAACGTCCCATCCATATCGGAAAACACAATCATTTGATGCAGCCCTTTCTACTGGCATAAAAAGCGTGGCCGAGGGCTTGGGTCCCTGACCACGCTCGAGTTCTATAACGGTCCGCGTCCTAGCGGTCGGCGAGCGGCTTGTACTCCAGCGGCTCGATCACCGGACGATAGGCGGGGCGGATGATACGGTGCGCGCAGAAGAGCTCTTCCATGCGGTGCGCCGACCAGCCGGCCATGCGGGCGACGGCGAATAGCGGCGTAAAGAGCGTCTCGGGCACGCCGAGCATCTTGTAGATAAAGCCCGTGTACAGGTCGATGTTGGCGCAGATGGGCTTGGTCATGCCGTGGTCGCGCATCACCTGCGGTGCCAGGCGCTCGATGCGCTCGATGAGCGCGAACTCCTCGCCCAAGTCCTTCTTGGCGGCAAGCGTGCGCGCGTAACGGCGGCACACCTCGGCGCGCGGGTCACTGAGCGTATAGACGGCGTGGCCCATACCGTAGATGAGGCCCGTGCCGTCGAAAGCCTGCCTGTCGAGGATCTTGCCCAGGTAGGCCGCGACCTCGTCCTCGTCCTCCCAGTTGGAGACATGCGCGCGGATGTCCTCGTGCATAGACACGACCTTGGCATTGGCGCCGCCGTGGCGCGGGCCCTTGAGCGAGCCGATAGCCGCGGCGTAGGCGGAATACGGGTCGGTGGCCGATGAGGACAGCACGCGGCAGGCGAACGTGGAGTTGTTGCCGCCGCCGTGCTCGGCATGCAGCATGAGCATCACGTCGAGCAGCATGGCTTCGTCGCGGGTGAATGCCATGCCGCCGCGCAACACCTGCAGGATGGTCTCGGCGGTGGAGAGGCCGGGTGTGGGGTGCGGTACATGAACCTCGGAGCCGCGGCGCTTGGCGACCGAGGCCATATGCGCGAAGGCGGCGATGCGGGGGAGACGAGCGAGCATGGAGATGGCGACGTCGATTTCGTGCTCGGGTGTAATGGCGTCGGGCTCGGCGTCGAAGGCGTAGAGCAGCAGCACGGCGCGCTGAAGCACATTCATGATGCTCGACGACACCGTGGTCATGGGGAACTCGCGGACGTATTCGTCGCTCAGGTGCCTAAAAGCACCCAGGCGTCCGCAAAAACCGTCGAGTTCCTCTTTGGTGGGCAGCGAGCCCGTGATGAGCAGATAGGCGACTTCTTCGTAGCCGTAGCGGTTCTCGGTCTGGGCGTTGTTGACCAGATCCTCGATGCTGTAGCCACGAAGCGTGAGCTTGCCCTGATCGGGCACGACTTTGCCGTCGACCTTGTTGTAGCCGTGCACGTCCGAGATGCGGGTAAGGCCCGCGACCACGCCCGAGCCATCGGCATTGCGCAGACCGCGCTTGACGTTGTGCTCTACGAACAGGTCCTCGTCGTACGGGGCGGTCGGCAGGCCGTGGTAGAGGTTTTCGCTTTCGGGCGAAATCTGACGGCTCGCCTCGTAATCCAGAACCAGGCGGCTCAGGTGATCGTCGAAGCGGTAGTAGATTTTCTTGGCGTCGTAGGCCATGCGCGCTCCTCTCCGGTCCGCTTTGGGGCCGCGCGCTTGGACGATATGACGTCAAGCTGCCCCGAGCGGCTCGTTCGCTACAGGCGGTACATAAAGTTGAAGACGTCCTCGCGCTGGATGGACACGTTGACGCCCGAAAGCTCGCCGGCCTCGGCCAGCGCCTTCTGCAGCTCGGCGAAGTCGAGCTTGGACTCGGCGGTGTCGGCCAGCATGGTCATGGTGAAGATGTCCTCGATAATGGACTGCGTGATGTCGCGGATGTCGACGTTGGCCTCGCCTAGAACACGGGTGACGCCGGCGACGATACCGGGGCGGTTCTTGCCAAGGACGGTGATGACGATACGGGAGGACGAGATCTCGGCCATGGGAAACCCTTTCGCGTGGTTGCGGTGCGCGCGGGGCGCTCCGCTACGGTACAGTGTTCATCATTGTACCTGTCTGGCGCCAAAAGGGGTGTGCTTACTGCGGCGTTACACGTCTGCAACATGGGAGAAGGGGCAACAGGGTGCGTGTCCGCTGCGGTTGGTCGCGCCGCGTTGCACAAAGACCGTGAACCTTTTGTGGGACACGCGGCGCCGTGGTACCATAGCCGAGTTTGTTGTCTTGGTCGGAAACCAAGACGCCTTATGCGCTGATCGGTAACCAGCGCCTGACTAATAAGGAGTCCTACCATGAAGCAGGGTATCCATCCCCAGTATGTCGAGTGCACGGTGACGTGCTCCTGCGGCAACACCTTCAAGACGCACGCTACCGTGTCTGAGATGAAGGTCGAGCTTTGCAACGAGTGCCACCCGTTCTACACCGGCCAGCAGAAGTTCGTCGACACCGGTGGACGCGTCCAGCGCTTCGCCGACAAGTTCGGTGGCGCCGCTGCCGCCCAGCTCAAGAAGGCTGAGGAGGCCAAGGCTGCCAAGGCTGCCAAGGCTGCTGAGGCCGAGGCCGCTCGCAAGGCCGCCGCTGAGGCTAAGGCTGCCGAGAAGGCTAAGCGTGCTGCTAAGTTTGCCGAGGAGGCTGCCAAGCAGGCCGCCGAGGCTCCCGCAGAGGCTCCCGTCGAGGAGGCCGCTGCCGAGGCCGAGACCACCGAGGCTGCTGAGTAAATAGCTCGCCGCGGAATCACTCGCATTCATGGCATAAGGGCCGTGCATCCGTTTGGGTGCGCGGTCCTTTTCTTTTTATTGGTGCAAACCAACCTGCCCCCATTGCACCAAATGGCAGAGAGGCGGCGTTTGCCCAGATAAAACCTGCCAAAATTAACCTGTCCCATTGTGGCAGGTTGGTCGTAGTTATTACGTGGCGGTCGAGGTCGACCGTATAGGCCGCGCCTTGTTTGGCTAAAGTACAATCATCTGTGTTTAACTCGCCCGCAACTGCACGACGTGGGCGATGGCCAAAAAGGAAAACCACATGGGATTCATGTCAAAGCTGCTGTCCTTTGGATCCGATAAGGACCTTAAGCGCTACTACAAGATCGTCGACCAGATCAACGGTCTTGAGCCCCAGTTTGAGAAGATGACCGAGGAGGAGCTCCGCGGCCAGACCGATAAGTTCCGCGAGCGTTACGCCAACGGCGAGTCGCTCGACGACATGCTCCCCGAGGCCTTTGCCACCGTGCGTGAGGCTTCCAAGCGCACCATGGGTATGCGCCACTTTGACGTGCAGCTCATTGGCGCCATGGCACTGCACGAGGGCCACATCGCCGAGATGAAGACCGGCGAAGGTAAGACCCTCGTCTCCACGTTGGCCGGCTATCTCAACGCTATCGCCGGCAAGGGCGTGCATGTCGTTACCGTTAACGATTACCTGGCAAAGCGCGACTCCGAGTGGATGGGCCGCATCTACAAGTACCTGGGCATGACCGTCGGTCTGCTCCAGAACAACATGCCGCTCGAGCTCAAGCGTCCGGCCTACCAGGCAGACGTCACCTACGGCACCAACTCCGAGTTCGGCTTTGATTACCTGCGCGACAACATGGTCACCCGTCCCGAGCAGCGCGTGCAGCGCGGTCACAACTACGCCATCGTCGACGAGGTTGACTCCATCCTGATCGATGAGGCCCGCACCCCGCTGATCATCTCGGGCGCTGGCACCAAGTCCGCCAGTACCTACAAGGACTTCGCGCGTGCCGTGCGTGGCCTTGAGCGCGGCGAGGACGTGTCGCACGACATGCTCACCGCCACCGAGGACGTGGAGCCCACGGGCGACTACGTCATGGACGAGGCCAAGCACACCATTGCCGCCACCGAGCGCGGCCTTAAGAAAATCGAGCGCCGCCTGGGTATCGATGACATCTATGCCGATCTCTCCGGCCAGTTGGTCAACCACCTGCAGCAGGCGCTGAAGGCCCAGTACATGTTCCACCGCGATAAGCAGTACGTGGTCACCAACGGCGAGGTCAAGATCGTCGACGAGTTCACCGGCCGCATTATGGAAGGCCGCCGCTATTCTGAGGGCCTGCACCAGGCCATCGAGGCCAAAGAGGGCGTGCTCGTACGCGAGGAGAACCAGACCCTGGCCACCATCACCCTGCAGAACTACTTCCGTCTGTATGACAAGCTCTCCGGCATGACCGGCACGGCACTCACCGAGGATGCCGAGTTCCGCGAGATCTACAAGCTGCCCGTCGAGGTCATCCCCTCCAACAAGCCCGTTCAGCGTGTTGACCACGAGGACCTGGTGTACCGCACCATCCAGGCCAAGTACAACGCCGTTGCCGACGACGTCGAGCGACGTCACGCCAAGGGCCAGCCGGTCCTGGTGGGCACCGTTTCCATCGAAAGCTCCGAGAAGCTGTCGGCCGCCCTTACCAAGCGCGGCATCGCGCACGAGGTCCTCAACGCTAAGCATCACGAGCGCGAGGCTCATATCGTTGCCCAGGCCGGACGCTACGGCGCCGTGACCATCGCTACTAACATGGCCGGTCGTGGTACCGACATCCTGCTGGGCGGCAACCCAGACGAGCTGGTGCGCGAGCGCCTTGAGTACGAGGGCCTGACCATGGAGGACGTGACGCCCGAGCAGCTCGAGCGGTTTAACGCCGAGGCCAAGGAGACCTGCAAGGCCGAGCGCGAGCGCGTGCTTGCCGCCGGCGGCCTGACCGTCATCGGCACCGAGCGCCATGAGTCCCGTCGTATCGACAACCAGCTGCGCGGCCGCTCCGGTCGTCAGGGCGATCCGGGCGAGACTCAGTTCTACCTGTCGCTCGAGGACGACCTGATGCGCCTGTTCGGTGGCGACAAGATGGATCGCGTCTCCAAGATGATGGTCACGGCAGAAATGGGCGACGACATGCCCATTCAGCATAAGATCATCTCCAAGGCCGTCGAGAGCGCCCAGCACAAGGTCGAGAGCATTAACTTCTCCATGCGCAAGAGCGTCCTCGAGTACGACGACGTCATGAACAAGCAGCGCCAGGTCATCTACGCCGAGCGCAACAAGATTCTGGACGGCAAGGATCTGACCGACCACATCACCGAGGTCATGCACGACACCGTGTACCGCTGCGTGCAGGAGTTCTGCACCAAGGACAGCCACGATGGCGAGCGCGACCTGGAGGGCCTGCGCAAGTGGGTTGTGGAGCTCACCGGCCACATCGATACGCCGAAGTTCCCCGACGAGGATTATGAGGCCCTGGCTGCCGATGTCCTGGCTTATGTAGAGAAGTGCTACAACATGAAGGCCGAGCGCTTGGGCGAGGACCTGATGCGCGAGCTCAACACCCAGGTCATGCTGCGCGTCATCGATACCCGCTGGATGAACTACCTGCAGGAGATGGACTACCTCAAGACCGGCATCGGCCTGCGCGGCTTTGGCCAGCGCGATCCGCTGGTCGAGTACAAGACCGAGGCCTACGGCGCGTTCCAGATGCTCGTCGACACCATGTACGAGGATTACCTGCGCACGGTTCTGCGCATCGAGATCAAGGCTGCCCCGCGTGCCGTGGAGCACAAGGAGGAGCCCGCGCTCGAGGGCGCGCGCTTCTCCGGTCCTGCCGAGGTCGATGGTGATAACGGCGACTCGGTGCTGCGCAAGCAGGCGCAGGTGCAGGCCCGCACCGCCGTCCAGGGTGGTCCGGCTGCCGTCAACAACGGTGGCAAGGTGACCACCTATCGCAAGTCCGAGAGCGACGATCCGTACGTCAACGTGGGCCGCAACGACCCGTGCCCCTGCGGTAGCGGCAAGAAGTTTAAGTACTGCCACGGCAGGAATCGTTAATGGCTGAGGCTTTAGAGGTAACGCCCGCCGAGCTGGACGCGTTCGCGGACCGGCTCGGCGAGGTCGAGTCGTATCTCCATTTGGACGAAAAGCGCACGCGCGTGACCGAGCTCGAGGCCAAAAGTGTTGCCCCTGGCTTTTGGGATGACGCCGACGCCGCCCGTGCCACCATGGAGGAGATCGCGCGTACCAAGGAAGATATCGCTGCCGTGGATACCGCGCGGGGCGAGCTTTCCGATGCCCGCGCCGCGCTGGAGCTTGCCGAGGAGATGGGGGATGACCCCGATGCCGTCGCCCTTCGCGAGGAGGCTACAGCCACGGCTGAGCGCCTGGCCCGTGCCATCGATGAGCTTGAGCTTTCGAGCTGGTTTACCGGTGAGTTCGATCACGGCGATGCCATTGTGACCATCAAGCCCGGACAGGGTGGTCTGGAGGCCCAGGACTGGACCTTCATGCTCTTTAAGATGTACATGAAGTACTGCCAGCGTCGCGGCTGGAAGGTCACCATCAACGACTGTCCCGCGGCCGAGGTCATCGGCATCGACCGCGCGACCTTTACCGTCGAGGGCAAGGACGCATTTGGCATGCTGCGCGCCGAGGCCGGTGTCCACCGCTTGGTTCGCATTAGCCCCACCGACGACAAGAAGCGCCGCCAGACCACGTTTGCCGGCGTCGAGGTCATCCCCGTGCTACCCGATGATATCGACATCGAAATCAGTCCCGATGACATCCGCGTGGACGTGTACCACGCGAGCGGCCCGGGCGGTCAGGGCGTCAACACCACCGACTCCGCCGTGCGCGTGACGCATTTCCCGAGCGGCATTGTGGTTACCTGCCAAAATGAGCGCAGCCAGATCCAGAACAAGGCCGCGTGCATGCAGATCCTCAAGGCTCGTCTGTACGAGATTGAGCTCGAGAAGCGCGCCGAGGCGCTCGATGAGATCCGCGGACCCAAGACCACGATTGGTTTTGGCAACCAGATTCGCAGCTACGTGCTCTACCCGTACCAGATGGTCAAGGATCTGCGCTCGGGCGTGGAGACCAGCAATGTCGAGGCCGTTCTTGACGATGGCGACCTGGACCCGTTTGTTATTGGCTACCATCGCTGGGCCACCGGCAACGCTGACGCGGAGACCCCGTCTGCTTAAACCGCCCGGGTTTATGTGGAAATGGATTAAAACCCTCCGAGTGGTGTGGTTTTGTATCCAGAGCAAACCCTGCGCAGGGGTGGTTTTTGTCCGGCGAATCGGTAGAATCGAATACAAGAAGAAGTTCAAAGCGCATCCGATGGGGTGCGCTTTTTTGAGGGAGGCAGCATGGCATACCGTCTGGACATCAAGCGCATTCTTTCGATGAACTTCTTTCACGACCTGCCCCAGATTATGTTGGGGTGCGCTCTGGCCGCTATTGCGACCGACCTGTTTTTGATTCCCAACGGCCTTGCTGCCGGTGGCGTTACGGGCCTTGCCACCATTATCCAGGCGGTCGGTGCGTCGCGCGGCCTATCGCTTCCCGTTGGTATTCAGACGATCGTGATGAACGCCTTGCTGTTGTTGGTCGTTATGCGCGAGGGCGGCATGTTCTACGTGGTGCAGACCGCGACGGGCTTTGTGCTGCTGGGCTTCTTTACCGATCTGTTCGCCCCGTTTGTAGCACCTCTGGCGGATGCGGACCTGATGCTCCCTGCCATGTGGGGCGGCATTATTACGGGCATCGGTTACGGCATGGTGTTGCGCGCCGGCGCCAACACCGGCGGCTCGGACACGATTGGCCAAATCATCTCGCGTAACACCTCGCTGCCGGTGGGCTCGACCGTCATGGCGATCGATGTCGCCGTATGCGCGCTGTCGGCTCCGGTCTTTTCAATCGAAAACGCACTGTATGCAGGCCTTTCTATGGTCATTAGCGGTTACGTGATCGATGCCGTGGTCGATGGTGGCAACAAACGCCGTATGGTACTCATCATCTCGGACAAGTTCCCTGATATCGCTGCCGATATCATGTATGGTCTGGGTCGTGGTTGTACCAAGTTTAAGGCGACTGGCATGTATTCGGGTGCCGAGAAGCCGGTGATCATGGTCATCGTGAGCCGTCGAGAGCTCAATACCCTCAAGACGATTGTGCGCGAGCGCGATCCTCACGCCATTGTGACGGTCGCTGACGTTACGGAAGCCTTCGGCGAGGGATTCAAGGACATTAGCGCGTAGGGGCGACCGCGTTCCATCCAAAAGACGTTCACATTGATAAACCGTTTCATCAGCGGTTCTGCCTGCTAAATTGTTCAAATAATGATAAAAACTCTGGTAAAGCCATCAGTTTCCAGCATAATGAATGACGTACGTGCATTGCGGCTGTGTTGGGATTACCTTCGGTGCCGTGCGCATTTTGTCTAATGAGGATGAAAGGAAGGCACAATGAGCGACGAAGAGCTCAAAAAGGTTGCCAACGAGGTAAGGAAGGGCATCGTCACCGGCGTGCACGCTGCCAAGTCCGGCCATCCGGGCGGTTCGCTCGGCGCTGCCGACATCATGACCTATCTGTACTTTGAGGAAATGAGCGTCGACCCGGCCGACCCCCGCAAGGCCGACCGCGACCGCTTCGTGCTTTCCAAGGGTCACTGCGCGCCTGGTCTGTACGCCGTGCTCGCCGAGCGCGGATTCTTCCCCAAGGAGGATCTCGAGACGCTGCGCCACATCGGCAGCCACCTGCAGGGCCATCCCAACATGAACGACACCCCGGGCGTCGACATGTCCACCGGCTCGCTCGGCCAGGGCATCTCCGCCGCCGTGGGCATGGCCGTTGCCGCCAAGCACTGGGGCGACGACTATCGCACCTACGCCCTGCTGGGCGACGGCGAGAGCGAGGAGGGCCAGGTCTGGGAGGCCGCCATGTTTGCCGGCAACCAGCAGCTCGACAACCTCTGCGTGATCGTCGACCATAACGGCCTGCAGATCGACGGCCCCGTCGAGGAGGTCAACGACCCTATGCCGCTCGCCGACAAGTTCCGCGCCTTCAAGTTCCATGTGGTGGAGCTCGCCGACGGCAACGACTTCGACCAGATCCGCGCCGCCTTTGCCGAGGCCCGCGCCACCAAGGGTCAGCCGACCGCCATTATCGCCGAGACCACGAAGGGCAAGGGCGTCTCCTTTATGGAGAACCAGGTGGGTTGGCACGGTAAGGCCCCCAACGATGAACAGTTTGAGCAGGCCATGGCAGAGCTCACGGCCGCCGGAGAGGAGCTCTAGGATGGCAGACGTCAAGAAAATCGCCACGCGCGTAAGCTACGGCGAGGCCCTCGTCGAGCTCGCCAACGAGCACGATGACTTTGTGGTCCTCGACGCCGACCTGGCCGCCGCCACCCAGACCGGCAAGTTTAAGGCCGCCTGCCCCGACCGCTTCTTCGATGTGGGCATCGCCGAGAGCAACCTGATGGGTGTCGCCGCCGGTATCGCGACCACCGGCCGCGTTGCCTTCGCGAGCACCTTTGCCATGTTTGCCGCCGGCCGCGCCTTTGAGCAGGTCCGTAACTCCATCGGCTACCCGCATCTCAACGTTAAGATCGGTGCCACGCATGCCGGTATCTCGGTGGGCGAGGATGGCGCCACGCACCAGTGCTGCGAGGATATTGCCCTCATGCGCGTCATCCCCGGCATGACTGTGATCGTTCCTGCCGACGACGTCGAGGCCCGCGCCGTAACGCGCGCCGCCTACGAGTGCGACGGTCCGGTGTACATGCGCTTCGCTCGTTTGGCCTCGCCGGTTATCAACGACCCCGAGACCTACAACTTCGAGTTGGGTAAGGGCATTGTCATGCGCGAGGGCGCCGACGTCACCATCATCGCCTGCGGCCTGATGGTCGGCGAGGTTCTCGAGGCCGCCGAGCAGCTCGCTGCCGAGGGCATCGACGCCGAGGTCATCAACATGCACACCATCAAGCCCATCGATGCCGACCTGATCGTCAAGAGCGCCACCAAGACCGGCCACGTCGTGACCGTCGAGGAGCATTCTGTAATCGGTGGCCTGGGCAGCGCCGTTGCCGACGTCCTGTGCGAGCAGTGCCCGACGCCCCTCAAGAAGATCGGCGTCAACGACACCTTTGGCGAGTCCGGCCCGGGTGCCGAGCTCCTGCACAAGTACGGCCTGGACGCCGCCAACATCGTGGCGACCACCAAGGAGTTCTTGGCCTAGGGCAAGACGAGGCAAAGTATCGCCTCAACAACCACATGCAAACCAGAACAGGGGCGTCCCCAAAGAGGGCGCCCCTGTTTTTTGTCGGCAACAAACAAATCAGGCCCGCACCAAGTAAAGGCCTCCTCCGGGAAACGGGCCCATCCCAGCCAAGTGCAATTCAGCCCCCAAGCATAGCGCTGCTGCACCCAAGTAAAACGCAGCGACCCCTTAGTTACCGCAGGCCGGGCACAGGGTTACTCTCCAAATCTTTCCGCAGGACGGAGGAGCCCCCGCCGCGCGAAGCGCGCAGCGGGGGCTCCGACATGTCCGAGGACGATTTGGAGAGTAGCCCTGTGCCCGGCCGACGGGATCCCTAAGCACGCCATGCTTCTTATGTGCAGCAAAGCTAATGCTGCTAAAATACAAAGCGCTCATGTAGTTTAAACGCACGACGATAAGGAGCACCAGTGGGTAACCACTTCCGTACCTCCGGTGCGGGCGATGATGCCCCCAAGACGCAGACAGGCGTCCAGGGCAGTCGTTTCGCCACTCCGGATTCAGAGGGCCAGCCTGTTGCTCAGGTCCCCGCTCAGCCGGCAGATCAGGCACAGCCGGCATCCGATCCCTTTGCCTACAATCCCAACAGTGATGTCGCGCTTTCTGGCACGGCGGGTTTTGAGCCCGTTCAGGCCGTGACCGCTCGCGTGGAGCAGCCTCAGACTGGCGCCGCCACGCCGCAGCCTACCATGGCCGGCATTCCCGACCCCTTGGCCCCTGCGACGCCGGCTCCTCAGCCTGCGCAGTCCGGTCTCTTTGCTGCTATTCCCGACCCCACGCAGCCTGCTGCCCCGGTGGTCGAGAGCGATCAGGCCGCCGAGGTCGCAAGCCTCGATAACGCGCTCAACAACCCCGATTTTACGTCGGTGTTTGCGCCCATCGATCCGCAGGCCAGCCGCAAGAAGATGGCCAAGCAGGCTGGTGTCGAGCCCGTCATCCTTATGGAGCATGTCACCAAGATCTATCCGGCACAGCCCAACAAGCCTGCACTCGACGACATCAACATCGAGATCTATCCGGGCGAGTTCGTCTTCCTGGTCGGTCACTCCGGCTCGGGTAAGACCACGCTGCTGTCGACGCTCAACCGCGACGTCAAGCCGACGAGCGGCCGCATCCTGGTTGCCGGTCAGGACCTCATGAAGATCAAGAACCGCAAGGTTCCGTTCCTGCGCCGCCAGATTGGCGCCGTTTTCCAGGACTTTAAGCTTCTGCCGCAAAAATCCGCCTACGAAAACGTGGCGTTTGCCCTGCAGTGCATCGGCAAGCCCAAGGGCGTCATTCGCAGCCAGGTGCCCGAGGTGCTGCGTCTGGTCGGCCTGGCCGATCAGATGGACTCGCTGCCCGACCAGCTTTCCGGTGGCGAGCAGCAGCGCGTTGCCGTCGCCCGCGCTATGGTCAACCGTCCGCCGCTGCTGATCTGCGACGAGCCCACGGGTAACCTCGACCCGGCGATCTCGCTGGGCATCATGAAGCTGCTCGAGCGTATTAACCGCACTGGCACCACCGTGATCGTCGCCACGCACGACCGCGAGATGGTCGATAGCATGCACCGTCGCGTGATCGCCCTCGAGGGCGGCCACGTTATCCGCGACCAGGAGAGGGGAGGTTACGGCAACTATGGCACCAACTAACGTGGGCTACTCCTTCAAAGAGGCAATCAGCCACTTCTTCCGTAACTGGACTACCTCGCTCGGCGCCGTCATCACGATCTTCCTTTCGCTGTTTATCATCGGCCTGTTCATCATGGGCTCCGCGATGCTGAACTCCGTGATCGGTACCGTCGAGGATCAGGTTGTCATTAATGCCTTTATTAGCGATGACGCCGATCAGGCAGACGTCCAGGCCTTTGAGGCCGAGCTCAAGACGTGGAGCAACGTCAAGTCCGTGACCTATAAGGATAAGGACGACGCGCTGGCCGAGTACACGAGCAAGATGTCGGGTAACGCCGACGCCACCATGAGCGCGCTCGACGGCCAGAACCCGCTGCCCGCCTCGTTTGCGATTGAGATGGACGATCCGTCTCAGGTCGAGAGCACGGCCAAGAAGCTCAAGAAGAATGCCGACTTCCAAAAGATCGCGGACGACGGCGACGTCAACGCGAGCGTACTGTATGGCCAGGAGGAAGTAAGCCGCCTGTTCCAGGTGACCAACTACATCCGTATTGCCGCCGTGGTGCTCGTCGGCCTGCTGACCTTTATCGCGTTCATCTTTATCAACAACACGATTCGCCTGTCCATCACGGCGCGTCGTCGCGAGATTGCGATTATGCGCCTGGTGGGCGCCAGCAACGGCTTCATTCGTGGCCCGTTTATCACCGAGGGTGTACTGCAGGCCATTTTGGGCTCGCTGCTTTCCATCGGCGTTCTGGAGCTGCTGCGCAATCTGATGATTCCGCGTCTGCAGGAGAGCATCGGCTGGATGTCGTTTGCCCTGCCGATGCAGTACTACCTGGTGACCTATGCTGCGCTGATTCTGGTCGGCGTGATTATCGGTCTCTTTGGTTCTGCCATCGCCATGCGCCGCTACCTGCGCGTGTAGGCATGCCTGGAATTCATCCCTTCCAACGGGTCGTCTCTTATGGGGCGGCCCGTTTTTTGTCCCCTAGGGATCATTTGGGTAGACTCTTGGGATGTAAACGGCAATCGATAGTTAGGAGGCGCCATGGGGCGCAATAACAAGCATAAGCGTGGAGCTCGCAATAAGCGCGCGCCGGTGCGCAGCGAACGCCGTCCGAGCCTGACCGGACGCGTGCAGCTCCATGAACACAGTGCCTATGTCATAACCGAGAATGGCGACTACAAGGTCATGGGTCGCGGCAAGCGTGAGATCATGGACGGCGATACCGTTGCCGTGAGCATTAAGAACAGCCCGCATGGCGAGCGTCGCGCCGTGATCGAGGGCGTGGTTGAGCGTGCAGCCATAAGCGTGGTGGGCACGTACCAGACCGCCGGTCCGCTCGGTGTGATTGAGCCGCTCGATTCACGCCTGAAGGCCGACTTCTTCATTCTGCCCGAGGATACCTCGGCGGATCGCCTGGGCGTCCGCCCGGGCGATGTCGTTGTCGCGCGCATTTTAACCTACCCGACGCGCCTGGAATCGGGCACTGTGACGATCGAACGCCGCATTGGCGGAGATGACGCGCCCGATTTGGGCGTTCAATATGTGATGGCGCGTTACGGCTATACCGATAGCTATCCCGAGGTCGCGCTAGACGAGGCCGAGGGGCTTTCGCTCGATGTGTCCGCGGCGCTTAAGGACCCGCTCCGCCGCGATCTGCGCGACCGCTTTGTCATCACGATCGACCCGGTCGACGCGCGCGACTTTGACGATGCCATTTCGCTGGAGCGTATGCCCGAGGGCGGCTACAAGCTGGGTGTGCATATCGCCGACGTTTCACACTATGTGGCTTGGGACGGGCATATCGATCTTGAGGCTCGCCATCGCACGACATCGGTGTATCTGGCCGATCGCGTGCTTCCCATGCTGCCCGAACGCCTGTCCTGTGACCTGTGCTCGCTTCGCCCTGACGAGGACCGTCTTGCGTTTACCGTCGATATCGAGCTCGATGAGCAGGGTCGCGTGCGGCATTACGATCCGTATCCCAGCGTGATTCGCTCGCGTGTGCGTATGGACTATGATGGCGCCGAGGCGCTGCTGGTGCGTGCCGGCGCGGTTGAGTATTCGGTGCTGGAGGGCGCGGCCGAGGATGTTGCGGCTGCTGAGGCCTTGCGCGAGGAAGCGCTTGAGCGCGGTCTTGCGTGCGAGGAGGCCGCCCGCGGCTACAACATCGACCTCGGCGATTTCCTTGTCGCCGCCAACGAACTCGCCGAACTTCGCCGTCGTATTCGTCGCGCCCGCGGCTCAGTCGATTTTGACACGGCCGAGATTCGCGCTCTATTGGATGAGGACGGAGTGCCCGTGCAGATTGTGGCGCGTGAGCGTTCGTGTGCCACGTCGCTTATCGAGGAAGCCATGCTGCTCGCCAACGAGTGCGTTGCAGAGTGGCTGGCGGACCGTGGTATCGAGGCCTGCTATCGCGTGCATGAGGATCCGAGCCCCGATAGCCTGCACGGTGCCGCCGTTGCGCTGGCGCAGCTAGGCATCATCGACGATCGCCGTGCTGCCGGTATTGCCCTGGGGAGTCCCGACGAGCTACAGGCTGCAGTTGATGCTGCCGCCGGTACGGCCAACGCACCGCTCGTCAACACGCTGCTTCTGCGCAGCATGCAGCGCGCGCTGTACAAGCCGCGCAACGAGGGCCACTTTGCGCTCGCCGCGCCGTGTTACTGTCACTTTACGAGTCCCATCCGTCGCTACCCCGATCTGGTGGTGCACCGCGTGCTCAAACTGCAGTTGGCCTATGAGCAGCTCGGCGGCAAGGACGCCTTGGTCCGTACGCCGCGGCTGATCGGCAAGGGGCGCGAGTCGCTGCCGCGCATTCTGCCGCAGATCTGCCGCGCATGCAGCGATGCCGAGCGCGCGGCAGATGCCGCCAGCCATGCGACGCAAAAGATCAAGATTGCCCAGTACTATGAGGACCGTCTGGGCGAGCGCTATGCCGGAACCGTCTCGTGGGTTAGCAGCATGGGCCTTTTTGTGCGCTTGGACCTAACGCAGGTCGAAGGCTTGGTTTCAATCAAGAGCCTGGGCAACGAGTGGTTCGAGTTCGACGAGGATGCGCTTACGCTGACGGGTGCCGACACGGGCACTCGTTACGAACTGGGGCAGCGTGTGATCGTCGAGGTCTCGCGCGTCAATACCACGCGTGGGCACTTGGACTTTAAGCTTATCCATTAGCCAAATCCCGACTCATGGTGTGCGAGCGGAGGGCGGCCTTTCGGGACCGCCCTTCGCATTTGAATCGTGACTACCTTGCCGCCTGTTCGGCCGCCCGCTTACCTGCTATTTGAGAGGTAAAACCTACCAAAATAAACCTGTCCCTTTTTGGCAGGTTTACAAGAAAGCGGGGATGAGATGGCGACGGTGTACGGTTATGCGCGGGTGAGTTCGCGAGATCAGAATCTGAATCGGCAGCTGGATGCGCTGGGCGCCTATGGCGTGGGCTCGGCGAATATTTATGCCGACCATGCGAGCGGCAAGGACTTCGATCGGCCGCATTATCGCGAGCTGCTGCACGTCCTGGGAGACGGGGACGTGCTGGTGGTGCTTTCTATCGACCGACTTGGTCGTAATTACTCCGAGATTCTTGAGGAATGGCGACGCATTACCAAGGAGCTCGGGGTTGCCATTGTGGTGCTGGACATGCCATTGCTTGACACGCGCATCAGGGCCAGCGGCGCGCCGGATGTGACCAACACCCTGATTGCCGATATTGTGCTGCAACTGCTGAGCTACGTGGCGCAGGTGGAGCGCGAGAATATCCATCGGCGCCAGGCGGAGGGAATTGCAGCGGCGCGGGCTCGAGGGGTCCGTTTCGGTCGACCTCGCAAGCCGTGCCCTCCTCAGTTTGAGCTGGTGCGCGATAGCTATGAGGCGGGCGATATTACCCGCAGCCAGGCAGCAAAGTGCCTGGGCGTGTGCGTGGGGACGTTCGATCGCTGGATGCGCGAGGCGGGGTAGGGGTTTGCGTCGCTTTGTCGCTTCCTGTTGCGATTCAAATTTTGATACGGTGACGATGTCATTTGGGGCTACACTCGCTGATATTCAAAAAAGGAGGTTGGCCCTTGGCGCGCGTAAAACAAATAATCGGATGGACCGCGATCGTTCTGTTCGCTGTAACGCTGGCGGGCATCTGGGTGCTGACGGAGCAAAATGCGGTGGAGACGTCGTTGCTGAGCGAGTCCGCCGCGCGTGTGGTGGAGGGTCAGGCTACGGGCGTTCAGGCCGCCGATGCCACGGGTGAAGCCCAGACGGAGAACGGAATGACCGGGGGCACCGATTCGGCTGCCTCGAATGTCCGGTCTGGCCGACTTGCTTCCATTCGCATGTGGGTGGGCACAAACGTCCGTCGCGTTGCCCATACCGTAGAGTTTTTCTTCGTCGGATTGTTCGCCTCGGTGGTCGTGGTTTGCTTTTCCAGGCGTCCGTGGAGCGTATGCTCCCGTTGCGTGCCCGTATTGCTCTTTTGCGCCGCCTGCTCTGTTGGCGATCAGGTACATAAGATCTTTGTTCCCGGCAGGCATTTCGACGTTATCGATTTAGGATTCGATGCTGCGGGCTATATCACCGCCATGCTGTTGGTATTGCTGGCAGCGGCGTTGGCGCGCCATGCGACTCGGCCGATCGGCGCCCATGCGAGGCGCTAGCCGGTAACAAACCCGTTTCTGATAATGCGACCTCGTTGAATTATTTTGTGTCGCGCGTATTTCCGAGCGGTCGGATTTGAGGGGCGAGCGGTAGAACGCTCGCCCTTTGTGCGCCACGATGCGGCACAATGTACCGCAAAAGCTGTTTGTATCCGGTACGAATCGTTCGTTGGTCTTTAATTCTTCTCAACGGAGGTGTTTGAGATGGCAAACGGATTGCTTTTGCGGCTTCGCGAGCGTGAGCTCAGCGCGAGCCCGGCGGAACGCAATGTCATCGCATATGTAAGCGCTCATCCGCACGAGGTAGTCGGGCTGTCCGTCCGCGGTCTTGCCGATGTCACGTTCTCCTCGCCCTCGAGCATTTTGCGCTTTTGCAAGCGTTTGGGTTTTGCGGGCTACAAGGAGTTCCAGCGCGAACTGATTGCCGAGCTGGCACTCTTAGGTGACAAGAAAGACGTAGCCCTCGAGGACATCTCCATGGATGACAGCGTCGAACGTATCGTGGGAAAGGTGATGAAAAGCAACGTGCGTACGATCGAGGCGACGGCGCGAACGCTCGATTACGCCGTCTTGGAGCGATGCGCGGCCCGTCTTAAGCGGGCACGCGCGGTCAATCTGTTCGGTATTGGTGCCTCCCGTTTGGTCGCGCACGATCTGGCGCAAAAGCTCATGCGTGTCGACAAAGAGTGCCATCTGTACGACGACTGGCATGATCAGCTCTTGTGTGCCAAGAACATGCATGAGGGCGATATGGCAATCGCCTTTAGCTACTCGGGCTTGACGCAAGAGGTGCTGGACTGCACCGCCGAGGCTCAACGTCACAACTGTCCCGTCGTGGCCGTTACCAAAGTAGATGGATCATCCAAGCTTGCCACCATGGCCGATGCCGTGCTCGGCGTCGCTGCGAGTGAACCCTTGGTCCGCAGCGGTGCCATGGCTTCGCGTATGGCCCAGCTTATGGTTGTCGATGCCCTGTACGCTGCTTACGTTGCCAGCGACTACGAACGGGCGACGCATGTCATTAAGCAAAACTACATCGAGAAACAAGAAAGATGAGGTGAATGAAATGCTCGATTTAACACAATTCACGACCGAACAGCGTAATCAAAGGTCAATGGACCTCGATACGATGACATCGCTGCAAATCGTCACGACGATGAACGATGAGGATCTTCGTGCCGTCCAGTCGGTCACGAAAGTGTTGCCCCAGGTTGCCACAGCAATCGACTGGGCTGCTGAGACACTCGAGCGCGGCGGGCGCGTCTTTTACATGGGCGCAGGCACCAGCGGTCGTCTGGGCGTACTCGACGCTTCGGAGTGTCCGCCCACGTTTGGCGTGTCACCCGATCTGATTGTCGGGCTCATTGCCGGAGGCGAGACGGCGTTTATCAAGGCTGTCGAAGGTGCCGAAGACAGCGAGGAGCTTGGCGAGAGCGACCTGCGGGAGCGTGGACTCTCGGACAAGGATCTTGTCGTTGGCCTGGCGGCAAGCGGTCGTACTCCCTATGTGGTGGGCGGCCTTGTGCACGCCAAGGCAACTGGGTGCAAGACCATTGCAATTGCCTGCAACCAAGGGTCGAAGATCGGGGAGAGCGCAGATCTTGCCATTGAGCCTGTGCCCGGTCCCGAGGTGCTGACCGGCTCAACGAGGCTCAAGGCGGGAACGGTTCAAAAGCTCATTCTCAACATGATTTCGACCGGTGCCATGGTCAAGATCGGCAAGGTATACCAAAACCTGATGGTCGATGTGCAGCAGACGAACGAGAAGCTGGTGGTGCGCGGCCAGAACATCGTGATGGAGGCGACCGGCTGCACGCGCGAGCGCGCTGTTCAGGCGCTTGCAGATGCCGGCGGCCACGTAAAAACCGCTATTGTCTCGGTACTGCTGGACTGCGATGCCGAGCAGGCTGCGGTAGCTCTTGAGCGGGCGCGAGGCCATGTCCGTGCTGCGGTGAGTGGCCATGAGAAGAGCAACGCCGATGCCCAATAGGTGCGCGGCGTGAGCTGATATGACATCCAGACGAGATACCCAATACAAGGAGGAGTTATGACGAACAAAGAGCTGGCTCAAAAGCTGCTGGACCTTTTGGGCGGTAAAGACAACGTGCTGGCAAACGCGGCGTGCATGACGCGCCTGCGCGTGACCGTCAAAGACACGGGCAACGTCGACGCGGAGGGCATTAAGGCACTCGACGGCGTGATGGGCCTGGTCGAGGACGACACGATGCAGATCGTGCTGGGTCCGGGCAAGGTGAATAAGGTGCTCGAGGAGTTCTCCAAGCTCACCGGCCTTGCGAAAGGCGTTGCTGACGAGAGCGTGGTTGACGCTGCGGCCACAAACAAGGCCGCGCAGAAGGCCAAGTACGAGTCCAAGCCGGTTCAGGCCTTCCTCAAGAAGATTTCCAATGTCTTCGTCGCCCTGCTTCCCGGCATCATTGCGGCTGGCCTCATCAACGGTATCTGCAACGTCATTAACGTCTCGACGGCAGGAGCGCTTGCAGGCGAGTGGTGGTACCAGGGCATTCGTTCCATGGGCTGGGCCCTGTTTGCCTATCTGCCCATCTTGGTGGGCTATAACGCGGCACGTGAGTTTGGTGGCTCCGCTGCACTGGGCGGCATCGCCGGCATGATGTGTATCGCCAACAGTGCCATGCCCCTGCTTGCGCCTGGCGCGGCTGATCCTGCCACTGCCATTCTGCTGCCGCTCACCAATGCGCAGTACAACCCCGCAGCGGGCGGCATGATCGCGGCTCTCATCGCTGGCGCATTTTTTGCCTGGATGGAGCGTCAGATTCGCAAGGTTATGCCCAACGCACTCGACACGTTCTTGTCCCCGCTGCTGGTGCTCATCATCGGCGCCTTTGCTCTGATGCTCGTCATCCAGCCGGTAGGCGCATGGCTGACGACTGCCATCTTTAGCGTTTTGACCTTTATCTTCGAGAAGCTGGGCGTCCTGGGTGGCTATATCCTGTCGGCAGGCTTCTTGCCGCTGGTGTCCGTCGGCCTGCATCAGGCGCTCACGCCGATCCACGCTATGCTCAACGATCCCGACGGTGCTACCAAGGGTATCAATTACCTGCTTCCCATCCTTATGATGGCTGGTGGCGGCCAGGTCGGTGCCGGTTTGGCACTGTACTTTAAGACCAAGAACGCCAAGCTCAAGAAGTACGTCGCAGAGTCCATTCCCGTTGGAATCCTGGGTGTGGGCGAGCCTCTGATGTATGCTGTTACGCTGCCGCTCGTTCGTCCGTTTGTGACGGCCTGCCTGGGTGCCGGATTTGGCGGCGCGCTCGCGGCGCTGCTTCACATCGGCACGGTTTCTCAGGGCGTTTCCGGTCTGTTTGGCCTGCTGATCGTCGTTCCTGGCCAGCAGCTCGGCTACGTTGCCGCTATGCTGCTTGCCTATGCCGCCGGCTTTGTCCTGACGTGGTTCTTTGGCGTCGACGAGCAGAAGATCAATGAGTTCTTTGGCGAGTAGTTTGATATCGCGAGCCGTGTTGCTCGGGGTTCGCGGCGCGCGGCAGATTTCTTGATGCTATGGTTGTGCCGGCGGGGCTAACTGCTCCGCCGGCCTTTTTTAAAGGAGCGTTGAAGCGTGAAAACGGGTATTTCGATTTATCTTTCCAGCCCTTTGCAGGATATTGAGCGGACGATTGAGCGTGGTGCCGCGGCGGGTGCGCGCTACGCGTTCACCTCGCTGCATATTCCCGAGGATGGGGGAGCGGCGTATGCCGATAAGGTCCGTCATGTGCTGTCGCTGCTTTCCGCCCGTGGCATTGCGCTCATTGCCGATGTGGGGCCTCGCACGTGCGATTTGCTTGGGCTTGAGCGCATCGAGGACCTGCGCGATCTGGGGTTGGAATACCTTCGTTTGGACTATGGCTTTAGCGCCCAACGGGTCGCGGAGCTGTCCGGTGTATTTCGCATTGTGGTCAATGCATCGACGGTGAGTTCTGATGAAATCGCATCGTGGCGTGAGGCCGGTGCCGATGTGACTCGTTTTGCCGCCTGCCACAATTTTTACCCCAAGCCTTATACCGGTTTAGCTCTTGAAGATGTTGCTCGGACGAATCTTCGTCTTGCGGCGCTTGGATTCGAAATCATGGCTTTTGTGCCGGGTGATGCTAACGTTCGCGGGCCGGTATTCGAGGGACTGCCGACGGTCGAGGCGCAGCGCGGTCGCGCGTCAAAGGTTGCCCTCAATATGCTTGAGCTTGCACATGGCGCCGATTGCGACATTGTGTTGGTCGGCGACCCCGATCTTTCCGATGCGGGCTGGGCGCAGTTTGCTCAAGTTTCCGCCGGATACGTGGACCTGCAATGCGAGCTTGAGCCCGGTTATGCCTATGTGCGCGGGCAGATTCATCACGACCGGCCCGACTCGAGTGTCCTCATCTTTAGGTCTCAGGAGTCACGTACGAAGCTTAAGCCGGATTCCGTGCCGACGGATGCCGGAGCCGGCCTGCCGCGAAAGGCGGGGTCGATCGCTGTGAGCAATAGCGGATATGGGCGCTACGAAGGCGAGCTTGAGATTGCGCGGGTCGATCTTCCCGGTGACGAGCGCATGAACGTTGCGGGCCATATCACGCCCGAGGCAATGGAACTGCTGCCGTTTATCAAGCGCGGATTCGGGGTACGGTTCGTTTAACGTGTGACCCGCGGGCTACAATTGGCCCATCATACGAAGGCGCCTCGTGTGGCGTGTGCCTGCGTTGGCCGATCTATATTCGGAGGATTCCCATGACTGTACTGTTTGTTGAATATCCCAAGTGCTCGACCTGTAAGAAGGCCAAGGCATGGCTGGACGAACATGGGGTAGAGTATATCGATCGCGATATCGTTTTGGACAATCCCACGGCTGATGAGCTTGCGACCTGGATTGCTCGTTCGGGGCTGCCGGTGCGGCGCTTCTTTAATTCGTCGGGCATGAAATATCGAGAGCTGGGCCTGAAGGCGCGTCTGGATGCGGGCATGACGGATCAGGAGTGCTGCGAGCTGCTGGCGACCGACGGCATGCTGGTCAAGCGTCCGCTGCTGGTGGGCGACGACTTTGCGATTCCTGGGTTTAAGGAAGCGACCTGGACCGAGGTGCTGCTGTAGTGGTTGCGGAAAGTGCGTCCCGTTTTGAGCTCGGATTCCGGGACGCAGTTTCCGGTTGAAGGGGCTAGCGGAAATCGTATCCCAGTTTGAGCGCGAAATCTGGGATACGGTTTCCGTTTGGGGCCTCTAGGGGAAAGCGCGTCCCGTTCTGGACGTAAATTCCGGGATGAGCTTTCCGGTTGGCGGGCATGCGCACTATCCCGGCTGGCGGGCATATGCGCTAATCCTCAAGCTGCGCCCATTCGTGCGGATCGTAGACCTTTACGTGCTTGTTGGGCTTGCCGCTCCAGTACTCCTCGTCCATAAAGGGCAGATATGCCTGAACGCCGGGGCAGATAAAGGGAATCCGCTGCTGTTGCAGTCGCTCGCGCTGGCGCTGCTCCAGATGCGCCTCGGATATGACGGTCGGCATGCCGGACAGCTCGACGAGGCTTGCCTGGATTCGCTTAAGGTCGGGGAGTCCCGCGTGCCATGACATCCGCATGATCAAAAAGAATGCACGGCGGTATTTTGCCTGCACCACAGTAATGGCGGGGCGCAGTGTGGGATGGATTTTGTCCCGTTCGGGCCAAAGGTCGGCAGTGATCTCGAGGCCCAGGGTCTCCCATAGGTAATCAAGCTCTTCGTCCATGGCGCCTCATATCTACGCGATCATTGATACTTCGATTGTGTTGCCTGGCGCTATCGTTTTCACGGTAGAATCTGCCAACGGTTGACGGCTACCGCTCGCGGCGTTTTGCCCTTCGCGTACAGCGGTTGGCTTCACAGGTCCTTCACGGGTTGGACTAAATTAGGCCAATTTGACTGAATTTCAAAAAAGTCAAAATTGGGGCTTGCGTCACGGCGAGACTTCCCGTATATTTCTTTCTTGCGCAAAGGCACAGCCGAGCGCAGCGATGCAGTCATTGGGATGTCGTCTAATGGCAGGACAGCGGATTCTGGTTCCGTCAATGGGGGTTCGACTCCCTCCATCCCAGCCATTGCATTTGCTACATATGGCCCGTTCGTCTAGCGGTTTAGGACGCCGCCCTCTCAAGGCGGAGATCACCAGTTCGAATCTGGTACGGGCTACCAAAATTGAACGCCCGGGCCTCGTAAGAGACCCGGGTTTTGTGTATTGACCGTATATGCGGCGCCTGCCGTGTTTCGCTCAGATCGAGGAGTAGCCATGGATCTGCCCATCAGCTTGCAAGACATCACGTATGCCGAGAACTATCTGGCGCAGGGCGACTTGGCTACGGCGACGCCGCTGCTGGAGCGTCTGGTGGAGCTCGCCGAGGAGTATATTGATGCTGAGTGCAAGACGGAGGAGAAGCGTCAATACTTTAGCTTCGATAGCAAGTTTGAGCGCTTGGCCTATCGCCGCGTGGAGAAGGATCCGCGCGAGCTCGTGCAGGTCGAGGTGCCGTTTGACCGCCTGTACTCTGACATGGCGTTTGCCTACATTCGCCAGCAGGATTATGTGAGCGCTCGTAATGCCCTGATGCAGGCTGTGCGTTGGGACCCCATGAACTGCAACTATCGCTTGGATTTGGCCGAGCTGTTCCGCGCACTCGAGGACAAGCAGGAATGGGCATCGCTCTCGTTCTCGGTGCTGGAGCGTGCAAGCGATGGCAAGTGCGCCGCCCGCGCTTACGCCAATCTAGGTCAGTACTTCTTGGAGCCCGAGACCGAGAACGTTTCGGCTGCCGTGGGCTGCGCGCGTCTGGCGCTGCGCCTGGCGCCCAACGATGCGCATACGACGCGCCTGCTCAACAAGATCCATACCACCTATCCGGATGCCGCTGATGAGAGCGACGACCACGTGATGGGTGAACTGGCCCTGCAAGGCGTGCCGACCTCACCTTCGGCCGAGATTGCCATCTGCCTGATTATGTGCGCGACCGATGCTGCAAGCGACGGCGACAAGCAGGAGGCGACGCGCCTGACGGTGCGTGCTCGCGACTTGGTGGGCGAGGAAGCCTGCGCGGCGATTATCAAACTGGTGCGTGAGAGCGATGCTGAGCTCAATGCCGAGCGCAAGGCTAAGCGCGAAGCTACGGGCAAGGGTTCCGATGGCGCCAAGGAGGCCGGCGATGCCCAGTAAGCGTGAACGCAAGCTCATTTCTAAGAATCGCTCGGCGCATCACGAGTACTTTATCGATGAGACGTTCGAATGCGGTATTGAACTGAGTGGCACCGAGGTCAAGTCGATTCGCGAGCGCGCCTGCCAGATCACCGATACCTTCGCGCTGATTCGCGGTGGGGAGTGCTGGCTCGTCGGCCTGCATATCCACCCTTATAGCCATGGTGGCGTGTGGAATCGCGATCCCGACCGTCGGCGTCGTCTGCTGCTGCACCGCAAGGAGATCGACTTTCTTGACGGCAAACTTCGCAACCGTGGTTATGCGCTGGTTCCGTTGGAGCTCTACTTTAATACCGACGGCCGCGTAAAGCTGCTGCTGGGTCTGGGTCGCGGCAAGAAGCTCTATGACAAGCGCGAGGACATGGCTAAGCGTGATGTCCAACGCGAGATCGACCGCGCCCTTAAGGAGCGCAACCGCTAGGCACTCTGTATAAGTTGCGGTGGAATACGGACTGTTTTGCCTGTTTGAGGGACTATTCAGTCCCTATTTCACCGCAACTGCGGGTGTCTCATCTTTCTTACTGTTCTGACACATATGTCTCAAAGGCGGCGTCCGTTATGGGTGCCGCCTTTTTTGTGGGTACATACATCCATGAGGTTCAATCCTGGGTTAGGGGAGTGATCGTTATGGACAAAACTGCGTTCTTTACCATGCCGAGTGGCCTGTACGTGGTGAGCGCTGCGGCGGACGGGCTGCGTGCCGGCTGCGTTATCAACACAGCGGTGCAGGTGACATCCGCCCCGCCGCGCATCTCAATTGCCGTGAACAAGGAAAATGTCACGTCCGGCGTAATCGCATCGGCTAAGGCCTTTGCGCTGACCGTGATCGATCAGACGGCCGACATGCTCTATATCGGTAACTTTGGCTTCCGCACCAGCAGTGGCTACGACAAGTTTGCCAAGTACGAGACCCACGAGACCGCGCTGGGCATGCCCTATGTGCCCGAGCACGCGGCGGCGCTGTTTAGCTGCCGTCTAATTGATACCGTGGATGTGGGCACGCACCTGCTCTTTATCGGCGAGGTGGAGGACGCCGAGCGCTTGAGCGGCGAGGCCCCGCTGACCTATGACTACTATCACAAGGTCTTGAAGGGCAAGACGCCGCCCAAGGCTTCGTCGTATCAAGGCTAGAAATGTTCTAAAAATACTTGCATTATATTATTGAGAATCTATACTAATAAACGAAGTACATCACCAGTCGCGTTCGAGAGGAGAACATCATGGCTGAGGAGAAGAAGACGTATAAGTTCGTGTGCACCGTTTGCGGTTACGAGGTTGAGGTCGACACGCCCGAGCTGCCCGAGGATTACGTATGCCCGGTCTGCGGCGTCGGCCCCGATGAGTTTGAGCTCGTCGAGGAGTAACTCGTAGACACACGGCGATTAGCCATACAGAGTTCTGTCCAAGGGCCCCGGTCGAATTCTCGGCCGGGGCCCTTTTGATTTATCTGACGGTTTAAAACGGCCTTACGTGTTACAGATTGAGACGTTATATCTGGACAGTCACGCCATCCCAATTACATCCCCGTTAGCAGCACGATGTCGAGAACCGTTACGATGACGCCGATTCCTACGAGCAACGCGTTGAGCGGGCGCGAGTTGGCGTATTTGCCCATGACGCGGCGTGAGCTGGTGAGCCGTATAAGCACGAATACCGTGATCGGCAGCTGAAGCGACAGCAGCGCCTGGCTCCAGATGAGACCTTCAAAAGGATTTGGGACGACCAGGCACGCCGCCACTGCGCCGGCGAAACAGGCCACCACCCCGATCGAGGAATGTCGGTCGTGGATGTCGTATTCCTCGTCGAACATGCCTGCGGTGATGGTGCCTGCCGCCATGCCTGCCGTCACACTACTCGAGAGGCCCGCAAACAGCAGCGCCACCGCAAAGATTGTCGAGCTTGCTGGGCCCAGAATGGGGGAGAGCGTGTCCGCTGCGACGGCGAGGTCGTCTACGACAATGCCGTGCGCAAAGAAGGTCGTTGCGGCCAGGATGACCATGGCCGAGTTGATTGCCCAGCCCACGCCCATCGAAAAGAGCGTGTCGAAGAGCTCATAGCGCAGACGCTCTTCGATAACCTGCTCGCCTTGGCCTTCGAAGTGCATGGATTGGATGACCTCGGAGTGCAGAAAGAGGTTGTGGGGCATAACGACCGCACCCAGGACACTCACGATGATTGCGGCCGAGCCAGTGGGCATACTGGGTGTGATCCAGCTTGCGGCGGCCTGCGGCCAGTCGACCTTGACCAGCGTAAGCTCTGCCAAAAACGAGAGTCCTACCACGCCTACGAAGGCGATGATCCATCGCTCGGCGCGCTTATAGGAGCTTGTCATGAGCATCGCTATCGATACTGCCGCCACGATGACGCAGCCCGCGCGCACGGGCAGCCCAAAGAGCATTTGAAGGGCAATCGCGCCACCCAGGACTTCGGCCATGGCGGTGGCGATGGTCGCGAGATAGGCACTGGCGAGTACCGTGCGTCCAACGAAGCGGGGGAGGTAGCGCGTCGTGGCCTCGGCAAGACAGGCGCCCGTTGCGATACCCAGGTGTGCAGCGTTGTGCTGCAGCACAATGAGCATGATCGTGGACAGCGTGACGATCCACAGCAGCGCGTAGCCAAACTGCGAGCCGGCGGCCATATTGGAGGCCCAATTGCCCGGGTCGATAAAGCCGACGGTCACGAGCAGTCCGGGGCCGATATGCCGCGCAATGTCTAGGCCTCCGTGACCACCGGTGCGCGGGGAGCCAAAATGATGTTTGAGATGGTTGATCATGATCGATTCCTGCATAGGGGCAGCGCGGTGCCGCGCTTGGGTTATGTGGCGCCGCGCGCTCGGTTTAGGTCGGGGTTACTTGCGCGCCTTGCCCTGGTTGGCCACGGCGTCAATCTTGGCGGCAATGGTCGCCGGGTCGCCGATGTAGTGCTTGTCGAGAACGTTGAAATCGGCATCGAAGGTGTAGACGAGCGGCACGCCGGTGGGGATGTTGACCTTGAGGATCTCCTCGGGCGTGAGGTGCTCGAACTTCATGACGAGCGAGCGCAGGGAGTTGCCGTGTGCGGCGATGAGCACGCGCTTGCCGGCGAGCATCTGGGGGCGAATCTCGTCTTCGAAATAAGGCCAGGCGCGGGCGATCGTATCCTTGAGGCACTCGGTATAGGGCAGCTGGTCGGGCGCGACATCGCGGTATTGCTCCTGGGTGTGGGGGTCGCGCGTGTCGTCCGGCTCGAGCGCCGGTGGGCAGATGTCGAAGGAGCGGCGCCAGATGAGCACCTGCTCGTCGCCGTGCTCGGTTGCGGCATCGGCTTTGTTGAGACCCTGCAGCGCGCCGTAGTGGCGCTCGTTGAGCTTCCAGGATTTGATGACGGGCAGCCACTCGCGATCCATCTGGCCGAGCACGATGTTGAGGGTGTGGATCGCGCGCTTGAGACGCGAGGTGTAGCAGACGTCAAAGTCGAAGCCGGCTTCTTTGAGGGCTTGACCGCCCGCAGCGGCTTCCTCGCGGCCCGTGTCGGTGAGTTCTACGTCGGTCCAGCCGGTGAACAGGTTGAGTTTGTTCCACTCCGACTCTCCGTGGCGGATAAGGACGAGTTGCATCGTCTTCCGGTCTGTCTGGTGTGCCATAGGGGCCTCCTTAATGTGGCACGGCATGCGTGCCGTTTGTTTGACGCCGCAAAGGATACCCGTTTTAGGCTCAAAAGTTAACCAAGACTAACAAAATTGTTGTATTTGAATTGGATAGTGAAAGGGGACTGCCGAAATGTCTTGATCTGTAACAACTGGGGATGGAAATTGGGTCTAGGTGTTACAGATCAAGACAGGAAGAAATGGTCCTATGGAAAATCTCGATCTGTAACAGCTGACCGCCAAAACCGGCCCTTCGTGTTACAGATTGAGACATTCGGAATCGTCGGCGCCCGGCACGCGGAAGGTGGCGTTGTCGACGGGCTCAATCGACACCTCGGGCGCATGCTCAACCTGCGGCACCCACTCGTAGGGCGTGCGTTACGCGATTGTTTCGAAACGGGTGGGAAACACAGCGGGCCGGCGATGCTCCTAGTATGCCTATTCAACTGACTGTCTAAACACCTAGGGGAGGATCGCGATGCAGGCAGATTCCGCTCAGCAGCAGGGCCTTTATCGCCCCGAATTCGACCACGATGCGTGTGGCATCGGCGCGCTTGCCGATATCAACGGCGAGCGCCATCACCAGATCCTGGACGATGCACTGTCCATTCTGGTTAACTTGGAGCACCGCGGTGGTACGGGACTCGAGAAGAACACCGGCGACGGCGCTGGCATCCTGTTCCAGGTTCCGCATCACTTTTTCCGTAAAGAGGCTCAAAAGTGCGGCCAGATTCTGCCGGCAGAGGGCGACTATGGCGTAGCCATGCTGTTCTTCCCGCAGGACGACAAGGGCGTAGAGGATGCCCGCCGCGTGTTTGAGGAGGGCTGCGCCGAGGCTGGCGTGCCGCTGCTCTTTTGGCGCGAGGTGCCGGTCGACCCGCACGACCTGGGCGAGACGGCCCGCGCCTGCATGCCTACCATCCTGCAGGCCTTCCTGGGCCGTCCGGACGACACGCCGGCAGGTGACGCCTTCGAGCGCCGCCTGTACGTGTGCCGCCGCACCATCGAGAAGAAGGCTGACGCCGAGTTTGCCCTGCGCGACAAGATCTTCTACGTGTGTTCCATGAGCTCGCGCACCATCGTGTACAAGGGCATGCTTGTGGCCACGCAGATGCGTCGCTTCTTCATCGACCTCAACGACGCCGCCGTCAAGACGGCCGTAGCGCTCGTCCACTCGCGCTACTCCACCAACACCACGCCCAGCTGGGAACGCGCGCACCCCAACCGCTTTATCATCCACAACGGCGAGATCAACACCCTCAAGGGCAACGTCAACTGGATCCGCGCCCGCGAGCCCAACCTGTACAGCCCCGTGCTGCAGCACGATCTTGAGCGCGTGATGCCCATCATCAACCGCGAGGGTTCCGACTCCGCGATTCTGGACAATGTGCTTGAGTTTTTGGTCATGAACGGTCGCCCGCTTACGCGTGCCGCATCCATGCTGCTGCCCGAGCCGTGGGACCACAACGACAGCCTGAGTGAGGAGCGCCGCGCCTACGACGCTTACCAGTCCATGCTCATGGAGCCGTGGGATGGCCCGGCGGCCATCGCCTTTACCGACGGTCGCACGCTGGGTGCCGCCCTCGACCGTAACGGCCTGCGTCCCGCCCGCTACTATGTGACGCGCGACGGTCGCTTTATGCTGGCGAGCGAGGTGGGCACCATCGAGGTGAGCCCCGAGAACATCCTGACGAGCGGCTGCCTGGGACCGGGCCAGATGCTCGAGGTCGACTTTGCCCGCGGGCGCGTCATCTACAACGATGAGCTGCGTGCCCGTTACGCCAAGGAAAAGCCCTACCGTGATTGGATTGCCGAGGAGACGCTAACCGTTGACGCGCTCGATGAGCCCGTTGCGGCAACGCCCGCCGAGGACGCCGAGGTGCCCGCCGCCGTGCGTATGGCCAAGCTCGGCTACCACTGGGATGACGTCGACGAGGTCGTGCGTCCCATGGCCCAGCAGGGCAAGGCTCCGCTCGCCTCGATGGGCATCGATGCGCCGCTGGCCTGCCTGTCCAAGAAGACGCGCTCGTTCTTTGACTACTTCTATCAGTTGTTCGCCCAGGTCACGAATCCGCCGATCGATGCCCTGCGCGAGCACATGGTCACCTCGACCACGCTCTACCTGGGCAACCACGGCAACCTGCTCGAGGACTCCCGTACGGCCTGCCAGCTGGTGCGCCTGGAGCGCCCGCTGCTGAGCGAGGAGGAGTTCGACCGCATTTGCGCGATTGACCGTGTTGGCTTTAAGACCCGCCGTTTCCGTGCCGTCTACCGCCGCGATGCCGGCGAGGGCGCGCTGCAGGCTGCGCTCAAGCAGCTTGCCGAAGACGTCGAGGCTGCGGTTCGCGATGGCGTGAACATCGTGGTGCTGAGCGACCGTGCCGCTGCGGGCGAGGTGCCCGTGCCGTCGCTGCTCGCCGTGGGCTGCGTGCACAACCACCTGATCCGTGCCGGCGTGCGCACCTTTGCCGATATCGTGGTGGAGTGCGGCGATGCCGTGTCTCCGCACGACTTTGCGGCGCTGGTGGGCTACTCCGCAAGCGGCATCTACCCGTACAACGCGCATGCGTGCATCCGCAATCTGGCGGCACGCGGCGACCTGGACGTGACGGCCGAGCAGGGCATCGCCAATTACAACAAGGCCGCGACGGCGGGCATCGTCTCCATCATGTCCAAGATGGGCATCTCCACGGTGCAGAGCTACCACTCTGCGCAGATCTTCGAGGCCGTGGGCTTTACGCCGGAGTTCGTCAACGCGTACTTCGCCGGCACGGTGAGCCGTGTGGGCGGTATGGGCGTCGAGGACGTCGAGCGCGAGCAGAATGAGCGCTATGACGCCGCGCTTGCCATCCTTAAGAGCCCGGCTCCCGATCAGCTGCCCACGTTGGGCCTGACCAAGTGGCGCCCGCTCGGTGGCGAGGATCACCTCATCGATCCGCAGACCGTCTACCTGCTGCAGACCGCCTGCCGCGAGGACAGCTACGACACCTTTAAGGAGTACAGCGCCCGCCTGCACCGCACCGGCCGTGCCGTGCGCCTGCGCGACCTGCTCGACTTTGATGCCGGCGGCCGCACCCCGGTGGCACTCGACGAGGTCGAGCCCGCGCTCAACATCGTCCGCCGCTTTAACACCGGCGCCATGTCGTACGGCTCCATCAGCAAGGAAGCCCACGAGTGCATGGCCATCGCCATGAACCGCCTGCACGGCCGTTCCAACTCCGGCGAGGGCGGTGAGGATCCGCGTCGCGAGACCCCGCTGGCCAACGGCGACTCCAAGAACTCCGCGATCAAGCAGGTGGCAAGCGCGCGCTTTGGCGTGACGAGCCGCTACCTGTGCAGCGCCTTCGAGATTCAGATCAAGATGGCCCAGGGCGCCAAGCCCGGCGAGGGCGGTCACCTGCCCGGCAAGAAGGTCTACCCCTGGATCGCCGAGGTCCGTCAGTCCACGCCCGGCATCGGCCTGATCTCGCCTCCGCCGCACCACGACATCTACTCCATCGAGGACCTGGCCGAGCTGATCTTTGACCTTAAGAACGCCAACCCCGGCGCGCGCGTGTCGGTCAAGCTGGTCAGCGAGGCCGGCGTCGGTACCATCGCCACCGGCGTTGCCAAGGGCGCTGCCGACAAGATTTTGATCAGCGGCCACAACGGCGGCTCGGGTGCCGCTGCTCGCGATTCCATTTGGCACGCCGGTCTGCCGCTGGAGCTCGGTCTTGCCGAGGCCCAGCAGACGCTGCTGCAAAACGGCCTGCGCTCGCGCGTGGTGCTCGAGGCCGACGGCAAGCTCATGGACGGCACCGATGTTGCCGTCGCCTGCCTGCTGGGTGCCGAGGAGTTTGGCTTTGCGACCATGCCGCTCATCTCGATGGGCTGCCTCATGCAGCGCGACTGCCAGCAGGATACCTGCCCCGCCGGCATCGCTACGCAAAACTGCCGCCTGCGTCGCGGCTTCCGCGGCAAGCCCGAGCACGTTGAGCACTTTATGCTCTTTGTTGCCGAGCAACTGCGCGAGGTCATGGCGAGCCTGGGCTTCCGCACCGTCGACGAGATGGTCGGCCATCCCGAGTGCTTGCGCCAGATTGAGGTCCCGGGCAACCGCAAGGCTAACCTGCTCGATCTGTCGCCCGTGCTGGCGAGCGCGACCTGTGAGTTTGGTGCCCACATCCCGGGTGCCGACGGCCGTCACTTCCTGCCCCAGATGGCTGCGGACAGCGAGCTCGACAAGACGCTCGACTCCACGTTGTTTGTGCCCTATACGGCCGATGCCCGTGCGCACCTGCGTCCGATTCGCTTCCGCGCCGATATCGCCAACGTCAACCGCTGCGTGGGCACCATCTTGGGCAACGCGGTGACCAAGGCGCATCCCGAGGGCCTGCCCGCCGGCTCCATCACCATCGATTGCGATGGTTCGGCCGGTCAGAGCTTTGGCGCTTTCCTGCCGCGCGGCATTACGCTCAACGTGTGCGGCGACGCCAACGACTACTTTGGCAAGGGCCTTTCGGGCGGCGAGGTGTCGGTGCGCCCCAACCCGCATGCGACCTACAAGTTCGACGAGAACATCATTGTGGGCAACGTTGCGTTCTTTGGCGCTACGAGCGGCCGCGGCTTCATTAACGGCCTGGCAGGCCAGCGCTTTGGCGTACGCAACTCCGGTGCCACGGTGGTGGTCGAGGGCTGCGGCAACCATGGCTGCGAGTACATGACGGGTGGTCTGGCGCTCATCCTGGGCGAGGTTGGGCAGAACTTCGCCGCCGGCATGACGGGTGGCGTGGCCTATGTCTTTGACCAGTACGGCACGCTCGATGCCCGTGTTAACCACGAGAGCGTTGAGCTTAAAGCCCCGACGGCCGGCGAGCTGGCGCAGATTCGCGAGCTCATTCAGGAGCACGTGGACGCGACGCAGAGCCCGCGCGGCATTAAGCTGCTCTACAGCTTCGACTCGATGAACAAGCACTTTGTGAAGGTCATTCCGACCGAGTACGAGCGCGTGCTGGCGATTGTCGCCGCCGCCGAAGCCGTCGGCAAGACGCATGCGCAGGCCGAGGAGCTGGCGTTTGACATTGTGACCGGTCGCGCGAGTGACGCGGATGTTGCTCGCTTCGATGTTGCGGGCGGTGCTGCGGGTGCTGCGTCCGTGGCTGCCAGCTCTGTTGCTTCGACCAAGAAGGAGGCGTAAGTGCCATGGGTAAGCCCGGTGCTTTTCTTGATATCGATCGCGTGACCCATGAGCTGCGCCCCGTGGAGGAGCGCAGCCGCGATTTCGATCCGCTGTACGTGGAGCTCGACGACGACGCGCGCCGTGCCCAGGCGAGTCGCTGCATGATGTGCGGTGTGGCGTTTTGTCAGATGGGCGCGAGCTTTGGCAAGGCACGTCCGAGCGGCTGTCCGCTGCACAACCTGATTCCCGAGTGGAACGAGCTGGTGTACCGCGGCCGTTGGGACGAGGCTGCCGAGCGCCTGTCACTCACCTCGCCCATGCCCGAGTTCACGAGTCGCGTGTGCCCGGCGCTGTGCGAGGCCGCATGCAACCTGGGCTCGGTCGATGGCCAACCCACGACGATCCATGACAACGAGCGCGCGATCAGCGACCATGAGTGGGCCAACGGCGGTCCGCGCCGCTTTGAGCCGGCGGGGGAGGGCGCACCCACGGTTGCCGTGGTGGGCTCCGGTCCCGCTGGCCTGGTGGCAGCATGGGAGCTTGCGCGTCGTGGCGCCCGCGTGACGGTGTTTGAGCGCGACGACCGCCCGGGCGGTCTGCTCATGTACGGCATTCCCAACATGAAGCTCGAGAAGTCCGTGGTCGAGCGTCGCGTGGCGCTCATGCGCGAGCTGGGCATTGTGTTCGAGCTGGGTGCTGACGTTACGAACCCTGCGGTGGCGGCCAAGCTCAATGGCTTTGACGCCGTCGTGGTGGCTGCCGGCGCCCGTGCTCCGCGTGGGCTTTCGGCTGCGAACGTGGATGCTCCGGGCGTGGTGTACGCGGTGGACTACCTGACGGCTTCGACCGTCTCGGTGCTCGATGGCGGCGAGCCCGCGGTGAACGCGCGCGGCCTGGACGTTGTGGTCATTGGCGGCGGCGATACCGGTAACGATTGCGTGGGCACCGCGGTGCGTCAGGGTGCGCGCAGCGTGCGCCAGTTTGAGTTCTTGCCGGCGGCGCCTGATGCGCGCGCGGCGAGCAACCCCTGGCCGCAGTGGCCTAACGTGAAGAAGACCGATTACGGCCAGCAGGAGGCCATCGCTACCATGGGCGGCGAGATGCGCGCTTGGGGTGTGGATACGATCGAGGTACTGTTGGACAAGAAGGGCGCGGCCGCGGGCCTGCGCGTGGTCGATCTGGATTGGTCGGCTGGCAAGCCCGAGCGCATCGCGGGCTCCGAGCACGAGGTGCCGGCGCAGCTGGTGCTCATCGCCTGCGGTTTTACGGGCCCGGAGCACGGTGTGTTCGATGCAGTGAGCGTGCCTGTTGCCACCGCTGGTCGTCCGCTGCCGGTGATGGCTGCCGAGGGCTCGCACCTCGCGGCTCGCACGGAGGGTGTCGTCGCGGATGCCGCGCCGGTGTATGTCGCCGGTGACGCTCGCAACGGCAGCTCGCTCGTGGTGAACGCTATGGCCGACGCCCTGGCCTGCGCTGCCGAAGTCGCCGACGCGCTGGAGCTGTAAAGTAGTCATTTAAGAACGTCCCCAATGACTGGTCATTTTTGTCTAGTCGTTGGGGACACTCTTTGCGAGCGATTTGCTCGTTTGTCGACGTACGGGTGTTCATTTGTCGACTTCTTGGGCTGTGGTCACCTGTTGTTTCTGTGGTGGCTGTGGGTATCTGGCTCAAAAGGGCGGGTTGGCCGTCTATGTTTACCTGCGGTTTTGTTGCGGTGCGCTCATTCGGTCAAGTGCCCCGTCAAGTGTTTGGTCAGCATCTGGTTTGCAGCCGGAGGCCTATTTTGCCCGCGCTGGTCGTGGCCGACCACCCTCCTCGTAAGCTCAAATTGAGGTCTATCAGTTTGAGGAGGATGCCATGACTGACCACGCTTTAGACCGAGCGCAGCTAGCCGAAGCCGTCGGCAACGATATTGCCGACATGGCCCATTTTTGGATGCTGCGGAAGTTCCAGTTTTTGGAGCCGGCGCGCGAACAGTTCGAGATCATTGTCGACCCGTGGCTCAGCTATTGCACCGAGCCTTCGCAAAACGAAATCATGGCCTACAACATGGCATTTACCGATTGGCTGCTCTTCGAGCGCCCCTATCGCCACGGCAAGACGCTGCTCGAGCTGTATGTTGAAGAGCCGCCGACATCGCTTTCGCCTGCCTCGCTCAAGCGGCTCGAGCAGGTACGCGACACGCAGTATTTCTCGCGCTTTGGCATTTTGGACAAGGATCCTGCGACTGGTATAGTTGCGCTGAAGGATACGCGCACCGACCACCGCTTTGATGTCTACGACCCGCATATCGTGCAAAAGGAACATTGGAGCGACGGAGCGATTGCGGTGCGCCTCGCCTGCGTCGACGATGTCTGGCTGACGGCGGGACAGCTCTATCTGTATGACATCGCGCGCCTGAGTGACACGGCGGTCGATGGGCCGGGTGCGGTGCATCCGGAGGATCTGCAGGACGGCTTTGACACCTCGTGCATCAGCTTCTTTTTGCGCCTGGTCCGCGACATCATGGGTGCTCAGGGGCGGTACGTGAAGTCGCTTAACATCTACGAGTAGGAGTGGGAGTAGGGGATGTGGCTGGTGTCGCCCTGCTGCCCTGACTTTGTCTCAATCTGTAACGTTTGGCGGCTGTTTGGGCCCGTAACTGTTACAGATCGAGACATTTCCCTGATGTTGCCGGGGTGGGGCTCAACGTATTCCGTCCCCCACATCTCCTCTTCCCTCCGTTAACCGATGCGTCTGCAGTAATCCAGCGGGACTAGGTGATAATGGACAAATGTTCATGTTAATCGTGAGGGAGGAGCTCGATATGGCGTCTGCCGATCGTCCCACGTTGTTTATCAATGCGACCGTCTTGGATGGTTCGGAACATATGGAGCCGCAGCCCGACATGGCCGTGGCCGTTGAGCGCGGTGTCATCACGTGGATGGGGCCGAGTGCTGTGGCGCAGGCGCCTGCGGGTGCCGAGGTTATCGACCTGGCAGGTGCGTATCTCATGCCAGGCCTCATCAATATGCACGTGCATCTGTGCGGTTCGGGCAAGCCGGTTTCGGCGGGCGATGCGGGCACGCTGATGAAGAAGCTCGATAATCCCGTGGGGCGCGCCATTGTGCGCCGCATCCTCAAGGGCAGTGCCCAGCAGCAGCTGGCAAGCGGCGTGACCACGGTGCGCGGCGCGGGCGACCCGCTGTTTGCGGATCTTGCCGTGCGCGATGCTATCGATGCCGGCAAGTATCAAGGTCCGCGCCTGGTGGCGCCGGGAACGGGCGTCACGGTGCCGGGCGGCCATGGTGCGGGCTTGTTCGCCCAGGTGGCCAACAGTTCCTCTGAGGCGGCCGAACAGGTGCGCGACCTGTACGCGCGCGGTGCCGACGTCATCAAGCTGTTCGTGACGGGCGGCGTGTTCGACGCTACCGAGGTGGGCGAGCCGGGCGTGCTGCGCATGCCGGTCGAGGTTGCCGCGGCGGCGTGCAAGGCGGCGCACGAGGTGGGCCTGCCGGTTATGGCTCATGTCGAGAGCACCGAGGGCGTGAAGGCTGCGCTTCAGGCCGGCGTCGATACGATCGAGCACGGCGCCCCGATGACTCCCGAGATCTTGGAACTGTACCGCGGCGCCGCGGGCACGCAGCTTGAGGGACGTGCGCCCAGCGTTACTTGCACTATCAGCCCGGCGCTGCCGTTTGTATTGCTCGACCCGGAAAAGACCCATTCGACCGATACGCAAAAGAAGAACGGCGACATCGTGTGTTCGGGTATTATCGAGAGCGCTCGTGCCGCACTGGAAGCTGGCGTTAAGGTGGGCCTGGGCACGGACTCGAGCTGCCCGTTTGTGACGCAGTACGATATGTGGCGTGAGGTGGCCTATTTTGCCAAGTATGTCGGCGTGAGCAACGCTTTCGCGCTGCATACGGCTACGCAAGTCAATGCCGAGCTGCTGGGGCTGGGCGGCGAGACCGGCACAATCGAGTGCGGTAAGGCCGCCGATATCCTGGTGACGCGCGAGAACCCGCTTGAAGACCTGCGCGCGCTGCGTGAGCCGATGCACGTGATGTGTCGCGGCGATCTGGTGCGCAAGCTCAAGGTGAAGCATATTCCCGAGGTGGATGCCGAGCTCGACACGATTATGGCCATGCCGGCAGAAGCCCTGGCAGAGGAGCTCGCTCGCGACGGCGTAGCTTAGGCGCTGGCGCGACGGGGCGACAGCTTTATCGAATGATGTCGCCCCATGCAAAAAGCCGAGGTCCCAGTGCGAGGCCTCGGCTTTTATTTTGTCCTATGGTGTAGCGGCTAGGAGCGCGTTTCCATCTTGGCGTGGCACTTGGGGCAGGTGACGCGGATCTTGCCCTTGCCCTTGGGGACGGAGAGCATCTGGCCGCAGTTGGGGCACTTGAGGTATGCCGTGGTCTTGCGACCCTTCCACATCTTCTTGGCCGTGCGCTTGGCACGTTCAAAGTCTTCCTTACTGGTGCCGGCCGCGCGTGAAGTGCTGGCCGCTGCGGCCCCGCCGCCCAAGCTGGCGACGAACTTGCCCAAGCCGGGGACGTTGGCAGTCGCGGCAACGAAGGAATCATTTTCCTTGCGGCGGGCGTCGATGTTTTTGGACAGGCCGCGCAGCACGCCAATCACGATGACGGCGATGGCGATCCAGCTGAGCCACTGAATGCGGGCGATCGATCCGATCATCGCGGTGATGATGCCGGCAAAACCCATTACGATGGTGAGCTCGTCAGCGCCATTGCGACCCTTCATAAAGTCATTCATGCAAATTGCCTTTCGTTCGATATGCTGCACGCCTTTATACCCGATTTAGAGCAAGGGGGACAGGTTAATCTGCGCCAATGTGGTGCAAACATACCTGTCCCCGGAGCACCAAGACGGTGCAAAGAAGTCTGTCCCCAATGCCCCAATTACTTGGCGAGCTTGTCGACGACGCGCTCTATCTCGGCGAGCTTGGCGGCCTTGAGTTCCTCGTCGCCCGATTCGATGGCCGAGGCGACGCAGCCCTCGATGTGAGCCTTGAGCACATCGGCGTTGATGCGGGCGATGAGCGCCTGCGTGGCCATGAGCTGCGTGGAAATATCGACGCAGTAGCGGTCCTCCTCGACCATCCGCAGGATGCCGTCGATCTGACCACGTGCCGTTTTGAGCATGCGGGTCACCGATTTATGGTCTGCCATCATGGCGGGTCCTCGTTTCTGGTCAATCCTTCAAATACCTCGCCCTCAGTTGCGGTGAAATAGTTCTTGTTTGCAGGCTTGAAGCGCTAAAACAGGAACTATTTCACCGCAACTTCTGAAGGGCTGGTTGAGCGGTGGTTGCTGGGCGGCTATGTCGGCCGACAGCGGTGCCTGCTGGTGCGGTGGCAGCTAGGATGCGGTCACGGACAGGGCGTGGAATTTCTCGCCCGCGGCCTCGACGGCGGCGGCGAGCTGCTCGGCGGTCACGGTGTCGGCGCACTCCACCTGGACGGTCTGAGTCTCGTGGTCGGCGTCGGCGTCGGTTACGCCCGCAACGTTGAGCAGCGCGGTCTCGACGGTGGCGTCGCAGTGGCCGCACATAAGGCCGGAAGTCTTAATTGTGAAACGCATGGGTATTCCTCTCTGTTGTGTCGGCTTTCCCAGGCACCCGACCTTGACCTTCAAACCGTCGCTCGCGTACCAAAGTACGCGTCGCTCCTCTTTCAGGTCAATCTCGGGCACTTGGAAAACCCGTTCTAAATGGACTTAATGGTGAGCCTATTTTGCCACATTAGGCTTAAAGGATTTCAAACGCAGGGCATTGGACACGACACATACGCTCGACAGGCTCATGGCCGCAGCGCCAAACATCGGCGAGAGCTGCCATCCGGTGAGCGGGAAGAACACGCCCGCCGCCAGCGGAATGCCGATGCCGTTGTAGAACAGCGCCCAGAACAGGTCCTGCTTGATGTTGCGGATCGTGGCGCGCGAAAGCTCGATGGCCCGCGCAACATCCATGAGGTCACTGCGCATGAGCTCCACATCAGCCCCTTCTTTGGCGATGTCGGCGCCGGTGCCGATAGCAAGGCCCACGTCGGCGCGCGCCAGGGCGGGGGAGTCATTGATGCCGTCGCCCACCATGGCGACCTTGCTGCCCGCATCCTGCAGATTGCGCACGTGGCGCTCCTTGTCGGCGGGGAGGACGTCGGCGATGACCTGCTTGCTGTTCAGTCCCACGCGGCGGGCGATGGCCTCGGCCGTCACGCGGTTGTCGCCGGTGAGCATGCGCACGTCGACGCCAAGCGAGCGCAGTGCGGCGATGGCCCCGGCGCTCGTCTCCTTGACCTCGTCAGCCACGGCAATGGTGCCGGCAAGCTCGCCGTTCTTGGCAAAGAACAGCGGCGTCTTGCCCTCGGCGGCAAATTGTTCGGCAAGACCCGCGGGCACGGTAACGCCCAGCTCGTCCATCAGGCGTACGTTGCCGGCTGCAATGGCGTTTTGCCCCTCGCGTGCCGTAACGCCTCGCCCGGGCACGGCAGTAAAGTCCTCGACCATGCGCGCGACGATCCCGCGTGTCTCGCACTCGGCCATAATCGCCTCGGCAAGCGGGTGCTCGCTCGAGCGCTCCAACGCGGCGGCCAACTTGAGCAGCGCCTTTTCGCTCATGGCGGGCGAGCCGTCAGCGCGCGTGGCTACCACGATATCGGTCACGGCAGGCTTGCCGCGGGTGACCGTGCCCGTCTTATCGAGCACCACGGTGCCCACGCTGCGCAGGTTCTCCAGTGCCTCGGCGCTCTTAAACAGAATGCCCATCTCGGCGCCCTTGCCGGTGCCTACCATAATGGCGACGGGCGTGGCCAGGCCCAACGCGCACGGACAACTGATCACCAGCACGGCCACGGCGGAGGTGAGTGCCTCGTTCACGCTGCCGGTCAGTGCCATCCACACCACAAAGGTCACGGCCGAGATCACGAACACCACGGGCACGAATACGCCGGCGACCTTGTCGGCCATGCGGGCGATGGGCGCCTTGGTGGCGTTGGCGTCCTCGACGAGCTTGATAATCTTGGCGAGCGATGTCTCGGCGCCCACACGCGTGGCACGGAAGGTAAACGAACCGGTGCGGTTGACGGTGGCGGCGTTGACGGTGTCGCCGGCGGTCTTTTCCACGGGGATGGACTCGCCGGTGAGCGCGCTCTCGTCCACAGCCGAGCTACCCTCGAGCACCACGCCGTCGACGGGGATGGACTCTCCGGGGCGTACGTGCAGGACCTGGCCGGGAAGGATGTTGTCGACGTCGACGGTGGTCTCGCTGCCGTCCTCTGCCACGACGGTCGCGGTCTTGGGCGCCAGGTCGATCAGCGCCTCGATGGCGCCGCCGGTTTTGGACTTGCTGCGTGTCTCAAGGTATTTGCCCACGGTGACGAGCGACAGGATCGTGCCCGCGCTCTCAAAATACAGATTTTCCATGCCTGTCATCATGGCCTCGTGGACCTGACCCGCGGCTAATTGGTCGGCCATGATGAACATGGCGTAGAGCGACCAGGCGATGGAAGCGGTGGCGCCCACGGCGATGAGGGCGTCCATGGTGGGCGCGCCGTGCGCGAGCGATTTAAACCCGTTGATAAAGTACGCGTCGTTGACATAGACGATGGGGATGAGCAGGACGAGCTCGGTGAGGGCGAGCGTCATGCTGTGCGTGTGGTCGGTGAAAATGCCGGGCAGCGGCCAACCAAGCATGTGTCCCATGCCTATGTAGAACAGTGGGATGAGGAAAACGATCGAGACGATGAGGCGGGTGCGCATGGCAGAGGCGGCGGCCTCCAACTTTTTGGTCGGCGACTCCATATGGGCGGCGCCGGACCTGGCTTGCGTGCTGCCGTTTGAGCCGGCGGCACCGGTGCCCGCATCGACGGGCGAGGCCGAGTAGCCGGCACGGTCGACGGCGGTGCAGATATCGTCGGGGGAGACCTGCGCGGGGTCGTAGTCGACCATCATGGAACCGGCGAGTAGGTTGACCGCGACGCTTTGGACGCCGTCGAGCTTGCTCACGGCACGGTCCACGTGCGCCTGGCAGGCGGCGCATGTCATGCCGCCTACGTCAAACTTATCTTGAGCCATGGCTTCTCCTTCCTGTTGTTTGGTGTTGGAATTGTTAACCTGCCGATACTATACACCCATACCCCCCGGGGGTGTCTAGTACAGAAAGAAATGTATGACATCTCGCTACAGATGAGGGTAGTTGGTTGACCGATGGACCGTCCCAACCAATCATCTCAATCTGTAACATCTAGCAGGGAAAATGACCTCTAACTGTTACAGATCGAGACAATTGCCGGGGAGGGGTCCCGTCACGGCAAGACGCCCGCTCCCTAGATGCAGAATCCGGGGATCACGCAAGTCCGCTTCTTGGGGCTGTCCGCAGGCGTTGCGTACGTAAAGACGTCGCCGTCGTGCCCCACGCGGTTCATATAGAGCGTGCCTTCGCTCTCCGATGTGTCGGGGCTTACCGTGCGCTCCCACCAACAGGTGTCCTTGCCCTTCCACTGGCGGACCATCGTCTCGTTCGTGGAATACGGGCTTACCTTGAGCTCGCGGAAGAGCTGATACTCCTTGCCCTCGCCGTTGTAGATGTCTGCCAGGTAGTGATAGTCCTCGGTAAACGAATCGGGCGGTTGCGTACCGCACAGCTCGACCATGGCGGGCAGCCAAAGGGTTGCGGGCAACTCGCTCAGGTACGATGCGCTGTTGGCGGTGCCCACATTGTTCGAGACCTTCTTGACCCCTTTAATGAGTGCGCGCAACTCGTTGGGCAGCAGCTTAAGGCCGTCGCCGTTGAGCCATTCCCGCAGCTCGCAATCTGCCCAGCCGGCGCTCGGCGGTTCAGCCGCAGCGTTGCGCTCGGCAATACCCGCATCGAACATAAACGTTAGTCCGGCCTTGCCCGTCCCGTCCAGAAGCTCATCGTGGCGGATGCCCACAAGCTGCGCGCCAACCTGCAGCCCGTTGGTGAGCGTGACACGCTTGGTACACGGATAGGGGATATGCCCATCGGCATCGAGCAGATGATAGCGCTTGGCAATCTCGCGTGCCTCGCTACGGGCCTCGGCGGCCTTAATCTTGAGCGAAATCTCCTGCAGCTGATCCCAGGTGTAGTCGTCAAGCGAACCGCGGATGCCGTCAAGGTAGTCGGGGATGCCAAAGCCATGGGTTGCCGCCCCGATAACGCTGAGCCCCGCAACGGCTGCGATAGCGCCGCCGATAATAAAGCGGCGGCGGGTCATGGCATCGTGACGGGCCTGATTCAGGATCTCTCGTGCGCGCTCGCCGGCGACGTCGACCTTAAGGTGCGTGCCAGAATCGATATCAATCGCGGCCTCGTCTCCTGTGCCTTCGCGGCCCTCGGATTCGGCATCGGTGAGGTATGCCGAGAGCACCTCGAGCATCTGCTGCTCGGTGGGACGATCGCACTGCTCGACTGAGAGACCCTTCATGATGATTTGGACGAGCGCTTCATCGCCCTCGCAGCGCGGCTCGAGCGGTGCCGGCTTGGTCTTGGTCTTTACGAGATAGAACGAGCCGGTTGCAGCGGCGTCCGTCGACTCAAAGTCAAACGGTTTGCGACCGCTGTAGAGCTGGTACAGAATGCTCGAAAGCGCATAGACGTCGATTGCCGGCGAACGGCGAAGGGCCGCGATGCCTTCGATATCCTGCGTGAGCATCTCGGGCGCGGCGTATGCGGGCGTGGCAAAGCGCCAGATGTCGGCGCGCCGGGTGATCGTGTCGTCGCCGAGAGCCATGGTCGCGGAGCCCATGTCGATGAGGCAGGGGTCAAAGGAACAATCAGCAATCTGCTGCTCGAGCGTTCGGCTGGTGGTGCGGAACATGATATTGGCAGGCGACAGGTCGCGATGGATGACCGGATTCACGAGGCCTTGGGTCATCAAGAGCGCACGAAGCACGGCGTTTCCGACGGCGGCGACCATCTGGGTGGTCAGCCCGCCCGAGGCGTCGTGCGGAAGCAGGGGCAGCGCCTGCTTGAGTGAGGTGCCCTCGACCCACTCCATGAGGATGAGCGGGTCGTCCTCGCATGAACCGTAGCCATAGACGCGCGGAAATCCGCGCAGGTGCGAGACGGTACACAGATGACGGTACTCCTCGAACAGCGCGGCGGTGTTGGCCAGGTGCGCTGCCGATTGCTCGGCGGAGCGGTCGGGGGCTTGGCCGGAAAGGACGGCGTTGTCCTTGAGTAGCTTGACGGCAAAGACCTCGCCGCTCGTGTTGGTCGCGCGCAGCACGTGCCCGATGTTGCCGTTGTTGCGGTGGGCCGTCTGGAGAATAAGCGTCATAAACCGACGCTTGGCGTCGCCCTCGGCGCTGGGATCGACCGCCACGGCGGTGTCGAACGTATCGAGACGGATGAGTTTGTCGCCATAGGCGCTATCGGTAGTATCCATGGCGTTCCTTTGTCTGGCATGGGTTGCCGCACGTATACGCGAGCAGTGCGGATATCGGTAAAGTACCATGATAGCCGCACTGCCCACGTATACCGCTGAGCATTGTCGTTTACGACGCAGAAGGTAGAAGACGTAAGACGGACGGCGACCGTCTTTCGATCGCCGTCCGTGCTAGTCCACAATGACAAGGAATGTCGTGTAGAGACCCAGATGGAGCCTGTCGCTGTTGGCTATTTCCACCGGGGGATAGATCTTGCCAGGCTCGCGTTGGTCGCGCGGCGGCTCAATCACAATATCGTCGTCACCCGCGCCCGATTCGAGCACTGTGCCGTTGGTCGATCCAAGGCCCTGGACGTACCAGTGCTCACCCTCGAGCCAAATACGAAGATGCTCGCGCGAGGCGTCGGCGCCTACATCGGTGATGCTGGGCGAGGTTTTGGGCAAAGAACCAATCACGGTGCCGCGCGGATCGCGTGTGAGGGGATGGATTTGCATGTCGGCGCAGTTGTCGGCATGGGTTCTGAGCAGACCGAGGTTGGGAGCGACGGTGCGCGGCTGCTCCAGGCTGCTCATAAAGCCACGTCCGACGGTAGTTTCGGTGGTGCCAAAGTGCCCGCCCGTCTTGCTGTCGCAAAAGCGCTCGACGGTGGCCACGCCCTGAACGGGATCGGCGAGCGCCCCCGTTGCCACAAAGAGCATAAGGTAAAGCGTGCTTTTCTCGCGCACGGCATTGCCGTCGAAGTTGTCGATGCGATTGAGGGCATTTGCATATAGGCGGCTGTCCAGCTTGTAGCTGGCGAGAGCCGACATCATTTCGTTGGCGGCCGGACCGCGATAGTGCTCGGCGATTGCCCGATAGGCGGACTCGCCGCCGCCGAGCTTGCTGCAGATTGCCGCGGAAAGGTTGAGCGTGGTGACGGTAAAGTCGCTGTAGATGGCGGGCGCGCACTGGTCAGGCTTGCGATGGACGATGTAACGGGTGAGATACGAGCGGTTGGAAGAGCATTTCTCGAGCAGGGTACTGCCGAGATAAGAGTTTCCATTGATAAGCATTCGGGCGATCTCGAGATGTTTAAGACCGCCGAACGAGCGAATATCGTTATAGAGGACCGAGCAAGGCGTCTCTGCTGCCACGGATACCTCCTTTGATTGCTTCCTAGCCAATATGGCGATAGGAATTAATGGCCCCCGGTGGGCGACGTATTAAATGGCTGCGCAATATATAGCGTAACCAAAGCAACATTATAGGCCACATGTTCGAAATTGCAGGAAGACCGAGAGATTTGGTTTGGACTGGACGGAAATCCCCCTCTGTCTTGATCTATAACAATTAGGACCCGGTTTTGTCCCGCAGCTGTTACAGATTGAGACAATCAGCCGGGCCCACCTCGTCCACCTCGTCATCTGTGGTTTACGTGGGGGCATGCGAAGCACGGGTATACTAACCGGCGGCGAATCTGCTCCATCGCTTAGAGCTGCTGCGTCTGGACGGCGCGTGATAGAGCTGCCAAAGCGATCGCCAGCGTGCTGAGCAACGTCCTCTCTGTGCGCACCCGTTTTTGTATGTATTAGCGCACTACCAAGCACGCCCGTGCGGCCGCATGCCGTGCCCATAACGCGTGCAGATAAGGAACAACGACATATGCGTAATTCTGTATCCGACGTCACGGACGCCGAGATTCTGGACGAGACCCGCGAGGCCATGACCCAGGCTGCCTTCGATGCCGCCGACGAGGCAAATGCTGCCCAGGCCGTCGAGTCCGCTACCGAGAGCCTGCCCGCCTTTGACGAGCTGGGGCTTTCCGACGAGATGCTTCGTGCTATCGAGAACCTGGGCTACACGGCGCCCACGCCCGTTCAGGCCGGCTCGATCCCCGTGGTGCTCGAGGGTCGCGACCTGCTTGCCGCCGCTCAAACCGGCACCGGCAAGACGGCCGCCTTCTTGCTGCCGACCATGAACAATCTGGAGCACATCGCTCCGCCCAAGCCCGTGCGCGAGCGCGGCGGCCGCAACCGTCGCCGCGGTGCTAAAAAGCCCGAGGGCAACGGCCGTGGCCCCGTGATGCTCGTCATCACCCCCACGCGCGAGCTTGCCCAGCAGATCGACGAGGTCGCGAGCAAAATCGCCGACGTCACGGGCCACGTTGCCGTGACCGTCGTGGGCGGCGTGAGCTACAAGCCGCAGACCGCGGCACTCAAGTACGGCTGCGATATCCTGGTCGCCACGCCGGGTCGTCTGGTCGACCTGATCGAGCAGGGCGCCTGCCACCTGAACGAGGTCAAGGTCCTGGTGCTCGACGAGGCCGACCGCATGCTCGACATGGGCTTTTTGCCCGCCGTCCGCCGCATTGTGCGTGAGACGCCGGCCGAGCGCCAGACGCTGCTGTTCTCGGCGACGCTCGACGAGGAGGCCGTGGGCGAGATCACCGACCTGGTGAGCGATCCGGCTCGCGTGGAGATCGCGCCCGCCACGTCGACCGCCGACACCGTCGATCAGTTTGTGTTCCCGGTGTCCATCGAGGCCAAGAATAACCTGTTGCCCGAGTTCCTCAAGAAGGAGGGCCCGGAGCGCACCATCGTCTTTATGCGCACCAAGCATCGCGCCGACAGCTGCTGCCGTCGTCTGGAGCGTAAGGGCATCAAGGCCGCCGCGATTCATGGCAACCGCAGCCAGGCCCAGCGCGAGCGCGCGCTTTCTGCCTTCCGCGACGGCACCGTCGACGTGCTGGTGGCAACCGATGTTCTCGCCCGCGGCATCGACATTAGCGACGTGCGCTACGTCGTGAACTTTGACGTGCCGGCCGAGCCGACCGACTACATCCACCGCATTGGCCGCACGGGCCGCGCCGGCGAGCTGGGCTGGGCTATCACGTTTGTGACCGAGCAAGACGTCGACGAGTTCTACGAGATCGAGAAGCTCATGGACAAGACCGCCGACATCTACGAGGCCGGCGACCTGCATGTGGGTCCCAACCCGCCTGCGGTTGATCCCGAGCGCGACCCTGCGGCCTTTAAGGTGAAGAAGAAGACCAAGCGTGGCAAGTCCAAGAGCAAGAAGAAGCTTGAACAGGCACGTCGCGACGGCAAGCGCAACGGCGACGATTACGGCGACGTGGCCGGTCGTTCCAACCGCGGTCGCGACGAGCGTCGCGGCGACGGCGAGCGTCCGAGCCGTCCCAAGCGCGGCGGGAAGACCCGCGTGCGCGAGGGCGTTCAGGCTCGCGTGGACGAGGCTGTTGAGAGCGTGGCTCGCGAGGTGGCTGCCGAGGAGCGCGCTGGTGCTGGTGCCGCTGAGCAGCCTGCGCGCGGCAACCGTGCCGAGCGCCGTGCCAAGCAGTTCCAGGGCGAGGCACATCGCCGTCGCCGCGAGGACGAGGACCGCGGCGGTCGTCGCCGTGTCGAGCGCGAGGACGAGGGCCGCGGTTCGCGCGGTGGCAAGCGCGGTGCGGGCGACCGCCGTCGTTCCGGTCGTGATGACGAGCGCGGTGGCCGTGATGAGCGTCGCGGCGGCGAGCGTCGCGAGGGTGCTCGCGGCAATGGCGGCCGCGGCGGCGCTGGTCGTTCTAACGAGTCGCGCGATCGTCGTGACCCGCGTGCCAGCCGCGATCGTCGCGATGACTGGCGCAACTACGACGATACCCGCGAGGAGCGTCGTGGCGGCTACCGTGGTGGTCGCGGCGGCAACCAGGCCGGTTCCCGTGGCGGCCGTGCCGGCGGTCGCGATAACCGTGGCAGCTATGGCAACAGCCGTGGCGGCAAACGCGGCGGCAGCTCCCGTCGCCCCGGTGACGGCGGCGGCAAGCGCAAGTAACATACGCATCGCACGCTAGCGTGAGACAAGCTAAGGGCCCGAGCAAACAACGCTCGGGCCCTTTTGTTTGCCGTGTCCATCGCTAATTCAAACGTGATTATCTCGGGAATGCATCTGGGGGATGCTGAGGACCTATTTTCTGCCATGCAGCAATGGGTCCCATGGGGTGCGCCGTGCATTTTTTGGAGTATTCAGCAGCTCTAGTTGGCTGCATACGATTTGGTATTGCCAACGGTGGCCTTCAGATACCCCCTATGAGCGTTTTGAGTTAGATTTCGCCGTTTTTCGAAGCAAGGTACGTCATTCTCGCCATGTCGGAACCCTAAATGACGCAGCGCCCTAAAGGTTTGCCCGCTCGGGGTATTGCTGGCGCGAACGCGCTGCAGAATACTCAGTTTTTTGCACGTGCTGGGATGGGGTACCTCAGGAGAACACGGCGGCATCCCGTAAATATATACAATCTGTACCGTAATTTATACAAAACGAAGAGGCAGACAGCGTAGGGTGGGTGCATTGGGGTGCTTGGTGCACCAAAACGGGGATCCCATGCGCCGTATACTCTGTCTGAATGTGAAAACGGCTTGACGCGTTGCCAGGCGTAGGGGGGAGGGTGTCTCGATGAGCGTATTCGAAATTGTGTTTAGTCCGACGGGTGGAACGCAGAAGGTGTCTGGCCTTGTGGCCGGGGCACTGGACAAGAATACCGTTACCGTCGATCTGACCGATAGCGGGCTAGATTTCAGCGCTGTCTCGATGACTGAGGACGACGTGGCCGTAATCTCTGTGCCGGCGTATGCCGGTAGAATCCCGGCTGTGGTGGCTGACCGGTTGGGCATGGTTCACGGCAACGGAGCGCGGGCCGTTCTGGTGTGCGTCTACGGAAACCGCGCGTTTGAGGACACGCTCGTAGAGCTGGAGGACGTTGCGAAGCATGCGGGATTCCGGGTGATCGCGGCAGTTGCGGCCATTGCAGAACATTCCATTGCGCGACAGTTTGCTGCCGGTCGTCCGGATGCGCAGGATGCGGCGCAGCTTGCTGAGTTTGCTCAGCAAATTCAGCAAAAGCTGTTGGCTGAGGATGCGTCCGAGCCCTCTATCCCCGGCAATCGTCCTTATAAACAAGCTGGAGGTCACCGCATGGCGCCCGAGGCAACAGAGGATTGCGTCTCCTGCGGTGCATGCGCCGCGGCGTGCCCCGTTTGTGCTATCGACAAGGGTGACCCCAAACGAGCAGCTGGCGAGGCGTGCATCTCCTGCATGCGCTGCATCGCCGTATGTCCGCGAGGTGCTCGCAAGCTTGATTCCAGCAAACTATCCGCTGTTTCCCAGATGCTGAGCAAGGTTTGCGTCGTGCGGAAGGAATGCGAGCTCTTCATCTAGCGCATACGAAATTGGCGCAATGGGGCCAGGTTAATCTGCACCGACCTGGTGCAAACAAACCTGTCCCCAATGCACCAGAGCAAGGAGTGTCCCCGGGTGCCGGCAGAAAAGGAACGTCCCTAAGTACCGCATAAATACCGTTTATCGGAGAAAAAATACCGTTCGCCGGTCATAATGATTGTTCCGGCTTTGGGCTTGTCTACAATAACCCCCGTAAAAGAAATGCGGAAGGTTACCGAGTCCCCTCGGACGTGGGCCTAACCAAAGTCTTTGATCGCGAGCGTCTCAATGGGCGCATTCGATTGATTTTGGTTGGGCTATATTTATGAAGGGACATGTCACCATGGGTTTCTTTTCTCGCCTAATGGGTGGCTCGGATAAGCAGACGACTGCGGCTTCCGAGTTCGAAATCCTCGCTCCCGTTTCCGGCGAGCTTGTTCATCTAGAAAATACCAATGACCCCGCTTTTAGCAGCCGTGCAGTGGGCGATGGCGTTGCCGTGGTTCCCCAAGAGGGAACGGTGTGCGCTCCTGTTTCCGGCACCGTCGCGGCGCTGTTTCCGACTGAGCACGCGCTGGGCATCATGTCCGACGACAGCTCTGCTCAGGTGATGCTGCATATCGGAATCGACACTGTTAAACTTGAGGGCAAGGGCTTCCATGCGCTTGTTGCCCAGGGTGATCACGTTGACGCGGGCCAGCCCCTCGTCGAGGTCGATTTCGACGTGGTCCGCGCCGCCGGCTTCGATCCCACGGTCTTCGTTATCGTGTGCGAGCGCTCGGAGAACTCGACTCTTCGTGAGCATGCTTCCGGCCCTGTTGCTGTTAAAGAGCCTGTCGTCTGGCTTTCCGAGTAAATTCTTGTGGTGGGTACCGTGGTTATCAAGCGAGTTTTTAACAACAACGTCGCAATGGTCACTTCGGACGATGGCTCCGAGCTCATCGTCATCGGTCGAGGCCTCTGCTTTGGCCGTCATGCCGGCGATGCCATCGACGAGACGTCGATCGAAAAGACCTACGCGTTGCAGGAGGGAACTTCTCAGGATTCGCGTACGATTGACCGCTTGGCACATCTTTTGGAGTCCATCCCCACCGTCAACCTCGTGATTGCCGAGGACATTGTTCAGATGCTCCGTCGAGAGCTCAATGTTGATATCAACGACAAGATTCTCATTGCTCTCGCAGACCATATCAGCCTTGCTTTGGAGCGCGAGCGCAAGGGCGTCTCCTGTGAGAATCCGTTGCTGCTCGAGATCCAGCAGTTCTATCGCAAGGAGTATGCACTTGCGGGCCGTGCGCTGCAGATTATCAAGGAGTATATGGGCATTCAGATGAGCGAAGAAGAGCAGGGTTTCATTACGCTGCATATCGTCAACGCCACCATGCCGCAACGCTCCGATCGTTTGATTGTTTCGGTCCAGCTTGTTCGCGACGTGCTCGCGATTGTTTCCAAGCGCTATGCTACGACCCTCGATGACACCTCGCTGCCTTACGAACGTTTCGTTCGTCACCTGCAGTTTTTCGCACAGCGAGCGCTCGATCCTACGGCAGGGCAAATCAACGGAGACGCGCTGTTCCGAATCGATGAAACGGCGTATCCGTGCGCATTCTCGTGCGCGACGCCATAGCCGCCCACTTGTCGTCTACCTATAACGTTGTCGTTACCGATGCTGAGAAGAGTTATCTCGCATATCACATTGTTAACCTGCTTGGAGAACCTGGTCTCTAGGCATAACGTGCCCACACATCGATTGATATAAGGCAAGGCTCACGGTCTTGTCCAGGGCACATCTGTCTTAATTTGCGGAAAAGGAAGGGGAGTACCGCTATGACCGCAAAAAAGAAGTTCAATTTCAAAGCGCCGTTGGAGGTGTTCGCGAAGTCGATCGTTCAGCCGATGATGTATCTCTCGGTTGCCGGCATCCTGCTCATCGTGGGCATCATTCTGACCAACAAGACCATCTGCGCTTTGGTCCCCGTACTGGGCTCCGGTCCGTTCCAGCTTGTGGGCGCCGTTGTCTATCAGTCGCTGATGTTTGTCATCAACAACCTCTCGATTCTGTTCTGCGTGGGCATCGCCGGCGCCATGGCAAAGAAGAACAAGGGCCATGCTTCGCTGATTGCCCTGATGTCGTTCTTCCTGTTCCTGCAGGCTAACAACATCGTGCTCAACGCCACCGGCTCTCTTGCCGATGCGAGCGGCATGCTCGGTCTTACCGGAACCGGCCAGGCCACCGTTATGGGCATTCAGGTGCTCGATACCGGCGTGTTCGGCGGCATCATCCTTGGTTGCATCACCGGTGCCGTGTTCAACAAGTACTCGAACAAGCAGTTCCCCATTGCCCTTTCGATGTTCTCGGGCGTCCGCTTCCCGTTCCTGATTATGATCATCATTTCCTGGATCATGGGCGCTGGCTTCTGCATCGTTTGGCCTCCGGTTCAGGGTGCCATCTCCTCCGTTGCCGGCATCATTAAGGAGTCGGGCAACATCGGTCTGTTTATCTACGGCATGCTCAACAAGCTGCTCGTTCCCACCGGTCTGCACCACCTCATCTACACCCCGTTCCAGTTCTCCGATGTGGGTGGCACCCTGACGCTGGGTGATCAGGTTATTGCCGGCGCCTATCCCATCCGTGTTGCCGAGATGGCAATGACGGGTCAGCCCTTCTCCGATAGTACGTATTTCAACAGCTACACCTTCAACAACCTGTGGCCCTACATCGGTATCGGTCTCGCCTTTATCGTCACCGCTTACAAGGGGAACAAGGATAAGACCAAGGCCGTTATTATCCCGCTGATCATCACCGCCGTGCTCTCCTGCGTGACCGAGCCCATGGACTTCCTCTTTGTCTTTGCCGCTCCCGTGCTCTTTGTCGTTCACTCGGTTCTTTCCGGCATCTTCCTGGTCCTGCTCAAGGTCCTCTCCGTGCCCGCTTCGACTGCAGGCGGCATCATCAACATCGTGGTTTCCAACCTGGTCCTCGGTGTCGATAAGACCAACTGGCCGGTTATGCTGGTGCTTGGAGTCGTCAACGCCGCTCTGTACTTCTTCCTCTTCACCTTCCTTATCAAGAAGCTCAACCTCCACACGCCTGGTCGCGAGGAAGAGTCCGAGCTTGCCGAGTCCGTTGCCGAGGGCGAGGCCGCCGCGTCTGTCGCGGTGAAGCAGGGCGCTGTTGCCGCGGCTCCCGCAGAGGGCGTCGATGCAGGTATTGCCGACCTGGTCGCAGGTCTTGGTGGCAAGGACAACATCGAGGAGCTCGAGAACTGCTTTACGCGTCTCCGCGTGAACGTTAAGAACCCGGACCTCATCAATGAGGACCTCATCAACCACGTGCCCAACAGCGGCATCAACCGCAACGGCAATAATATCCAGATCATCTTTGGCATGAAGGTCGCCGAGATGCGCGACAAGGTCGAAAACGCAATTGAGAAGGAGCAGTAAACAATGATCATTACTCTGTGTGGTGGCGGATCCACCTTTACCCCCGGCATCGTCAAGTCCATCGCCCTGCGCAAGGACGAGCTCGACGTTGACGAGATTCGTCTGTACGACATCAACGAGGAGCGCCAGCGCAAGATCGGCGTGCTCGTGGACTGGATTTTGCACGAGGACCTCGGCCTGGACATCAAGCTCACGGTGACCACCGACAAAAAGACGGCTTTTACCGACGCGAGCTTCGTGTTTGCCCAGATGCGCGTGGGCGGCTACGCCATGCGCGAGCAGGACGAGAAGATTCCGCTGCGTCACGGCTGCGTGGGTCAGGAGACTTGCGGTTGCGGCGGCCTTGCCTACGGCATGCGCACCATCTTCCCCATGGTCGAGCTGATCGATGACGTTGAGAAGTACGCCAAGAAGGACTACTGGATTCTCAACTACTCCAACCCTGCCGCCATCGTCTCCGAGGGCTGCCGCGTGCTGCGTCCCAACGCTCGTATCATCAACATCTGCGACATGCCGATCGCGATCATCGACGTGGTTTGCGCCGCGCTCGATATCGACAAGAAGGATGTCGAGTACGATTACTTTGGCCTCAACCACTTTGGTTGGTTCACCTCGATCCGCCACAAGGGCGAGGAGGTGCTCCCGCAGCTGCGCGAGTACATCAAGGAGCACCAGATCCTGCTGCCCGACTCTTACCTCAAGGGCATGGGCTCGCTCATGGCAAAGAAGCCCGAGGAGGCCGTCGACGAGCACCCCGAGCAGAACCGCCACACCAAGGGCAGCTGGTACTACGTCTGGAAGGGCGAGTACGAGATCATGGAGTGCTTCCCGGAGTACCTGCCCAACACGTATCTGAACTACTACCTGCAGCAGAAGGAGTTCGTCGAGCACTCCAACCCCGAGCGCACCCGTGCTAACGAGGTTGAGGAGACGCGTGAGAAGAACCTCTTTGATGGTATCGACCATTACGAGAAGACGGGCGAGATCGACGAGAGCACGTTCTATGCGGGCAGCCACGGCGACTGGATTGCCGATCTGGCTATCGCTCTGAAGAACGACACCAAGCAGCGCTTCCTGGTCATTTGCGAGAACAAGGGCGCCATCCCCAACATGCCCTACGACGCTATGGTCGAGCTGCCTGCCTACATTGGCAAGAACGGCCCCGAGGTCATCAGCCGCGACAACATTCCGCTGTTCCAGCAGGGCCTCATGATGCAGCAGCTGAACTCCGAGAAGCTCATTGTCGAGGCTACGATCGAGGGTTCGTACGAGAAGGCGCTTAAGGCCTTTACGCTCAACAAGACCGTGCCGTCGATGAAGGTCGCCAAGGAGGTTCTCGACGACATGATCGAGGCCAACAAGGGTTACTGGCCCGAGCTTAAGTAAAAGCAACAGGGTCGCTGGCCGCATGCCTGAAGCAATGCCCCGCCCACGTGATTGCGCGGGCGGGGCATTGTCGTTTGGTAACGCGTTTTATCAAATATGGCATTTATCTGCGATAATGTTCATTTTCACCGCTGATGGTGACATTTCATACCGCCTGCCGAACTGCGTGGAGACCTAACAACTTTTTAGGTCAGTGTTGTGCGTGTAGCAATTTCGCCCGGCCTCGCCTCCGGGCTGCCATGTGAGAGGGGATCTTATGGCTCGACTGCACGTAATGGAACGCAGCCACGCTCAGGCCGTCATGGACGACCTGCACGATGCACTCGGACGTCGTCTGGCGGTGAGTTCACTCGCCCCGTGCCCCGTCGAGTTTACGGCGGCGCTCGTCAACCTGTGCTCCACCCAGAGCTGCGGCAAGTGCACGCCCTGCCGCGTGGGCCTGAGCGCGCTGAGCGACCTGCTCGCCGATGTGCTCGAGGGCCGCGCCGACGAGTCCACGCTCAACTTGATTGAGCGCACGGCCCGCACCATCTACCTTTCGAGCGACTGCGCCATCGGCTACGAAGCTGGCGCCATGGCACTCACGGCCATTCGCGGCTTCCGCGACGATTTTGAGCACCACATCCGCGAGCACTCCTGCGGCTTTGACCGCGAGGCTCGCGTCCCGTGTGTCTCGGGCTGCCCGGCGCACGTCGACATTCCTGGTTACATCTCGCTCGTCGAGGCAGGCCGTTATGCCGACGCCGTCAAGGTCATCCGCAAGAACAACCCGCTACCGCTCGTCTGTGGCCTGGTGTGCGAGCATCCCTGCGAGATGCATTGCCGCCGTGGCATGGTCGACGACCCCATGAACATCCTCGCCCTCAAGCGTTTTGCCGTTGAGCATAGCGACCTCAACGACCACAAGCCACATGTAGTGGACAACACCGGTAAGCGCGTCGCCGTGATCGGCGGCGGCCCGGCCGGCCTTTCCTGTGCCTACTACCTGGCCGAGATGGGCCACAAGGTGACCATTTTTGAGCAGCGCCACCACTTGGGCGGCATGCTGCGCTACGGCATCCCCAGCTATCGTCTGCCGCGCGAGCGCCTGCAGGCCGAGATCGACTGGATCTTGAACGCCGGCATCGACGTGGAGCTCGACCACTCCGTGAGCGGCGAGGAGCTCGCCCGTCTGCGCGACGAGTTCGATGCCGTCTACCTGGCCATCGGTGCCCACAGTGACAAGAAGCTCGGCCTTCCGGGTGAAGAGGCGCCCGGCGTGGAATCGGCCGTCAAGATGCTGCGCGCCATCGGCGATGACGAGCTGCCCGACCTGAGCGGCCAGCGCGTGTGCGTCATCGGCGGCGGCAACGTTGCCATGGACGTGGCACGCTCCGCCGTGCGTTGCGGTGCCGAAAAGGTAAGCATCGTCTACCGCCGTCGCATCTGCGATATGACGGCCCAGGACGCCGAGATTGCCGGTGCCCAGGCCGAGGGCTGTGAGGTGCTGGAGCTGACGGCCCCGCTCGCCATCGAGACGGGCGAGGACGGTCGCGTGAGCGGCCTGCGCGTGCAGCCGCAGATTATCGGCGAGCCCCGTCGCGGTCGTCCGGCTCCGCGTGCCGCCGCCACGCCCGAGCGCGTCATCCCCTGCGAGCGTGTGTTCGTCGCCATTGGCCAAGACATCGATTCCAAACCGTTTGAGGAGGTGGGCATTGCCTGCAAGTGGGGCTGCGTGGTCACCGATTCGGACGGTGCCGTGCCCAACTTCGACGGCCTCTTTAGCGGCGGCGACTGCCAGACCGGTCCCGCCACCGTCATCCGTGCCATCAACGCTGGCCGCGTGGCTTCGGCAAATATCGACCGCTACCTGGGCTTCGACCACAAGATCAAGCTCGACGTGGAGCTGCCGACCGTGCAGTTTAAGGGCAAGCACGAGTGCGGCCGCTGCGAGCTGGGTGAGCGCGAGGCCGGCGAGCGTATTCACGATTGGAATCTGGTCGAGCAGGGCCTTACCGAGGAGGAGGCGCGCCAGGAGGCAAGCCGCTGCCTGCGTTGCGACCACTTTGGCTTTGGCGCGTTCCGCGGAGGGAGGAGCCTGGAATGGTAGAGCTCAACAACCCCACTGTCAGCGACAACACCGAAAGCGGAGCACTCAATATGGTCAAGCTCACTATCGATAATTGCGAGGTCGTGGTACCCGAGCACACCACGATCCTGGACGCGGCCAAGTCCGTCGGTATCCAGATTCCCACCCTGTGCTACCTGCGCGATCTAAACGAGATCGGCGGCTGCCGCGTGTGCGTGGTCGAAGTCGAGGGCTGCGATCAGCTGGTTGCCGCCTGCAACAACTACGTGCTCGACGGCATGGTGGTCCACACCAACAGCCCCAAGGCTCGCGAGGCCCGTCGCACCAACGTGCAGCTGCTGCTGTCCCAGCACGATTCGCAGTGCACGAGCTGCGTGCGCAGCGGCAACTGCAACCTGCAGACCATTGCCAACGACCTGGGCATTTTCTATCTGCCGTTTCAAAGGCATTTGGCGGGCGAGGGCTGGGATTTCGATTTCCCCATCATCCGCGAAAACGACAAGTGCATTAAATGCATGCGCTGCATCAAGGTGTGCGAGAGCGTACAGGGCCTAGGGATTTGGGACCTGACCAACCGCGCCACGCATACCGCCGTGGGCACCCGCGGGCGCGTGCCGATCGGCAAGACCGATTGCGTCGCGTGCGGCCAGTGCATTACGCATTGCCCGACGGGCGCGCTGCGCGAGCGCGACGACACCGAGACCGTGTTTGACGCGCTCGCTAATCCCGACAAGATCGTGCTGGTGCAGATCGCGCCTGCCGTTCGCAGCGCCTGGGGCGAGGAACTCGGCATTCCGCGCGAGGAGGCAACCGTCGAGCGTCTGGCTTGCGCGCTGCGCCGCGTGGGCTTTGAGTACGTGTTCGATACCGATTTCTCGGCCGACCTCACCATTATGGAGGAGGGCTCCGAGCTGCTCGAGCGCCTGGGCGCCGCCGCTAAGGGTGAGGGCGACAGCCGCGGCTGGCCCATGTTTACGAGCTGCTGCCCGGGCTGGGTGCGCTTTGTGAAGGCACGTTACCCCGAGTTTGTCGACAGCCTGTCCACGTCCAAGTCGCCGCAGCAGATGTTCGGCGCTATTGCCAAGACCTACTACGCCAAGGCGCTGAGCGTGGAGCCAGAGCGCCTGTTCGTGGTGTCCGTGATGCCGTGCACGGCCAAGAAGGCCGAGTGCGCGCTGCCGAGCATGGTGGGCGAGGGCGGCGCGCCCGACGTAGATGTTGCGCTGACGGTGCGCGAGATGGTGCGCATGATCCGCGCGAGCCACGTGGGCGTGGACACGCTGGTCGAGGAGCCGCTCGACACGCCGCTGGGCTTTGGCACGGGCGCGGGTGTGATCTTTGGCGCCACGGGCGGTGTGATGGAGGCTGCTGTGCGCTCGGCTTACTACCTGGTGACGGGCAAGAACCCCGATGCGGATTTCTTTACCGACGTGCGTGGACTCGACGGCTGGAAGGAAGCCGTCGCCGATATCGATGGCACTAAGGTGCGTGTTGCCGTGGCGCACGGGCTGGGCAACGCTGCCCGCCTGCTCGACGCGATTCGCGACGGCCGTGTGAGCTATGACTTCGTTGAGGTTATGGCATGCCCGGGCGGCTGCGTCGGTGGCGGCGGTCAGCCCATCCACGACGGCTGCGAGCTGGCGGCCGAGCGCGGCCAGGTGCTCTGGGGCCTCGATGCGAACGCCGAGATTCGCTTCTCGCATGAGAATCCCGATGTCCAGGCGTGCTATAGCGAGTTCTTGGGTGCGCCGCTCTCGCCGCTGGCCGAGGAATTGCTGCATACCGATCATCACGCATGGACGATGCCTAACGAGGGGACGTGCTAGCGATGCGCGCGTTTGATGTTGAGATGTCGCGCCGGGGGTTTGCCTCGGCGCTCGCCATGGGCACCCTGTCGCTTGCGCTCGCGGGCTGTGGCGGCGGGGCTGCCGGTGTCGGGTCCGCCGCGGGCTCGGCTGCCACGGACGGCGCCGGTGCTGCCGCAGAGCCGGTCGAGGTACACGTCGCCTCGCTCAAGGGGCCGACGTCGATTGGCCTGGTGCAGTTTATGGACCAGGCGGCCGACGGTGCCACGGACAATGAGTTCGACTTTGCGATCAACACTGCCGCCGACGAGATTGTGCCCAAGGTCATTCAGGGCGATATCGATATCGCCCTGGTGCCCGCCAACGTGGCGAGCGTGCTCTACAACAAGACTGAGGGTGCGGTGCAGGTCATCGACATCAACACGCTGGGCGTGCTGAACGTTGTGACGGGCGACGCGAGTGTGGCCTCGTTTGGCGATCTGGCGGGCCATACTGTCTATATGACGGGCAAGGGCACCACGCCGGAGTACGTCATGAACTACCTGTTGGAGCGCGCGGGCCTGACCGGCCAGGTTACGCTCGAGTTTAAGAGCGAGCCCACCGAGGTGCTGTCGGCGTTGCTTGCCGATCCGTCTGCCGTGGGCGTGCTGCCGGAGCCGTTCAAGACCGCTGCCATCGCAAAGAGCGAAGGCAAGCTGTCGGCTCCGGTAAGTCTGACCGATGTGTGGGATGAGCTGGCAGGTGACACGGGTTCGCGCCTGCTGACGGGCGTGACCGTGGTGCGCCGTGCCTTTGCCGAGGAGCATCCCGAGGCCGTGGCGGAATTCCTGAGCTGCCATGCTGCGAGCGTTGAGGCCGTGAACGCGGCGCCGGCGGACTGGGCGCAGGCCGTGGTCGATGCGGGCATCGTGGATAACGCCAAGATCGCCGAGAAGGCGATTCCCGGGTGCATGCTTGTCTGCCAGACAGGGAAGGATATGAAGGCCGCGCTCGGTGGGTACCTGAAGGTGCTGGCCGATGCGGACGCGAGCGCCGTGGGCGGCAAGCTCCCGGCTGATGATTTCTACTACATGGAGTAACCCGTGCGTGCGTTTGCTCGACAAATGATAGAGCGTATGAAGGCGGTGGCGGCAGCAGGTGCCGTTGCCGCCTTTTGGCTTGCCGTGTGGGTCTTCGTGGCGGCGCTGGTGGCACAGCCGCTGATTTTGCCGGGTCCGGGTGCTGTTGTGGTGGCGTTGCTGCGGCTGGTATGCGATGGCGGTACCTGGGCGATTTTGGCGGGCTCGGGCGCGCGAATATTGGGCGGACTGGTGCTTGCCGCGGTGTGCGGCGGTGTGCTGGCGGGGGCCTCGGTGCGGTCGCGAACGTTTGCCCGCCTGGTGGCTCCGGCGCTGTCGTTTGTAAAGGCGACACCGGTTGCCTGCGTGGTGGTCCTGCTGCTCATTTGGTTGGGGTCGGCGCGTGTGAGCATCGCGGCGGTCTTTTTGATGGCACTGCCGGGCGTATATTTCTCGCTGGTCGAGGGCTTGGTGCAAGTGGATAAGCCGCTGGAGCAGATGTTTCGTCTGCATGGCGTGCGGGGCTGGCGACTGTTTTGCGCCCACACCTGGCGCGAAGTCCTGCCGTTTGTGCTTTCGTGCGCCCGCGCCGTGATTGGCATGAGCTGGAAGGCCGGCGTGGCGGCGGAGCTGATCGGCATGGCGGTGGGCACCGTGGGTGAGCGCATCTATCAGGCAAAGCTTTTGATTGAGACGGCTGATCTGCTGGCGTGGACCGTGCTGGTCGTTGCCGCCTCGTGGGCGTGTGAGCGCGTGCTGGTGTGGCTGCTGCGGGTTTCGGGACCCGTGGCGTGGCGCGCGGCCGTGCGGGCGCATGGGCATGGACTGCGCGGGCGTGCGGGGGCTGCGAGCGATGGCGCTGCAGCGGAGCTTGCGCTTGCCGTGGGCGATCGCGCGCCCTGGGCGCCGGCGCTGGATGGTCTGGTGCTCAACGTGCCTGCGGGTGGGCGTATCTGTGTGATGGGCACCTCGGGCGTGGGCAAGTCGACGCTGCTTGCGCTGGCGGCGGGGGAGTGCGCGCCGTGCTCCATGGTGTTTCAGGATGTGCGCCTGGTAGAGGGCGCCTCGGCTTTGGATAACGTGCTGGTGTGCGCCGACGCGCGCGTGGACGCCTCGAGTGCCGCGGCCCTGTTGCGCCTGCTGGTGCCGGGGGTCGATGTGCATGCTCGTGTGGCCGAGCTCTCGGGCGGGCAGCGCCGTCGCGTCGAGATTGCCCGAGCCCTGCTGTGTCCGGGCGGCGCAGTGATTCTGGACGAGCCCTTTACCGGCCTGGATGCCGCCGCGCGCGATGCGACGGCCGAGGTCGTGCTCGACTTGCTCGACGGTCGTATGCTGTTGCTTGCCACGCACGATGTCGCCGACGCTCAGGCCCTCAATATCTCGGACATCATCACGCTCTAAATACTTACTCAGCAACAAAATGATCCGTTTTTTTCTCCGTCCCCATAGGGTTGGGTATGGTATTCTATCTGCGGGGTAATACTTAGGATTACCAAGTAATACCAACGCAGTAGAAACAAACTCCAGATGCGGGCCAATCGGGTTGCCTTCACAGCCCGTCGCCCAGCCGCGCGGCCCGCATCTATCCGCACTACCGTCGTTTCAAAAAGGAAGCGCCATGGCAGAACACATGACCCCGGTTGTCGCGAAGGTCTTGCCCGAGGAAAAGGCAGCCTTCGCGGCGGCAACCCAGCTCGTGGGCACCACGCCGTCCAACGCCATCCGCATGTTCATCGCCGCCTTCAATCGCTGCGGTACCTTCCCGTTCGACATCTCGCCCAACGGGGCCTTTGGTAAAGACTGTCCCCAACAGCTAGTCGTTGAAGAACGTCCCCAATGACTAGTCGTTGGGGACGTTCTTAAATGACTACCTGTCGGGAGGAGGTTGGCATGCTCAATGCGATGATTTGGGCGCTTGCCTGTTTTGGCGTTGTCGCTGCCGATATTGCCCTGAGCGTCGTTTTGTTCTCCGCCCTTGGCGCTGCATCGGTGTTCATGGGTTTTTCGATCGATGACCTCGACATTCAATTGCTCCAGGCCGTCGCGCAGACGGCATCGTTTTTGATGGCGCTGCTGTGGTGGCGCTATCTGTGGCCGCGTTCGTTTATGGCACGCCGGCAAAGCGAACATCCGCTCGGCGGGGGAGCGCGTGGGGCGTGGAAGCGTATCGCCTGCGTTATCGTGATCGGCCTGGCCCTGCAGGTGGTCGTTGGCTACGTGACCGACGCCGTGCTGTCGCTGTTGCCCGAGGCGGCGGCCGACTACAGCGAGCTTGTCGAGGAAACGGGCATGGGCGACACCAGCTATCTCGCCGTCCTGACTACGGTGCTCGGCGCCCCATTTTGTGAGGAGCTACTGGTGCGCGGCATTATTTTTGAGTTTTCGCTCCGAGCGTTTAATCCGCAGTGCCGCCCACTTTGGAAGCGCCGGCGTCGTGCGAGCGCGCAGGACGGCGCCATGGTGCCCTGGGCGGCCCCAAGCGCGTGGGGTATCGCCGCGGCGATTGTGCTGCAGGCGGCAATCTTCGGTTTTATGCACATGAATTGGGTGCAGGGTTGCTACGCGGGTGCCGCCGGCCTCATCTTTGGTTGGGTGCTCGTGACGACCGGAAAGCTCCGCTACACGATCCTGCTGCACTTTGCCTTTAATGCCGGGTCGTATCTCATGACGTTGCTCTGGTTTGTGAACGCGCCGTTCGACGTGGCAATTACGGTCGCCATCGCCGGCGTCATCCTCGTTGAGGCAATGCGCTCGCTGCGCCACGCGTGTGGGATGGACGCAGCGAGCGCACCGCTGCCCTAGTTGCGACGCCCGCCTCCGTTGGCGCCCTGCCGTCCCTGGGCCGCGCGATTGCGACCGGCAGTGTTCTGTGCGCGCGACATGCCGCCGTGGCCCTTGCTGCCCTTGGGCCCCTTGCCGGCGGAGCCAGCGTGGGCCTTACCGTCTTTCTTGCCAGTGCCGTGTCCGCCGCTGGTCGATGTCTCGCCCGGGCGCGGCGGCACGGGACGAATCAGGCAATGCTTGGTGTAGCCAATCAGATCGCGGCGGCCGGCTTTTTCCAGCGCCTCGCGCACCAGCTTGTAGTTCTCGGGCTTGCGATATTGGATGAGCGCACGCTGCATGGCCTTCTCGTGCGGGTCGCGCGCCACATAGATCGGCTGCATGGTACGCGGATCTACGCCGGTGTAGTACATGCACGTCGACATGGTGGACGGCGTTGGGTAGAAGTCCTGCACCTGTTCGGGCATGTAGCCCATGTCGCGTACGGCCTCGGCAAGGTCCACGGCTTCCTTCATCGTCGAGCCGGGGTGGCTCGAGATCAGGTACGGCACCACGTACTGCTTGAGTCCGTATTCACGGTTCAAGCGTTCAAATTTACGGCAGAACGCATCGTAGACGGCTCGGCTCGGCTTGCCCATCACGGAGAGCACCGCATCGCTCACGTGCTCGGGTGCCACGCGTAGTTGGCCCGAGACATGGTGCTCTAACAGCTCGCGCAAAAACTCGTCCGAGGCATCGGCCATGGTGTAGTCAAAACGGATGCCGCTGCGGACAAAGACCTTCTTGACGCCCGGCAGCTGGCGCAGGTCGCGCAACAGCTGCGTGTAGCCGCTTTCGTCGACCACCATGTTCTTGCACACGCTCGGCCACAGGCAGCGCTTGTTCTTGCACACGCCGTGCTTGAGCTGCTTGTCGCAGGCGGGACGGCTAAAGTTGGCCGTCGGTCCACCCACGTCGTTGATGTAGCCCTTAAACTCGGGATCGCGCGTGAGCAGCTCGGCCTCGCGCATGATCGAGTCGTGGCTGCGCATCTGCAACACGCGGCCTTGGTGGAAGGTGAGCGCGCAAAACGAGCACTCGCCAAAGCACCCGCGGTTGGAGCTAATCGAAAACTTGATCTCGGCAAAGGCCGGCACGCCGCCCGCCGCGTCGTAGTCGGGGTGCCAATCGCGTGCGTAGGGGAGCTCGGCCACCTCGTCCATCTCGTCGGTGGTGAGTGTCGCCGACGGCGGGTTTTGCACCACATAGACGTTGTTGGGGTAGGGCTCTACCAGACGATGGCCGGTGATGGGGTCCATGTTCTGCTGCTGCACGTTAAAGCTGCGCGCGTAGTTGAGCTTGTCGGCGGCAAGGTCGTCCCAGCTGGGCAGCAGGTCGTAGTCGTAGACCTCGTCGAGCGAGCTGGTGCGGTAGACGGTGCCATTGATATAGGTGATCTGATCGACGGGCAGCCCTGCGTCGAGCGCGTCGGCGATCTCGACAATCGCGTGCTCGCCCATACCGTAGATGAGGATGTCGGCGCCCGAGTCGAGCAGTACCGAGCGTTTAAGCTTGTCCTGCCAGTAGTCGTAGTGGGCCAGGCGGCGCAGGCTCGCCTCGATGCCACCGATAATGATGGGAGCGTCCTTAAACGTCTGGCGGATGAGGTTGCCGTAGACCGTGACGGCACGGTTGGGGCGGTGCCCCTCCTCGCCGCCGGGGGTATAGGCGTCGGTGTGGCGGCGGTGCTTGGTCACCGAATAGTGGTTGACCATGGAGTCCATGTTACCGGCACTGACGAGAAAGCCCAGGCGCGGCTCGCCGAGCACGGTGATGCTGGCGGGGTCGGTCCAGTCGGGCTGGCAGATGATGCCAACTTTGTAGCCGTGCGCGTCGAGTACGCGGCTGATGATGGCCATACCAAAGCTGGGGTGGTCCACGTAGGCGTCGCCGCAGATGTAGACAAAGTCACACTGGTCCCAACCGCGCGCGTCCATATCGGCGCGGCTGACGGGGAGGAACTTATCGCGGCCCGGGCGCCAGGGACGGGCGGGCGCTGCCGGGGTATGAGCGGCGTGGCCGCCCTGGGCCTTGCCGCCGCGCTTTTGCTGCTGGCCCTGTTTGCCCTGCTGACTGCGCTGGTTATTCTGAGCGTGCTGAGGCTTTTTTGCCACGATCCCTCCCGGTGTTTGTATGCTGCACGTAATTGTAACCAGTCTTTTTGGGACGGGGCTAAAAAGACTGGTGGAGTACATGGGCTGTCGGATCGGCGTGTCGATGCGGGTGCCGTTTGTTTCCAGACTGTGTATCCCCGTGTCGAAGGAGCCGTCTCGCGCGCACGCCATGTTGTCAATGGGTTACAGTATGAACGGCGGCTATGTTTCCGCCAACGCACGAGAGGGTCGTCAACAAGGAGGATGCACGACGATGCAGCGTGCCAAACAGATATCGGAGTCTATTGAGCTGGGCATCATCTTGGCGCTCGCCGGTGGCTTTATGGACGTGTATTCGTACATTGGGCGCGACCATGTTTTCGCAAACGCGCAGACGGGCAACATCCTGCTCGTGGGCGTGAGCATCTCGGAAGGCAACTGGGCGCTGGCGGGGCGCTATTTCTTCCCTGTGGTGTCGTTTGCCGTGGGTATTATGCTTGCCGATCTGGTACACGAGCGGTTTGGCAGCGTGATCCACTGGCGTCAGGTGACGGTGTTCTTTGAAGCCGTCATCTTGCTGGGCGTGAGCTTTATCCCGGGCGGCAATTTCAACCTGCTCGCCAACTGCCTCACCTCGTTTGCCTGTGGCATGCAGGTCGAGAGCTTCCGCAAGATCCACGGTCACGGCATCGCTACGACCATGTGCATCGGCAACTTGCGCAACGCGCTGCAAAACGTGGACGATTACATCATCACCCACAGGCGCGGCTTTTTGGAAAACGGCCTGCTGTACTTTGGCGTGATCTTTACCTTTGTGTTTGGCGCCGTGTTGGGCAACTGGTGTATTGAGCGCATGGGCCTGCACGCCATCGTCGTGGCGAGCTTGCTGCTGTTTGTCGCGTTTGCCATCATGTTCATCGACCGCGAGCGCGACTTGCGCTTACGCTGGAAGGTTGCGGCCGAGGCTTGGAAAGAGGGCTGTCGAAAGTAACCGAATGCGGCAAAGGGGCCGTCCCTTTGCCGCAATATTTTTCATCATCTGTTGAAACGCTTTAACAAATTTGACGTTCTCACGTGTTTTTCGTTTCAAAAGCGTTAGGATGGGACTCATAGCGTGGGGCGTAATGGGTGCCCCGCACACGATGGGAGGCTATCAATGGCTAATCGTTTCGTTCTCAATACCATCTCTTATCATGGTTCCGGCGCCATCAAGGAGATCCCCGGTGAGCTCCAGCGTCGCGGCTACAAGAAGATCTTCGTCTGCTCCGACCCCGACCTGGTCAAGTTTGGCGTTACCGCTAAGGTGACCGACGAGCTCGACGCCGCCGGCATCGCTTGGAGCCTCTACTCCGAGATTAAGCCCAACCCCACGATCCAGAACGTCAAGGACGGCGTCGAGGCCTTCAAGGCCGCCGAGGCTGACGCTATCGTGACCATCGGTGGCGGCTCCTCCATGGACACTGCCAAGGCCATCGGCATCATCATCAACAACCCCGAGTTCGCTGATGTCCGCAGCCTCGAGGGCGTTGCTCCCACTAAGAACCACGCCGTGTTCACCATCGCCGTGCCGACGACCGCCGGTACCGCCGCCGAGGTGACCATCAACTACGTCATCACCGACCCCGAGAAGGTCCGCAAGTTCGTGTGCGTCGACACCAACGACGCCCCCGAGGTCGCCGTCGTCGACCCCGACATGATGGCCTCCATGCCCGCCGGCCTGACCGCTTCCACTGGTATGGACGCTCTGACCCACGCCATCGAGGGCTACACCACCAAGGGTGCCTGGGAGCTCTCCGACATGTTCCACTTTGAGGCTATTAAGCTGATCAGCGAGAACCTGCGTGACTCCGTCGCCGAGGCCAAGTCCGGCCAGCCCGGCTCCGGCCGCGAGGGCATGGCCCTTGGCCAGTATGTCGCCGGCATGGGCTTCTCCAACGTTGGCCTGGGCATCGACCACGCCATGGCTCACACCCTGTCCGCTCACTACGACACCCCGCACGGCGTCGCTTGCGCCATGCTGCTGCCGATTGCCATGGAGTTCAACAAGCCGGTTTGCGCTGAGCGCCTGGCCAAGGTTGCCGTTGCCATGGGTGTTGACACCACGGGTATGAGCACCGACGAGGCTGCCGACGCCGCTATCGCCGCCGTCAAGCAGCTTTCCGCCGACGTGAACATCCCGCACGTCTGCGAGGCCATGAAGGCTGACGAGATCGAGGTTCTGGCCAAGGACGCCATGGCCGACGCCTGCTTCCCGGGCAACCCGCGCGAGGCAACGCTCGACGACGTCATCGAGCTCTTCAAGAAGATCTGCCCGGCTGCCTAACTCAGTTTGGTGGCCCTTCGTCCGTAGGTGTATGGTCTTTTGACTTGCCGCTGGCCCCGCCGTGCTACGCACGGCGGGGCTTTTTGTGCTGCGTCGATGCCCTGAGACGGACAAAACCAAGGCTTACTGTCCGCTGCGGATAGGTGGTGCACTTCCCTGCGTGCATTTTTGGGAGTATTCAACAAGCTCTTAAAAATGCATAACGTTGTGAATGGGCGGTAGTGACCCGCAGGCGCCCATCGACAGCCATTGTGGGCGGGCTATCGATGAGTGGAGGGGGTTGTTACTGAGTTTCTGCTTTGCGACGACCTGCAACACTGCTGCAACCGCGTCGTTTTGTCGTTCGTGATGGGGCCGTTGGGGCCCACGGTGCTGAATACTCCGTTTTTTGCACGGTCCAAGGTGGGGCACCCTGAGACGAAGCAAAAAGATACCTCATTTCTATGCAAATACCGATAGGATTTATGCAAGATTGAGATTGTAAACCGTGCACGTGCACAAAACCGGTGCGGGGACGTCTGGAGGCGGCTCGGCTCCTGGGGCATTGCACGTGCAGAACGGTTAAAATCGGGACTCGGTCTTAGTTTTACTTGGAAGGATGCATATGACTTCTAATATTGATGCTTCTCTAGAGGAGACGCTCTCCTATATTACTGGCCAGTTGAAGACGCTTACCTCGATTGCTTCGCCTACGGGCTATACCCGTGCGGCGACTGATTATCTGATGGAGACCCTGCGCGATATGGGGTTTGGGCCTGAGCGTTCCAATAAGGGTAACGTGCTCGTTGAGCTTGGTGGCGAGGGTGAGCCGCTCGTACTGGCGAGCCATGTCGATACCCTGGGCGCCATGGTGCGTTCCATTAAGGACAATGGTCGCCTGCGCCCCACGACGCTTGGTGGGCACCAGTGGTCTACGGCCGATGGCGAGAACTGCACCGTCTACACGCGTGACGGCAATGTGTACACGGGTGTGGTCCTCAATATCGAGCCTTCGGCGCACGTGGCCGACGAGCCGGTCAAGACCATCGAGAAGAACATGGAAATCCTGCTCGATGAGAATGTCGACAGCAAGGATGATGTGCTCGAGCTGGGTATTCAGACCGGCGACATCATTGCTATGGATCCGCGTACCACGGTGACGGAGAGCGGCTACATTAAGAGTCGCTTCCTAGATGACAAGCTGTCGGCGTCGATTCTGCTGGGTTTGGCCCGTTCCGTTGCTGACGGCGAGGTGTCGCTTTCGCGCAAGGTGTCGCTGCTCTTTACCGTGTACGAGGAGGTCGGCCACGGCGGCGCCTTCGTGCCGGCCGACACGCGCGAGATGATCAGCGTTGACATGGGCTGCGTGGGCGATGATCTGGGCTGCACCGAGCGCATGGTTTCGATTTGTGCCAAGGATTCGGGCGGTCCGTACAACTACGACCTGGTGACCACGCTGTCCAATATCGCGCGCGAGCTTGAACTTGACTACGCCATCGACGTGTACCCGCACTACGGCTCGGACGTTGAGGCCACGCTCTCTGCCGGCTACGACATCCGCCACGGCCTGATCGGCCCCGGTGTGTACGCGAGCCACAACTACGAGCGCAGCCACATGGACGGCGTGCGCAACACCTATGAGCTGGTCCGAGCCTACGTACAACGCTAGGGGAGCAGCTTGCGACTCGGCTGACCAATTGCTCTAAGGCCCGATTGCTCGGGCCTTTTTTCGCTTCAGTCTGTTTAGTATTATGCTGTATGTAACTAATTAACTTTACGTTTGGAATACTTAACGAGGTGATGCGGCGTATGGATACATTTGAGTACTTGTCTATGGGTGATGCCGCCCGCCTGTTGGGCGTTACGAAAGCCCGTATATCGCAACTTGCCGCATCGGGGACGCTTGTGTGCGATATTGTGGGCGGCCGGAAGATGGTCGAGTACAATTCTGCGATCGCCTATCAAAAGGTCCGTAAGCGAGGACGTCGTCCTGCGGCCGATGTGGGACGCAAGTTTACGCTGATGTCGGCCGACCATGAGGTCGCGCATGTCTCATTTGATCCGACGCGCGAGTTTCCCTTCGAAATCGCCGAGGTCCTCGATGCGCAACGAATGCCGTTTGGCACATGCTCGAGTTCTTCTCCAACGGTGAATAAGCGGGAGCTCAACGCGTGGTGGGGGCATCGGTCGGTGCCCGATGTTCGCCCTGGGCTTATCTCGCGCTACCGCGAGCTGGGGATTGTCAACGGCGTTGAGGTGCCGGTTCAGTGCCTGGGCCTCTCGCTTTCGGATTGCTATTGGCTGCGGCCGGCAGAATGCGACGGGCTCGAATGGCGAAACCTCAATTACTTCGAGAATGATTTTGAGCGATCGGCGCCCGAGGAGCGTTCGGGTTGGCTGGAGGGTATCGGTCTTAAAAATCCCGACAACACATCCGAGGGCGAGCTCCCTAAATCGTGGATGATCCGAAACGGCATTCGCGTTTTGGCTAAAGGGTGCGGGATGGACGATCAGCGTCCCTTTAACGAGGCGGTTGCAACGGCTCTACATCGTCGCTTGCTGCCGGAGGGCGAGTTTGTTCCTTATACGGTTGAGCGGATGTTCGATGGCCCTGTGTGTCTGTGCGACGACTTTCTTGACGGCCGCGAGGAATATGTTCCGGCTGTTTACGTTAAGAACGCCCTTGGCGGCCAGCGAGGAAACTCGACGTACGACCGGTACTGCCGCTTCCTTGGTAAGCATGGAGCAGACGAGGCTGCCGTGAGAAGGTCTATGTCGCAGATGATCGTTTGCGATGCCCTTTTGGCCAACAGCGACCGCCATTGGCGAAACTTCGGCATCATCCGCAATGTCGACACCCTGGAGATAAAACCTGCTCCGCCGTTCGATAGCGGCAACTGCCTGTGGTACAACGTGCCAACTGCCGTGCTCGCAGCTGGGGAGTTTGGGTTTTCCGCTAAGCCGTTTGGGCCCGACCCTTCCGTCCAGCTGGCGCTTGCGGACTCACTCGGTTGGTTCGACGCATCGCGACTCGACGGATTTGTTGATGAGGCGATCGAGATTCTTTCGCAGAGCGAATGGGCGACGGCGGAGGGTCGACTCGAGGCCATTTGCCGTGGCCTCGAGCGTCGCGTAATCGAGGTTAGTGCCGCCGTTGAGGTACTTCGACACGTGCAGCGATAAACCCGCGGCTATTTAAGTGCGCCGGTTACCGTGCCGCCGCCGAGGACGATGTCGCCGCGGTAGACTACAACGGCTTGGCCGGGGGTGATGGCTCGCTGCGGCTCGTCAAAAGTCAGCAGCATTTGCCCGTCTTCGCCGCGCGTAAGGGTCGCTGCCTGGTCTTTCTGACGGTAGCGGTACTTGGCGCCCACGCGAATGCCGCCGGCATCCAGCTCGGCCTCCATGCGCGTGTCCGGCGCGCTCCAGATCCACTCATCGGCCGTGAGGGCAGCGGCGGTTAGGTCCTCGGCCTCGCCCAGATGCACGGTGTTGTTGACGGCGTCGACGCCTGTCACGTATACGGGATGCGCCATCGCTACGCCCAAGCCCTTGCGCTGGCCGATGGTATAGCGCAGCGCGCCGTTGTGGCGCCCTACCACGCTGCCGTCGCGCCATACGATGTCGCCCGGTGCAGCGGGATGTCCGCAGCGGCGCTCGATATAGCCCGCGTAGTCACCGTCTGGAATAAAGCAGATATCCTCGCTTTCGGCCTTCTTGGCGTTGATGAAGCCCTGCTCGGCGGCAATGCGGCGCACGTCGTGCTCCTTGTCCAGGCCTGCCAGCGGAAAGATTGTGCGTGCCAGGCGCTCCTGCGTAAGCGAATACAAAAAGTAGCTTTGGTCCTTCTTGGGGTCCTCGCCACGGTACAGCTGCCAGGTGCCGTCGGACGCCTGGCTCGTTTTGGCGTAGTGACCTGTGGCGATGTAGTCGCAGCCCATATCGAGCGCTGCATCGAGCAACGCGCCAAACTTAATATGGCGGTTGCAGATGATGCACGGGTTGGGCGTCAGTCCTTCCTGGTAGGCAGTCACGAAGCGCTCGATAACGTTGCGGTCGAAGGTCTGCTGCAGGTCGAGCACGTGATGGGGTATCCCCAGGCGCTCGGCGACGGCCTTTGCATCGGCGATATCGCGGTCGACCTTACTCATGCCTGTTGCGGGATCGGGTGCGGGGCAGGTGAGGCGCATGGTGGCACCGACACATTCGTAACCCTGACTTTTGAGCAGATACGCGGTCACGCTGGAATCGACGCCGCCGCTCATGGCGACGAGCACGCGCTTGTTGTGCATGGGGAGGTTCTCCTTGGTGGCATGTGGCCAAAAAAGAAAAGCGGCGCGGGAGGCTGGTTCCGCGCCGCAGACATTGTAGCAAGTTCGGAGGTCTCGTGGGACACCCTGTTGGGATAAGCCCAGGCTGCCAGAAGAGAGGGGAGACCGGCGTGCCTTGGACTCGTTCTAAGAACGAGAAGCTCTAGTCCTGGAAGAGCGCCGTGGACAGGTAGCGCTCGCCGGTGTCGGCGAGCAGCGCCACGATGGTCTTACCCTCGTTCTCGGGGCGCTTGGCCAGCTGCAGTGCGGCCCACACGGCGGCGCCGGACGAAATGCCCACGAGCACGCCCTCCTTGTGGCCCACGGCGCGGCCGGTGGCAAAGGCGTCGTCGTTCTCGACGGGGATGATCTCGTCATAGACCTGGGTGTCGAGGACGTCGGGCACAAAACCGGCGCCGATACCCTGGATCTTGTGCGGGCCGGCCTGACCCTTAGAGAGCACCGGGGAAGTGGCGGGCTCGACGGCGACAACCTGAATCTCGGGGTTCTGCTCCTTGAGGAACTCGCCCACGCCGGTCACGGTACCACCGGTGCCGACGCCGGCGACGAAGATGTCGACCTTGCCGTCGGTGTCATCCCAGATCTCGGGGCCGGTCGTGGCCTTGTGGATGGCGGGGTTGGCGGGGTTCACAAACTGGCCGGCGATAATGCTGTTGGGGGTCTCCTTCTGCAGCTCCTCGGCCTTGGCGATGGCGCCCTTCATGCCCTTGGAGCCGTCGGTGAGCACGAGCTGTGCGCCGTATGCCTGCATAAGCTTACGGCGCTCGACGGACATGGTCTCGGGCATGGTGATGATCACCTTGTAGCCGCGGGCAGCCGCCACCGAGGCGATGCCGACGCCGGTGTTGCCGCTCGTGGGCTCGATGATGGTGTAGTCGCCACCGCGCACGAGCTTGCCGGCCTTCTCGGCCTCGTCGATCATGTTCTTGGCGACGCGGTCTTTGACGGACCCGGCGGGGTTGAAGTATTCCAGCTTGACGAGCACGCGGGCCTTGAGGTCCTCATCGGCCTCAAAGTGAGTGAGCTCCAGAAGCGGAGTGTGGCCGATAAGCTGATCGATGGACGTGTAAACATTGCTCATGGTGAACCTCCAAAGTGTTCAAATGACTGGATACCGTGTGGTTTTACGGTGTGTGTAGCAGCAAAACCCATAAACCTTATGGGTTGTTCGTTTTGCTGTTGGCAAGCATAGTAGACAGTAAAGCCTAGTAATGCAATAGGAAATAGGAGATTATTGCAAGTTGATTAACCATCTTGACCGGAACGGGTATTTTCAAAACCAATTTTTCGGCTAGAATTTCTACGGACTAAATGACCGAAAGGCAGCACTATACATGTTGGTTTCTACTAAGGGCAGATATGCCCTGCGCGTTATGGTCGACCTGGCCGAGCACCAGGCGGCCGGTCGCATCCCGCTCAAAGAGATCGCGGCGCGACAGGGGATTTCCGAGAAATATCTCGAGAACATCTTGGCTACGCTCGTGCGCGCCAACATGCTCTCGGGCATGCGCGGCAAGGGCGGCGGCTATGTGCTCACGCGCCCGCCCGAGCAGTACACGGTGGGCGAGATCTTGCGCCTGACCGAGGGCAGTCTGGCGCCGGTCGCCTGCCTGGATGGCGACTGCAAAGGCTGCTCGCGTTCGGATGAGTGCCCCACGCTCGACGTGTGGAAGAACCTGGACAAGCTCATCAACGACTACCTCGACGGTGTGACGCTCGATCAACTTGTCGCTCCCAACCATGGCTACGACTACGTCATCTAACCCACACCTGCATTTGGGGACGGGGTGAAAATTGTAGATTCTCTCGCCCTTTGAGACTTGTAAAATAAGAAGGCCGCTCATTTTTGCGATGGGCGGCCTTCGTTTTGGGCTGTTGAGACGGACACGGCCGGAATGGCCGTTTTAGTCCTCGGCGATGCTGTCGAGGATGCTGCGCGTGATGGACACCAGGATGCTGCCCATAAAGGCCGATCCAAAGCTGGCGATGGAGATGCCGACGCCCAGCAGGTTGACCGACAGGTAACTCGCGAGCTCAAGCATAAAGCTGTTGACGACAAGCTGGAAAATGCCCAGCGTAATGATCGTGAGCGGCAGCGAGATGACCGTGAGGAACGGTTTGACGAACGAATCGACAATGTTCAGGAACAGTCCCACAAAGGCAAAGCAGACCCAGGTCTCGGCAAAGCCGAAGGGTTGGATACCGGGGACGAGGAACGTGGCGATCGCGATGGCGATCGAGGTGAAGAGCCAGTTAAGCATAAAGCGCATGGCGTGAATCCTTTCTTGCGCCGGGGTTGCTGGCGTCGTGTGAAGCGGCTTACGGCGGCGACCTGGATGGTTGCGCGGGCGCGCCGCGGTGTTTGGGCGCCCATTGTCTCAAATATTCGTGGAGCTTACGTGCGCATATGGTTTCTAAACGGCGTTCGTCCTGAAAAACGCGCCGCTGGCAGAGAGTCTTGTCGCTTTAGTTTGGTGGTGTGCTACACTGCTACGGGCAAAAGCCACAGGCGTTGCCCTATTGCATAGAACGGGCGAACGATGCCCGATGTCAGTATCAACTTCGATGCCTTTTGGCGGGTTTGGCGGTGATCGATGAATATCGAGAACATGTTTGACAAGCCTGATGTCAAGCAGCTGGTCCACGCATTTAGCCTTTTGGACGACGAGAAGGATGTCCAAGCGTTTTTGACCGATATCTGCACGCCGCGCGAGATTTGCGACCTTTCTCAGCGTTTGCAGGTTGCGCGCTATTTGGACGAGGGCGAGCCTTATGTTGAGGTTCAGGCCCGTACCGGCGCTTCGTCCACCACGGTGAGCCGCGTTTCAAAGGCGCTGAACGGCGAGTACGGTGGCTACCGCAAGATCCTCATTAAGTTGGAGGATGGCGAGTAGGCCAGCGACAACATTGAATTACGAAGAACCGTCCCTCCGGGGGCGGTTTTTATATGCCTGCAATCGGCTGGTGCGTTGGGTTCAGGTTGCTTTGTACCAAAAGATGGAACTGCGGTGGCAATGTGTCCGCTTGGGCGGGTAGGATGGATGCATTGATTATTGCGAACGGTTTGAGCGGAGGACCATGCCTGTTCGAATCTATACCACCAATGCCGGCACGGATTTGAGCGATGCCGAGTCGGCGCTGCTTGCCGACCTTATTGCCCGTCACGGGCGTGCCGTGTTGCTGGCACCAACGTTTGCCGAGCTCGATCTGTGCCGTCATGATGCGGCGGAAGCCGGCATTTCGCTGGGTATCGACTACAAGACACCCGCATCGTGGCTTCGCTCGCTTTGGGAGCTTTTGGGCGACGGGCGCGGTTTCGTCGACAACCTGCAACGTCAGATGCTGTTCTCGGACATGATCGACCGCCGCGACGACGCCGCTCTGCAGCCGCTTTCGCGCAGCCAGGGCACAGTGCGCATGCTCGCGCGCATGGCCCGCGACGTGTTGCCGGGCGTTGCGGGGACGGGTGCCGAGCGATGCGGTGGCAACAATTGCCAGCCTGAGCCAAAAAGCGATGCCGAGGCTCGTGTGTTCGAGCTTTTGCGCGCCTACGCGGGCGGTTTGGACCGTCGAGATATGGTTGAGCCCTGCGAGGCAGCTGACATTATGACCAGTGTCCTGGCCGATAGCCTGCCGGCGTGCACTCGCGCCGTATGCGTGCGCGGTATCACGTCGTTTACGCACGGTCTGCTCGAGCTGCTGTCTGCCGTGGCGAACAATGGGGGAGAGGTCGTCGTGCTGCTTGCCCGCGAGCAGGCGGCGATGCGCGAGGAGCTTGCCGCGGCATTTGATGCCCGCGATGTGTTGTTTGAGATCGCGCCGCTAGGGGAGGGTGTCGGCGCGTCTGATGCCGCTTGCGGGACCGCCGCTCAGCCTGCCTTTATTGAGGTCGCTGGCCCCCATGCCCGTGCTCATGCTTATGCGGACGCAATTGATGATCTGGTAAAAACGTGCCGGGGTTCCGAGGTCGACGGCGTCGCGACGCCTGCCGACCCTGTGCGCGTGCTCGTTGTTTCTGCCCGGGCACCCCAGCTGTTCGTTGAGCTCGCCTCTCGTCTGGCGGCTCGTCATATCGCTGCCGAGACAACTGAGTTCACGGCGTTTTCTCAATCCATTGCGGGCAGGCAGTTTGCGGCGCTTGCCGGCCTGATCGAGCGCATGAAGGCCGCCGATGAGGGCATGGCGTCAAAGACCGAGTGGTGGCCCGCGCCGGAGCTTACCGACTGGATCTACAGTCCGCTTTCGGGTGCCGACGCCGCGAGCGCCCGCGGCTTCGACAAGAACATACGCCTGTCGCGCAACAAGACCACTGCGGGCGTTAAGAGCCTGCTGCAGAGCGTCCAGGGTCAGGTGAGGGGCGCGCGCAAGGCGGCGAGCGACGAAAACTGGTTTAAGAACGTGCCGTGTGTGGTCTCGGACGTGTTCCAGGCGCTGTGGCGCGACAAACCCGTGACGGCGCTCAAGGCCATGCTCGCCGTTGCCGAGGCGCTGCCCGATCGCGCTCTAGGCGGCCTTGACGGCCAGGCCCGTCGCCAGGCAGAGACGGCTTTGCTGCGCCATGCCATCGACATCCTTATGAACGATGCTCGCGCACTCGACGTGTCGCAGGCCGCGACCGTGCCGGTTCTCGACGGCGTTCGAACCAAGGTGGACAAGCGCAGCACCGCTTACGATTACGCGACCTACGAGGTCGATCGCACGCCACGGGCACAAGTGCGCTTCGTGTCGCTTGCCGATGCGTCGGTTTTGCGTCCTGGCGGCTACGATGCCGTGCTGTTTGCCGATGTCGACCTGGACAGCTATCCGCTTTCGCACGAAGAGGGCCCGCTTGCCACATTGACGGCCGAGCTGCGCCGCGACGGCGTGTCTTTGGAGCCCGCCGCCCTGCTGCGCGTGCGCTTTGGCCGTGCGATGCAGGCGGCGAGCGGTCCGGTCGCGCTCGCCCGCGTGACGCACGATCGCCAGGCGCGCGAGTGCTACCCGGCAGCCGTATGGACCGAGCTGCGGGCACATGCCGAGGCCGCTGGCGCTGCCAAGCCCACGTGCGTGGGCGAGGGCGATATCATCGCCGACTTTGATCCCGCGGCAGGTGAAGGCCTCAAGCGCGAGCGCGTGACCTGTGAAGCCCCTCAGCATCTGAGTGCCGAGGCCGTGCCGTATTTGGTCCTGCGCCGTCGCGATGGCGAGGGCGAGGATGCGCCGCTGGTGCCGCGCTTGACGTCTGCCTCGCAGATCGAGGCCTATTCGACCTGTCCGCTATGCTGGTTCGTCTCGTATCGCGTCAAGCCCCAGTCGATCGACGCTGGCTTTGGCAACATGGAGAAGGGCAACTTTGTCCACGACGTGCTGGAGCATCTGCATGCCCGTCTGCCCCAAGAAGGCATGGAGCGCGTGACGCCCGAGAATCTGCCGCGTGCACAGGAGCTGCTGCACGAGGTCTTTGACGAGACGTTGGCCGAGCACGCCGGCAAGCGCGGCACGGAGGGCCCGCTGGTGCCGCTCTCTGCGGTGGAGGAGCGCCAGGTGGCCGAGATCTTGCCGCAGCTGGAGGGCGTGCTTGCCTACGAGTCCGAGGCACTTGCCCCCTTTGCCCCGCGCTACCTGGAGTTTGCGTTCAACGAGCTCCAGGTCGAGTATGCCGGTTGGCCGCTCGGCGGGCGCATCGACCGCGTAGATGTGGATGCCGAGAATCGCGCCGTGGTAATCGACTACAAGCATCGTTCGGGTGTCGAGGAGTTTAAGCTTGCCGACCCCACGGTGCGTGACGAGGAGACGGGCGAGGCCCCCATCGACGACCCGCGCTGGCTGCCGCCCCATACCCAAACGCTCATCTACGCGCAGGCCATGCGTCGGGCACTGGGCTTGGATACCCGTGCAGCGCTCTATTTTTCGACCAAGGGCGGCAAGCCCGCGCTGCGCGGTGCGGCGAGCGCCGAGTTGCTCGAGGAAGAGCGCGGTGACGGTCGCATCCCGGGCCTCAAGAAGGGCTTCCCGGGCGAGGGCGGCAGCATGGACTTCGATGCCCTGCTCGATCGCGTGGAGGCCGGCATCGCCGAGCGCCTGCGCGAGCTCGAGGCGGGCAACGTTGCCGCCGTCGACCCGGCGTCGGCTCAGGCCGCGCATGCGCGCTGCTCGTATAACCACGAAGGAACGTTTGTAAGGAGGGACGTGTAGACCATGGATCTTTCGACTTTGATGCCGCAACAGCTGCAGATTGTCAAAACGCTCGACCGCCCGCTGTTTGTCTCGGCGGGTGCCGGTTCGGGTAAGACCTTTACCCTCACGCGCCGCATCGTCTATGCGCTCTCGCCCGAATCCGGTCCGTTCGTTGAGCATCTGGACCAGGTGCTCGCCATTACCTTTACCAAAGATGCCGCGGCCGAGATTCGCGACCGCGTGCGCCGTGCGCTTATCGACGAGGGCATGGACGAGGAAGCACTGACCGTCGACGACGCGTGGATTTCGACCATTCACGGCATGTGCTCGCGTATCCTGCGCGCGCACGCGCTGGAGCTGGGCATCGACCCCGAGTTCACGGTGCTCACCGATACCGACGAGCTCATGGACCAGGCTGTTGAGCATGTGCTGGGTCGCGCGACGGCACCCGATGCCGCCCCCGAGCTCGCGGCATCGCTCAAGGCCCTCTATGCCTGGTATCCCATGGCGGGCGAGGGCGGTTCCTTTGGCGGCGGTACGACCATCAGGGGTCTGGTGCGCGACCTGCTGGAGCTGTCGAGCCAGTTGCCGGGCGGTATGGACGACGTGCGCATGGCGCGCGGCCAGGCCGATACCTCGGCACTCGCCGATGCCTATCGCGCGGCGCTGGGCGCAAGCAAGGCCGCGACCGAGAAGGCGCAGACGGCGCTCGATGCCATCGACGCGTTCGAGGCGAGCGGCAAGACCATGGTCGATGCGGCGCGACTCATGATGTCATGCACCACGCCGCGCGCGAGCAAGGCATTCCCTAAGGAGCAGGTCGAGCTGCTCAAGGCCGAGGCCGCCGATGCGTTTATCAATATCGTGCTTGCCTGCGGTGCCCCGGCGCTCGATGCGCTGGTGGGCCTGGCCCGTTCCGTGGAGGCCGAGTATCGCGCGCTGAAGGCTGCCCAGTCCGCCCTCGATAATAACGACCTGCTGCGTATGGCCTACGAGGCCCTGCGCGATTACCCGGCCATCCGTGCTGCGTACGAGGGCCGCTTTAAGATGGTCATGATCGATGAGTTTCAGGATACCGACCAGATGCAGGTCGATCTGATACGCTACCTGACGGGTGCGGGGGAGCGCGCGCTGTGCACCGTGGGCGATGCGCAGCAGTCCATCTATCGCTTCCGTGGCGCCGAGGTCGAGGTGTTCCGTCGTCAGGAGCGCAAGGTGGGCGCCTCGGGGACGGCCGAGGCAGCGGACGTCGCTGGCACTGCTGCCGATGTTCCCGCCGGTGAGCTCGTCAAACTCGTGCGCAACTTCCGCAGCCATGACGAGGTACTGCGTTACGTGGCACGCGTCTTCGACGGCGATGACGGCGGCCTGATGCAGGGCTTTTTGGACCTTGAGGCGAGCGACGGCCGCAAGGACACGCTGGTGGCAGATGCCTCGCGTCGCCAGGCCCTCTTTGTTGCCGGCGGCAGTACGCAGGAGCGCACGCAGGCCAAGGCCCGTGCGATCGCCGAACGCTTCCGCGCACTTGCCGATGCCGGCCAGCCCCAGGGCGGCATGGTGCTGCTGCTGGGCCGCATGACCAACGCAGATGTCTACGCGCAGGCTTTCCGCGATCAGGGGCTCGACTGCGTCATCGCGGGCGGCTCGGTCTTTGCCCAGGCTGCCGAGGTGCAGACGGTGCGTGCCCTGGTCTGCGCGCTCGCCAATCCGGCCGATACGGCGCAGGGCCTTATGCCGCTGCTCGCCTCGCCGATGTTTGCGCTCGGCGCCCAGGAGTTCCTGGCGCTGGCGACCAAGCTCGATAGCGAGACGGGGGAGACCTCGCGCCGGAATATCGACGCGGGCATCATGAGTGATTTCGACGTGCCGGGTCTGCAAGATCTGCCGCTCGTGACGCGCGCCCGCGAGGTGCTGCGGTATGCGCTTCGTCGCGTGGGCCGCGATTCGTTCGCCGCCATCGCGCGCGACGTGGTCAACGCCTCCGGCTGGTTTGTGCGTCTGGCACAGCGCGGTCCCGAGGGCAAGGCCATTGCCGCCAACGTGCTCAAGGCGCTCGACGCCGTGGCTGAGGCTGAGGCCGAGTTCGGCAACTCGCTGCGTTCCATCGCGCTGGCCTTCGACCGCTTCTTGGCGGGCAAGGAGGCCCCGGGCGCGCTCAACGAGGAGGGTGACGGCGCGGTACGCATCATGACGGTGCATGCCTCCAAGGGTCTGGAATATCCGGTCGTGGCGGTCGCCGAGTGCTTTGGCGTGCGTAAGTCCTCGGGTGCGGCACAGATGGGTCGCGTCGAGGGCGGAGCGCAAGTCGTGGCGCTGCCGGCTCGTTTTGATGGCGTTAAGCTTGCCGATGGGGCCTTCGTGAAGGGCGATGACGTCAAAAAGCAGTTTGAGCATGCGTTTAAGGGCAAGGGCACGTCGCTGTGGCTGCCGCCGGAGCTCATGGAGGACGTCTGTGCGACGGGCTCTCCCGCCGAGGCATTTGCCCGCCTGCGCAACGACGACCTGCGGCTTTCGCTCGAGGAGCGGGCCCGCTTGCTCTACGTTGCCATGACGCGTGCGCGCGAGCTGGTGATCTTGGCGATGGATGCTGGCGTGAGCCGTGGCAAGGTGACGGCGCCGACCTTCGACGTCGAGACCGATCTGACCTACGACGTGCTCCGCCGTATTTTGCCGACCGACGCTCTGGACATGCCGCAGCTCGATGCCGACCGCCTGGTGTTCGACAACTCCCAGCCGGGCGACTACGAGCTTATTTCGCTCGCGGGCTTTACCTTTGGCGAGCAGGCGTTTGAGGCCAACGCTTCGCTGGATGCCGAGGGCAGGCTTGTTCGTGGCGATGCCGATGCAGATGCTGCCGACGATTCGGCCAGCACAATCGTCCCCGGTCCTGCCGACCCCAAGCCCGATTCGTTTGAGCTTGTGTATCCCCAGGCAGTGGGCGTGCGCATGGGCACCTGTCCGTTCCCGGCGCGTGACTCGTATAGCTACTCGTCAATCGCCGCGGCGCTCCATGCCGAGACGGAAGACCGTGCCGCCGAGGCTCGTGTTCCCATGGACGAGTCCGGCGATGATGCAGAGTCGGATGGCTCGGAAATAACCGATGCAGACGTGGCCGCTGTCGAGCCCGCCGGCAATCCCATGGCGCTGGGCTCGGCCTTCCACGCCGCCTGCCAGTGGCTCATCGAGATGGGTGCCGACGCGTTGCCCGCCGCGCGTGCCGATGCGCTGGCACGCTTGTGGCGCCTGACGCCGGAGCAGCGCGAACGCTTCGACGTTGCCCTGGACCGCTGGCTCAAGTCGGCTGTTCGTGCCGACCTGCTCGCGTGGCCGTGCGTTCGCGCCGAGGTGCCGTTCTTTTCGCTGGGCTGCGAGGACGAGGACATCGCTCGCTACGGTGCCTATGCCGAGGGCGCCATCGATGCACTGGCCACCGACCCGGCCGATCCGTCGCGCGCCCTGGTCATTGATTACAAGACGGGCGGCACGCCGGACGAGACGCCGGACCAGCTGCTCGAGAAGCACGCCCTGCAGGCGCGCGTTTACGCCGACGTGTTGCACAAGGCGGGCTTTGAGGCCGTGACCGTCAAGTTCGTCCGCGTGGAGCAGCCGGATCCAACCATCTTCGTCGAACCCGCCGAACCTCAAGTGGTCACCTACAACCTCTAGCCCTCAGATAACTTGCGGTGGAATACGGACTGTTTTGGCCAAAAAAGCCGCCAAACAGTCCGCATTTCACCGCAACTGCAAGAGGAGCCGTGTGGGTTTGGCTAGGTTCGGGTGCTGTCCATGCCGTGGGGTAAAATCGTTCAGTCAGAACACGAACCCGCATCGGAGCTCATCACATGGCATTCGTCCATCTGCACAATCACACTGTCTTTTCCATGCTCGACGGCGCAACCCGTATCCAGGATATGGTCAACCGTGCCGTTGAGCTGGGCATGCCTGCCGTGGCCATTACCGACCACGGCTACATGTATGGCGTGCCCGACCTGGCGCTGGCCTGCGATGCCGTCAACCACAACACACCCGAGTACAAAACCTGGAGCCACGACAAGGCCTTCCTGGAAAAGGACCGCCGCGACGAGTTGGTGGAGCCCGATCCCGAGGAAAACCCGCGCGAGCATGCCCAGTATGTGAAGGACATGGCCATGTGGGACGAGAAGGGCAACATCGACGAGCTCAAGCCGCCCCTGGTCATCAAGCCCATCTTTGGCTGCGAGGTCTACTTTACGCCGGACGAGACCCTTGCCCGCGACCACAAGCCCGAGCTCTACCATATGATCCTCCTGGCCAAAGACCAGGAAGGCTACGTCAACCTGATGCAAACGGTCTCCGAGGCCGCCGTGCAGGGCTTTTACTACAAGCCGCGCGTGACGCTCGACAACCTGCGCCGCCATGCCAAGGGCATGATCTGCACGAGCGCCTGTATCGCGGGCATCATCCCCAAATACATCGACCGCGGTGACATGGAGGGCGCCATCAAGTGGGCCGAGACCTTCCGTGACACCTTTGATCCCGGCGACTTCTATATCGAGATTCAGGAACACGGCATCACCACCGACAACGGCCTGACCGACGAGCAGATGGACCGCACGCTCATCGACATTGCTAAACAGGTGGGCGTCAAGGTCATCGCCACCAACGACTTCCACTACCTGCGCCGCGAGGATGCGCCCGTGCAGGACGTCATCATGTGCATTGGCATGAACGCCAAGGTCGATGACCCCAACCGCATGCGCATGACCGGCTCGGAGTTTTACATGAAGACCGAGGAGGAGATGCGGGCAATGTTCCCGTATTGCCCCGAGGCCTGCGACAACACGCTCGAGATCGCCGACAAGTGCTACGTGGAGCTCGACTGGGACTCCATCATCCTGCCGCGCTTCCCGTTGCTCGACCCCGGCGAGACGCACGAGAGCCAGTTCCGCCGCGAGTGCGAGAAGGGCCTGCGCCAGCACTACGGCGACGACTGGGCCACGCGCGAGATCGGCGGCGTCAACATCAAAGAGCGCTTTGAGTACGAATACAAGGTCATTTGCGACAAGGGTTTTGCCGCCTACTTTTTGATCGTTGCCGAGTACGTGCAATGGGCCAAGGACAACGGCATCGGCGTCGGCCCCGGCCGTGGCTCGGCCGCCGGCGCTATCGTCGCCTACGCCATGAACATCACCGCGTTCGACCCGCTCGAGAACGGCCTGATGTTCGAGAGGTTCCTGTCCCCGCAGCGTACCGAGATGCCCGATATCGATATGGACTTCGACGATGAGCGGCGCCTCGAGGTCGTGGAGCACGTTCGTCAGCTCTACGGCCCCGAGAAGGTCACCCACGTCATCACCTACTCGACCATCAAGGCCAAGCAGGCCATCAACGACGCCGCGCGCGTCTTGGACTACCCGGTCTACATGGGTCAGCGCCTGTCCAAGATGGTCTCGAGCGACCCCAAGGTCAAGCTCAAGCAGGTGCTCGACAAGCAGCCCGGCAAAGAGGATCTGTTTAACCCCGATTTTGCCGAGGCCTATAAAAAGGACGACGACGCCCGCCGCATCATCGACACGGCGCTCTCGATCGAGGGTCTCACCCGTGGCGAGGGCGTGCACGCGTGCGCCGTTCTGATCTGCCGCGACCCCGTCAACGAGCACGTGCCCACCAAGCTCGACACCAAGGGCGGCGTCGAGATTACCCAGTACGAGGGCCATACCGTTGCCGACATGGGCCTGCTCAAGATGGACTTCTTGGGCCTGCGTACGCTGACGGTTATCTCCAAGGCCAAGGCAAACATCAAAAAGAACTTCGGCATCGACATCAAAGAGGAAGAGATTCCCTTTGACGATCCCGAGATCTTTAAACTCATGGGCTCCGGCCACACCGCCGGCGTCTTCCAGGTCGAGTCCGCCGGCATGACGGCCACGATCAAGAACATGAAGCCCACCGAGTACAAGCACGTCGTGGCATTGATCGCTCTGTACCGCCCGGGCCCGCTGGGCGCCGGCATGGTCTCGTCCTACATCAACCGTATGAACGGCAAGGAGCCGGCCGTCTCCTACGACGACCGCCTGGACGACATCCTGGGCGAAACCTACGGCACCATGGTCTACCAGGAGCAGGTTATGCTCATCTCCGTCGAGATGTGCGGCTTCTCCAAGGGCGAATCGGACTCGCGTATCCGTAAGCCCGTGGCTAAGAAAAAGATTAAGCTGCTCACGTCGACGGTGCTCCACTGGGAGGATGGCTCGGACGAGACCACCTACGACCACTGGATGAACGGCGCTATCAAGAACAACTACACGCGCGAGGTCGCCCAGAAGATTTGGGACGATGTTCTCGAGTTCGCATCCTACGCCTTCAACAAGTCGCACTCCGCCGGCTACGCCATCCTGGTTATGCAGACGGCGTGGCTCAAGGCGCACTATCCGCACGAGTACATGGCGGCCGTTCTGACGTCCTATACGGGTAAGACCGACAAGATCGTGCACTACGTCTCGGCATGCCGTCACGACGGCATCCCCGTGCTTTCGCCAGATGTCAACGAGTCCGGTACCGAGTTCACGGCTACCAAGGAGGGCGTGCGCTTTGGTCTGGCCGGCATCCGCGGCGTGGGCACCGGCGTGGCGCAGGCGATTATCGCCGAGCGCGAGGCGGGCGGTCCGTTTAAGACGCTGCACGACTTTGTCGAGCGCGTGGACTCCAGCCAGGCAAACCGCCGCGTGATCGAATCGCTCATCAAGGCAGGCGCCTTCGACTCCACGGGGTATCCGCGTCGCCAGATGATGCACTTTGTGGACAAGAACAACCCCGAGAACATCATCGATGCCGCAGTAAAGCGCCAGAAGGATCGCGCGAGCGGCCAGACGTCGTTCTTCGATATGTTTGGCGACGTTGAGGGCTCGGGCTTTGAGGTGAGCGTGCCCGATCCGGATGGCCAGGAGTGGGACCGCCACCTTAAGCTGAGCCAGGAGAAAGAGGTTCTGGGCATCTATGTCTCGGACCACCCGCTGCGCCCGTTTGAGTATGCACTTAGCAAAGCGCGCGACTTCTCGTTCTCGCAGATCGACACCGGCTATGAGGTGCAAAACCCCACGGGCGGTACCATCAACCAGGAGATTCCCGAGGGCAAGGCGCTGTGGTGGGCCGGCATGGTCTCGAGCGTGTCCAAGCGCGTGACCAAAAACGGCGACCCCATGGGCATCGTGCAGCTCGAGGACATGGAAGGCGAGGCCACGGTCGTGGTGTTCCCCAAGACCTACAAGGAGGCCGAGGGGTATCTGTACGGCGAGGTCGATCCCGAGACCGGCGCGCAGCTGTCCGACGCGTTTGTGCGCATTAAGGGCAAGCTCGAGCGCTCGGACCGCGGCGACCAGATCATCGCGCAGGAGATTGTGCCGCTGGAGCTTAGCGAGGAGAAAAACAAGCCCAAGGTCTTTGAGGTCATGGTGCCCAACAGCCGCTTTAGCCAGGGCAATATGGCGCGCCTGGCCACGGTGCTCACCACCAACCCGGGCGGCGACCGCGTGGAGATCTTTATTGAGCAAGTCGACGGGCGCGTGCTGCGCGCTGAGGTGCCGGCCAAGGTCAATGCACGCTCGATTCCGCTGCTGGCAGAGGCAAAGGCCATCGTCGGCAACCAAGGCCGCGTGACGGTTATCTAAGCTACCCCGGGTGAGATTGGAGGAAGTGATGGCGCAGGGGACGTTTGTGCAGGCGCTTCGCAAAGAGGCGGCGTTGAGCGGAACCTATATGAAGGGGCGTTCGCTCATGCTCAACGGCGCCGTTCTGTCGATCGAGGACAGCGGCTCGCGCTTCTCCAAAAACGTGACGGTTGAGGGCTCGGTGCGCGGCTCGCGCGGCGACCTGTACAAGACGCACGTGGCGCTTGACATGGACGAGCACGAGGTGATCGACTACGACTGCGATTGCCCCGCTGCCTATCGCTACCCCGGCATGTGCAAGCACGCCATCGCCACGGCGCTGGCGTACCTGGACGCCAGCGGTGCCGAGCCCGTCGAAGGTTTGCGCACGCCGGTCCGCACGTTTGCGGCTCAGCCCAAACAGTCCGCGCGTCCCGCGCCTACAACGCCCACGGTCAACCCCAACTTTCCCTTCCCAGCACCTGTCCCCACGAGTCCCAGCCTCATGGCGGCGCTCTCCGATCTTTCGAACGCGCGCATGGATGAGCTGGCGAGCATGCGCCGCAAGCTTGCCGGTGCCGTTGGTCCCGACGCCCCCAAAGCGGCGTTGGAGCCCTCGTTGGTGCCGTACTACAATCCGCTGTTCGCCGACCGCTTTAGCTGGGCGCTCGAGTTCCGCATTCGCTGCGGTTCGGTGTCCTACGTGGTCAAGGATATCGACGGCATGGCCGATGCCTACGTGCGCGGCGGCACCTTCTCGTACGGCAAGAAGCTCACGTTTGTCCATACGCCCGAAGCCTTCGAAGATGTGTCGACAAAGCTGCTCAGCCTTGTCTTGACGACAGTTGCCTATCTCGATGACATCACAAGCTCGCGTTCGGCGTCGTACGACTTTGCCCGCAGCGGTTTTGTCGCCGAGCGTCAGTTGCCGCTGTCCGAGCATAGCATCGTATATGTGCTGGACCTGCTGCGCGGCCAGACCATCTCTTTTGAGCCCGCCTGGTCGCGGGGGACGACGACGCATCGCACCTATGACGTGGCGGTTGAGCTGTCTCCGCAAGGGGAGGACGAGGCGTCCGCTAAGCGCCCACCGCTCCTTGCCGCCAAAATCGCGCCGGCGGCTGGTGGTAGCTACGATCTGCGCCTGCCGGCCGATGCATACTGCTTTGCTTCGGGCGACGTAGCTTATCTGGTCGACACCCGCCGTGCGCGCCGCACCGATGTGGCGTTTGCCCAGCATGCGGCGCCGTTCCTATCGCGCTTGCTGCCCTGTCGCACGCCAGTCCATATCGCTGCCGACCAGGTGGGGGAGTTCTGTCGTATGGCTCTGCCCATTTTGCGCGACTATACCGACCTTACCGCGCCCGCTGCGCTCGATACCGTGGCGCCCGAGCCGAGCTTTGCTATGGCAATCGGCGTCGACGATGGGCTCGTGACCTGCAAAATTACGGTTACCTACGGCGACTGGTCGGCAGACCTCTTTAGTCTGGGCGCTCCGGGCAGCCCCTTCGAAGAGCAGCGCCCGGGCGTGCCGCCCCGCGACGAGGTGGCAGAGTTTCGCGTTATGGATACGGCGGCCCTGTATTTCGACTTTTACGAGGGCGGTCTGGCGTTTGAGGAACGCGATGACGAGAGCTTGTTCTGCCTGCTGACCGAGGGCCTGTCTGCCCTGTCCGAGTTGGGTGAGGTTATGCTCAGCGACCGTCTGCGCCAGATTTCGGTCCGTCCCGCGCCCAAGCTTTCGGTGCGTGCGACCGTCAAGAGCAACCTGCTCGATGTTGAATTGGGCGCGAGCGGTCTTTCGGCGGCCGACCTTGCCATCTATCTGGACTCGTACAAGCGCCACCAGACGTTTGCGCGCCTTACGTCCGGCGACATCATTCGCCTGGACGAGGGCGCCCGCGCCGCGTTTGGCCTTGCCGAGGACCTGGGTGTCGATGCTGTCGACCTGCTCGACGGCGTGTCGCTCCCCGCGTCGAGTACCCTGTTCGTCGATAGCATGCTTGCGCGCACGCCGGCGCTTGAGGCCGATCGCGACGCTGCGTTCCGCCGTACCGTCGAGCGTCTGGACACGCTCGGCAAGATGGACTTTACGGTGCCGGTCTCGCTCAAGGCCACACTGCGCGGCTATCAGGTCGACGGCTACCAGTGGCTCGGCTCGCTCGAACACCTGGGCCTTGGCGGCATCCTGGCCGACGACATGGGCCTGGGCAAAACGCTCCAGATGATCGCGCATATCCTGGCGCGCGTGGAGGCGGGGGACACCAAGCCCACGCTCGTGGTATGCCCGGCCTCACTCGTGTACAACTGGACTGCCGAGCTGGAGCGCTTTGCGCCCTCGCTCGATGTGTGCGCCATCGTGGGCGCCAAGGCGCAGCGTCGCGTACAGATTGCCGGCGTGGCCGAGCATAACGTGGTCGTGACGTCGTATGACCTTATGCGGCGCGATATCGACGAGTACGTCGAGCAGGACTTTGCCCGTGCGGTGCTCGATGAGGCCCAGTACATTAAAAACCCGCTCACCCAGGTGGCGCGCGCCGCAAAGCGCTTGCCTGCCGGCGTGCGCTTTGCCCTGACGGGCACGCCCATCGAAAACCGCCTATCCGAGCTCTGGAGCATCTTCGACTTTTTAATGCCGGGCCTGCTCGGCACGCGTGAATCGTTTGCAAAGCGCTTCGAAAGCCCGGTCGAGCATGCCGAGGGCGACAGTGCCGCTCGCCTGCAAGCGCTCGTGTCGCCGTTTGTGCTGCGCCGTGTCAAGGAAGACGTGGTGGCCGACCTGCCCGAGAAGATCGAGGATACGGTCATGGCGCAGCTCACCGGCGAGCAGCGCAAGCTCTACCTGGCCAACCAGGACCGTATCGCCCAACAGGTGCAGCACCGCGAGTCATCCGAGTTTAAGAAAGACAAGCTCAAGGTGCTCGCCGAGCTCACCAAGCTGCGCCAGATCTGCTGCGACCCGCGTCTACACTACGAGGATTACAAGGCGGGGAGCGCCAAACTCGATACGTGCATGGAGCTCGTGCACGGCGCCCACGACGGCGGACATCGCATCCTGTTGTTCAGCCAGTTTACGGGTATGCTCGATATCATCGGTAAGCGCTTGGCCAAGGAGGACATCGTCTTCCTTAAGCTCACGGGCGCTTCGTCTAAGGAGAGCCGCGCCAAGATGGTCGCGCAGTTCCAAGCGGGCGAGGTTCCGGTCTTTTTGATTTCGCTTAAGGCGGGCGGCGTGGGCCTTAACCTGACGGCTGCCGACGTGGTCATCCACTACGACCCGTGGTGGAACGTGGCGGCGCAGGACCAAGCGACTGACCGTGCACACCGTATTGGCCAGCAACATACCGTGACCGTGTACAAGCTCATCGCCAAGGACACGATCGAGGAGCGCATTATGCAGATGCAGGAGTCCAAGCGCGATCTGGTCAACAGCGTGCTCGGCGGCGACGGCATCTCGTCGGCACTGTTCACGCGCGAGGATGTCCTGGCGCTGCTCGGCGGCGACGGGCGTTAGCCGCGCGCGGGGTGGGACTGCTGGAGTGGGCAGGACGGTCGACGCATTTTGGCCCGACCGCTTGCCTGATCCGTTATGTGTTCATTTGCAATGCCGTGGATGGTTTGTCTGCCTTTGGGCATAAGAACCATCAAGAACATTGGCACATCAGCAAAGGAGAACATCATGGCGAAATTCTTTAAGGACCCCGACGGTAAGCTCATCGCTGCCCTTGGCGACGGCGTTGCGACCCCTGCCGGTTGCACGGAGCTGACCGCAAACACTGAGGACGCGGCGCATGAGAAGCACGTGCCTGTTGTCGAGACCGAGCGCGACGGTCACGTGATTCGCGCCCGCGTTGGCTCGGTCGAGCACCCCAGCCTGCCCGAGCACTACATTGAGTGGATCGCCCTTGAGGCCGAGGGCCGCTTAGAGGTCCATTACCTTGAGCCCGGCATGAAACCCGCGACGTTTTTCGCGGGCGGCTCCAAGACCGGTACCGTCTATGCCTACTGCAACCTGCACGGGCTGTGGTCCGCGACATTCTAGGAGCGCGCCCCCGCTCGGGGTATCATAGCTAGCATATGCACATGCAAGCGCCGGCTGCATTATGCGGTCGGCGCTTTTACTACGATTTCGATGGTTTACGACGGAAAGGGCTGAGCCATGAAGCTCGCGCTTGCACAGATCGATATGCGCCTTGGGGATGTTGAGGGCATTTGCGGCCGCATCGAGGACCAGGCTCGTCTGGCCCACGAGCGCGGGGCGCGCGTGCTGTGCGTTCCGGCTCCGCTCTTTATGGGCGCCATGCCCGGTGGCCTGGTGGGCGCTGCCGACTTTGAGCACGACGTGCTTGCCGGTTTGACTGGTGTCGCCGAGCGTATCCAGGAGCTTGACATGATCTGCATCGTGCCCGCGGCGGTTTCGTTTGAGGGCCAACCGCTGCTCGACTACATGATGCTCAAGGACGGTCATGTGGTGCCGGCGCGTTCGAGCATTGCCCTGCAGCGTGGCGAGAACAACGACACGCGTTGGGCGCCGCCGGTGTTCGACGTGGACGGCGTGCGCATCGCCGTGATTTTTGACTTGGACCGCGAGCTCGAGATGTTGCCGACCGGCGTCGACCTCATCGCGTATTTCCAATTCAACGCGTTTGACATGACCGACCGCGAGACTGCCGCCATTGCCGCCGTTCGCAGCGGCGCCTACCGCAAGATCGCATCCAAGCGCAGCGTGTGGTTTGCCTGCATGGCGCCGGTCGGTGCCTATGACGAGTCGGTGTATACCGGCGGTTCGTTTGTGCTCGACGACTGCGGTCGCGTGGTGGCCCAGGCGCCGTGTTTTGAGGAGAGCCTGCTGGTTCAGGAGATTCAGCGCGGCGTGATGCTCGATGCCCTGGAAGATCACGAACTGCCCGAGTTCCGTTCCGAGGAGTGGTTGTGGCAGGCGCTGGTGCTCGCCGTGCGCGACAACGCTCGGGCCCACGGTGCGTCGCGTGCTGTGGTGGCACTCGAGGGTGACCTGCCGTCATCCCTGCTGGCGGCGCTGGCCGTTGACGCTCTGGGTCCGCGTAACGTAATTGGCCTGGTGCTGGGGCGCAACCGTATCTTTACGCCGGCGCAGGAGGAGGCCGAGGCTGCCCGCTGTGCCGCCGTCCGCGCCATTGCCGAGCGTCTGCACATTCGCACTGTCGAGCGCGATGCACCGGATGCGGCGCGTGTGCTCGATCGCGACGTGTCGGCGGGCGATGCCGAGCGTCTGCGCTCGCGCACGCTGGGCCTCATGCTGGAGGACACGGCGCTCGAGCTGGGTGCGATGGCGCTGAGCCCGCTGTCCAAAACCGAGTATGCGCTGGCGGCGCCGGCGCTTTGCGGCGGTTACCAGGGCGACTTTGCGCCCTTTGGCGATGTGTACCTGTCGACGCTTGAGTTTGTGGCGCGTGTGCGCAACCGCACGTCTGCCGTGGTGCCCCAAGAGCTCGTGACGCTCAACGCGGTGGAAGATTGTATGGAGCGCGTGCTGGCGCAGGCGCTCTCGACGCTCGACGGTCCGGTCGATATGCTCGACCGCGCGGCACAGCTGCTCGGCGGGCTTGAGCCGGGTGAGGTCGATGGCGCGCTCGAGGCGCACGTGGACCGCAATCGAGCTTTCGACGACATCCCGATGGCCGCCGGCAAGCCCGAGGCTTGCTCGCTGCTGCTGATGCTCGTGCGTCAGGGCGAGGCCGCCCGCCGCATGCTGCCGACGGCGCCGATCGTCTCGGCCCGTTCGTTTGTTGAGCGCGCCTGGCCGTACATGCTCGCGTGGTCCGACCTGGGGCTGAGCGGCAAGGAACGCATGACGGTCGATGCGCTGGCGCGCGCCGAGGTGAACCGCTTTGCCGACGAGGATACAAGCGAGCGCATGCGTGGCGAGATGATGGGCATATTGGGTGACCTGTTGGGCATTTCGCCCGAGCAGATGGAGGAGCTGCGCTCTGAGGACGGTCAGCGTCGTTTACACGAGGGAATGAAAAAGTTCGAGGGCGAGGTTCAGGACGCCATCGATAAGATGATGGGCGGTCAGGGCGGCTCGCAAGGTAGTCCCCAGGGTGGCCCGATGCCGCACCCGCCAGTAGATCCGAGGCAGTTCCCCTTTTTCTCGCAGAACTAAACTGGGGATAGGGCCAAGGTTACGCGGTTTCACCAAACCGCGTAACGAGTCGACGCTGCGCGAGCCCCTGCCGGGCAATCTGCCGCTCAAACCGTCGCTTGCGTACAAAAGTACGCGGCGCTCCTCTTTCGCGACACCTTGCCACGGCAGGGACTCGCTCGCTGACTTATGCTCAACCTATGGTTCAACCTTGCTTGCTAGATGCGGTCGCTGTTGTGTTATTCTAGAACAGACGTTCGTGAATGATGCGCGGGGCCTTGTCTTGCGCTGTGCTTGTGGCGAGGGGAGGTTGGCTTGGTTATCTTGGGCATCGACCCCGGTTTGGCCCATACGGGTTGGGGGATTATCGAGGAGCGGCGCGGCGAGGTTCGCTGCCGTGCCTATGGCTGCATCGAGACCAGTGCCGGAAGTCCGCTCGCGGTGCGCCTGTCGCATATCGCCCGTGACCTTAAGGATGTCGTCGAGCGTTATCGACCCGACGCGGCTGCTGTCGAGAGTATCTACTTTGGCGCCAACGTTCGTTCGGCCATCCCCACGGCGCATGCCCGCGGTGCTGCACTCGTAGCGCTTTCGGAATGCGCGCTCGAGATTGGCGAGTACACGCCCATGCAGATCAAACAGGCTGTGGTGGGCACCGGCGCCGCAGACAAGCGGCAGGTCGCCTACATGGTACGCACTCTAACACAGCTCGACCACGACCCGCATCCCGACCATGCCGCCGATGCCCTGGCCTGCGCCATCTGCCACGTAAACCTCAGCCGCACCCGCGCCCTCACCGGTGGCGAGTTCTATCAACAGAGAGGAACCGGATACTGATGATCTCCCAGCTCCACGGAACGCTTGTCGAGGCCACGATGAGCTCGGCTGTCGTCGATGTGTCGGGCGTTGGCTTTGAGCTCGGCATCTCGGGCAGCACTGCGGTCACGTTGCCGACGCCCGGCGGCGAGGTCCGCCTCTACACGCGCATGCAGGTGCGCGAGGACGCCATGACACTTTTCGGTTTTTCCTCAAAGGATGAGCGCACGATGTTCGACCGGCTCGTGTCCGTTTCGGGCGTTGGCCCGCGCCTGGCGCTTGCCGTGCTTTCCACCTATACCGTGGGGCAGCTGTATTCGCTCGTGATGGCCGAGGACGACAAGGGCATGGCCAAGGTACCCGGTGTGGGCAAAAAGACAGCTCAGCGCCTGATCCTGGAACTCAAGAGCACCTTTGCCAAGGATAAGGGCTTTGTGCCGGTCGACGTGATTCCCGGCCAGGTTGCGATGCCCGTGCCCGCTGCTGCTCCCTCGGCCATCGATGATGCCCGTGCGGCGCTCCTTTCCATGGGCTTTAGCCCGCAGGAGACCGATGTTGCCCTGAGCGGGTATGATGGGCAGAATATGCGTGTCGAGGATCTGCTCGGCGCGGCGCTTAAGCGACTCGGAATGGATGCGTGATGTGGGAAGCCGATGACTCTCAGGACCTGTGGGCGACGCCCGGTAACTCGCCGGCGGCATCCATGGCGCACGGCGAGCGCATGGTGGGCTCGGAGCTGACGGCCGAGGACCTCGATGTCGACCGCACTTTGCGCCCCCAGCGCCTGGACGACTACTGCGGCCAGGAGCACATCAAGCAGAGCCTGCGCGTGTTGATCGAAGCGGCGCAGAACCGTGGCGAGACGCTCGACCACGTGATTTTCTCGGGTCCTCCGGGCCTGGGCAAGACCACGCTGGCCACCGTTATCGCCAACGAGCTGGGCGCTCAGATCAAGACCACGAGTGGCCCCGCCATCGCGCGCACGGGCGACCTGGCGGCCATCCTTACTAACTTGCAGCCGGGTGATGTGCTGTTTATCGACGAGATCCACCGCCTCAACCGTTCGGTCGAGGAGGTCCTGTACCCCGCGATGGAGGACTTTGCGCTCGATATCGTGATCGGCAAGGGTCCGGCGGCGCGCTCGATTCGCCTGGATATTCCTAAGTTTACGCTGGTAGCGGCAACGACCCGCTCAGGCATGTTGACCGGCCCGTTGCGCGACCGCTTTGGCATTTCGTATCGCCTGGATTACTACACGGTCGAGGAGCTCGCGCAGATTGTGACGCGCTCGGCGACTATCCTGGGCGTGACGATCGACCATCCCAGTGCACTCGAGATCGGCTCGCGTTCGCGCGGCACGCCGCGTCTTGCCAACCGCCTGCTCAAGCGCGTGCGCGACTATGCGCAGGTGCGCGGCAACGGTCCCATTGAGCTCGATATCTGCCGTCAGGCACTCGAGTTCTTCGAGATCGACGAGCTCGGTCTGGACTGGATGGATATTCGCATTTTGGAGACGCTCGCCAAGACGTTCTCCGGTCGTGCCGTGGGACTTACGACCCTTGCCAGCGCGGTGGGCGAGGACCCGGGCACGCTCGAGGATGTCTATGAGCCCTATTTGCTGCAATGCGGGTTGATGATTCGTACGCCGCAGGGCCGTCAGGCAACCCTTCGCACCTTTGAGCACCTGGGGATTGAACCTACCGTTTAGGGCGCTTTGTTTTGGCGGGCTGTTGGGCTATCGCTGGGCATCGGGTAAACATATCGCCGTTCATCGGTTATGGGCGTTTTACTATTGCGCGCCCGTGCTATGCTGAATTGGTCTTTTTCTCATTCGGTAACGAAAGGACCGCCCATGCCTACTGACATCGAAATCGCACGTTCCGTCACGCCGCTTCCCATTACCGAGGTGGCTAAGAACGCCGGCGTCGACGTAAAGCACCTGATTCCGTACGGCTTCGACAAGGCTAAGGTTGACTATTCACTGCTCAACGAGCCGACCGATCACCAGGCCAAGCTCGTCCTCGTGACCGCTATCAACCCAACGCCTGCGGGCGAGGGCAAGACCACCACGACCATCGGTCTGGCCGATGGCCTGCGTCGTCGCGGCGTCAAGAGTGCCGTGGCCCTGCGCGAGCCTTCGCTCGGCCCCGTCTTTGGCGTTAAGGGCGGTGCTGCCGGCGGCGGCTGGGCTCAGGTCATCCCCATGGAGGATATCAACCTGCACTTTACCGGCGACTTCCACGCTATCGGTGCTGCCAATAACCTGCTGGCCGCCATGCTCGACAACCATATTCAGCAGGGCAATCAGCTCGGTATTGACGTTAAGCGCATCACTTGGAAGCGCGTCGTCGATATGAACGACCGTCAGCTGCGCCACGTTATCGACGGCATTGGCGGTAAGGCCCAGGGCGTGCCGCGCGAGGACGGCTTCGATATCACCGTCGCCTCCGAGGTCATGGCAATCCTGTGCCTGTCTACGAGCATCAGCGACCTCAAGGAGCGCCTGGGCGAGATCGTCGTCGGCTACAGCTTTGCCGGCGAGCCCGTCCGTGCCCGCGACCTTAAGGCCCAGGGTGCCATGGCCGCGTTGCTTAAGGACGCGCTCAAGCCCAACCTGGTGCAAACGCTCGAGGGCACGCCCGCGTTTGTCCACGGCGGTCCCTTCGCCAACATTGCCCACGGCTGCAACTCTATCATGGCCACGCGTATGGCGATGCGCTTTGGCGATGTCGCCATTACCGAGGCCGGCTTCGGTGCCGATTTGGGCGCCGAGAAATTCCTCGACATCAAGTGCCGCATGACGGGCGTTCGCCCCAGCGCCGTCGTGATCGTCGCGACCGCTCGTGCGCTGAAGTACAACGGTGGCGTCGCCAAGGCCGACCTCAACGAGGAGAACCTCGAGGCGCTCAAGGCTGGCATGCCCAACCTGCTGCGTCACGTCGACAACATCCAGAACGTTTATGGTCTGCCCTGCGTGGTCGCCATCAACCGATTCCCGACGGACACCGAGGCCGAGCTTGCGCTCATCGAGTCCGAGTGCCAGAAGCTCGGCGTCAACGTTAAGCTTTCCGAGGTCTGGGCCAAGGGCGGCGAGGGCGCGCTCGACCTGGCCGATGAGGTCATGCGTCTGATTGAGCAGCCGAGCGAGCTCAAGTTTGCCTATGAGGACGGCGCTGATGTCGCTGATGCCCTCGAGGCTGTTGCCACCAAGGTCTACCGCGCCGACGGCGTCGACTTTACGCCGGCTGCCAAGCGCCAGCTCGCCGAGCTGCGCGAGAACGGCTTTGGCAACCTGCCGGTGTGCGTGGCCAAGACGCAGTACAGCTTTAGCGACAACGCCAAGGCCCTGGGCGCTCCCGAGAACTTCCGCATTACGGTGCGCGAGCTCAAGGTTTCCGCCGGTGCCCACTTTGTGGTCGCACTGACTGGCAGTGTTCTGACCATGCCGGGCCTGCCCAAGGTCCCCGCGGCCGAGAACATCGACGTCGACAACGACGGCAACATCACCGGCCTGTTCTAAGCTCGCTGCGCATAGCTGCTTGCTTGCCCCGCCGCGCCCACAAGGCCCGGCGGGGCTTTTTGATCCTTAGGCCCGCGCATGTCTTGTAGATACCGGCGGGCTCCGTCCATCATAGGCTTTTGCGCGGGTAGAATGCATGGATAACTTGAGGCTCACGCGCGACGGAAAGGAATCGTTGCATGGATCAGGACAAGACAACCGTGATGGGCGGCTACGGTTCCGCGCAGGCTGGCGATAGCGCCGATGCGACCCGCGTTGTTCCCAACCCCGGTTATACCGACCCCGCCGCGACGCAGCCTTCTGTCGAGCCCACCCGGGTTATGGGCTATGGCGACACGGCGCAGGATTCTTACGCTGCATCTTCGCAAGGCCCCTATAGCAACGCAGCTCCGGACCCGTTTGATTACGCGCCGCAGGATTCTTATGCCGCCTCGACGCCGAATCCCTATGATGACCTGCCGCAGAATCCCATTCCGCAGCCTCAGCAGACGACGTATATGCCTCGCACGGCGCAGCCTCGCTACGAGTCGCGCCAACCGTATCGCGAGTACCCCAAGTCGATTCCGCAATATGGCGAGGACGAGGAGAAGAAGCCGTCGCGTTCGTCGAGCGTGATCAAGAAGATCCTCATCGTGCTGGCGATCTTCTTTGCGCTGTCGGTTGTGTTTGCCATCGTGTCGGGCATGCTCAACAAGCGAGGGAGTTCAACGGCCGATACCACTGCCGAGCAAACTGAGTCCGCCTCGTCTAGCGCCGTCGATCTGAGCGATATCCCGGGGCAGTACTGGTCCAACGCCAAGAAGATCCTCAAGTCGCGCGGCGCCGATCTTTCGAATGCCGTGGTCCTGACTGATGATGGCTCAACGCCCGTTGTCGATGCCAACTGGGTCGTGACATCTGCCTACTATAACGACAACGGTAACCTCGAGATTCAGCTCACGCGCAAGGACAGCTCGTCGGGTAATGCGTCCGGCGACCAGGGCACAACGGATAGCTCGAGCTCCAACACATTGGAGGACCTGAGCGACAAGGCGCAGGAGCTGGGAGATAAGGCGCAGCAGTTGGGCGACACGGCTCAGAACCTCGGCGATACCGCACAGAATCTGGGCGATATGGCAACCAACGCCTGGGATACGCTGCAAAATGGTATTTCGGGCGCGCAGGGGAACTAGCGGTCGAGCTGCTAGAACCTTAGCGGTACAAACAAAAACGGGGCGCAGGATCGCGTGACCGGACGCATAGGCGCGTTGGTCGGCGGTCCTGCGTCCCGTTTTGCTGTCGATTACAGCTGCTCGGCTGGACGCTCGGGCGAGCTGAAGCCCGAGTCAAAGGTGACGACGCACGAGGCGTCGGGCCTGCGCTCGTGCACGATGCGCGTGACGAGTTCCAGCAGCTCCTCGTCAGATATGTCAAAGCCGTCGGGACGCACCAGGTCAAAGGACACAAAGCCGTCGTGCTCATGCAAGTCGTGGATGGAGAGCGCGGGGTCGATCTGCGCTACGCCGCGCTTGACCCAGCCCCGTAGGTCGTCGCCGGTTGTCGCAATGGGGTCGCAGTGCAGCGTGATGTCGATGCCCATCTGATGCTTGATGTCGTGTTCGATGGTGTCCAGAATCTCGTGGTGCTCAAAGGCATCGCCCTCGCCGGGCATTTCCACGTGTGCGCTGGCAAACTGACGGCCGGGGCCGTAGTCGTGCACCATGAGGTCGTGTGTGCCCAGGACCTGGGGGTACGACATAATCCTGTCGCGGATTTCCTGGACGAGCTTGGGGTCGGGCGCTTGTCCCAACAGCGGGCTGATGGCGTCGCGCACCAGGCCCATGCCGCTGATGCAAATGAAGATGCCCACGCCCAGGCCCGCCCAGCCGTCGAGGTCAAAGCCTGTCGTTTGCGAAATAAGCGCCGCCGCCAAGACCGAGGCCGAGGTGATGACGTCGTTTTTGGAGTCCTGCGCCGTGGCGATAAGCGTCTCGGAATCGATGCGGTTGCCCAGCGTGCGGTTGAACGCGGCCATCCAGAGCTTGACGAGCATGGATGTAGCCAGTGCCGCAAGGGAAACGAGCGTGTAGGCGGTGGGGGAGGGCTTGATGATCTTGGTGGCGGATTCGAGCGCCAGATTGATGCCGACGGCGCAAACGAGGACGGCGACAAACAAGCCGGCGAGGTACTCGTAGCGGCCGTGACCATAGGGGTGGCCTACGTCGGCCGGGCGGCTGGCAAGGCGGAACCCGAGCAGGCTCACGATGTTGCTCGAGGCGTCGGAGAGGTTGTTGAAGGCGTCGGCGATAAGCGAGACGGAGCCGGCGAGCAGGCCCGCGACGCCCTTGGCCAAGCACAGGGCGATGTTGAGGACGATGCAGATGAGGCTTGCGGCAAAACCCGCGTTGGTGCGGCAGGAGGTATCGACCGGCTCGCTTTCGCTGCCGGGAACAAGCGTATGTACCAGCCGATTTACAAATAGCATAACGATCGTCCTCACAATCATGTTTAAGGGGATAGTGTAGCTCGCATGGTCGCACCGTGCGCCGGTGCTCAGAAAATGCAGCAATGGTCTGCCCGCGCTAACGGGCGCGAGGCGGAGGGGACGACTGCCCGCGCGCCTTCGAGTTCACTGCGCCTTCCCGTCCGACCGGGTGCTCCATTTTGGGCTACATGGGTATGGGCATGTGTCTGCCTGCCCGACATACTTAATGTCGATAGCCCCTGTGCAAAGGAGGACGTTTCTATGGACGAGATGTTTGCCATTAAATGTCAAAACTGCGGCGGTCCTATGTACTCGCACCAGGCTAAACGCAGCTTTGAGTGCGCCTATTGCGGCACGGTCGTTCCGTGGCAGGCCGATGCGGGGGAGCCCAAGAGCGCCCTGGGCATTCGTCATACGCCGTTGACGGTGGTGGATGGGCTACTTAAGCTCACCCATGTGTCGCAGCTCGAGCGCCCGGAGGACCCCGACTGGTATTTCTTCAATGCGTACTGGCGCAATCAGTCGGTTCTGGAGCATCTGCTGTGGGAGGACCGTGGCACGGCGCAGGAGTTCCAAGAGGCTACGCATGTGAGCATTCCCTGCCCCTTCTGCGGTGCGTCCTTTGAGGGCGAGTCCACCCAGCGCGTGTTTGAGTGCCCGTCCTGCGGCAATAAGATCGGCGTTGCCGACCTGCTCAAGCCCGGTACCTTTAGCAAACGCCTGACCATGGGCGTTGGTGCGGAGTATGTGCCCGAGCAGGGCATTCCCTGCGAGATCACTCCGCAGCAGGCGCGTGCCAACGCGCTGCAGCTGGTGCGCCAGTACCCCGACGCCTTTGCCGGGCACGACGTGGAAGACGCGATTCAAAATGACATGATGCTCTTCTATTTCCCCATGGCGCTGGCGGATTTGCGCATGATGGCGTCCTTCCCGGGCAAGGGGCTGAGCAAGGAGACCTTGGTGTACTACGAGGTGCTCGACTGGGCGTATCCGCGGGCAAACTACCTAGACGTTCGCCTTATGGGCATTTTGGAGCCGTGGGACTTTGGCAAGGTGGGGCCGTTCGATCCTGCCATGCAGGAGGGCGACTTCCGCGTCGTTTCCGTCGATGCGTCCACCAAGGACCAGGTGGTCATTGATAAGCTGGCGCTCGACGTTGCCGGCAACGATGCCGAGGCGGTGCTGGGGCTCAATAAAAAGAGCATCCGCGCCTGGGCGCGCAAGGCCCGCAAGCACAAGGACGGCCTGGTGATGGTACCGGTCTACTTTGTCGATCGTCCTGCGACTGACAGCCGCGATGGCGAGCAGGTGCGCATTGCCGTAAACGGCCAGACGGGTCGCGCGGCGGCGGTAGTGTTTAGCGACAAGCGCGAGACGCATGTGGTGGCACCGCTCAATCCGAGTGTGGTGCTGTCGAGCGAAAGCACCGTGCACGCCACGCCCATCGAGGTCAAATACGTTAAATCGCCCTTCCTATACCAGATCGTGCGCCGTGGAGGCAGCGAGCAGCCGCGGCAGGTGGCAGCCGCCGTCGAGGGTTCTTACCGAGAGGAAAAGCCCAAACGCAAGGGCTTGTTCGCTGCGATCTTTGGGAAGTAGGGGAGTAGCGCCGGTTGTTGCCGTAACGTGATGGCCGGGGGTGCGGGGCGGCTCTCAGGAGTGCGGGCTGCTGTCTGATTGTTTGAGGGTGCCAGATGTAAATAAACAGTGGAGCGGCTGCAAAAGAGCTGCCTCACTGGGTAAAATCAGGTTGTGCCGCGGAACCCGCTCCTCAGCGCTTAAACTTCGGAGACGCGGGCAACGCAGGTATTATCGTCTAGGGCCGGCTGCAACCGGCCCTTTTCTATGACTCCCTTCGCTATCCGTTACTGCTTATATTCCCGCCAGATCGCGTAGAGGTTCCGGGCAATGCCGGTCGCGTACATCGAGAGGCGCAGGATTTCAAGAAACAAGTTCATAGGCTTCACCCCAATCGGAGATCGGAGCGTTGCCCGCAGGCGGATTCCGCGGCAGACAAGATTTTACCCTATACGCCGCAGCGGGGGATATCTGACCCCAGTGTTAGAGTGGTGTCCATTTGCATGGATGACCGGGCATGATCGCGACATGTCCTGGAGTTGAAATGCCGCTGGGGATACGAGGGGGAGCCGGGGTCGGATGTTGGGGCTCAACGAAGCAAGTGGCGCTTCTGTCTTTTTGGGATCGGGGATGCGAATCAGCCTGCAGCAATGGGCCCAGCTCGATTCGGGGCGCAGTGAGTCCCGAATCGAGCGTTCCTGGCTGCCATGCATGTCAGGTGATGAAAGCCCACAGCGGCATCGCCTTACACGGCAACGGGGGCCTCTTTGGGGCGTCCCACCCTTGGTGCATCGGCGAGTCGTGCCTCGATGGAGGCTTTGGACATCATGTGCTTGGTGCCATCCTTCCATGAATCCAGCAGTCCTGCATTTAGCAGTTGTGACACCCGTGCTGAGCTAACACCGAGCATACGCGCGGCATCCACTGCGGTGACGGCGGGAATGTCGCCGAGTTCGCGGTTGACGGCTACAGCGATAATCTTGCCGCCGTGTCGCGGCTCATGTCCGAAGTCTGGCACGGGAAGTTCAATGCCGTCCGAATCAAAGAACTCGAATTCCCATACGTAAACCAGGTAAGACCTCCTCTAATGGCGAATAATACGAGGCGTGCTCCTAGAATATTCCGGTCGCATCGATGCAGCTGAGCATACCTATCTTAAAGCCTCGCGCGGACACGAATTGCTGTGCTGTCTGACATCATCGCATGGGGCCTTGCGGTGGTTAAAATGTGACCATAGAGGCAGTTTTAGCGAACCCCGCGGGAGTGACGCGTATGGACAACAACACGCTGCTGTTCCAGGACAAAGGTTCGGGTAGGTTTAAAGACGTCAAGATCTACCTTAACCGCATCGAGGTGCTCAAGAAGGGCACTTTTGGTGGCAAGCACACCGAGATTGTTTATCTTAAGGACATTACGGGGGTCAGCAGGATCAAGGGCCGCGACGTTTTCCTACGTAACAGGCTGTTGACTGCCTGTGTCTTTAGTCTGAGCAGCCGCTCCCAAGCTCAGGAGTTCGTGAATGCGCTGAACATGGTGATGTAGCCGATAACGGTGTTCGGGCTAAGGTAAAAATCGGGGCGCAGAACGGTATTCTGCGCCCCCCCAATTGAGTCGATGTGTCTAAAAGGCGGGCTTGCCTATTCGCTGTCGTCCCCAACGTTTTCGCGGTCATTGGCAAGCATCGCCGCGCCGGCGACCGTTGTCGCCACGGCGGCGGCAGCGAGCCCGGCGGCAACGCCAGAGCCGTCGCCCGTGTCGGCGAGTTTTCCGGTCGAGCCCTTGCTCTTGTTGCCGCCGCCGTTCTTGTCGGCGCCGTCTGCGTTGGAACCCGTGCCGCTACCGGTGCCGCCTGCACTGCCCGAGGCCGCTACGGTAAAGCTTGCGGCTCCATCGCTGGCGAGCGTGTAGTTTTGCGCCGCGTCGCCCAACAGACCTTTCGCACGCACCCAATACGTCCCCGCGGCAAATGCCTCGCCCTCGGCCATTGCCGTGCCCGGAGCGCCGTCCGCGTCGTGCACAAACTCGAGCTGGGCGGTGCAGGCGTCGGTTTCGAGCTTGCCCTCGAGTGATGCCGCAATCTTGGCGCGCACGTCTTCGCCGGCCTTAAGGCCTTCGAGTCCCTCAAAATGGGGCGTCAGCGCGAGCGGATCGATATCGATGGGCACAGAGCCCTGCAGCCCCGTAACGGTCTCGTTGCCCAGGGCGTCGACATCCACGTATTCAATGGCAAACGCATGGCCCGAAGCTGTCGCGTTGAGCGCGTTGCTGCTGTCGGCAAGGCGGAAATGACCCTCGCCAACGGTCTTGCCATCCTGGAATGAGGCATCGCTCAGCGAGTCGCCGTACGTCATGCGCATGCGGGTCGGGAGATAGTACGGGAGATAGTACGAAGCCGTCTGCTTGTGCTCCGTATCGTAATTGCGCTGATAGATGCTCCGGGCCAGCGCCGCATCAACAAAGTCGGATGCGATGATGCCAATGTGCTTGAGGTAATCTGACTTTGTATCCTCGATGCCGCTGGGATTGATGTACGGGCTCTTATACAGATGCTCGTTGACTACTCGTGCCGAGGTAAAAGGATTGCCTCCGTGCGACAAGCCCGTGCAGCTGGTGTAGTTGATAGACCAGCAACGCTCCAGGACTTTCTCCTTGGCCCCGTTATCGTCCTCGACATCTACCTCGTTGCGCGTGCGCCCGGACGTTTCCTTCAGCGCATTATCGACCCAGCTGAGCTTGTCGGTTCCCGTGAGTTTGTACTTGTCCTGGGCGTATACCTTGGTGCAATAGGGCTCTTTATCGCCTGTTTCCCCCGCGGCTTCAAAGCCCCGCGCGTCTTGGACGAGACACATAGTGGCGCTGTCGGAGTGAGCCTTGATCTTGTCATCCCATTCGGTAAGGTCGAGGCCCCACGTGTGGCCGCTTACACTGTTGCCGGCGAGCCTAAATCGACGCAGCAGAACGATCTTTCCGCGCACCTCGCCCAGCGTGGGGACGTGGCTCGACGTGTAGAACAGGTTGGGGTTATCGGCCATAACCTTGGCGAAGGCCGTCGTTATGCTTTCGTCGGTAGCCTCATCGTTGCCGCGCGATGCGAGCATGATGAGCGCTTCTGACGGGTTTTCGTTCAAAAACGTTTTGAAGTACCCGATGACATCGGAGAGATGCAGATAGTTCCCGTCTTTTTTGAGTAGGTAGAAAATCCCGTGGTCGATACCGGGGTCGTCGCCCTTTCCGAGCCGGATATCAAAATAGCGAATGCCTTCGAGCAACTGCGTGGGAATGTAATCCTGCTGGCATTTTACTTGCGAGGATTGGGGCTCAGTGTCGTTGTCCACGCTGCAGGTGCCCGAATCGTGCGTACCCGGGATGCTCAGCTCGTCGAGGAACTTGTTGTCGTCGACGTATTTCATCCAACATGGCCCATCGACGTAGCTGCTGTACGTGATCCAGTCGAGGCTGCTAACCGTGGCATCGTTCTTTTTCATGTCGTAACCGATAAGTTCGAGCTCCCACGGAATGCTCTTACTCTTATGGCAGATCTTATTGTTGTCCTGATCTTCGCCGTTCGATTCTATTGCCAGGTACTTAATGTCTTTTTTCTCGGTTTCTTTCTCGACCGTGCGGTCTCGGATGATGTAGGTTCCGTTTGATTGACGCTCGAACGCAAAAGCGCGGCTGGGCTTGTTGTCATACTCGCCGCCCCATACGTGGATGACCTTTCCATCTTTGTCCGAGTCGTCGTCGACTGACCAAATGCTGTAGCCCGTCTTTTTATGCTCTTCGAAATTGAGCAAGGTGCGGATGGCGTACCAGTTTGTATCGTCATTCTTGGTCGTTACGTTCTCAAGGATGAGCTTGCTGGACGTGCCGTCGTTAAACAGGTGACAGACGTTGCCGCGAACGTTGCCGTCTTGGTTGACGCTCGCGGTGCGAAAATAGCCCGCGGGGCGAAGGCGAATGACGAAATTGTGGAGGCTGTCCGACGGTGCGGGTGTGTTGTCTGCAAATGCCGCTCGCAGGGGAATGCCCGGCGCTGCGGTTTCGGGCAGGCTTGCAAGTGGTGACAACGCCGCAAGTCCAAGGCCCAACGTAAATGCTCGGCGGCTGATGGCGCGGTGTTCGGTCATAACTTCTCCATTCGTAGAGTGCGGTTATGCGATAGTTTTGGTCACTATACTGCTCAGATGTTTAAAGATGCTGGTTTAATTGTCTGCGCGGCGCAATAAATCGGCGGGCGGACGTGTTGGGGTGCTTGTCGTTTTCGTACTGTTGCTACATTTGGAGCGGTTCCGGCGTCCGGCATCCTCGCGTTCGTTGGCTACCGGCATAAGAAAGGGAGGGTCGGTTTACCGGCCCTCCCTGGGTACGAAGCTCTGGGGTACCGTCGCTTGTTTGCACTGCGCCTGTGTTTCCCGCTGCACTCGCCAGTCGCTTAACGCTTGATCTCGATATCGTCGAGCTTGACGTCCATGGCCTCGGTCTTGGCCTCGGCGATGTCGTCGGCAAACTCCAGAGACTTCATCATGGTCTCGACGGCGTCCTTGTGTTCCTCGACGTTGTCGATGCGCACATACACACTGCCACCGTCAACGTCGGTGAAGTGCTCGGTCGTCACGCCGCCCGAGTGCGTAAAGTAGGCACTGCGCCAGGTCTTGCCGTTGTACTTAACGGGATCGCTCTCGGTCCATCCGGAGTTGGCCTTCCACTTTGCCTCGTAGTCGAACAGCTCGTCGGCGTTCTTGTCAGGATCGAAGACGGGGATGAAGCGGTCGCTGGCGTGCTCGCTCTCGGTGAACTTAAACTGGGCCCTATCGGCCGTGTCGCCTGCGACGTCGGTGATCTCGACGCCCTCGGGGACCTCGACCTTAAACCAAATGAAATCGGTCCTCATATCCACGGCTGGCTTTTCTGCTCCGCCGCCACCGCCGCTTCCGGTAGCGCCGCCGCTGCCACCGCAGCCCACTAGGGAGACTGCGGCTAAGAGGCTTATGCAGAGGGTGAGAATCGCAAAGGCCTTCTTTTTCATGGTCGTGTCCTCCTCGATCTGTAACCGCCCATGGATTACCTGCCTTTACTGTACGCGCGAGCGGCTCGTTCTGGTGGGCCATGTGTCCCATTCTGGGGGCTGGAATTGCGCCGACAAGTGGCAATATACGCGGGTCCAAAAGAGGGGAGGGCCGATGCTGTCGGCCCTCCCCGGGGTTGGGTGCCCGTTGTTTTAAAAGGGGCGCGTGTACGCGGGCGTTGCCCCAACAGGTTCCTTGTTTATAGATATGCCCCAGTTTGTGACGTCCGGAAGTCTCGAAAGGTGGGCCATGTGTCCCATGCTTGCGTTGTCGACGCCTATCGCGTGCCATAGAAATCCGCGATGGCCAGATGCGCTGACGCTCGCGTACTTATGGGCTAGACTTAGCACCATTACGTGATCGATGCGGTCGGCCGGCGTCGGCCGCCCGACCGATATATATGACTTGAAGGTGCGTGTGCGTATGAGCCAAGAGATGATGGATAAAACCTGTCGCGGTTTTGCCGAGGCGCTGGCCGCGCGCGAGCCGGTTCCCGGTGGTGGCAGCGCGAGCGCTTTTGTGGGCGCGCTGGGCGCCTCGCTGTGCGGAATGGTTGCCCGCTACGGTGCGACCAATCCCGCGCTTGCTGATCGTGCGGATGACCTGACGCGTGCGTTTGCCCAGGCTGATGAGCTGTCCCAGGAGCTTGTCGAGTTGGTTGCCGAGGACGTTCGTGCCTACGGGCAGGTGTCCACGGCGTACGGTATTCCGCGTGACGATCCGGCTCGAGCAACCGCGATTCAGGATGCGCTGCATGTGGCCGCTCTGCCGCCGTATCGCATTATGGATGCCTGCGGGCGTGCGCTGGCGCTGCTCGAGGACATGGCCGACAAGGGTTCGCGTCAGCTGCTGTCCGATGTGGCGTGCGGCGCCGTGTTCTGCCGTGCCGCTATGCAGGGCGCGAGCTTGACGCTCTTTGCGAACACCACGTCTATGAAAGATCGCGCTCGTGCTGAGGAGCTCGAGACGGCGTGTGATGAGTTGCTCGACACATGGTTGCCGCGCGCCGATGCGCTGGCGCGCCGCGCCTCCGACGCTGCGAGGAAGAGAGGATAGCCATGGCTGAACTGCTGAAGGGTGCTCCCGTTGCTCGCGCTTTGACCGAGGAGCTCGTTGCTCGCTGCGTTGCTTTGCGCGAACGCGGCGTTGTGCCGACGCTGGCCATTGTTCGTGTGGGCGAGCGCGAGGACGACCTGTCCTATGAGCGTGGCGCTCTTAAACGCTGCGAAAAGGTTGGCATCGAGGCTCGTCGCGTTTTGCTTCCTGCCGACGTCTCGCAGGACGAGCTGCTGGCGGCTATCGAGGGCATTAATGCCGACTTGGCTGTTCATGGCTGTCTGATGTTCCGCCCGCTGCCCGCCGGCCTTGACGAGAACGCCGTCGCCGCAGCGCTCGATCCCGCCAAGGACGTTGACTCCATGACGCCGGCTTCGCTGCTCACCACGCTTTCGGGACGCGGCGAGGGTTTTGCCCCCTGCACAGCCGAAGCCGTGCTTGCTTTGCTGGATCATTACGGTGTTGAGCTGGATGGGGCCAAGGTCGCGGTCGTTGGTCGGTCGCTGGTGATTGGCCGTCCCGTTGCCGCCATGCTTACGGCTCTCAATGCCACGGTGACGACGTGCCATACGCATACGCGCGACCTTGCTGCCGAGTGCCGTGCGGCTGACATTGTGGTTGCCGCCGTTGGACGCGCGCGTACGATTGGCGCGGATGCCGTTCGCGAGGGCCAGACGATCATCGATGTTGGCATTAACTGGGATGAGGACGCTGGCAAGCTGGTGGGTGACGTCGATTTTGATGCTGCGGAGCCGGTCGTTAACGCCATCACGCCCGTGCCGGGCGGCGTGGGGGCTGTGACCACCGCGATTCTCGCCAAACACGTGATTGAGGCGGCGGAGCGTGCATCGAAATAGGTGTTTTGGGCTGCTTGAGGGGTTAGCTATATACCACGTGGTCAAAAAATGCCAAATATGAGTACTGCTGTCAAGATGGTCACATATGTTTTATGACATTTGGGCTTCCTAGCGATATCCATTATCGTTAGGAAGCCCATTTTATTGAACCTATGGGGAATAACGCGGTCTCGCTTTTGGACAAATAGGGATTTTCGGCACTCATTACAAGGAAATTTGCTGCTACTAAATTGGTGACAGTACTCATATTTGGCATTTTTTGACCACAGAGGTCCCGAGGGGGTCTCGAGGGGCCGTGGTTTCGCCCTTTCTGCGCCGAAGCGATACACTGTTATCGTTTGATTTCTTCACTCAAGGAGGATGCGCATGCCGTGCACAACGATTCTGGTCGGTAAAAACGCAAGCTACGACGGGTCGACCCTGGTCGCGCGTAACGAGGACTCGTCCAACGGGGTGTTTGAGCCCAAGCGTATGCGCGTGGTGCATCCCGACGAGCAGCCGCGCGTCTACACGAGCGTCCTGAGTCACCTGACCGTTGAGCTGCCCGATAATCCCATGCGCTACACGAGCGTCCCCGATGTTGTTCCGGGCCACGGCATCTGGGCCGAGGCCGGTTTCAACGAGCTCAATGTGGGCATGTCCGCAACTGAGACGCTCACCACCAATGAGCGCGTTCGCGGCGCCGACCCACTCGTGGACTACGTGCCCGCCAAGGGCAACGAGGGTGAGGACGGCTATGTGCCGGCGCAGCCTGGTGGCCTGGGCGAGGAGGACATGGTGACCTTGGTCCTGCCGTACGCTAAGTCCGCCCGCGACGGCGTTCGTATCCTGGGCGACCTGCTCGAGCGCTACGGCACCTACGAGAACAACGGCATCGCCTTTAGCGACGTGGACGAGATCTGGTGGCTCGAGACCATCGGCGGTCACCACTGGATTGCCAAGCGTGTGCTCGATGACGCCTATGTGACCATGCCCAACCAGCTGGGTATCGACAGCTTTGATCTGGATGACGCCGAGGGCGCCCAGGCCGATCACATGTGCTCTGCCGACCTGCGCGCCTGGATGGCCGAGTGGCATCTGGATCTGACGCTGGGCGTCGAGGGCGACGGCCCGGCTGCGGTCTTTAACCCGCGCGAGGCCTTTGGCTCGCACAGCGACAGCGACCACGTCTACAACACGCCGCGCGCGTGGTACATGCAGCGCTGTCTCAACCCCAGCGACGTGTGGGATGGCCCCGACGCCGACTACACGCCCGAGAGCGACGATATCCCCTGGAGCCGCGTGCCCGAGCGCAAGGTGACCATCGAGGACATCAAGTACGTACTCTCGAGCCACTACCAGGGCACGGAGTACGACTGCTACGGCAGCAAGGGTACGCCCGCCACGCGCGGCGCCTATCGCCCCATCGGCATCAACCGCAACAGCCAGCTTGCCGTGTTGCAGCTGCGCCCCTATGCGCAGCCGGCCTACCGCGCCGTGCAGTGGATGGCGTTTGGCTCCAACTCGTTTAACGCGCTCGTGCCGCTGTACGCCAATGTCGAGACCATGCCCGAGTACTATGCCGACACGCAGTCTCGCGTGACGTCCGAAAACTTCTACTGGGCCAACCGCCTGATCGGCGCGCTGGCCGACGTCCGTTTTCATGAGTGCGGCCGCGCCGTGGAGGACTACCAGGAGAAGGTCGGTGGCATGGGCCACAAGCAGATCCATGACGTCGATGCTGCCGTAGCCGCTCTGCCCGAGGCCGAGGTGCCTGCCGAACTTGCACGCGCCAACGAGGAGTTTGCCGAGCGTGTTCGCGTAGAGACCGATGCCCTGCTGGGCAAGGTGCTCTACACCACGAGCTGCGCCATGAAGAACTCTTTTGCGATGAACGACAACGTGAGGTAAGGGTTTCCCGTCGATCGAATAGCGCTAAAACGCTTTGTCGCTTTCGCTCAATCTTGGGTACAAGAACGCCAATGCAGTTGTTTGTGATTGGAGACAACCATGGTTATGAAACTCGATCAGCTTGTTAACGGCGCCATTAACGTGGGCTTTGGCGCTGCCGCCGTTGCTGTCGAAGGCGGCAAGAAGGTCCTCGACGACCTTAACACCAAGGGCGAGCAGGTCCGCAAGGACACCGCCACCCCCGATATCGCCCGCAGCGTGTCCGACATGTTCGAGCAGGCCGGCGGTACCATCTCCGACCTGACCGAGCGCTTGGGCATGCAGGGCGAGACCGCGGCCCAGCGCGTGCTCGACGAGCTCATTCTTGCTCGCGTCCGCGTTATGACCGCCCCCGAGCGCACGGCCTTCCTGGCCCATGTGCGCGACATCGTCGATTCGGTCGAGGACAACGTGACTTCGGTGCCCGTTGAGTCCGTTGAGCCCGACGATGCGAAGGATACCGAAGAGGCCGAGTAGCAGCGCAGATGGCAGATTCCACCACCGATTACAACAATCTAGATCCCTTGGGTGACGAGGCGGCGGTTGTCGATGAGGTCGATGCCGTCGTCTCGGGCGCTCGCAAGAAGCCGCGCGCTGTCGATATGGTCCCCGAGGAGCCCGACGCGATGGCGCCGGACGAGGAATACCAGCTCACGCCGGCGGGTCGCCGCGAGCGCATCGGACAGATTGTTCGCCTGGTCAAAAAGTACCGCGTGTGGGATAACCTCACGCCGGTTCGTTTGCGCCGCCTGCTCGAGGAACTCGGCCCCATGTTCGTCAAGATGGGGCAGATTCTGGCCAACCGGTCCGAGATTCTGCCGCAACGCTTTTGCGACGAGCTGCGTCGTCTGCGCTCCGACGTGGAGCCTGTACCGTACGAGGTCGTACTCAGTTGTCTGGAAGAAGAATACGGCCTGCGCCTGGGGGAGATGTTCGATGCGATCGACCCCAATCCGCTTGGTAGCGCATCGCTCGCGCAGGTGCACCGCGCTCGTCTGGTGACGGGTGAGGACGTGGCCGTCAAGGTGCAGCGCCCCGGTGCGCAGCAGGTTATGGCACAGGACATCGATATCATCCGCTCGGTGGTGCGTATCGTTTCCAAGTTCGTCAACACCGATCAATTCGTTGACCTGCACGGCGTAGTCGAGGAGTTGTGGACCTCGTTTCGCGAGGAGACCAACTTTTTGGCCGAGGCCAAAAACCTCAACGACTTCTACGAGTTCCATAAGAGCGTTCATGGCGTGACGTGCCCTAAATCCTATCTGGACCTGTGCACCGAGCACGTGGTGGTTATGGACTACGTCGACGGCATTTCGATCGCCGATCCTGAACGCTTGGTGGCCGAGGGCTATGACTTGGAAAAGATCGGTGCCGCGATTGTCGAGGACTACTCGACGCAGGTGCTCGACGACGGCTTTTTCCATGCCGACCCGCATGCGGGAAACATCATTCTCAAGGACGGCATCGTTTACTTTATCGACTTGGGCATGGTCGGGCGTATGTCGAGTCACGACCGCGGTATCGTCAAGGACATGATTTTCGCCGTGGCCGAGGGTGACGTGCCCAAGCTCAAGGATTCGCTCATGCGCTTCGCCGTGACGCGTGGCGATTCGGCCGAGCTCGATCATTCAGCGTTTTTGTCCGACCTTGACTTTATCGTGGCTGACTTTGCGGGCCTTGACCTGAAGGATCTGGATATCGGCGAGTTTTTGACCTCGCTGTTAAACCTCGCGCGTAAGAATGATGTTGAGCTGCCGAGCGTGGTGACGATGTTCGCGCGCGGCATGGTGACGCTCGAGGGTTTGTTGACCGAGTACATGCCCAACGTCAACATGATCCAGATCATCCAAACGCACATTAAAAACGAGAAAAGCACCTATGCGCGCGTGCGTGATATGGGACGCGATCTTGCCGCGAGCAGCTATCGCGCGGCAAAAGGCTCGCTCGAGGCGGCTGAGTACCTGGGGCTGGCTTCGCGCATGCTTACGCGCGGCCAGCTTAAGGTGAACACGCAGATCATGAGCAGCGATAAGGCACTGCGACAGCTGGGCGGAATTATCGACCGCATGTCGATGGCTATCGTTATCGCCGGCCTGTTTATCGGTTCGTCGGTGGTGTACTACGCGCGCATCGAGCCGGTTGTGTTTGGTATCCCGGTCATTGGCTTTATGGGCTACGTGAGCGCGCTGGTGCTGGCGCTTATGCTGGGCCGCAATATCTGGCTCAACAGTCACGGCGGCAGGCACTAGAGGCTGCGGCCGTCACCGCATTTTCCTATCGCAAACAATAGCTTTTACCTTGGGCTTCGCCTGCGTGCGAGGCCCTTTTGCGTGATACCATTTTGACGGTAATAATCGATGGCCTAGATGGTGGTGCGGAGACGCACGAATGCGCGGTTATCCTGCGCATTTGGGAGAATCGGGGTGCAAGTCCCCGGCTGTACCAGTAACCGTAATTCCTCTTGGCTCGGGATGCTCGCGTCGCAGATCGGACGACGTGCCCGAGTCGTTAAGGTTAAGTCGGATCGCCTCCCGTCTTGCATGCGGCTGCGGCTTTTGCCGCCGGTGTGCATAGGGCTCTGGAGGGAAGGGGGTCCCGATGGGGGAACTCGAGCGCAACATGCGCGATGACGTGGGGCAGTCTCAAGGCAACGCTCCAAGTACAGACAGTAGGAGACAAATGGATATGTTTGAGGACGAGCGCCAGCGCGTCTCGCATCGCCGTGGCGCGATTGCGCGCGATGTAGCCAAGCGCGGCCTGGTGGCATTCCTGGCCTTCGCGATGGCCTTTGGCACCACGCCGGCTCAGCTGTGGGCCGAGGGCGCTGAGGGCATTGCCGAGGCTGTGGCTCAGGCTGCGACGCCGGGCGAGGACGCAGCGCTTGCGGGCGGTACCGCTGAGCAGAGCGGCGCCGAGGTTTCGGATTCTGGGAGCGCGTCTGCAACTAGTGTCGCCACAACTGAGGCGGCAACTGGCGACGAAGGCTCGGCGACGGGGGAGAGCCCTGCCACGAGCGAGCAGTCTTCGACGGCATCCGCTGGCCAAGCAGGATCTGCCGCCGCGGCTGCCATCCAGACAGAGAACCCGACAGAAACCGGCGATGTCGCCAAGAAGCAGGTCGAGGTCTCGTTCTCGATTATCGGCACCGATGCCGACGGCAAGGCTCAGACCTGGGTGGCACCCACGCAGCTCAAGCTCGACGAGGGCGCGACGGCTGCGGATGCCTTCGTTAAGCTGCAGCAGAAGACGGGCTTCAAGGCAGACTACGATCCGAACACGGCATACGGTTTCTACCTCAAAAGCATCACATCCCCGAGCGATGGCCGTACGCTTGCCTTCGATCCGACGACTTATGCCTTCTGGCAGCTGTTCGTCGACGGCGCGTCTTCCTCGGTTGGCGCGAGCAGCGTCAAGCTCACCCAGGGGCAGAAGATTGAGTTTGCCTATACGGCTGGTAGCTCGTCCCCTGTCGTTAAAGACCAGGTTGCCGCAAATGTGACCGTCATTGGTCGCGATGCCCAGGGCAAGACTCAGACTTGGGTCGATAACGCGCAGTATGTGGTGACGTCCGGTTCGAGCGCGCTTGATCTTACGAAGGTCGCACTCGAGGCGAACGACATTGACGCCGTTGCTGCGGGCTCCTTCATTCTGAGCCTTAAGTACAACGGTGTTGAGCTGGGTACGCCCCAAGATTATTCGACCTATTGGCAGCTGTTCATCAACGGCAAGTCGAGTGACTATACGGCGGACAATGTCACCATCCATGCCGGCGATACCGTCACGTGGTTCTACGGTGGCTGGGGCGACCAGTTGCCGTCCGATTCTGTCCATGCTTCTGTTCAGGTTCTCGGTAAGGACAAGGACGGCAAGCAGCAGGTTTGGGCTTCGACGGGTCAGACGAGTCTCAAGGCAGGCTCCACTGCCAAGGATCTCCTTGAGCAGGTCGGCCTTACTCTCGATGCTGGCGAATCGTCTTGGGGCTGGTTCCTCAACGGCATTTATTCGCCCTTCGATGGTAAGTCCTATTGTGGCTATGATGCTGCGACCAATAGCTATTGGCGCTTCTACGTAAATGGCAAGTTCGCCGACGTTGGCGCCGGTGCCTACAAGCTCCAGGAGGGTGACGCCGTCACCTTTATGTATGGTGCTGACGCCGGTGCCCTTCCTGGCCAGGTTCTTGGTTCTGTCGATGTTATCGGTCCCGATGTCAACGGGAACAATACGCGTTGGGGCACGGCAAGCAATGTTTCTCTGCCCGAAGGCTCCACGGCCCAGAACCTTATTGAGGCAGTTCTGAAGGCCAAGGGCGTTGCGTACAACGGCTCCCAGAGTGGTGAGTACTGGTTCCTGAATTCCATTACTTCGCCGTTTGATCACAAACCGTATGGTTGGGATGCTGCGACCAATAAATATTGGCATCTGTATATCAACGGAGAGCCCTCCTTACTTTGCGCCAATCAGATTACGCTCAAGAGCGGCGATAAGGTCACGCTTGCCTATACCACCGAAAATTCGCCCATGCCCGATCCCGACAAGATTGTCGTGGATCCGAGCGCGACGACTCCTGATTGGGATGCCGAGTGGGCCGGCTACGGCAACAGTGGCAACGGTTCGACCGTAACGGATGCCAAGACGCCTGCGCAGGCCGCCGGTCTTAAGTGGGCCTTCGATTGGAAGGCCGAGTCTGGTCAGCAGTATGCCAACTGCAGCGAGCCTGTCATTGCTAACGGCTTTGTGTACATCGCGACCGAGAACGAGCTCATTAAGATCGATTCGTCCACGGGCAAAAAGGTTGCCTCTGCGCCGCTTGCCTCCAAGGTGAGCTATACCTCTCGTCCGATCTATACCAATGGCCTTATCATCGTTCCGCTCAACGGCGGTGCGGTCCAGGCGATTACTGCAGACAAGCTGATCTGCAAGTGGCTGACGCCTGGTTTGACGGACTTGACGCAGAGCTCCTGCACCGTCGTTTCGGACGGCGAGTACGTCTATGTAGGCTCGGTCGATATTTCGTATGACGAGAATTACAACGCGACCTACGGCAACGGTTCCTTTACGCGCATCAAGATCACCACAGGCGAAGTCTCTTGGCAGAACATCGACCCTGCCGAGGGCTATTACTGGACTGGTGCGGCTTTGACGGATAAGTATGCCATCGTTCCTACGAGCGCGGGTACGCTTAAGTGCATTGATAAGACGACGGGCGACGTCGTTTCGACCATGAAGCTCGGCGCTCTCGCGAACGCCGACTGTGTCGCCGATCCGTCCAATGGTTCGACCTTCTATCAGATGACGCACGATGGAAAGCTCCATGTGATTTCGCTTTCGGCGAAGGGCGTACTGAGCGAGCAGAAGACGGTCGACCTGGGTCTTACTAATAACATGAGCGCACCGGCGGTGGCTGGCGAAAACTTGATTGTCGGCGGACAGACGGCTACTGGCTCTGCTCTGGCTCTCTATAATCTGAAGACCGGTAAGACCACGATGGTCACCGCTGCTGACGGCAAGGCACTGCCGGCTGGCCTCAACGGTATTGCTGCTACTCCGCTGGTGAGTGTTCAGGGCGGCAAGACCTATGTGTACTTCACCGTTAACAGCGCGGATAGCAAGGATTACGTCAACTACTCTGCTGGTGGTGGCGTGTATCGCTATACGCTCGGCGATGCAGAGGCGACGCAGATTTATGATGCGGCTGGCCATTACCAGTACTGTGACTCTCCGGTCATTGCCGATGCATCTGGCAACCTGTACTACATCAATGATTCGGGTACTTTGTTCAAGCTGGGGGCTGTTGAGTCTTGGACGGTTGCCTTTAATTCCAATGGCGGGTCTGCTTGCGACACTAAGTTTGTTGCTACGGCCGACGGCAAGCTGGTCAAGCCGGCCGATCCGACGCGCGATGGCTACACTTTCGGCGGTTGGTTCACCGATGAGGCTTGCACGCAGGCGTATGACTTCAGTACGCCGGTGACGGCCGATCTGACGCTGTATGCCAAGTGGACCAAGAATGCTGTTAACCCTGGCGGCGATGGCGGTTCTGGCACTAATGGTGGCAACGGTGGCGCTGGCAACGGTTCCGGTGCTGGCACTGACGCGGGTTCTGGCTCCGGCACGAAGGGCCAGCAGGCTGGCGGCGCTGTCGCCCCGGGTCAGAAGCCGGTGACCAAGACGACGGTGTCGACCAAGACCGAGACCAAGGAAAACAAGTCCGACAAGAAGGGCTCCGATAAGTCCGATAAGAAGGACGAGAAGAAGTCTGACAAGAAGTCTGACAAGAAGGACAGCAAGTCCGACAAGAAGTCCGATTCCAAGTCCGATGCGGGTGCTGCTTCCACGACCACTGCTAAGAAGTCCTCTAGTGCTTCCGAGCAGGAGACTGGCACCAATCCGCTCGCCATCGTCGGCGTTGCCGCCGGCGTCATCGGACTCGCCATCGTCGGCGTGTTCGTGTTCACCAAACGTCGGTAGGTGAGGGCTGTGTCCAATAAATCCAAGGACGCTGACCCCAAGCAACCAGATTCCTCGTTCATTCAGTTCGATGATGCAAAGCAACAGGGCACCGTTTCGGCGGCGTCCGCCCCTCGACGGAAGGCGCTCCTTGGCGTTCTGACTGCCGCGTGCACCATTCTGACCGTCGTCTCGCTGGGCTTTGTCCATCCCTCCGAGAGTGGCGCCTGGTCCATTGACTGGATCGTTCAGACCGTGACGGGGGAGAGCGTCGTCACCAAGGACACCAAGGCGTCTGGCTCGACTACGACTTCGGGCGAGGTCAGTTCCGAGGACTCCAAGTCATCGAATGATGCAAAAGACGAGTCCAAGGGTTCGAACGACGGCAAGGACGATTCTGAGTCTTCGGACAAGGAATCGGATAAAAGCTCGGATAGCAAGAAGTCCGATGGTCAGGACGGCAAAAAGTCTGGCGATAAATCCGCTGCCCAAAATACGGGAGCCGGTGATACTTCCAATGTGTCTGGTGGTGCTTCTTCGGGCGGTGGCCAGTCGTCTGATGGAGCCTCATTCTCTAATGGTGGAAACGCCTCCTCGGGCGGCCAGAGCGGCTCACAGGAGTCCAACTACGTAACGGTGACGGTTTCGGTCACATCGAGCGCCGTGGGCAATCCTGTGTCCTCTGGTGGCACCTTTACCTTTAACGAAGGCGCTACCGTCTACGATGCCCTGTGCGCGCTGGGCCTTTCTGTCAACGCACATGGCTCGTCGTACGGCACGTATGTCTCCGCGATTGGTGGTTTGGCCGAGAAACAGCACGGCGGCACGAGCGGCTGGATGTACTCCGTCAACGGCACAACGCCCATGACGGCCTGCAGCAACTACGTTCTCTCCAACGGCGACAACGTGGTTTGGTATTACGTGACAGGCTAGAGGCCTCGACATAGCGCGCCAGACGGGCGGTTCGGACAAACATCCGGGCCGCCCGTTTTTCATGCGTAGAGGACTGGGTCGCTGGGTCTCTCGGCAAACAAAAAACCGGTTGGAATGGGAATTCCAACCGGTTGTACATTCAAGCAAATAGCGATCGACTACGACCGTGCGCCCTCGAGGAAGAAGCGGCGGCTGAAGTAGTTGTACCAGGTGACCAAGAACGTGGCGATGGCCTTCATGGCCTGGTAGCCGATGCTCAAAAACGTGACGCCCACAAACATGTACAGGTCGTTGAGGCCCAGGCCGATCACCGACAGGATGGTGAAGATCGTGAACTCGCGCTTGCGGCTCATGCCTTCGCGGTGGTCGAACACGTACTTCATGCTGAGCCAGTAGTTGACCACGACGGACGTGATAAACGAAACCGTGGTGCTCATCAAAAAGTCGAGGTGGAACAGCTCGACGAGCGCAATGAGTATGCCCCAGTCGATGCCAAAGGAGATAAGACCCACGACAGCAAACTTGAGGAACTGCTTGGTATGAGGCTGTGCCAGCGCCTTGCGCACGTAATCACATCCAATGCGTTGATGAATCGAGCAGAGGATACTTTAGAGCTTTTACAAGGGAAACGTAAGGTCTTTGCCAAGAACTATATGAACTCGCCAAATTTTCAAGAGCTAATCCGCAAACGTTGAAAATTTGCCCGTAAACGAGCGACACCCACGGACGATACTGCGCTGAGTGCGCGTCGTCCGTGGGCGCCGTAATGCTGCAGGGGTTTCGAGCTATTTTGTCTCGTCGCCCTCCAGGAAGATTTTTCGGGTCACAAAGTTGTAGACCATGACAAGCGCGGTGGCGCAGATCTTGGCGATATTGGCCTCGAGTCCCAGGCCGGCGTTGAGCGCCAGCACGATGCCGTCGTTGAGCACCAAACCGATCACGGACAGCACGACAAAGATGATGAACTCGCGGCGGCGGCTCATGCCTTCTTTGTGCGCAAACACGTACTTCATGCTTGCGAGGTAGTTAAAGATGAGTGAGATGATAAAGCCGCTGGTGTTGGCGATTAGGATGTTGAGGCCCAGACCGTAGTGGAGCAGATTCATAATGCCAAAGTCGATAATCGTGGCAATGACACCGACGACGCCAAATTTCATGATCTGCGCAAGGAGCTTTTGCATAGTACCTGCCTTAAGCTGGCGCCGAAGCGCCGCGGGGATGACAAACTTAGCAAGTTTAGCCAATCCCCGCGGGTGGTGCTAGGCGTGCTCCTCGATAGCACCGTTTCTATATGCATCGAGCAGCTGGCGCAGGTCCTGGATCTGGCTCCGAATCTTGGCGCCAGTATCGGTGTCGCTCACCATGCGGCGACGGTCTGCTTGGTCAAAACGGTTGGTCTCGCTCTCGATGTCCACGTTGCGCGTGAGTGCCTCGGCAACCGTCGTAAAGGCCCGGTGCGACTTGAGGCGGCAGCCGCGCGAGCTCGAGATGAGCGTATAGCCGGCGATGCCCGTCTTGGGATGGTAAGCGCGGCAGAAGCCGCCATCGATGACCAGTAACTTGCCCTCGGCGCGGATGGGCTGCTCGCCCTTGGTGGTTTTAACGGGCGTGTGGCCGTTGATGATGTGGCCGGTCGGCGAGCATGCCATGGGCGCGACGCCAAACTCGCGCATGATGTCATCGCAGACCGAGGGCGACTTGGTAAGCGTAAAGTACGGGTCCATCGGCTCGACCCAGGTGCTCTTATCGGCGATATAGGCGCGCTCAAAGGTACGCACCAGGCGTCCGCTGGCGGGTGAGTTAAAGCCAATCCACAGGTACCACATCCAGTCGAGGGCGTCGCGGTCGCCCACGCGCCAGGCGCGGCGGGCGATGTGGTCGCAAAAATCGAGATAATCGCGGCCAGCGTGCCAGGTGCCCAAGCAGTTCATGCTGCTAAAGGTGCCGTCTTCGTTGAGCGGAACGCAGCCGTGGAAGAGCAGGTTGCCGTTGGCGACCTTGTACATCGAGCCATGGGAATAGAGGAAATCGATATGGCGATGCAGGTGATCGGCGGTGACAAACTCGGACACGAGCTTGTCGATGATGTGCTGCTCCTGGGGCGTGAGCGTATAGGGGTCCGCCGGGTCGACGGTGGGGAAGTCGTTGGTCGTGAGCGGCCATACGCTGCCGTCGGCGAGCGTGACCGTACCGGCGTCGTGATCGACCTTGTCGAGTAACAGGCGGTCGGTCATGTCGAACTCGGGGTGGCGCTGGATAATCTGGCCCTCGAGCTTAAAGAGCAGCACGTTGATAGCCTTGATCAGCGGGGCGATGGACTCACCGGCGGTGTAGGTGGCATCGGCAAAGGCGACAAGCTCACGCAGCGAGATGCCGTAGTCATTCTCCAAGATCTCGTAGTTGTCGTAGCGTAGGTTGTTGCGCAACACCGTGGCGATGCAGGCGGGCTCACCGGCCGCAGCGCCCATCCACAGCAGGTCGTGGTTGCCCCACTGGATGTCGAGTGAATGGTAGGTGAGCAGACGGTCCATAATCTTGGCCGCGCCGCCGCCGCGGTCGAAGATGTCGCCCACCAGGTGCAGGTGGTCGACGGCCAGGCGCTTGATGAGCGAGGCGAGCGACTCGATAAAGTCGTCGGCGCTGGCGGTCTCCAGGATGGACTCCACGATGCGCTCGTGATAGCGCACGCGATAGTTGTTCTCGTCCGGGTGCGTGTGCAACAACTCGTCGATGATGTAGGCGTAGTCGCGCGGGATGGCCTTACGCACCTTGGAGCGCGTGTAGCGGCTCGAAAGCGAGCGGGCAACCACAATAAGCTGGTCGAGCATGGTCTTATACCAGGTGGGCGAGTCCTCGCGACGGCTGCGGACCAGGTCGATCTTCTCGCGCGGGTAGTAGATGAGCGTACACAGCTCGCCCTTTTCGTCAAAGGAGAGCGTGTCGCCAAAGATCTCGTCGACATGTTCGCGCACGACGCCCGAGCAGTTGTTGAGGATGTGCATAAAGGCTTCGTACTCACCATGCACGTCGCTCATAAAATGCTCGGTGCCCTTGGGTAGGTTGAGGATGGCCGAGAGGTTGATAATTTCGGTAAATGCGGATTGTTCGGTGGGGAACTGTCTCGACAGCAGGCGCAGATACTTGAAGTCTTGCGGGTTGCGATCGAATGCGACCATGAAACACCTTCCGATATGGTTGGTAAAACTGATAAACAGCGTCAAACGTTTATCAGTATGCGCCGCTTTTGTTTCGATTTTGCGCCAGCGGCTGAATTGTCGGCTGAACGGTTTGGTAAATCGATTTAGTTGAGGTAGATATGGCGGTTGGGTGGAGACGACAGAGGGTGTTTTCTCAGATATTTATGCGTGGGGCCGGTGGAGACGATGGTGGTAAAGATGTTCACTATTTTTGGTTCGATTTGGTAAATAGTGGACATATGTACCGCATGTAGGCTCACTGTGCGATAATTTGCGCAGCAATGAGTAAGGAGCCTCATATGAGTGATTTTGTCCTGACCTGTGAATCCGCCGCCGACCGAACCCGTGAGTTCTTTGCGTCGCGCAATATCCCTGTCGTGTGTTTTCATTACGAGATCGACGATGTTGTCTATACGGACGATCTGTATCAGTCGATTACGCCGAACAAGTTTTTTGCCCAGATTGCCGCGGGCGCCATGCCCAAGACGTCTCAGGTGAGCGTGGGTGAGTACGAGGAGTTTTGGGAGCCGTTTGTTGCCGAGGGTAAAGACGTGCTGCACCTGACGTTGTCGTCGGGTATTTCGGGCACGTATGGATCGGCCTGCGTCGCGGCGCAGATGCTTGCGGATCGCTATCCCGAGGGCGGCAAGGTGCGCGTCATCGATTCGCTGGGGGCGTCTTCGGGCTTTGGTCTGTTGCTGGAATATGCCGCCGACGTGCGCGATAGCGGGGCTTCACTCGACGAGACGGCCGCTTGGATTGAGGAGCATAAACTCAACCTGCACCACTGGTTCTTCTCGACCGATCTGTCGAGCTACCTGCGCGGCGGTCGCATTTCGGCCGCGAGCGCGATCATCGGCACGGCGCTCAAGATTTGCCCGCTTATGACGGTCGATTGCGACGGTAAGCTGGCACCGCGTGAGAAGATTCGCACCAAGAAGCGCGCGATTTCCGAGATGGCTAAGACCATGATGGCACACGTGCAGGGCGGTGCGGATTATTCGGGTAAGTGCATCATGTCGCACTCGGCGTGCCGCGAGGATGCCGAGGCAGTTGCGGCGCTGATTGAGGAACAGGTTTCGCAGCTTAAAGGCAAGATTGAGATCAATGATATCGGTACTCTGATTGGCTCGCATACCGGACCTGGTACGGTGGCGCTCTTCTTTATGGGCGACAAGCGCGTGGATTAACGTTCGTGGGCTGGCTGACAGTTTTAACCGCTGCGCCTGTCCCTCCTGACATTCGATAACAGAAAGGGCCCGTTCCGTTGTTTGTGGAGCGGGCCTTGCTGTTGCGGCTAGCGTTTCTTTCCGCGGAAGAAGAAGCCGTGCAGTGACGGCTTGAGGCCGCGATTGGCGCGATGCTCCTCGACGCGCTCGTGGATCGAAGCGACGCGCTCGATGACTTCGTCGGGAATCGGCACGTCGGGATTCATGTTCTCGACTTGGCTGACCTCGGCGGCGGCGACCTGGTCGATAATGGGCACGTCGTCGCGCGAGATGACAGGTGTGGCGTCTTCCTTCATCTTGCGATAACGCTGCATCATGTCGGTCTGTAGCTGCTGGGCCGAAGGCGGCGTCCAGATGATGGCGTTGGCGCCGGCGGCGATGGTTTCACGGATGCTCTCTGGCGTCTTGCCGCCCGGCGCGATGAGCGGCAGGTTGGGATAGTGCTCGCGCAGCTCGCGTAGGACCAGGGGCGTGTTCTTGCCGGCGGCGATGTTGAGAATCTTGGCGCCGGCGCGCACCTTGGCGTGGGCATCGTCGTCGCAGCGAACGACCGTGGCGATGACGGGGATGTCGGCGATGTTGGTGATGTGCTCTACCATCTCGGCAGTAGCGGGGGAGTTGACCACGCAGCCCGCCGCGCCCTGCATCTCGGAGACGGCTGCCATCTGCACGGAGCGCTTACCGGTCGTAGTTCCGCCGCCCACGCCTACAAAGACCGGGCACTCGGCGACGGTCAGCAGCGCTTGCGTAATGGCGGGCTGCGGCGTGAAAGGGTAGACCGCAAAGACGGCATCGGCGTTGGAGTTGCGGATAACCGCGACGTCGGTGGTGTAAATGAGCGACTTGATGCGTCGGCCGAAGAGCGTAAAGCCGCTGGCCTCCTCGATCTCGTCGGGCATGCGAAGGGCCGCCTTGCGCAAACGCCCGTCGATGGGCAGCGGCTCCATGGGGAGCAGTCCGTTGGGGGTCACGGCTACCTGGGGCTCGGTGAACTCGTCTGCGAGCTCGACCTCGGAGAAATCGACCGAGGCGACGATGTCCTCGTGAACCTCGGCGGGTACATCGATGGGAGCTTGGTCGTTTGCCGCGGCAGGCGTGTCGAAGGAGCTGGTGCCGACGAAGGCGTCGACGCGCTCATTTAGATCGTTGAGGGTATCCATGGAGGCTCGATTCTATGTGATGACGGCCGGCGCGATGCAGCCGGAATTGCGAATGCTAAATCGTTTGACGAGTTGATTTTTCCCCGCTGCGCCATCCGTTAGACCGAAGGGCAGGCGAACGTGAAGGAGCTGTGGTGGCGGGGATCGAGGTGCTATCTTGAAAGTCCCGTTTAAAAGAGAGGTGACGCGGTATGGAATTGACAGCAATGTTTGGCTCGATTGGCCTGTGTGTGGGCGCAATCGTTGCCGCCGCGGTCATCTACTTTGTGGTCACGGCCATTAAGGGCAAAAGAGCCGAACGCAAGGAGCGCGCGATGCTTAAACAGCATCGCGACCAGCAGGGCAAACGCGCACGGAGATAGCTTGTTGAGTTTTGGACCCGTGCGCTAGCTGCGTTTTCGGATCAGGGCAATGTAGAAGCCCTCAAAGTCGCGGCTAGGCGGAATGGTCAGCGTGCCGGGCATACCGTTGGCGACGGACGAGACGTGGCCGGCGGCGATGGCCTCGGTGAGAGCGTTGCACTCGATACGCGGCTCCTCGCCGGCTTCCTGGGCGCGGCGTGCTTCGCTTTCGCTCGGCGTGCCGTCAAGGGGGATGAGCTCGCAATCCATATGCTTGTCGAGGGCCTCTTGCAGGGCGTCCTCGTTTTCCTGCGGCATGATCGAACAAGTCGAATAGACGAGCGTGCCGCCAGGTTTGAGGGCCCCCATGGCGCGGTCCAGAAGCGCGCGCTGCGAGCGGGCACACTTGCCAAGCAGCTGCTCGGTCAGGCCGCGCAGGCTTTTCTCGTTGCCGCTGATGACGGTGCCCGTGCCGGTGCAGGGGGCGTCGAGCAGGATGCGGTCGAAGCGGAAGAACTCGTCGAGCTCGCGTGCGTCGATGCGCATGACGGGCACGTTTTTGGCACCCTGGCGATGGAGGTTTGACTCGAGCTTTTCGGCACGGGGAATGCTCATCTCGCAGGCGGTAAGGTGCGCCTGTCCCTGCGTGAGGGCGGCGATCTGCGTCGTCTTGCCGCCAGGGGCTGCGCACATGTCCAGGATGTCCTCGCCTGCCTGGGCGCCCAGGACCAACGGCGGCATCATGGATGACAGGCTCTGCAGGTAGATCTTGCCGTCGCGGTAGATGTCGAGGTCCCATAGGTCGGAAACCTGGGCCTCGGGCAGGATAAAGGCGTCCGGGTACCAGGCGACAGCGTTGTGGGCGATGCCGGCGGCATCGAGCGCCGCAGCGATGTCCTCGGCGGTTGCCTTGAGCGTGTTGGCGCGCAGCGTGACCGGGCGTGCAGCTGCGGCGCCAAAGCCCTCGATCATGAGCTCGGCATCGGTGGGGGCATAGGCGCCGGCGACCGTGTCGACCATAAAGCGCGGCAGGTCGGCGGCGCAGGGAAGGGCGGCAAGCTGGTCGGAAAGCTCGGTAGCGGCAAACTGCCTGAGCTTGAGCTCGGCCTTGACCTGCTTTTTCTGCTTACGATGACGCGGCTTGGACATCCGTCTTTCCTTCCCGTCCCAAATTGACTACTTTCCGGGCACGCCGCTGCTGGCGTGCTTTAGTACTGGCTCTCGTGCTTGCTGAAGAAGTCGAAGCGCGGGGGCAGTGGCTTCACGCGGTGCTCGCCGGGCTTCTCGCCCAGGCTCTCCACAAACTCGTCCGTGGAGGCAAAGATGTTATCCCAGCTAAAGAAGGCGACCGGATCGACATCGAAGTACTCGCAGATGAGCTCGCAGCCGGCCGGGACGATACCGTGCATGAGCACGGTTGCCATGCGCAGCTCGGTAAAGGCGTCGACGAGGGCCTTCGTCATGGCGGTGTTGGCTGGCTCGCCCTCGAGCTTGTTGGCGGCCTTGGAAGCATCGCTCCAGCGCTTGTTGGCGGCACGCAGGTAGTCGTCGCACACGGCGAGCGCGCGGTGCGTCTCGAACTTGTACATGGCCTGCTCAAAGGCGAGAGCTGCCTGCTCGGCGGCTTCGACCACGGTGGCGGAGGCGGCGCCGGCGGGGATGCAGCCGTTGCGGTAGGGGCTCTCGTCGCCCTCCTTGATGGCGACACCGTAGAAGCAGCTGCGGGCTAGGCGGTTGAAGACGCCGGTCAAAAGGGCGCTCTCCTTAAGGGCTGGATCGATGACGCGCTTGTCGTCGCAGGCACGCACCTCGTTGCCGTCCTTGTCCTTGCCGGTCACGCGCGTGTCGTATGCCTTGGGACTAAAGCTCACCGGCTTCTCGGACAGGCCGAGCGACAGCCAATGCGCACGCATCTGCTCGCAGGTGTAGTGGTTGAGCAGGTCGTCTGCCGGCGGGGGAGGCGTTTGCGAGGACGAGCTGGCCTTTTTGCCCATATAGAGCAGGTGATAGCAGGCGCTGACGGTGCTCTGCGTAAGGTTCCAACCCAGGGCCTCCCACATGGCGGTCTGCGCGATGCAGTAGAAGTAGATGTTGTCCTGGCCGATGAACTGGTAGATCTGAGCGTCGTCAGAGCACCACCAGTCGCGCCAGTCGAGTGAGCTGTGCTGGTAGGTGGGCGCGGGGACCTGCGTGGAATCGGCAGCGGGCTCGCCCATGAGGGCGGCATCCTGGGCGGCGACACCCTTGGTCACGCCGGCGGCCTTGGCATCGCGTGCGAGTACGGTGCGGGTGTAGCTGATGGGCGCCCACAGGCTCTCGGGCCAGCACCAGCAGGTGACGTCGGAAACGTCGTCGACCTGGGGCACCGGAACGCCCCAGTCGATGTTGCCGGTGATGCGGAAGGGCACGAGCGCCTTGCCGCTGCGGAAGCGCACGCCGCCGTTGGCGAGCACCGCGTGGGCGTCGTCGCGCTCCTTCCAGCTGGGGAAGGCGACGGTAAAGCTGCTCTTGTTGCCCTCGGGCTCCAGCACGGTGTGCTCGGGGAGTTGGTCCTCGACGGCGTCGAAGGCCTCGCGGAACTTGTTCTGGATGTAGAGCTGAGCCGGCAGCAGCCACTCCTCCATGGTCTTGGAGACCACGGAGCGAACCTGCGGGTTCTGGGCGAGCTTGGCGGTGTAGGTCTTCATAAAGTCGAGGTAGGCGGGCAGGTCGAAGTAGAGGTTGTCGACCGGGCGCAGCTCGGGCACCTCGCCGGTGAGCTGGCTCTTGGGTGCGATAAGCTCCTCGGGCTCAAACTGGTGACCCAGGTCGCACTCGTCGGCGTACGCCTTCTCGGACTTGCAACCTTGGATGGGGCAGCGGCCGATGACCTGGCGGCCGTTGAGGAACGTGCCGGCCTTGGCGTCGTAGAACTGCAGCGTGGAGCGCTTGGAGATGGTGCCCTGCTCGTGTAAGCGCTTGATAATCTCGGCGGTAACCTCGTTGTGAATCTGGGCCGCCGGCTCAAGGCCCGAGCCGCCGTAGATGTCGCAGCTGATGTTGTAGTTGTTGAGGGTCGCGGCCTGGCGGGAGTGATTGGACTCGACATACTCGCCGATGGACTTGTCGTAGCCTTCGTTCTCATTGAGCTTGCGGTAGCTCTCCATGATGGGCGAGCCGTAGCAGTCGGTGCCCGAGGTGAAGATGACGTTCTCGCGGCCCAGACGGTCGCGCAGGAAGCGGGCGAAGAAGTCGGCAGGGACAAAGACGCCGCCAACGTGGCCAAAGTGAAGGCCCTTGTTGCCGTAGGGCTCGCCGGCGGTAACGATGGCGCGGCGAGGCCAGCTGGGACGGTCGTTCATGGAGTATTTGGATGCCATGGGACTCCTTCGCATATGGTGAGAGCGCGGCCGGGCGCAAGGCCTGGCGACGCGGTGGTCAATTCGTGCATATCGTTCGACATTATCGCACATGCGGACGGGTACGTGGCAGGGGCGCTATCCTAAGATGCTATGAATGAGATTTCCAACATACATGCGTTTGAAGACGAGGATTTTCTGCACGCTTGCTTCGTGTGGGGGATGGTCGTCGTCGGCGTGTTTGCCGTGTGCCTGGTGCCGGTGTTTATGCTGCTGGGCGGGCCTGCGGATCTGGATGCGGCTGACGCGGGCGGCTGGATGGCTGTCGTGGGCTGGATAGTCGGCTTGGCTGCGGTTTCGGCGGCGTCATTTGCCGTGCACGAGCTGGTGCACGGTGTGTTTTTTAAGCTGCTGGCGCCTGCGGGCGCGAAGGTGACCTTTGGGGCGAATCGCGAGACGGCGATGATCTATGCCTGCGCCGAGGGTGTTGTGTATTCGCGCCGGCGGTACATGGCGGTTTGCCTGGCGCCGACGGTTGTTGTGACGACAGCGTTTACCCTGGGGTTTGTGTTTTCGGGCTATCCACTGCTGTGCTACCTGGCGGCCGGCTTGCATTTGTCGGGCTGTGTGGGCGACTGGTATTACGTGCGGACCATTTTGCGCGACCGCCGCATTGTCGCCTGCGAAGATACGTCCTTTGGCGTGCGCTTTTTTGGGTGAGGAGATGTCGATGAAGTCGTTGTTGCTGCATGCGTGCTGTGCACCATGCTCGCTTGAGCCGGTTCGCCTGCTGCGCGAGGAGGGGTTTGAGCCCACGATTTGCTGGACCAACCCCAATATTCAACCGCGCGATGAATGGCAGCGGCGCTTGGACGAGCTGCGCCGGTGGTGTGCCGATGGCGACATCGAGCTCATCGAGGCAGGGGAGGACCGTGAGCGCTGGGAGACCGGCGTGGCACCGCTGGGTGCCGATCGGCCTCGTCGCTGTCGCGCGTGCTATGCCCTGCGCTTGGCCGAGGCATGCCGCGTGGCCCAGGAGCGCGGGTTTGAGTTTGTGGGCACGACGCTCGCCGTCTCGCCGTACCAGCTGTTCGATACCTGCAATGACGTGCTTGAGCGCTTGGCGGCGGCACATGGGCTCACCCCGGTGATTCGCGATTTTCGCCCGTATTACCCCGAGGCGACACGCCGTTCGCGCGAGCTTGGCATGTATCGGCAGAACTACTGTGGTTGCCGCTTCTCGGCTGTCGAGGCGGCCATGGACCGCGCCCGCATCCGCGACGAGCGCAAAGCGTCCAAAAAGTAGTTCTTTTGGGCTGGCAGCCTGCTAGGATGTAGGGCGGACTTTAGCTATATAAGGAGTATCCGACGTGTCTATGCGTACCGATGATTTTGACTACAACCTTCCTGAGGAACTGATTGCACAGGCTCCTGCCGATCCGCGCGACTCCTGCCGCCTGCTGGTGGTTGATCGCAAAGGCTCCCAGGCGGGAACGCCGCTGGAGCACGGCGGCACCGTTGAGCATCGCATCTTCCGTGACATCATCGACTATATCGAGCCGGGCGACGTGCTCGTTATCAACCAGACGCGCGTGATGCCGGCTCGCCTGATTGGCCGCAAGACGGGCTCGGGCGGCGTGGTCGAGACGCTGCTGCTCAAGCGCCGCGAGGATGTTGACCCGCTGGGTCACGTCTGGGAGTGCCTGGTCAAGCCGGGCAAGCGCCTGAAGCCCGGTGCTCAGATTGAGTATCGTGCAGGCGGCGCCCATGCGCCCGAGGGGGCTCCAGTGGTGCTGACGGCCGAGGTCGTCGACTTTGTCACCGATAGCCGCGGCGGCCGCTTGGTGCGTTTTGAGCCGGCCGGTTGCAATGCCGCCGGCGACCCGCGCACGCTCGACGAGGCCATCCATGCTGCCGGCCACGTGCCGCTGCCGCCCTACATTACCGATTACGAGGGCGACCCCGAGAAGTACCAGACCGTCTACGCCATGAAGGAGGAGCACTCGGCTGCCGCTCCTACGGCGGGTCTGCACTTCACGCCCGAGCTCATGGCCGCTATCGAGGCCAAGGGCGCGAAATTTGCCGCTGTCGAGCTCGAGGTGGGCATCGATACCTTCCGCTTGGTAGAGGAGGACGACCCCACGCAGCACGTCATGCACACCGAGCGCTACCACGTATCGCAGGAGGTTGTCGACGCCGTGCATAAGGCCAAGGCCGAGGGCCATCGTGTGATCGCCGTCGGCACTACCGCGGTGCGCTCGCTCGAGAGCGCGTTTGACACGGACGCGCCGGTGTCCGATCCGGCCGTGACGGCGCGCTATTTTGAGGGCCGCGAGGACGGGGCCGATACACTTGGCCGCGGTGACATCGTGGTGCGCGAGAACGCCACGACGCAGCTCTACCTCATGCCCGGATCGACCTATCACGTGGTCGACGCGCTGATCACAAACTTCCACGTGCCGCGCTCCACGCTCATGATGCTCGTGAGCGCGCTTGCCACCCGCGACCAGATCATGGATGCCTACGCCGCCGCCATCGAGGAGCGCTACCGCTTCTTCAGCTTTGGCGACGCGATGCTCATTCTGTAGGTTACGGCGTTTTACAAACGCCGTAACCGGTCGACGCTGCGCGGGCCGCATTTGGACAATCTGACGTTCAACTTCAAGGGCGCGACCAGAAGGTCAGCGCCCTTTCGTTTCACGTCACCTTGCCTCAAATGCGACCCGCTCGCTGTCGTTGCCAAAACACCGGCATTTCTTTGGTTGTCAACAAAACATCGGTGTAGTCATTGGGGACGTTCTTAAACGACTACCTTGCATCAATCTAAATAAGTTGCGGTGAGATAGTTCTTGAATTGGCCTTTTTGGGCTAAACAGGAACTATCTCACCGCAACTGCGTTGAGCGTTTTTTTGGCGGCTGGTTTACTTGCTCGCGAACAGCCAGACTAGGATGATCACCAGGATTGCGGCGACGATGCAGACGATGGCGCCGGTGAATTTGATGCGTGAGTCGCGGGTGCGCTCGCGCACCGCGTCCTCGGTGGCCTCGAGCTGGGCGACTTCTCGCTCGGTCTCGGCGTGTTCGGCTTTGTCTCGGGCCAAGGATCCTGCAAGCGACTCAGTGATCTCTGGATGGTCATGTACCTCGGTCGCCTGCTCGATGATCGACTGTGCATGTGCGGCATCTGCTTGGGCGTTGGCGATGCTTTGCTCTTGGTCGCGGCGTGCCTTGTCCTCGGCGGCGATCTTCTCGCGCAGTTCGCGCTGGCGCGTCGTGGCGGCAGTTTTCGCCGTCTGCAGCTCGTCGCGCGCGGCATCGGCCTCAGTCGTCACGGCTTGGTGCGCGCGTTTGGCGTCGGCGATAGGGGCTTGAGCCTGCTCGACGGCCTGCTCGGCTGCGGCAAGCGAGTGCTCAAGGTCGGCGGTGATGCACGGGACATCTTCTTCGGCTTTACGCAGGGCATCTGCCGTGTCGGAGATCTGCATCGAGAGCTCGCTGGTGCGCACCGTATAGTTGGCGGGATTTGCCGAGGGATTGCGTTGCAGCTCGGCATACTCATGACGCAGCGTCTCGAGCTGGGCGCGCGTGGCGTCGACGGTTTGTTGTGCGGCGGCAATGCCGGCGTCTCGCTCGGCCTGCACCTTGTCGCGGATGCGCTTGGAATCCTCAAGACGTCGAACGAGGCGGTTGCCGGTCTCGCGCGAGCTTGCCTCGCGGGCCTCCACGGCGTCGAGCGCGGCCTTCAGGCGGAGCTCAGTCGCGTCATCCTCTGTCTTCATTTGTTCGAGCTGACTCTTGAGCTCTGTCGCTTTGGCGGCGTGGGCATCACGGTCAATCTCGGCTGCCGCAGCGGTCTTTTGCGCTGTGGCGATCGCCTGACGCTGGTCGGCGACGATCTGGTCGTAGCGGCCTGCGATATCCTGGCGCGTCTCGAGCTCCTCGGCCTGATCGACAATGCGCTGCTCAAGTTCGGCCAGGTGGGCGCGGGCATCGGCAAGTGCCTTTTTCGCGGCGTTCATCTCGCGCATGGCCGAGGCGCCCTGGGCAATAAAGGTGCCCACGGCGTTCGCGGTGTTCGAGACAGCGGTCCCCAGATCGCGGTTCGCGTCGGGGGAGTGCGGGGCGATCGGGCGAGCGGTGTCGACAGCGTCCGCATCGGCAGCCTGCGGCGCGGCGATATTGCCGGTACCGCCCTCGACCACAGAAAAGCCCGCTGCGTGCGGATCGACCGCATCGGCGCCAATCGTGGGGTGCTCGAGCTGCAGAAACGAGGGCATGGTGCTGCCCTGGTCGGCAACGGGGGTCTCGCCGGGTACAAAGGTCGAGGCCGCCTCGGCGGCCTCCTCTTCCTCGGCATCAATATCGGCATCGGCCACGGCGTCTTTCATCGCTTTGACGGCATCCATCATGGAGTCCATGACGGCATCAAGCTCTTCTTCCGAAGACACCTCGATGGGGCCCGCAGCTTGCGGGGCGGGGTCCGTGTCAGGTTCGGCATCGCTCGGCTCCGGCTGCTCGCTTTCATCATGCTCGACAGTATCGTCTGTGTCTGTTGCCTTATCCGCACCGGCGTGCGCATCTGCGGTGGCGGGCGCATCGGTGGAGGCGTCGACGCAGGTAGGAGTATCGCAGTCGTCGACGGCGTCTTCGGAATGATCAATATGCTGCTGAGTCTGGGGGTCCAGCTCGTCTGTCATAGGCATGTGCTCCTCATCGTTGTTTGTCACCCTATGATAAAGTCTCGCGCCGACATCCCACGCGCTGCAGCAAAGTTTCAAAACGTGTTCGATGGCTCGATCTGATAACGATAACTCGGCCGCTTTATCCAGTTTGTACTTGACAATCCCTTCGCCGAACGACGTGGTGCCGTTCGCCTACCGCGGTCTTTTATTTTCGCTTGAACACGCTAAAGTTGCATCTCAGCTTTTGGCGCGTGAAGTTGGATACGCGCAGTCGGCGGGCGTGCCCGTCGCGATTTGAAAGGACTTTGTATGGGACTTTTCACTGGTAAGACCGTGATCGTCACCGGCGGCGGCAAGGCCACGCTTAAGGACGGTTCCGCTGGCTCCATCGGCTACGGCATCGATATCGCATTTGCCAAGGAGGGCGCGAACCTCGTCATCACCGGCCGCAACGTCGCCAAGCTCGAGGCCGCCAAGGAGTCTCTCGAGGCCGAGTACGGTGTCAAGGTTCTGCCTGTTCAGGCCGATGTCTCGGCTGGCCAGGATAACGAGGCCGTTGTCCAGAACGTCATCGACAAGGCCATTGAGGAGTTCGGCCGCATCGACGCCGTCGTCAACAATGCTCAGGCCAGCGCCTCGGGTGTGACCATCGCCGATCACACCATGGATCAGTTTAACCTGGCCATTTACTCCGGTCTGTATGCTACTTATCTGTACATGCAGAAGGCCTATCCGCACCTGAAGGAGACCAAGGGCTCCGTGGTCAACTTTGCCTCGGGCGCCGGCCTGTTTGGCAACTATGGCCAGTGCAGCTATGCTGCCGCCAAGGAGGGCATCCGCGGCCTGACCCGCGTTGCCGCCAACGAGTGGGGCAAGGACGGCATCAACGTCAATATCGTTTGCCCGCTTGCTTGGACCGCTGCGCTCGAGAACTTCCAGGATGCTTACCCCGAGGCTTTCAAGGCCAACGTCCACATGCCGCCGGCAGGCCACTACGGCGACGTCGAGAAGGAGATCGGCCGCGTGGTCGTTCAGCTCTGCGGTCCCGACTTTAAGTACATGAACGGCGAGACCGTCACCCTCGAGGGTGGCATGGGCCAGCGGCCGTAGGGGTTACGTCTCAGGTTCCGCCGTTCTAACGAACGGCGGACCAGCCGACGCTGCGCGGTCACCAGAGCGACAACTTGTCATTCAAAGAGGACGGCATGACCAGAAGGTCTATGCCGTCCTCTTTTCATGCCAATTTGTTCGCTCTGGCGACCGCTCGCTGACGTTGTCAGAGCATCGGCGTTGCCTTGGCCGTTGGAAATAATCCCAGATGTAGTCGTTGGGGACGTTCTTAAATGACTAGTCGAAAGGGACGCTCTTGCCGGCACCTGGGGACGGTCCCTAAGTGCCGGCAGATTGGGACACTTCTTTGCAAGATGGCGCTGAAGATTGTCCCCGACGACTAGTCGTTTAATGCATCAGTTTCTGTCGAGTCGGTGCTCTTTGCGGGTTGCCCGTATAATGCTTTGCGTATGAACCGCAACCAAGGAGTTCTAGTTTATGGACCAGAGCCTTTTTAAATTCGACCTGATCGCCGAGGACCCGACCACGCACGCGCGCGCCGGCGTGCTGCATACCCCGCACGGCGAAATCGAGACGCCGATCTTTATGCCCGTGGGCACCAAGGCAAACGTCAAGGGTATTCCCACCGAGACCGTCAAGCAGCTCGGCGCCCAGATCGTGCTTGCCAATACCTATCACCTGTCCATGCGCCCCGGCGAGGACACCATCGCCGAGTTGGGCGGACTGCACAAGTTCATGAACTGGCATGGCCCCATTCTTACCGACTCGGGCGGCTTCCAGGTCTTTAGCCATAACGACGCCGTTAAGCTCACCGATGAGGGCGTGCGCTTTATCGTCAACGATTACGACGGCCGCCACGTGTTCTGGACGCCCGAGGACAACATGGAAATCGCCATGAAACTCGGCTCCGACATCTGCATGCAGCTGGACCAGTGCCCGGGCTATCCCGCCACGCGCGCCTACGTTGAGCGCGCCGTTGAGCTGTCGAGTATGTGGGCCGAGCGCTGCTATAAGGCGCATGCCCGCGACGACCAGGCGCTCTTTGGTATCGTCCAGGGCGGCATGCACCTAGATCTGCGCCTGCGCTCGCTGCGCCATCTGGAGGAGTGCGGCGACTTCCCCGGTTACGGCATCGGCGGCTACTCGGTGGGCGAGGACCACGAGACCATGTTCGAGACCCTGGCACCGCTCGTAAGCGAGTACATGCCCAAGCACAAGCCGCGCTACCTGATGGGCGTCGGCAACCCCACCACCCTCGTGCGCGGTGTGGGCGTGGGCATCGATATGTTCGACTGCGTGCTGCCGACGCGCACCGGCCGCATGGGCACGGCATTCTCCAGTGAAGGCCGCCTTAACTTCCGCAACGCCCGCTTTGCGCATGACGACGGCCCCATCGATCCCACCTGCACCTGCCCGGTGTGCACGGGCGGTTACAGCCGTGCGCTCATCCGTCACATGGTCACGCAGAAGGAGATGCTCGGCGGCATTCTGCTGTCGATGCACAACATCTACTACCTGCTCAACCTTATGCAGCGTGTCCGTCAGGCCATTATCGAGGGCCGCTACGGTGCGTTCGTGAGCGACTGGATGAACAGCCCCGCGGCGGTGGATTACTAAGGGCGACAGACACGCTTGCGGAGCGTGGGCAACGGCAAACGCTGAGCGGCAGCCGCTCGTCACATTCTCTGACGCTGGCTGCGCGACCGCTGACCGATAGCTTGCAAGCACTTGATACATCATGGGTACCATACCGAATAGTTGATGTTCGGGCGGGTGTTTGGCGCATGGCGTCGACCCCGCCCGTTTTTCTTTTTCTCGATAGGAGCACCCATGATTAAGAACGAGAATGTCGAGGGCGAGCTTGCCTACGACGAGACGTACCGCCGTGGTCCCGTGGTCATGCGCGGCCCCATGATTCCTAAGGACAACACCTACGCCAACCTGCTGGCGCCCGAGGAGTCGACCGACTGGCTGCATGCCGATCCGTGGCGCGTACTGCGCATCCAGGCCGAGTTTGTCGATGGCTTTGGCGCACTTGCCGAGTTAGGGCCTGCGGTGACCATCTTCGGTAGTGCCCGTACGCCCAAGACCGATCAACTCTACAAGGCGGCGCGCACGGTCGGCCGTAAGATTGCCCAGCGCGGCGTGGCGGTTATCACCGGTGGCGGCCCCGGCATCATGGAAGCGGCCAACAAGGGAGCGGCGAGCGTCAACGGCAAGTCAGTCGGCCTGGGTATCGAGCTTCCGCACGAGCAGGGGCTCAACAAATACGTGAACCTCGGTATGGACTTCCGCTACTTCTTTGTGCGCAAGACCATGTTCGTCAAATACAGCTCGGGCGCTATTGTGTTTCCCGGCGGGTTTGGCACGCTCGACGAGATGTTCGAGGTGCTCACGCTGGTGCAGACGCACAAGGTCAAGCGCATGCCGCTCGTGCTGGTGGGCAGCGAGTACTGGCAGGGCCTATTCGACTGGCTCAACGGTCCGGTGATGGGCGCCGGCATGATCAGCCCGCTCGATCCGGATCTGGTACACATTACCGACGACCTCAACGAGGCCGTCGACATCGCCCTGAGCGGGCTGATGTAGATCAATCGTGCCCACGCGACATGAATACGCATGGCAATCTGATGTTATTTAACATCAGATTGCCATTTATATTGGGTATACTGGTGTAAAAGACGAGGGCGAGGAGGTCGCAAATGTCTACAGCAACAGTTAAGCCTACGACGGTTCGAATCGAAGAGGGGCTCAAGGAGCAGGCGACTGAGTTCTTGGATTCGGTCGGCCTCAGCCTCAATTCCTATCTCAATCTTGCCGTTCGGCAGCTGGTAAATCAGCGAAAGATTCCTTTTGAGATTGTAGGAAGGGCGGAGGTGCCCAACGAGGCGACGAGGCGTGCCATGGTGATCGCCGAGGCTCATGAGTTGGGGATTTTGCCGGACGATAGCCCGTCATTCAATAACGCTGATGAGCTTATGTCATTCCTCGATGAGGAATAGCGATGTTCGAGATTAAAGTCGAGGCTCAATTTAAGGTGGACTACAAACGAACGATGCGCATGCATCCGCAGCTAAAAAGTGAGTTTAAAGCGGCGGTTGCGGAGCTTGTGGCTCATGGGTCACTTCCGGCGGAGTATGGCGCCCACGAGCTCTCAAACCCGGGCGGAAACTACAACGGCCACATCGATTTCCACCTATCCGATGGCTTGGTCGATGTGGTCGTTCTTTATCTTCCCCATAAGACTAACCCAGTGATTAGGCTGGTGAGAATGGGCACTCATCAGGAGCTGTTTCAGGGTCCGCTGGGCTGATCGCCGATTTCCAAGTTGCGGTGGAATAGGGATTGATTGGCGGCTGATTGGCCAGGAGCAGACCCTATTCCACCGCAACTGATAGGGGCGCCACGTTCGTTGCTGCGGCCCCCGGTTCTCCTCGTTGCTGGATTTCGCTCAAAAACTCAGCGGCGACTTCATTGCTTTTGAAACGGATGCTGCAGTCTTCTTTCTTGGGGAATGCCAGCAGCGGAATAGTCCCGTACCAGACAGTTTCCTCGTCAATCACGGCCGCGCAAAGCCGCCCTTTGGCCTTGACGGAATAGTCGACGTTCATCTCGGCAAAAATCGCTTTCGCGTCATCGCGCGGAGTTGAGGCAACATAAATCTCAAGGGTAATCCCACGGGCGGCTGCGCCTGCGAGTGTGGCGGTGAGTTTCGCGAGGCATGCGGCGGATGCGTAGGATGCGGCTATGAAGGCGCTCTTTGTGGCACCGGTGATGTCTTTAATTAATGCCTCAATAGCGTTTGCTGGCTCTATGAGAATGTTGTAATCGGGTTGCTCACTGTCCTCTGCTGAATAAATTTCGTAGCCCAGCTTGGCGTACGTCTTGAGTCTCTTCTGGTACATGCGAGCGAGCATGGGTATCGACAGGTCAATGTAGTCGAATATCTCAATCTGTTGCTTGCCCTCGTGGCTTCTGTGCAGTCTGCCCGCCTGCTGCGTTACACTGCCGTCCCAAGATATCGGCGTGGCAATGAATAGGGTGTCAAGGTAGGACAGATCGAAGCCCTCGCTCAGAAGGCTTTCGGTGGCGACGATGATTCGATGTTCATGCTCAAGGCCGGGAAGACTGTTCAGTATCGTTTTTCTTTCTTTGGCACCGATTTCTCCGGTTAAGAGTATGGGTTCGTGTCTGCGATCATTAAGCAGCCTGAACAGTTCCTCAGCATGCTTTTTCCTTTTGGATAGTATGAGCGGATGCCGACCGTTTGACGCTGCTTCGAGGGCGTCATCGACAATCAATTCGTTTCTTGCCGCATGTGCACACAGCAGATCAAGAATCTGATTGAAGCTTGCGCCCGGCTCGTAGGCAGATAGCCGAATGCCGGTAAATCTCGGCCGCACGATGCGCTGGATGCCCTGCTGAATTGCCTGCGTTTTTGGATCGATGGCATAGCGAAGCGGGCCGCAGAGCATCGAGAGCGCGCGTGTGAGTCCGTCGGAGCGCTCGGGTGTCGCGGAAAGGCCATATACATATTTGGCTGGAACGGACTTGAGGACGAGCTCGAGCTGAGGCGCGGCAGCATGGTGGCATTCGTCGCAGATAATGAGGCCGTAATTACAAACAAGGTCCTTAACTATCGGCTCCCCGGTTTGGGAGTCTTTGCCGGATAGCGACTGAAAGGAAGCGACGTCGATAAGGCCGCTGACGGCGGTTTTGCCCCCTCCGATTTGTCCAATAAGGGGAGGTTGCTTTTTGCTGATTCGTCCTTTTGGCGTTCGGACCGGCTCTCTGGTGTCCGTAATGTCGAGAAATCGTTCGAGCTGCGATTTCCATTGGGCTATGAGCGCGGTCTTTGGAACAATGACGAGCGCCGGAAGACCAACGGCGGCAATAAGATAAGCTCCGATGACGGTTTTACCGAAGCCCGTTGGTGCAGACATGATTCCGTCTTCGTATTCAAGCATCTGGTCGGCGGCAATTTGCTGTTCGGGATGAAGGGTCCCTTTGAATGCCATCTCAATTGGATTGCCCGTGCTACGTTCGTCTGAATAATGGGCAGTAACGTGGGCTTCTTGAATCAGCTGCTCAAGTTGGGCTTTGCAGCCTCTGGGAATCGCGACGCGGCCATCTCTAAGTTCGCTGAGGTCTATGAGTCGCGGTTTGCCGAATACTGATTGATGCATAGATTGCGCACGGAAGAACTCCGGGTTGGCAAATGTCGCAAGCCTGCGGACTTCCATTTGAGCTGCCGGGCTCAGAGACTTTTCGGGGATGTAGAGCATATCGGCTTGTGTGACGGGCAGGTTCGAGGGGAAGTCTCGTGGCGTGAGCGGGAGCCGCTTTCGTGGCTTTTGGACATTGCGCCTGGTTTTGTTTGTCGCTGCAGCTGTTGCTATTCCAAGCGGTTTGTTTTCGGTGTCCTCGATCAGACGATCCACCGTCGCACGCGAGATTAGTTGGATTTGCGAAAGGTAAAGCCATTGGTCGGGAAAGGGCTCGAATCGTTCGTCAACAAATACGCTGTTTCCTTTCCGCTGCGCTTTTCCCTGAAAAGGCAGCGCAATGAGATTTCCAAAGCCGCCCTCAGGAATGGTGGACTGCGCGGGTAGCATTCGGTCAAAGGTTTCGAAGGTGATTGACTTGTTGAGCGCCGCCGCTTCGATGATAAGGCAGCTCCCAAAATCCCGCGCGGTCTTTGCGCTCACAGATTCGAGAAAGAAAAACCAGATATGCGCGCCGTTGCCTGACCTCGATCGCTCAATCGCTGCATCGATTCCATGCTTCTTTGCGACAAGCCTGATAGCGTTTGCCGCTTCTTTCCAGTCGGCTTTGTCAAAATCGATGACAAGGACATTCGTGTTGCAGTCTTTGTCGAGAACATATTGACCTATGACGTCCCGGAGCCTGTCGTCGCTGCCTTTGAAATGGGCGATAATGGCGGCATCGTTCAGCTCAAGGAATGTGCGGCTGCGACATTCAGCGCATTTAATTCTCTGATGGTTTGCTTTGGGACAAATGCCTGGCCTCCACTCATTTGCGCAGGCGGGTGTATAGCCGATGCCCCCGTCTTTTCTGCGATACCCGTGAGCGTGCACATCTTTGCGACCGGAAAATAGATTGCGAAAGAGCTCGAGTTTGTCGCGCGCTGGGCTCGCGCTGGTAACGATGCCCTCGGTCTGTGCATGTTCGTTGAAAGATTTGCCGGCTTTGTCCCATTCTTCGAGTGTCGCGTAACGGATGTCTGGACCGTTGCTACAGATGACGATTTGCTTACGCGGATCCGAAGCGTGGACAACCGTTTTATTGAGTTTGAATAAGGCGTTCCCGAAAAGGGCGTATTGATGCACGGCGTTGCTCATTTGAATGCCATTCTTGTCTGCGTTCATTGGGATGAGGGTACGCCATTTCGGCTATTTGAGATACTCGACTTTGATTTTGGTTCGGTGATAGTGGGGTGCCGCTCCGTGAGCGGCATTCGGCGGTTCGCTGTCTTTCGACTATTCGGCCCCTTTCCCACCGCAATTCCTAAAGGGATGCCGGCGCGCCTTGAGTTGGGGTGCACCGGCATGATGGCTTTGCTACGGCTGGCTGTACCTTGGTTGTTCGATAGCTCCTGCCTGCCCGATCTAGTCAGGCTGGTATTTGTTGGCGCTGGACGTTTGCCCAGATAAAACATGCCAAAATAAACCTGTCCCTATTTGGCAGGTTGGTAGCGGGGGCAGTAGCTGATGGCGATGGCGTCGACGCCTACGTGGGTGGCGATGGTGCAGCCGATGGGGCCGGTGCCGGCGTCTACGTAATCCTGGCCCGCGAGTGCCTCGTTGACAAGCTCCTGCTCCTCGGCGGCACCGGTCGTGAGCACGCGCACGCTGGAGCCCGGATGTTCGGCCAAAAACGCGAGGCAGTCTGCCATGGTGTTGGCGACGATGCGCTTGGCGCCGCGGCCCTTCTTGATGGCCTTGATCTCGCCCGACTGCCACTCCGGCGAAACGGCCAGGCGAATATTGAGCATCTGCGTGAGCTGGCCGGCGAGCTTGGGCGCGCGGCCGTTCTTAACGAGGTTCTCGAGCGTGCGGGGAATCAGCAGCAGGTGCGCGTCGGGCAGGGTCGCGCGGATCTGTGCCTCGGTCTCGTCCAGGCTGCGGCCGTCCTCGCGCATGGCGAGCGCGTACTCCACCAGCAGGCCCTCGGCACCCGAGCCGGTGCGCGAATCGATGCAGCGCACGTCGAGCTCGTGGGTCTCGGCGACCAGGCATGCATTGGAATAGCAGGCGGACCACTCGCTGCACAGCGAGATAAAGATCGCGCTGTCGTGGCCATCGGCGCGCACGCGGTCAAACAGCGCCTTGAACTCGCCGGCACTCGGCTGCGAGGTATGCGGCAGCTGCTCGGAGCCGGCCATGCGGGCGACGTACTCCTGGGCGGTGATCTGTACCTGGTCGAGCAGGTCCTCGCCTTCGATAATCACATGCAGCGGAATGACGTAAATGCCGAGCTCTTGGGCGCGGGCGGGGGAGATGTCCGACGTGGAGTCGGTTATGATGGCAAAAGACATAATTGCACCTTTCGTTGGGGCGCGGCAGCGCCGCCTTCTGAGAGCAAAGTGCGACAAGTATAGTGGAGTCGTTCCACATTTATAGGTTCAATTGTTGAATAGTCAACAGTTTGAAGTGTCAGTGTGGAAATCATCAACTGGGGAAGAGGGATACCGATGGAGGCGCTGGAGATATGCAAGCGGCCGGTTGTGCTGTTCGATTTTGACGGCACGGTGGCCGATACGGGTCGGGCGGTGATGACCTCGACGCGCAAGGCGTTGGCCGCGCGCGGGTTTTCGGAGGCGCAGATGGGTGACCTGCGTCGCATGATCGGGCCTCCGCTGTGGAAGAGCTTCCACGACTTTTACGGCTTTACGCGCGAGGAGTCGCTTGTGGTGGCCGACGAGTACCGCGCCTTTTTTGATGAGCTGGGACCGGAGGAGTACCCCGTGTTCGATGGGATCCCCGAGCTGCTGGATGGGTTGGCCGCCCAGGGCAAGCGTATGGCCGTGGCGACGTCGCGCATGGAGGCAAAGTGTATTGACATGGTGGGCGAGCTGGGGCTTTCGCAGTTTGAGGCGGTGGTTGGCATGAATCCGCCGCAGGGGCGCGAGACCAAGGCCGATTCGGTCCGCGATGCCCTGGCAGAGCTCGGTGCGACGGCGGGCGATGCCGTGATGATCGGCGATCGCTTTAACGACGTCGAGGGCGCGCACGCGATGAGCGTGCCGTGCATTGGTATCTATTCGGGCGCGGCGGCGCCGGGCGAGCACGAGGCGGCGGGTGCCGATGCAGTGGTGCACTCGGTGGCCGAGCTTGCTAAACTTTTCGCTATATAAGTATGTGATGTGAGGGACGGGCGTACCCGTCGCTCATTGGTAAGGAGGTCGTCCATGAATCAGGTGGAGCAGAGCGTTACCGAGTATGTCGACGAGGTCTGGGAAGATGTCGTCGCCGATATCGAGCAGCTGGTGAGCTATCCGTCCGTGGCCGTTGCTGCCAATGCGGAGCCCGGCGCGCCGTTTGGCCGCCCGGTCCGTGATGCGCTCGATTGCGCGCTCGGCATTGCGCAAAAGCTCGGCTACCAGACGAGCGACGACGAGGGCTATGTGGGCATTGCCGATATCCCGGGTCGCGGCGACAAGCAGCTCGCGACCATCTGCCACGTGGACGTGGTGCCCGCCGGCCCCGGCTGGAACACCGACCCGTTTGCGATGGAGCGTCGCGAGGGCTGGCTGCTCGGCCGTGGCGTGATCGACGACAAGGGCCCGGCGGTGTTGTCGCTTTATGCCGGCGCGTACCTGCTCAAGCACGGCATTGTGCCGCGCTATACCTTCCGCGCGCTGCTGGGCTGCGATGAGGAAGTGGGCATGTCCGACGTTCACCATTATCTGGAGAACCACGCAGACCCCGACTTTCTGTTTACGCCCGATGCCGAGTTCCCGGTCTGCAATGCCGAGAAGGGCCAGTTTGGGGCGACGTTTGTGAGCCCCAAGATCGATGGAGGGCGCATCGTATCGTGGAGCGGTGCCGAGGCGAGTAACGCTATCCCGTCGCAGTCCATCTGCGAACTTGCGATTGCCGCCGATGAACTGCCGGCGCCGGTCGAGAACGTCGACCGCCTGGAGATCACGGCACTCGATAACGGGCATGCGCAGATTTTCGCCCACGGTATTGGCGGCCACGCTTCGATGCCTGAGGGCACCATCAACGCCGTCGGCCTGATCGTGTCGTATCTGCGCGAGGCCGAGGACGCGTTTGGTGCACGCGACGAGCGCCTGCTGACGCCTGCCGAGCACGAGTTCGTCAAGTTCCTGGCCTTTGTGCACGCGGATGCCTATGGCCGCGGCCTAGGTATCGATGCGACGAGTCCGGCGTTTGGCCCGCTCACCTGCAACGCTGGCGTCATCCGCGTGGCGGATGGCCATATTGAGCAGGTCATCGACGTGCGCTTCCCCGACAGCACAAGTGCCGATACCATCCGCGAGCAGCTCGATCCGCTCGTGGGCCGTTTTGGCGTGACGTGCCGTGTGGGTCGTGCGAAGGTGCCGTTCTCGGTCTCTGCCGACGATCCGGCCGTGAAGGCGCTTATTGATACCTATAACGAGTTTACGGGCAAGCATGCTGAGCCCTTTGCCATGGGCGGCGGCACGTATGCGCGCAACTTTGCCCGCGCCGTGTCGTTTGGCCCCGAGGAGACCGGTCTGGAGCTGCCCGCATGGGGCGGCCAGATGCACGGCCCCAACGAGTGCGCCAACGAGGAACAGCTCAAACAAGCGCTCAAGATCTATATTGTTGCGATCCTCCGTTTGAATGAATTAGAGCTTTAAGGTTTCGCGGTTTCCCAATCTAAGTTGCGGTGGAATAGTTCCTAGAATGGGCCATTTGATGGCCAAGCAGGAACTATTTCACCGCAACTTTGTTTTTATTGGTGTAAAAGGCTGGCCATGTTTGGCGCTGGATTGTTATTCGTTTGTAAAGGCCGTGCTGCGCTTGCGGTAAGGGTCTATCAGATACCCGTAAGAAACCGCAGTTGGCGCGGGCGCTACCCGATCGGGGTCGTATCTTTCCAAACAGCAAAGCGGGCGGGGTGCCCGCGAGTCGCATGTATGAAAGGAAGATCATGCTCGATCAGGCTTATTCTCGTCGTCAGTTCCTCGGCCTCGCTGGTGGTCTTGCCAGCATCGTCGGTCTCGGTCTCGTTGGTTGCGGCGGCTCCGGCGCATCCGACGCCGCCGACAAGGGTAGCGCTGCTGCCGAGTCCGTCTCCGGCGAGGTGACCTACGACGGCGCCTCCTCGTTCCAAGCTCTCGTCGAGGCTGCTGCAGAGAAGTTCATGGACGCCAACCCGGACGTCTCCGTCTCCGGCTCGGGCAACGGTTCGGGCAAGGGCCTGACCGCTGTTGCCGCCGGCACCGTCACCGTCGGTAACTCCGACGTCTTCGCCGAGACCAAGCTCGAGGCCGACCAGGTCAAGAACCTCGTCGACCACGAGGTCGCTGTCGTGGGCATGGGCCCCGTCGTCTCCAAGAACGTGACGGTCGATGACCTGTCCCTCGAGCAGCTCAAGGGCATCTTCTCTGGCCAGATCACCAACTGGAAGGAGGTCGGCGGCGACGACGCCACCATCGTCGTTCTCAACCGCAAGGCCGGCTCCGGCACCCGCGCCGCCTTCGAGGCCGCCGTCTTTGGCGACGAGGCCGTCGACTTTAAGGGCGACGCCGAGCTCGACAAGTCCGGCGACGTCCAGACTCAGATGGGCAGCACCGACAACGCCATCTCCTACCTCGACTTCTCGCACTTCGACGACTCCAAGTTCAACGCCGTCAAGGTCGAGGGTGTCGAGCCCAAGAGCGCAAACGTCACCGACGACTCCTTCAAGATCTGGGCGACCGAGCACATGTACTGCGCAAAGGACGCCGACGACGCCACCAAGGCCTTCCTTGAGTTCATGCTCTCCGACGACGTCCAGGGCAAGCTCGTCGAGGAGCAGGGCTTTATCCCCGTTTCTGCCATGAAGGTCGTAAAGGACGCCAGCGGCAAGGTCTCTGCTAAATAAGTAATCGCCCCCGGAAAGGTTTGCAATGGCAAAACAGCTGCCAAAGCGCGACCTTGAGAACGTGGGCCTGTGCGTCACGGGCGCGTGCGTAGCGCTCGTGACGCTTGTCGTTGCCGCGCTCATCTTTATGGTCGCCCAAAAGGGCCTCTCGGCTTTTGTCAAAGACGGCGTCTCGGTCGTCGAGTTTTTCACCGGCACCAAGTGGGACCTGGCCAACACGGCTAAAAACGGCCTGCCCTACACCGGCGCCCTGCCCCTGATCGTCACCTCGTTTGCGGTCATGGTGCTCTCCACGCTCATCGCGTTGCCCATCGCCATCGGCTCTGCCATCTTTGCGGTCGAGATCCAACCAAAATTTGGCTCCAAGATCTTTCAGCCGCTTATTGAGCTTTTGACCGGTATTCCCTCGGTCGTCTTTGGTCTGATCGGTTTTCACGTGGTCGTCGGCCTTATGAAGAGCGTTTTCCACGTGAGTACAGGCCTGGGTATCCTGCCCGGTGCCATTGTGCTGGCCGTCATGATCCTGCCGACGATGACCACGCTTTCGGTCGATGGCCTGCGCGCCGTGCCCGATAGCTACCGTCAGGGTTCGCTCGCGCTGGGTTACACCCGCTGGCAGACCATCTGGCACGTGGTGCTCAAGTCCGCCATGCCGTCACTCATGACTGCGGTCATCCTCGGTATGACCCGCGCCTTTGGCGAGACACTCGCCGTGCGCATGGTGATCGGCGGCATCGAGGCCATGCCGACGTCGCTGCTGTCGCCGGCCTCGACCATCACCACCACGCTCACCACGTCTATGGCGGTCTATGCCGAGGGCTCGGCCCAGGACGATGTTCTGTGGGCGCTTGGCCTGCTGTTGATGGGCATGAGCCTCATCTTCATCCTGATCATCCACTTTATAGGCCGCAAGGGGGCGAAGGCTCGTGGCTAGCACGCGCATCCATATCGACGAGGCGAGACTCGAGCGCGTCCAAAAGCAGGACCGCTTCGCCACGGGCGTGTTGACGGCGATCATCGCCATCGTCATGCCCATCGTCATCTCCATGGTGGCCTACATCCTGTTCGAGGGCATCTCGACGCTGTTCAAACCGGGCTTTCTCACGGAGCCGTCGCGCGCCAACGGAACCCAGGGCGGCGTGTTCTACCAGCTGTTCGACTCGTTCTATCTGCTGTTGATCACCCTGGTCATCTCGGTGCCCATCAGTCTGGGCGGCGCGGTCTTTCTGGTTGAGTACGCGCCGGACGGACCCATCCGCGACATCGCCTCCACCGCCATCGAGACGCTGTCCTCGCTGCCTTCCATCGTCGTCGGCATGTTCGGCTTTCTGGTGTTCTCGGTGCAGCTGGGTTGGAAGTACTCCATCATCTCCGGCGCTGTCGCGCTCACCATGTTCAACATCCCCATCCTGGTGCGCGTGATCCAACAGGCGCTCGAGGACGTGCCACAGGCCCAGCGCGATGCGTGTCTGGCTATGGGCCTCACCCGCTGGGAGGCCACGCTGCACATCCTGATCCCCGAGGCCATGCCCGCTATCGTGACCGGCATCGTGCTTTCGGCCGGCCGCGTCTTTGGCGAGGCCGCGGCGCTGCTCTTTACCTCGGGCATGAGCTCGCCGGTTCGCCTGAACTTCTTGAGCTTTAACCTGTCGAGCCCTACCTGCGCCTGGAACGTGTTCCGCCCCGGCGAGTCGCTTGCCGTGCATATCTACAAGATCTATGGCGAGGGCAGCCCCGAGGCCCAGCAGATCGTCTGGGGCACCGCTGCACTGCTGATGATTTGCGTGCTGCTGTTTAACGTAATCGCCCGTATTGTGGGCAAGCAACTGGCAAGGAAGATGACGGCCGAATGAGCGAGATAAATGTAGCGCCCGCAACCGAGGCGGCATCGTCTGAGACCCGGGACTTACTGTCGAGCGTGGGGGAGAGCGAGAAGCGTGTTCGCGTGAGTGGTAAGGCCGTGAGCGACGAGGTCGTGCTCTCCACCAAGGACGTCAACGTGTACTATGACGACCACCATGCACTGCACAATACGTCGCTCGACTTTCATAAGGGCGAGATTACGGCGCTCATTGGGCCTTCGGGCTGCGGTAAGTCGACCTTTTTGCGCAGCCTCAACCTGATGAATCGTGAGATTCGCGGCTGCCGCGTGGAAGGCGAGATTAACTACCGCGGGCGCAACGTGAACACTAAGACCGAAAACACCTACGAGCTGCGCCGTTCCATTGGCATGGTGTTCCAGCAGCCCAACCCGTTCCGCAAGTCCATTCGCGACAACATCACGTTTGCGCCTAAGCGCCACGGCATCACCGACCGCGACGAGCTCGACCGCATGGTCGAGGAAAGCCTGCGCGGCGCGGCGCTTTGGGACGAGGTCAAGGACAAGCTCGACAAGAGCGCCTATGCGCTTTCGGGTGGTCAACAGCAGCGTCTGTGCATTGCGCGCACGCTGGCGCTCAACCCCGACGTGATCCTGTTTGACGAGCCCTGCTCGGCGCTTGACCCCATCTCGACGCTGGCGATCGAGGACCTCATGTCGTCGATTGTGGCCGAGCGCGCCATCGTCATCGTGACGCATAACATGGAGCAGGCGTCGCGCGTGTCCAATCGCACGGCGTTCTTCTACATGGGCGATATGGTCGAGTACGACGAGACTGACGAGATTTTCCAACGGCCCAAGGACAAGCGGCTGAATGATTACCTCACCGGCATGTTCTCCTAGTCCGGGACATGCTTGAGGCCCGCGGCGGCCACGGTTGCCACGGGACTGATTGGAGAGGCGGGTCATCTCTTTTGGGAGATGGCCCGCCTTTTTGTGTCGTGTGCTGGTGCACTTGCCCAAAACCACCACAAAGGTGCCTGTCCCCTTTGTGGTGGTTTTCGCTATCATGGACAACGTTGAATTTCTACGAAGGAGCAGGGCATATGGCGATTCTTTTGGGATGCGATTCCGTCAGCCTAGAGTTTCCCACCAAGCATATTTTCGATAGCGTGACGCTCGGCGTGGGCGAGGGCGACCGCATTGGTATTGTCGGCAAAAACGGCGACGGCAAGTCGACGCTGCTGGGCGTGCTCGCCGGCACGCTGGAGCCCGATGACGGGCGCGTGACGCACCGTCGCGGCACCACGATCGGTCTGCTCGGCCAAAAGGACAACCTGGTCGATACCGACACCGTGCATCACGCCGTTGTGGGTGACGCCCCCGAGTACGAGTGGGCGTCGAGCCCCCGCACGCGCCAGATCCTCGCCGGCCTCATTAGCGATGTGCCCTGGGAGGGCACGGTGGGCGAGCTTTCGGGCGGCCAGCGCCGTCGCGTGGACCTCGCGCGCCTGCTGATCGGCGACTACGACGTGCTCATGCTCGATGAGCCCACCAACCACCTGGACATGCGTACCATCAACTGGCTCGCGCGTCACTTAAAGGCTCGCTGGCAGCGCGGTCAGGGCGCGATGCTCGTGGTCACGCACGATCGCTGGTTCTTGGACGAGGTCTGTACCAGTATGTGGGAGGTCCACGACGGCCAGGTCGATCCCTTCGAGGGCGGTTACTCCGCATATATCCTGCAGCGCGTGGAGCGCGACCGCATGGCCGCGGTTACCGAGGAGCGCCGTCGCAACATGGCACGCAAGGAGCTCGCGTGGCTGAGCCGCGGTGCCCAGGCTCGTTCCACCAAGCCCAAGTTTCGCGTGGATGCCGCTCGCGAGCTGATCGCCGACGTGCCGCCCGTGCGTGACGAGCTGGAGCTCAAGCGCCTGGCCGTGAGCCGCCTGGGCAAGCAGGTTATCGATGTGGTCGACGTGGACGCCGGCTATGCGGATGCCGGCGGCGCGCCCAAGCAGGTGCTCACCGATGTGACCTGGCTCATTGGTGCGGGCGACCGCTATGGCCTTTTGGGTGAGAACGGCGCCGGCAAGTCGACGCTGCTCGACGTGATTCAGGGCAAGATCGCGCCCCTGCGCGGCCGCGTGAAGATTGGCCAGACAGTGCGCTTTGGCGTGCTGTCGCAGCAGCTCGAGGAGCTCAAGCCCTACATGGGCGACACGATCCGCGAGGTGCTCGGCAACTATAAGAAGTACTACGTCATCGACGGCAAGGAGACTTCGCCCGAGAAGCTCTGCGAGCGTCTGGGCTTTACGACGCAGCAGCTCTGGAGCCGCATCGGCGATCTTTCGGGCGGTCAGCGCCGTCGCCTGTCGCTGTTGCTGACGATTCTGGACGAGCCCAACGTGCTCATCCTGGACGAGCCGGGCAACGACGTGGATACCGACATGCTCGCGATTGTCGAGGACCTGCTGGACGGCTGGCCCGGCACGCTGATCCTGGTGACGCACGACCGCTTTTTGATGGAGCGCGTGACCGACCAGCAGTGGGCGCTGCTCGACGGCCACCTGACGCATATGCCCGGTGGCGTGGACCAGTACCTGCGCCTGTGCAACGCTACCGCCGAGGGCGAGCCCGTGGGCGCGCCGAGCGCCAAGACCGGCACGTTCGACACCGGTGCCGCGGCAGCTGCGGCCGAAAAGCCCAAGTCGAGCGGTCAGCCCAACGGCCTGTCCAACGCCGAGCGCCAGAAGCTCCGCCGCGAGGTGAGTTCGCTCGAGCGCAAGATGGAGACGCAGCGCACCCGCGTTGAGGAGGCCGAGGCAGCAATGGCCCAAGTCGATCCCACCAACTACACGGCGCTCGGCGAGCAGCAGGCAAAGATCGACGAGGCTCACGCTGCCATGGACGAGCTGGAGATGGCGTGGCTCGAGGCGAGCGAAAAGCTCGAGGGCGAGGAGTAGGCGAGAATGATCAAAGCCGCGTTTTTCGATATCGACGGTACGCTGTTGAGCTTTAAGACCCACCGGATTCCGGCGTCGGCGCAGCAGGTGCTCGACAGCTTTCGCGAGCAGGGGATCGCGTGCGTGATCGCCACGGGCCGTCCGACCTACCAGATGCCGGACTGGCTGTTCGACCTGGGCTGGGATGCGTACATTACGCTTTCGGGCCAGCACTGCTTTGATGCCGAGGGGGTTTACCGCAGCTGCCCGATCGATTCGGACGACGTCGCGGTGATTGTGGACCAGGTGGCGCAGGGGCGCTACGACTCGCTGTGCATGCAGGGCGAGAACTCGTTTGTGAACCGCCTGTCCGAGCGCGTGGTGACGGCTGGCAGCAACGCGGGAATCGTCTACCACGAGGAGCCGTTTGAGCACGCCTTTGACGCACCGGTCTACCAGTTCTGCGCCTTTGTGGACCCTGACGACGAGCATATCGTGACCGATGCCGTGTCGCATTCGCTCACCACGCGCTGGTGCGACCTGTTCTGTGACATTATTCCCGCTAACGGCGGCAAGGACCTGGGCGTGGCGGCGACGCTGGAGCGCCTGGGCATCGACGCGAGCGAGGCGATTGCCTTTGGCGACGGCGAGAACGACCTGTCGATGTTTGCCGCCGTGGGCACTAGTGTGGCCATGGGCAACGCGCAGGAGACTGTGAAGGCCGCAGCGACCTACGTTACGACCGCCGTAGACGATGACGGCATCTACAACGCCGCGAAGCACTTTGGACTCGTGTAGCTGCGACCCGGCACTTGGGGACACTCCTTGCGGGGCGTGTTCCCATTTTGTTTTCGTCCCGCTCGTTTTGTGAAACACGGCTAACTTTTAGGCAAAGTAGTAAGACATGGGCAACTTTTGCGGTAAAGTAAGCCGTGGAAAGTATCCAACGGCTAACTAGCAATCATCGCGAAAGGCGGCCCATGGCCCTGCGTGAATCCGGAGAAGACTATCTCGAATCGATCTACGTTCTGTCGCAACGTCAGGGCATCGTGCGCTCGATTGATGTTGCAGAGTACCTTGGCGTAACTAAGGCAAGCGTTTCAAAAGCTATGGCGACGTTGGAGAACAACGGCTACGTCGAAATGGGCAAGCGAGATGTTCATCTGACGGAGCGTGGTCTGGAGGTCGCTCGTCAAATGTGGGAGCGTCACTGCTTTTTCGTGGGGCTGCTGGAGGATGCGGGTGTTTCGGCTGAGGTCGCGTCGCAAGAGGGCTGCCACATGGAGCACTGCCTGAGCGAGGAGAGCTTTGAGAAGCTAAGATCGATGCTGGGGCGGGACGGTGCTTCGGCGCCAACAATGACCGACTAGCACTCCCGCAGCGGCGCGCCTCCCGCGCCGGAACGGTGCGGGACAGCGACCGAGACGAGTGGTCCCACCAACTAAGTCCAACTCAGACAAGGAACCCCACCAGCAAGCGATGCCCAAGAACCGCCAGCTGTGTCAACGCAGGTCGGGGCCGGGCTTGGTTTTGAAAACATTCCGCGAGACCCGTCTTTCCGTTGCTCCGCAGGAGCAGGAAAGACGGGCCTCATGCGCGAGGACGTTTTCAAAACCAAGCCCGGTCCCGGCCGGACAGCCCACGAACGCTACAGGTTCTTGACACCCATCGCGCGCATGGCGTTCAGGATGGCGATGATCGCCACGCCTACGTCGCCGAACACGGCAAGCCACATGTTGGCGATGCCCAGTGCCGCAAGCACCAGAATCAGCAACTTAATACCCAGCGCAAAGATGATGTTCTGCCAGACAATCGCCATGGTCTTTCGTGCCACGCGGATCGCGCGGGAAATGTTGGACGGCTTGTCGTCCATGAGCACAACGTCGGCGGCCTCAATCGCGGCGTCGGAACCCATAGCGCCCATGGCAATGCCAACGTCCGCGCGGGTGAGCACGGGCGCATCGTTGATGCCGTCGCCGACAAAGGCGAGCTTGCCCTTGCCCGATTCGGCTGCCAGCAATGCCTCGACGCGCTCGACCTTGTCGCCCGGCAGCAGCTGCGCGTGGAGCTCGTCGAGCCCCAGCTGCTTGGCCACCGCAGCAGCCACTTCCTCGCGGTCGCCCGTGAGCATGACGGTGCGCTTGACGCCGGCGGCGTGCAGGTCGCGGATCGTCTGCTCGGCATCGGCCTTAACGGTGTCTGCAATCACGATGTGGCCGGCGTACACGCCGTCAACGAGCACGTGGAGGATTGTGCCGACAACCTCGCAATTGGGAGCGTCGATACCGGCCGCAGCAAGCATCTTGGCATTGCCAACGACGACGTGCTTGCCGTCGATGGTTGCCGTCACGCCATGGCCCGCGTCGTTGGTGGAGTCGCTTACGCGCTTGGGGTCGACCTCGCCATGGTAGGCGGCGCGCACGGACTGCGCGATGGGGTGATCGGAGAACGACTCCGCAAGGGCTGCGACCTCGAGCAACGACTGCTCGGTATAGCCAGACTCGGGGTGCACCGCCACGACCGAAAACGTGCCGTTGGTGAGCGTGCCGGTCTTGTCAAAGACGACGGTGTCCACGTCGGCGAGCGTTTCGAGGTAGTTAGAACCCTTGATGAGAACGCCTAGTTTGGATGCGCCGCCGATGCCGCCAAAGAAGCTGAGCGGCACGCTGATCACGAGCGCGCACGGGCAGCTGACGACCAGGAAGGTCAGGCCGCGCAGGATCCAGTCGGACCAGGCGCCGGTGACCAAGCCGCCGCCAAGCGCGAGCACCGCGGCAGCGCCGGTGACGGCGGGCGTGTAGACGCGGGCGAAGCGCGTGATGAAGTTCTCGGTGCGCGCCTTCTTTTCGCTGGCGTTTTCTACGAGCTCCAGGACGCGCGCGACGGTGGACTCGCCAAATGGCTTGGTGGTGCGCACGTGGATGAGACCCGTCATGTTGATGCAGCCGCTGATGATGTCGTCGCCGGACTTGGCGGGGCGGGGAACTGACTCGCCCGTGAGTGCGGCGGTGTCGAGCTGGGTTTCGCCTTCGACGATGACGCCGTCGATAGGCACGCGCTCACCGGGCTTGACCACGATCACGGTGCCGACGGCGATGTCATCGGGGAAGACCTGCTCGAGTGTGCCGTCGGGCTGCTCGACGTTAGCGTAGTCGGGCGCGATGTCCATCATGGCACTGATCGACTTGCGGCTCTTGCCCACGGCGTACGCCTGAAACAGCTCGCCGACCTGGTAGAACAGCATGACGGCGGCGCCTTCGGCCATGTGCGGGTCGGTATCGGGGAAGAGCACCATGGCAAACGCGCCGATGGTCGCGACGGCCATGAGGAAGCTCTCGTCGAAGGCCTTGCCGCGGCGGATGTTATTGAATGCCTTTTGCAGTACGTCGTAGCCGGCAATCAAAAACGGCACGAGGAACAGCACAAAGCTGGCGTAGATGTCGCCCGGGGTGCCGAATGCGGCAGTGAGGGTGCCGAGCTCATCGAGGGCGTACACCACGGCAAAAATGCCCAGCGCTACCAGGATGCGGTTGCGCTTATGCTCGAGTGATTCTTTTTTCTTGCGCTTCTTCTTTTTCTTTTTGGGGTCGGCGGTGGCCATGACTCGTATCCTCCCATTTGAATGAATGAACACTCGTTCATATAATTTCGCGAGCAAAGGCCGCGGCAAGCGCGGCCTTGCAGGTTGGCGTAAACCTGGGCTAGAGAATGATCTCGCAGTCCGGCTCGGCGTCGGCCGTAAACTCAACAACGCGGTTGAGCACCTCGTCGAACTCAGCATCATCGGCCTCGAGCGTCAGCTTCTGGGTCATAAAGTTGACGGACACGGATTTGACGCCCTCGAGCTTGGCCAGCTCGTCCTGAAGCTCGCGCGCACAGTTGGCGCAATCGATCTCATCGAGCTTGTACTGCTTTTTCATGGTGGGTTCCTTTCCCGTTTTTGCGGCTTGGGTGCAGGCCGCGCTGGTACCGTGGTTGGTTGCTATTCGCAGATATGGCTCATGCCCTGGTTGAGCATGGTGTAGACGTGGTCGTCGGCGAGCGAGTATAGGATATTGCGCCCGTCGCGCCGGAATTTAACCAGGTGCGACTGCTTGAGTGTGCGCAGCTGGTGCGACACCGCGGACTGCGAGGTTTCGGTCGCTTCGGCGATGTCTGCCACGCAGAGCTCGCGGCCCATGAGGGCGTAAAGGATCTTGATGCGCGTGGTGTCGCTGAAGACCTTGAACAGGTCGGCGAGGTCGTAGAGAAGCTCCTCGTCGGGAAGGTCCTCGGGCGAGCAGGTGGTCGGGATCGCGGGTTCGGTGGCCTCGATGTCGAGTTTCGTTTCATCAACGCGGATGCTCATTGCAATATCCTTTCATATGAACATGCGCTCATATAATTTACTTTCGATTATATGAGTGCATGTTCATATGTCAATGACGTTCAGGTAATTCGTTGTACAAAATGATGGGGAATAGTGGACGAGATCCCGGACTGAGCGTTTTTTGATAGTCGATGCCAAGGTGGGTACCCTCGTGCCGTGCAAAAAATGGAGTATTCTGCAACTATAGGGGTCCGCTAATTTATTGCAGGTCATATAATGCAGTTCAAGAGTTATCTTAGGGTGTTAATCCGATGAGTTCTTCCTCAAATGTTGCCTAACGCTCTCACGCAAGAGTGATTTCGCTTCACATTTGGATCCACTCGAGGGTGATAGACACCCGACCCTGCTGAATACTCGCAATTTTGCACGTCGCTAGGGTACCCACCTTGTTAGCCGGCCTAGTCTCCGGCCCCGAAGACCCTGCCCTCGGGCGCGAGGCTGCTTGTTTGGGCAAATGATGGGCTGTCGGATTCGACAGTCTGCATGTCATCGATTGCCGGAACTTCATTAATTGTCGGGTCATCCAGCGTGATGCCTTCGAGCGTTGCTTTTTCGAGGTCGATTCGTTGACGCTCTTCGGAATCCTGGCGAAGCTGCTTCTGAATTCGCTTTTTCTCTTCTATAAACCTTCTGAGCACAAACTGTCTCAGGTCCTCTTGCATGATTTGAAAGTCTTTTGGCAGACGCGAGGGGCGTACGCCCTCTTTCCGCTGGATTGCTTCCATGACCCTAACAAAAGAGCTGGCATGCATAAAGGAATAACGGCTGACGGTGATGATTCCGTACCCCATGGACGCAAGTGCATTCTTGCGCTCCTCATCGATGGCGCGGTCTTCTTCCGCGTCATGATAAAAACCGTTGTATTCAATGTCTGTGCGAGATTTCTTTAGATACGCATCCATAAAGAACTTTTTGCGTCTCGTGAGATTCTTTGCGGCAGTGGTGACCTGCACCTCGTAATCGGTCTCAATTCCCTTAATACCAAGCCCTCCTTCGCTTTTGGGCAGCGTTAACATCATGACAAAGGCTGTTTCCATAGGAGACCGGCATCCGTCGCGCACACATTGGATCGCCTTTCGGGCAAGGGCCAGACCGTCGCATCTGGTAATGGAATTAAAGAACTGCTTTAACCTCTCGGTCGAGGTGAGCGCGAAACGCTCGGTATAGGAGGTGGAAGAGTCGGTTCCAAGGGAATAAGCGCCGCACAGTTCAAAGTAGTACTCCACTAGTTCGCGAAAAGAAAGATAGGTGGCGGCCTGAAGTGCGCAAAGCTCAACGCCAACAATGAAGATGCCATCTTTGAGCTCTATAAAGCGTGAGTTCGAGAATCGTTTTGAAGAAACGTGGCATTGACAGTTCATTGCATAGCGCGCATTCCTGCGATCAAACACCATCACCTCGAGGGAATCATTTGTGTCGAGGGAAACATCATGTTTGGTGAGCCATTCTGCGGCTGCGTCAAGGAACGTTCCGGTGGGACATGATCCGTAAATCGCGGCAGGGCTACAGGACTCGATGCCTTTCGCAGACACCGAATGCGCGGCCTGGTAGACCGCTTTTGCAGTGGTATGTGACAATACGATACTCATGATATATATCGTGTCAGCTAATGCCGTGTTGACGGCGCTGAGTGGAAAAGCCGTTTTAGAGGTCTAACCAAATGCTGTCCAAAAGCTTGACGCAATTATGAGTTGGTATGCCCTAAATAAAAGTTTTCGCAGCTTAGCTATAGCATATAAATACTCAATTGCCGCACATTTGATATCGACGCATCACCATCCGACAACGAATTACGTGTCGGGAATTGGCCGAAATCGTTCGCAATGAGTGTTCAGAATTTGTGATGGCAAATCTATCTGTGGAACGTAGGGCGGCCCCACTGCGGGGTTTCCCGCTGCGAGACCGCTCGTGATCTACGCCGGGGTTTGTCGCAGGCGTTTCTACTTGGCGAATAGGTTCTTGAGGTTGAACTCGGCTTGGACGGTGCGGAGCATGAGGTCGGTGTCGTCCAGGCCCAGATGCTGCTCGTTGGCGTCGGCGGCGAGGGTTCCACGGCGGCGCGCCCAGTTCTCGAGCGCGGCGGGGGCGGATTCGCGGGGGAGCGAGCGGACGTCGGCATCCAGGCTGCGGCAGATCTGGCGCGAGTCGATGACGATGATCTTGCCGGCGCGGCGTGCCTCGGCGTAACCGTCCAGATGAATTTTGAACCAGCTGTCCTCGAACGCGGCGTTATGCGCCATGTACGGGTACTTCTTCATAAGCTTGAGCAGCTGCTTCTGCAGTTCCTTGTTCTCGCGGAACGGCTTTTTGCCGTCGATGTCGTCCCAGGTGATATGGTGGATATTCGACAACGGCACATCCTCGCCGCGGTAGATGTCGGGCAGGCCGCAGTAATGCGCCTCGGCGTCATGCGGCACGGCGTCGCTGGTGAGGTCCATGATTTCCCAGCCCACGTTGATGATGTAGCCGCGCTCGGGCGCGCGACCGGTGGTCTCGATGTCGATGCCCAGCACCGTGCCTTGGATGGGCTTGCGAGCGTAGGCGACGCCGAGCGCGTCGCGGTCGCCGCGGATCTCGCGCATAACGGACGCGGCGGTGCGCTTTTGCATCTTGCCGATGGCGGCGCAGGTGTCGGCATCGGACAGGCCGCGCGAAAGCGTCGCGGGCGTCACGTTGCGCAGGCGTGCCTCGCCAATCTGGTCGCACAGGTCGCGGTTGCGGTCAGCCAGGTCGCGCACGGTGGCAAAGTCGAAGCTGGGGTCGCCCTCGGCGGTAAAGTACTCGGTCTCGAGCACCTTGAGGGCCTCTTCGCCCTTCTGGCGCTCGGACTCCATGGCGCCGTGATCGCCATAGATAAACATGGGAATAAACGGCTGGCGCTCGTATTCGAGTGCTTGTGAAACGTTCATATAACTTCTCCTTGGATGGGCCGCGTCGTGCGGCTCGGGTTCATTGAGATGTGGCGAGATGATAGTTTACCATGGGCAACTATTGGCATCGCGCCTAGGACAACTACAATACCCTAGTTGACCGCTAGGACTTTTACAATGCTGCCGAAAGACACGAAAGGTTCCATCCGTCATGGATTTGCTGATTGATATTCTGCTCGACGCCGGCAAGGACACGCTCTCGCTTGTGCCGTTTTTGTTGGTGACGTATCTGGCCCTCGAGACCTTGGAGCACGTCGCGGGCGACCGCGTTAACGGGGCCATCAAGCGCGCCGGCGCCGCAGGTCCCGTGGTTGGCTCGTTGCTGGGTATGGTGCCGCAGTGCGGCTTTTCGGCCATGGCGGCAACGCTGTACGCCGGTCGTGTCGTGACCTTGGGCACGTTGGTGGCGGTGTTCCTTTCGACCTCCGATGAGATGCTGCCGCTGTTGCTCGCCGAGCAGGTGCCCGTGCAGACCATGGCGATGCTTTTGGCTTCGAAGGCACTGATCGCGCTGGTCATGGGCTTTATCGTGGACGCCGCCATTCGCGGCCTGCGTCGTAACGCTCGCGCGCATGCGGCGATTCGCCGTACCGTGCTGGGAACCGCGGCCAACCCGGCCCACGTGAACTGCGCGCACGACGACCACACTGGCGGTGACATCATCGACGAGGTGGCCGAGGCGGGCGTGAGCGCCGATCACATCCATGAGCTGTGCGAGCGCGACCATTGCGGTTGCGATGAAGACGAGGACGAGCACGAACACGGACATGGCCACGATCACGGTCATGAGGACGAGCATGAACACCATGATGGCCACGGTCACTCCCGCTCTCACGAGGGCGCGCCCCTCCTGTCGATTATTCGCAGCGCCATCTCGCACACCGTGCAGGTATCGGTATTCATTTTTCTGGTGACGCTGATTCTGGTCGCCGTGCTCGAGACCTTCGGCGAGTCCGCGATCGAGCAGTTCCTGCGTGGCAACGAGACGCTCGCCGTCCTGGGTTCGGCGCTTGTCGGCCTGATTCCCAACTGCTCGGCCAGCGTCGTCATCACACAACTGTACCTGGAAGGCGCGCTGCAGCTGGCCCCGATGCTCGCCGGCACGCTCATCTCTGCTGGTGTGGGCTACCTGGTGCTGTTCCGCACCAACCGCAGCGCCCGCGAAAACGTCCTGTTCCTGATCATGATGTACGTCATCGGTGCCGGCTGGGGCCTCATCCTATCCGCCGTTGGCCTTTAAGTAGATTATTGGGACATGTCTTACGATCTACCCCTGTGACCAGGGCATTCCCCGCTGCCAAAACAAAAAGGTAGATTTTTAGGCACGTCCCAAAAATCTACCTTGGTTAGCGCAGCAGCTCGGTGAGGTTTCGCTTAAAACGAGCGCGGTCTTCGCTGGTAAATGCCGCCGGTCCGCGAGTGCGTCCGCCGGCGCGGCGCACCTTCTTTTCCTCGTGGCGAATAAACAGTTGCATGTCGATGGTCGCCTTGTCGTAGACGCGCCCGCGCACACCGATTGCGGCGGCATCGCGGCCGAGCACCATGCTCGCCAAGCCAATGTCCTGCGTCACGACTACGTCGCCCGCCTGCAGGCGTTCGACAATGGCAAAGTCGGCGCTGTCGGCGCCCACGCTCACATCGAGCGTCGTGACCCAAAAGCCGCGTCGCGCGTGCTCGGCATCACGCGGGTCGTCGCGGCGAATGTGCCGTTCCAGGTTTTGCGTGCTGTTGCCGGCGATAACAACGGCGACGCCCGCCCGCCGCGCGCAATCAATCGACTCGCGCGTGACCGGGCAGGCGTCGGCATCAATAAAGAGCGTTCGCGGCATCTAGTGCACCAGTTTGCCAAATTGAATAGCGCGAACAATCAGCGTAACGCCAAACACCAGCAGCGCGGCGCCGCTAAAGATAACGAGCATCTTGGCCGACCACAGCGGATAGATAAACACGAACATGCCGGCGATGATGGAGAGTGCGCCGCTCAGGATAGCGAGGGCGCGGTTGGACGAAAGCTCGGACTCCAGAATGGACATGACACCTTCGACAATCCAGCCAAAGCCGGCCACGATAACCACCATCGTGGTGAGCGTCGCGGTCGAGAAGGCCTGGTTGCGCAGGATTATGACGCCGCCCAAGATAATGAGTAGGTTGGAGATGATGCTCGTCACGCGCCAGCCGGTGGGCAGCAGCGGCTCAAAAATGGCAGTGAACAGCCTAATGGCAGCAGTGATTACAAAGTAAAAACCCAGGACAGTCGTCAAAAAGACGAGGGACTTGGCGGGTGCAAAAAGCAGCGCGATACCAGCAATGAGCGCTAAGACGCCCGTGATGGCGTAGATCCAGCGTACGGCCTTGACGGCTTTGCCCGCCATGCTTTTCTCGTCAAATCCAAACTGGCTCGATTTTTGGTCATCGTTCTTAAAGATGCCCATAATGTCTCCTTTCCGTGTGGTGCACGTCGCGTTCATTGCTCTCCGTGCGGCGTACGCCAAAAGTGCTGCAACAAGTATCGCCCAAGGGCGCCGATGCATGGGGCGGGAAGGACGAATTGCCGCCCCACATTCCCGAATTGTTACTTTTGTTCCCGCCCCAGTGAGGATTAATCAACAATTGTAGAACATTACGCCGCTGTATGTAATTGCCTAGGTTTTAGGTTAGATTTTCCTAAGAACAATTGCCCGAAATTGGGGGTCCCTATGAACGAAACAGTTCCCGCGGCGCCGTCGAGCGCGGAGTCGATGGCAAAGCAAGGTTGCGAAAAGCTCGGCCTGGACACGTTTGACGCGCTGGTCCGCCGCGCCCGCACGTGCCGCCGATTTGACGAGTCCATGCGCGTGCCGTGCGAGTTTTTGCTCGAGCTGGCGGAACTGGCGCACCTGGCTCCGTGTGGTGCCAATGCTCAGCGTCTTCGTTTTCATGTGGTGAGCGGTTCCGAGGACTGCGCTCGCGTGTTTGACGAGCTTGCATGGGCCGGTGCGCTCAAGGATTGGCCGAGTCCTGCCGAGGGCGAGCGCCCGACCGGCTACATCGCGATTCTGGCCGAGCGCGCCGTTCCGGGCAAGCCCGCCGCTCCCATTACCGAGGTCGACACGGGTATTGCCGCGCAGACGATGATGCTCGCCGCCCGCAGCGCCACGCCCGAGGTGGCCGCCTGCATGTTCAAGGCCTTTACGCCCCACGCGATCGATGCCATGGGGCTCGATAACGACAAGTATGAGCTCAAGCTGATCATGGCGTTTGGCGTTCCGGCCGAAACGCAGGTGATCGATGCGATCGATTCCAACCCCGATGGCTCCATCAATTATTGGCGCGACGAGGCACAGGTGCACCACGTACCCAAGCGTTCGCTCGCCGACGTACTGCTGTAGTTGAGCGTCACCGCGGTGTGATCCGGCGGTAAACCACCACAAAGGTACCTGTCCCCTTTGCGGTGGTGCGAGAGGAGGGCGTGTGGCAGATTTGTATTTGGTGCGGCATGGGCAGACTGAGCTCAACGTGCAGAACATTTTGCAGGGTGGGCACGATTCGCCGCTTACGGCGCGCGGGCGCGAGCAGGCGCTGGCGACGCGCGCGGCGTTTGAGGCGCGTGGCGTGACCTTTGACCGTGTGTATTCCTCCCCGTTGGGCCGGGCGCGGCGTACGGCTGAGCTAATTGCTGGCGAGGGCTGCTCGATAGAGCTGGTCGATGACCTACGCGAGTGGCATTTGGGCTCGCTGGAGGGCACATCAAATCGCGATATGCCGCCGCAGCCCTGGGGTGATTATCCGGTGGCCTTTGGTGGCGAGTCTGAAGTGCAGCTCCAGTCGCGTATGGTCGCGGCGCTGTCCCGCATCATGGCCAGGCCGCAACACGACTGCGTGCTGGCGGTTTCCCACGGCTCAGCCTGCCAGGAGTTTCTTGAGTATGTGACTGGCGAGGGAGAACTACCCGACAACGGTGCCGTGCTTCATTTTGGCTATTGCGACGGGGCGTTTTCGCTCTTGGGTTGGTAACGAACGAAAGGACCCCTATGAATAAAGATCTGTATCTGGTCCGTCATGGACAGACGATATTCAACCTTAAGCGCATTATTCAGGGCTGGAGTGACTCGCCGCTTACGCAGTTGGGTTGCGACCAGGCGGCGCGCGCCGGCATGTTTTTACGTGCGCGCGGCATTGAGCCCGATCATGCCTACACCTCGACGCTGCACCGCACCGAGCAGACCATCGCCAACCTGTGGCCGGGTTTTACCTACGAGCGCCTAGACGGTCTGCGCGAGTGGTTCTTTGGCGACTTTGAGGCCGAGCGCGTGATGCTTATGCCCGAGCGCCCGTGGCGCGACTTCTATCGCCAGTTTGGTGGCGAGGGGCAGATGCAGGTGCGCGAGCGCATGGTGGCGACGCTGACCGAGCTTATGCAGCGTCCGGACCACGAGTGCGTGCTCGCGGTGAGCCACGGCTCGGCCATCAAGGAGTTCATGGACCATACCAAGGGCGCGGCGGCCGATGAACGCGATCGCGTTCCGGGCAACTGCTCGGTGCTACACTTTGCGTTTGACGACGAATCCGACACGTTTGAGCTGGTCGAAGTCTTTACGCAGGAGGATTACGCGCGCGAGCTGGGGCTTGAACCGCTTGTGGCTACTGCAGGTCCGCAGCGCGGATAACGCGAGCGCGGCGGCGCGGGTCGCCGGCATAACTTCTCGACGCAAAAGGGGCGGAGATGCATGTACCTGCTGCATCTCCGCCCCCTGTTTGTTGAGCTGCCGATTTTTGTGCTGGGCGGTCTGGTCTTGCTAGAACCGCGCGACCTGGTGCGTGAGCAGACCTGTCGGAACTTGCGGCGCGGCGCCGCTGACCTGCGCGGCGGGGAAGAGCACGGCAACGGTAAAGTTGAACGGCTCCTTGCCGGTGTACGTTCCGGCGGCACGGGCCTCATCGGCCAGCAGCTGCGACGCCCCGGTCAGAGCAGCGGCGTAGGCGGAGTCGTCGGCCAGTGCCGGCTCCGGTGCTTGGTCGAGCATAGCGCGGATGGCCCCGACGGCGTCCTCGCGCTTGACCTCCCACGCGCGGTGCGTAATGCCCGCGGGGTCGGTAACGGCGTAGAGCGACGCGCCCTCTTTGGCGGCGCCCAGGATGATATCCATGACGGGCGAGGCCTCGTAGGCGAGCGACACGGGGCGCGGCTGCACCTTGAGCTCGGCGATCGCGCGCGCGGCGGCGGCCACGTCGGCGCTGGCATCGCCCTTGCCGCCCGCAAGTACACTCGTCGGGCAGATCGCCACGACACCCGTCACGCGTCCCGGCTCGCCCGAGCATTCGTACACGTAATACGCCGCACCCGGGTCCTTGAGCATCAGGCCATCGGCAAGGGCTCCGCGCAGAGCATCGTTGCCGCTCAGGATGCTGCCCATTGCAGGCAGCGCCTCGAGCACGCGGTCCTGAGCCGGGCGGATGCAGGGAAACGGAAGTGCTTTCATGGGCGGTCCTAACGCACGAGTCGGTTTGTTCGCGGCTTATTATGCCCCAACTTGCCCATTCGCGTCCCAGAGCACGTTATCGGCGAGCGCGATGAGCACGTTCTGGCAGCGAACGATATCGGCGTGGGGCACATATTCGTTGGGCTTGTGCGCGAGCGCGAGCGACCCGGGACCGTAGCTCATGCAATTGCGATTACCTGTCTTGCCGGCAATGACGGCGGTGTCGGTGTAGCCGGTAAAGAAGCCGACGGTCGTGTCCGCGTCCGTCACGTCATCGGCGGCACGCTTGAGCGCTGCTAGAAGGGGAGAGTTTGGGTCGCGCTCGATGGCGGGGCGGTCGCCCGTCACGGTGTAGCTGCCATGGCAACCGGGAACGGCGGCTTCGGCGACGGCGATGGCCTGCTCTACCATGCGCGTCACGGCGGCCGTATCGGTCGGCGGGGTCAGGCGCATGTCGACCCAGACTTTGGCGCGGTCGGGTACGACGTAGGGGCGATATCCGCCCTCGATTTGGCCAAACGTGATGGTCGAAGGCCCCAGCTCATCGTGCGCGGGCAGCGCCATAAACGCGCGACGGAGCGAACACACGACCTCGGCCATGGCGGCGACGGCATCCGCGCCCTTCCAGGGCTGGCTCGCATGCGCCGTCACGCCAGTCATTTCAATCTCGAACCACGTACGCCCCTTGTGCGCCACCTGGATTTGTCCGTCGGTGGGCTCGGTGTCCAGCACCCATTCACGCGAGCCGACCCAGCCAACATCGATCGCGGCCTCTGAGCCACGCATAAAATCTTCCTCGTCGACCGAGCAGATGAGCGAAAAGCCGCGGCGGGGCAGCGCGCCATCCGCCACCACGTGCTCGAGCGTATGGACCAGTGCGGCAATGGCGCAGGCCAGGCCACCTTTCATGTCGCAGGCGCCACGGCCATAGAGTTTGTCGTTACGCACAACCGTCCCGAGCGGCGGAATGTCCGCGTCCCAGCCATCGCCCAGCGTAACGGTATCCATATGACAGATATAGACGAGTCGCGGCTCGTCGCTTTGGCCCGGCACGGTGACCATAAGGTTGCGGCGCCCGGGGAGTACTTCGAGCTCTGCAATCTGCACGGCATCGAGTACCGGATGGCTCAGCTGCGCCAACCGTTCCTCAACCAACGCTTTGATATAGCGTTCAATCTCGCCCTCATACGCACCTGGGTCGGAACTGTCGATCCGCACGAGCCCTTGCGTAAGCCGCCAAGCAAAATCTGTATCAACCATAGGCACCTCACAGATAGTTAGGTCAACATACAGATTGTATGCCAAGAAGCGGCTCGGTGCATTTAATGGAGGACTCACAAAAACGGGGACGCCTCTCGTGTGAAAGGCGCCCCCGCGGGCATTCAATGTCAGCGACGGGCAGGCCACATGGGGAACTGCCCGTCAGATCAGCCGGCGCTATTTGATCACGCGCACGCGATACATCGACGGAATCTGCTTGAGCGCCTCGATGGTGCTGCTGTCCAGGTGCTCGTCGGTGTCGAACATGGTGTAGGCGTTCTCGCCGGCAGACTCGTTGGTCATACGCTGCACGTTGGCGTTGTCCTTGGCCAGGATGGCCGTGATCTGGCCGATCATGTTGGGCACGTTGGCATGCAGGCAGGCAATGCGGCTTGCAGCGCGCGCCTTGCCCATGCTGCAAGCGGGGTAGTTGACGCTGTGGGCGATGTTACCGTTCTCCAGGTAATCCTTGAGTTCGCTGATGGCCATATCGGCGCAGTTGGCCTCGGCCTCGCCGGTGCCGGCGCCCGAGTGCGTGGTGATAAACGTGTTCGGCATCTTGACGGTCTTGGGCGTGGCAAAGTCGCAGCTAAACCAGCTGAGCTTGCCCTCGCGCAGGGCGGCGTCGACGGCGTCCTCGTCAATGATGGTCTCGCGTGCGTAGTTGATGAGCACGGCTCCCGGGGCCAGCAGGTTAATCTGCTCGGTGCTGATCATGCCGATGGTGTCTGCTTTGCTGGGCACGTGCACGGTAAGGTAGTCGCAGCCGCGGCACAGATCCTCGAGCGTGCCCACGCGCTGCACCTCGCGGCTCAGCACCCACGCGTGCTCAACGGAAATGAACGGGTCGTAGCCGTAGACGTCCATGCCCAGATCGACGCAGGCGTTGGCGACCTTGGAGCCCACGTTGCCCAGACCGATGACGCCGATGCGCTTGCCCTTGAGCTCGCGGCCCACAAAGGCCTTCTTGGCCTTTTCGGCATCGACCTGAATCTCGGGGTCGTCGGCGTTGTCGCGCACCCAGTTCATCGACTGTACTACGCCGCGGCTCGAGAGCACCAGCATGCCCAGGACGAGCTCCTTGACGGCATTGCTATTGGCGCCGGGGGAGTTAAAGACGACGACGCCCTTCTTGGCGTACTCCTCGACGGGGATGTTGTTGACGCCGGCGCCGCAGCGGGCGATGGCGCGGATTCCCTCGGGCAGCTCGTAGCCGTGCAGGTCGGTCGAGCGCATCAGAATGGCGTCGGCCTCTTCGGCGGTGCTCACAAATTCGTAGCCTTCGCCAAACTCGACTTTGCCGTCCTTGGTGATGTCGTCGATGGTTTTGATCTTACGCATGAAAAACTCCTTAGCAGGTTTGGTTTAAACAGGTGGTTTGAGGTGGCTGGTCGGCCCGCGCGTTGCGGGCTAGTTAGATCGCGGGCTCAAACTATGCTGCGCTTCGAAGTCCTTCATGTACGAGGCCAGTGCCTGCACATCTTCCATGGTTACGGCGTTGTAGACGCTAGCGCGCATGCCGCCCACCAGGCGATGGCCCTTGACGTTTTGAATCTGGTGCTCGGCCGCGCCTGCGACAAAGGCGGCGTCGAGGTCGGCATCGCCGGTACGGAAGGTGACGTTGGCGATGGAGCGGCTGTCGGCCTGTGTGGCGCCATGGAACAGCACGCTGTGCTCGAGCAGGTTATAGAGCAGGTTGGCCTTGGCCCAGTTGCGCTCGGCCATGGCGGCAAGTCCGCCGGTCTCCTCGACCCAACGGAACACCTTGCCGCACACGTAGATACCAAAGGTGTTGGGCGTGTTGAGCATGGAGCCCTTGGCGGCCTGGGTCTTAAGGTCCAGGTACTGCGGAGTCTGCGCAAAGGCCGGACCGTCGGCGATCAGGTCGTCGCGCACGATAACCACGGTGACGCCCGCGGCGCCGGCGTTCTTCTGCGCGCCGGCGTAAATGAGCCCGTAGCGCTCGACGTCGAGCGGCTGCGACAGAAAGCAGCTCGAGACATCGGCGACCAGCGGTACGTCGCCGCAATCGGGCAGCTCGTGGTACATGGTGCCAAAGATGGTGTTGTTCTGGCAGATGTAGACGTAGTCGAGCCCGTCGCCCGCGGCCTCGTCGGCAATGCGCGCGTTGATGTCGGCCATGTTGGGAATGCGGTCGAAGTTGGTGTCCTCGGAGCTCGCGAGCAGCACGGCCTCGCCGTACTTGGCGGCTTCTTTGTATGCCTTGTTGGCAAAGTTGCCGGTCACGATGTAGCCGGCGCGGCCGCGGCGCATGAGGTTCATGGGGATGCCCGCAAACTGCAGCGTGGCGCCGCCCTGCAAAAACAGGACGCGGTAGTTGTTGGGGATGCTCAGCAGGCGGCGCAGAGTTGCCTCAGCGTCATCGATGATCTGCTGGTACATGCTAGATCGATGACTCATCTCGAGCACGGACATGCCGCAACCGCGGTAGTCCATCATCTCGTCGGCGATCTCGGCGAGCACGCTTGTGGGCAGCGCTGCCGGGCCAGCTGAGAAGTTGTGCACACGTGCCATCTTCTAGTCTCCCTCGTAGTCGTTTGAACGTTCGGGATACTTTAGCACAGTGGAGCGCCAGGCGCGACCGCATCACGGTAAAACTCGACTGCGCCGCTATGATTTACAGGATGGTTACATGGGGGAGGGGTGCTTTACTCCTCAGGCAAATCCAAAACTGCAAGCGAAGGCATGAGGTTCTCTAGGCGCTTGATCTCTTCGTCGCAATTAGCCACCTCCTGGTTACTACGATGCCAGTGTGGCGATGACGGCTTCGTCGCCGGCGTATATGAGGGTGTTGCCGTCTGGGATGATCGTTTGGCCGTCGCGCTTGAGCATCACCACAATAAACGGATGCTTGCCTTGCGGCACATCGCGCAGGCGCTGGCCGGCGAGGCGACCGTGGGGCGTCACGGTGACCTCGCGCAGCGTAACCTCGGCACGCTCTTCGAACGTTGGGGCGGCCATCACCAGCAGATCGCCTTCCTGGATCACGGTGTCGCCATTGGGCAGTACCGGGTGCGCCCCGTCGCGCAGCACCAGGACCACGAGCATGTCGGTGGCGCTGCCAATGTCCGCGAGCGAGCGTCCGGCAAACGGATGTCCAGCGCCCACCTTGAGCTTTACAAACGACATGCCGTCCTCGTCGCGGTAGTCGTTAAAGGTGCGGCGTACGTCGCCTGCCGCATCGATCATGTCGAGCTTTTTCGCCACCGCCGGCAGCAGCGAACCCTGCACCACGATGCTCGACACGGCAATCACAAACACCAGGTCAAATAGGTCGTGTCCGCCGGGAACGCCGGCTACCACGGCAAAGAGACTAAAGACGACCGAAGCTGCTCCGCGCAGACCCGCCCAGCTTACGAGCGCGACCTGGCGAGGGTTCGTCCTAAACGGCGCCAGGAGCATGCCCACGGCGATGGGGCGGCTCACGAAGAGCATGAACGCCATGAGCGCCAGGCCCGGCAGCAGCATCTGTGGCAGGCGCGCGGGCGTCACGAGCAGGCCGAGCAAGAAGAAGATCGTCATCTCTGCCATCTCGGTGAGGGTGTCAAAGAAGTGCGCCATCTCGACTTTGCCGGTGATGTCGCTGGCACCCAGCACAATGCCGGCCAGGTATACAGCCAAAAAGCCGTTGCCGCCCAGGTAGCTCGGCAGCGCGTAGGCGACGATGGCCACGGCGAACAAAAAGATGGTCTGCGCGCCCTCGGCCGTTGCGTGCGCGCGTTCAATCAGGCGGCCCGCCGCCCAGCCGATGGCAAGGCCCACGCCCACGCCCAGGATAATCTGCTTGGCCAGCAGTGCGGGAATGTTGATGTCGCCGCCGGCCGCGAGTGTGGCGAGCACGGCGGTGAGCATGTAGGCGACGGGGTCGTTGGAGCCCGATTCGACCTCGAGCAGCGAGTCAGTCCCGCCCCTCAGTGACAGGCTGTGCTCGCGCAGCACGCTAAAGACGCTGGCCGCATCGGTGGATGCTACGACCGAGCCCAGCAGCAGACCGCCGATCCAGTCGAAACCCAGCACGAAATGCGCAAACGCACCCGTAATGCCAGCGGTGATGACGACGCCGAGCGTGCTCAGCAGCACCGCGGGCACGGCGACGGGCTTGGCGCGGTCGATGTTGGTGTTAAAGCCGCCGTAGAACATGATGAACAGCAGCGCCGTGCTGCAGACGGTTTCGGTGAGCGCGTAGTCGCTAAAGTCGATATGCGCCGGGCCGTTGACGCCCAACAGCATGCCGAGTGTGATAAAGATGAGCAGGGTGGGGAAGGGGAGTTTTTTGCCGACGGGTTTGATGGTCAGGCACAAAATGATGACGAGGCCGATAAAGAGAAGGATCTGGTTCATGGATAGTGTCCGCTCCTGGGTGGTTGGCGTGGCACGGTCAGTTGTCTGCGGTTATTTGTACCCAAAGATGGTGGGTTATGGGGTTGGATTGCGGACGTGCGCGATATCGTCATAGACGGCTGCCGTCTTTGCCTCTGCACGGAAACCCTTTCCAGCTTTATTGCAACGGAGTACAATGGGTAACGTTTAAGTTCAACTTGAAGTTTTAGTTGCGGTACTGGGCTTCGGCCGCAATGCAAGGAGAGGCGTACCATGGCGATCTATGTGACATCTGATGCTCACGGGCACGTGCGTGCGCTTGACGAGGCCCTGTCTAAGATCTCGTTGACGTCCGACGACACGCTGTACGTGCTGGGCGACATGATCGATCGCGGGCCCGATCCGGTCGGCGTTATTAAGCTCGTGCGCTCGCTGCCCAACGCCCGCGTGCTCAAGGGCAATCACGAGCAGATTATGCTCGATGCCATCATTGGCCAGGATCCGCTCGATGCCGAGACCTGGGATATCAACGGTGGCTGGACGACGCGCGAGCAGCTCAACGACATGGAATTTGAGGCATACGAGGAGCTCGTGCGATGGATGGCCGCGCTGCCGCTCTACGCAGTGGTCGAGACCGAGGAGCGCCCGTATCTGCTGGTACATGCTGGAATCGAGATGAAGGCGGCGCGTGCGTTTTTGCTTGAGCATGGCGTCGATTGTGCCGATGGCGTCGGAGCGGTGGGTGCCGATCGCGAGCTGCTGCAGCAGATGCTCGCGGTGCAGTCGTCCGATGACCTGCTATGGATTCGTCACGGCTATTGGGATGTGCCGACCGGGCTGCTTTCTGCCGAGGGCAAGGGCCCGGTCGTGGTGAGCGGTCACACGCCCACGGTATCGCTTGGGCGCTATTGCGAGGTTGGCGGCCTGGCAGGGCTCGATGAGGAGTCGGGCCGCGGGCAGATTGTGCGCCTGGGTGGCGAGGATACCGCTGGTGTGCCCGATCGCATCGATATCGATTGCGCCGCCGCCACCGGCTCCGAGTTTGGCCGCGTGGGCATCCTGCGGCTCGATGATGGGGCGGAGTTCTACGCGAATATTCGCCCCGGGGAATAACAGCGCAAGAGGTTGGTGCCAAAACATCGACGTTTCTTTCCCCAATGTACCAAGGTGGGCGTTAGGTGCCGTATGGGTTGCGGTCGCGTTCGATGCGTTGGCGGATATGGGCGTACTCGATAATCAACAGTACCAGCAGTAGGGCCATGATGGCTAGGTAGCTCACGACGGCGCCCATCAGGCCGAGCAGATTGATTAGAATCACCGGCAGCACCACGCTTACGGCGAAGCAGATCAGGTAGACCTTGGTGGCGTCGCCGGCATGGCGCAGCACCGTGATGATGGCGTAGATAAAATCGATGGCCGCAGTGACGCCGCCGGCGACGACCATCAGCAGCGCCAGCGTACGGTAGCGCTCAAAGCTGAGACCGTACATAAAGCTCATGAGGGGAATACCGGGACCTGCCATAAATGCGGCGCACACGCCGGTGATGACCACGATCAGCGCCATAACGGCAACAATAATCAGGTCAAAGCGACGACGCTTGCGAGGATTAGCCCAAATGCTCGACAAGCGCAGGAGCTGCGGTTTATAGACAAATCCAATGCTCAACAGAATAGCCTGGGCTGGAAAAAACAGGGCATTAAAGTACAGCTGGTATTTGTAGGCCAGTGTGCCTTCCATCACAAATTTGGGCATGCTCTCGATAAGGTTGAACAGGAACAATGCACCAAAGAGCGGAGCGCACTGGACAAACAGGTGGCCGACCTCGCGCGGGCTCACGCGGCGCGATTTTTCGGTCTCGAGCAGGGCGAGCGGCGCGGTGACCAGCACGAGCGAGGCGATCGCGGCGATGCCCATGGCCATGGCCGCGATGGGCATGCTGCGCGTGAGGAACAGCGCCACGCTGAAGACCGCCATGACGCCGGCGGAACGTAGTGTTTGGCTCATGCCAGCCAGGTAGAGCTTGTCGGCCTGCTGCAGGCGGCCTTCGTACACGTCGGCGACGCCGTCGATGACCTTATACAGGTAGACGCCCAGGCCGATCGTCGCCATTTGCGCGTCATAGCCGCGGGCGCTGCTGTACATGAGGCCGCAGCCTAGGGCGAGCGCTCCGCAAAGCCAGCGGTTGAGCTGGTAGGAGGCAAAGGACGTCTTCTCGTCGATATCCGAGACCTGGAAATTGCGCACGCCGTAGTTGCACGCGATCATGATGAGCGTGCCGGTGACAAAGGCGATGGAGAATTTGCCTGCTTCTTCTGCGCCCACGAGCTGCGTAGACACGATGGTGAGCAGCGGAAACGCCAAGCCCCACACGGCGGTGCCGAGGGTGTTCCAAAGATAGTCGCGACTGGTGGCGTGCTCCTCGTATTCCGCTTCCTGCATGGAGAAGCCGCCGCCGTAGACGGCGCCGAGCAGACGGTTCCACCAAGCGTTGACCATGCGGCGAACGGGGCCGGGCTCCCGATTGCGTTCGCGCCGGCGACGTGTGGCTTGGCTGCTGTCGGGCCCGCCGGCGTTGCGATGACTCAACTCCTGGATGCGTGCGAGTTCCTCGGCAGTGTGCGAGGCGGGGAACAGGCCGTTCTCGATGCGGCCGCCCTGGGCCTTCGCGGCGCCGTCTTTCGATGCAGCGGGGTTGGAGATGCCGTTGCGGCGGGCGATGACGCGGCGAATGCTATCGAGGGGCGTGATGCACAAAGCGGAGTCCTTTCTATTGCTGCGCTTTAGTATAGACGCGACGGTGTTCGCTCGTGTTTTTGAACGGATTGTTCAATAATTTCGGCGGCGCCATTCAATAGTCGGCACTTTGGGAACGTCCCTAAGTACCGGCATCCGGGGACATTCCTTGAATGTTGCCTGTTCAAGAGTGTCCGCAATGACTAGTCGTTGAAAAACGTCCCCAATGACTAGGCCGCTTGCCTGCGATTTTTGACCGTTGGGCGGGCTTGCCGCCCTTGCTGCAAAAACGTTTTTGCATATCGGGTACAACGGGCTTTACGTGAGTAAAGTGCGCGCCGCGTCCACGTGTCGCGTTTTTAAAGGAGGCCCCATGCCTGGTGTTACCCCTGCAGATGTTTTGTCCAACTTTGGTATTACGCTCGTTGAAGATCCCGCCGAGAATCAGCCCCGTCTGCTGGTCGATCTACCCGCCGCGGAGCTCGTCGAGCACGCTATCCGCCGCGAAGAAGGCCGCATGGCATCCAACGGCGCGCTGGTGATCGAGACGGGGGAGCGTACCGGCCGTTCCCCCAATGACCGCTTTATCGTTGACACCCCCGATGTTCACGACAAGATTGCCTGGGGCGCCGTCAACCGCCCGCTGTCCGTCGAGAGCTATGAGGCCATCAAGGCCGGCATCGTCGACTATCTCAACGAGCGCGACGTGTTCGTCACCCGCGGCATGGCAGGCGCCGACCGCAACCACACGCGTCGACTGCTCGTTGCCTGCGAGCGTGCCAGCCAGGCACTCTTTATTAAGCAGATGCTCGCCCGCCCGCTCGCCCGCGAAATCGCGCGCACCGGCGAGCCCGACTTCTGCGTGCTCGCAGCGCCCGGTTACCAGTGCGACCCCGCCATCAAGGGCCTCAACTCCAGCGCTGCCGTGGTCATCAACTTCCAGGAACGCGTGATTCTGGTCGCCGGCACCGGCTACTCCGGCGAGATTAAAAAGTCGATCTTTAGCGTCATGAACTATCTGCTGCCCGTCGAGGACGACGTGCTGCCCATGCACTGCTCGGCCAGCATGGACCCCGTCACGCACGAGACCGCCGTGTTCTTTGGCCTGTCCGGCACCGGCAAGACCACGCTTTCGGCCAATCCCACGCGCCTGCTGATCGGCGACGACGAGCACGGTTGGTCCGACATGGGTATCTTTAACATCGAGGGTGGCTGCTACGCCAAATGCGAGGGCCTGGACGCCTTTCACGAGCCCGAGATCTTCAACGCTGTCCGCTTTGGCGCGATCTGCGAAAACGTGGTGCTCGACGAGAACCGCAAGCCCAACTACGATGACATCTCGATTACGCACAACACGCGCGTGGCCTATCCCGTGGAGCACATTCATAACGCGTGGACTAAGGGCATGGGCACCACTCCGAGTGTCGTGCTGTTCCTGACTTGCGACGCTTTTGGCGTGCTGCCGCCCATCTCGCGTCTGACGGCCGACGCCGCCATGTACCACTTTGTGACGGGCTTTACGGCTAAGATTCCCGGCACCGAGGTCGGCGTCACCGAGCCCACACCCACGTTCTCTTCGCTGTTCGGCGAGCCGTTTATGCCACTCGACCCCATGGTTTACGCCAAGATGCTCGGCGAGCGCATTGCCGACGGCCGCACGCGTGTGTACCTGGTCAACACCGGCTGGATCGGCGGCGGCTACGGCGTGGGCCATCGCATCGAGCTTGCCTACACGCGCTCGCTGGTCGCGCGCGCCCTCGACGGTACCATCGAGGACAGCGAGTTCGTGCACGACGACATCTTTAACGTCGACATTCCCACAACGTGCCACGGTGTGCCCGACGGCATCCTGGTGCCGCGCCAGTACTGGCAGAGCACCGCTCGTTACGACGAGGCTGCACACAACCTGGCCGTGATGTTCGAGGAGAACTTCGAGAAGAAGTACTCGCACCTGCCCGAGTCCGTCAAAGCCGCCGGCCCGCACGCCCAGGTGTCCGCCGAGGCCCGTCATCGCGGCCGCGGCCTGCTGGGGCTCCGCCACTAGCGTCGCCTCGAGTCCATATCCACCACAAAGGGGACAGGCACCTTTGTGGTGGTTTTGCTCGTGTGGATGACTCGGGTTACAATACGCCTGACATATCGTCCCCTTCTCCGGATGGGGACAGCGTAAGCGTTCTTGTGGCGGCACCGTAGGACTTTGAAGGTGGCCGTCGTGAGGGCGCTTTTTGTTTAGGCGCCCTCACTCGGGCGCGTACAATGAAGGGAGAGCGTATGAAGAGCTTTATTGCCGAGGATTCATTCTGGGAGCTGTTTCCGCAGGCAGCGGTCGGCGTTGTGGTCGTGGAGGGCATGAAGCCCACGGCTCAGATTCCTCAAGAGGACGTGGATGCGATTGCGGCGTTGCTCGACCGTGCCAATATCGATGCGGAGCGTCATCTGACCAGCGACACTATCAGCGAGAACGCACCGGTCAAGGCATGGCGCGAGGCGTATCGTCTGTTCAAGACTAAGAAGGGTGCGCGTTGTTCGATTGAGAACCTGCTTAAGCGCGTGCTCAAGGGCAAGCCGGTCGGTCATATCACGCCGGCGGTGGATATCTACAACACGGTGTCGCTGACCTACGCGCTACCCGTGGGAGGCGAGGACCTGCACTCTATCGAGGGTAATCTGCGCCTGGCGGTTACTGATGGCGGCGACGCATTCCTGCCGCTTGGCGAGGAGACAGATGACCCGACGCTGCCCGGCGAGCTGGCCTATATCGATGATGCGGGCGCCGTGTGCCGCTGCTGGAACTGGCGCGACGGCGTTCGAACGGCTCTGTCCGATGATTCGGCCGATGCGTTCCTGGCGATTGAGTGCGTGGAGCCCGAGCGGATGGGGGATTGCCAGGCTGCGATCGATCGCTTAGCCGAGCTGCTTGAGCGCTATCTGGGAGCGACGGTTGTCATTAAGACGCTTGTGACCCGCGACAATCCTTGCGTGGAGCTGTAGCGGCGCCTAGAACCTATTGATGCCCCAAACCACCACAAAGGTGCCTGTCCCCTATGTGGTGGTTTTTATGTTGATGGGTTAACAAATGGGGTATTTGGTTACGGGTGTCGGCTTATGCGACTAAGATGTTTACCCGTTAGCATTATGCAAGCGAAAGGCGGTCGTCTCTCATGCAGCAGAACGACGAGACACGTTTCGAGGACTTTGTCGGACTGATCAGCGGGCTCTACAAGGAGATCCAGCGCATTAAGACATCCGAGGGCGCAAGGCTGGGCCTCAAGGGCTCCGACGTTATGTGCCTGTACTATCTTGAGCGCAGCAAGGACGGCCTGACTGGCGCTGACCTGGCTCGCATGGCAGGCGTGACCCGCGCCGCCGTCTCGCGTACGCTCGCGCATCTGGAGGAGGGCGGCTACGTCGAGGTCGACGATTCGGGCGATGCCGCCGTTAAGTATCGTGCTCCGGTGCGCCTGACCGCTCTGGGTGGCGAGAGCATGAGCGAGGCCGACCGCATCATCCACGAAGTGCTCGATACCACCAGTAAGGCTATGGGTGTGGAGCAGCGCGAGCAGATGTATGCGTCGCTGCGCACGATTCTTAACACCCTGCGCGAGCTGTAGGGCCACCAAGGCTTTTGCTTCCAATTAACAACTGCATAGTCCTGTTTGAGCGCGTATACCGTGCCGGGGCCTTGCTGTCAAAATTCCCTGCGCGGGACCTGCGCAAGAAAGGATTCGCTATGTCCGTCCGCATTATTACCGATTCCGCAAGCGATATGTCGCCGGCGGAGCACCCGGCACTGGCCGTTTTGCCGCTGTCCGTCACCTTTGGCACCGATGTGTACATGGATGGCATCGACATCGATCACCAGCGCTTTTACGAGATGCTCGTGGAGCGCGATGAGCTGCCCAAGACCGGCCAGGTCAACCCGTACGCGTTTTCGCAGGCCATCGCCGAGGCGCGTGAGGCCGGCGACGAGGCCGTGATTATTACCGTGGGCGCTAAGCTATCAGGCACCAATCAGAGTGCCCGTACCGCACTTGCCGAGGCGCCAGGTGGTGACGTGTTCGTGGTAGACAGCAACAACGTTACCCTAGGCGAGCGCGTCCTGGTCGAGTATGCGCTGCGCTTGGTGGACGAGGGCCGCAGTGCATCTCAGATTGCGGCGGCTGTCGAGGCCGTGCGCGACCGTGTGGTGGTTATCGGCCTGCTCGAGACGCTGGAGTACCTGGTGCGCGGCGGTCGTCTGTCTGCTGCGGCCGGCGCCGTGGGCACGCTGCTCAACGTAAAGCCCGTGGTGGCTGTCGAGGACGGTCTGATCGTGCAGCTGGGCAAGGCGCGCGGTTCCAAGAACGGCCGCAACCTGCTGAACCAAAAGGTCAAAAAGGCGGGCGGCATCGACTTTTCCATGCCGCTGGCGCTCGGCTATACGGGTCTTTCGAATGCGGTGCTCAAGAAGTATATCGAGGACAGCGCGGCACTTTGGGCTGGCCACACCGAGGGCGAGTTGCCCGTTCACACCATCGGCGCCACCATCGGTACCCACGTTGGCCCCGGCGCCGTAGCAGTAGCCTTCTTCCAGCCCGCCAACTAACCGACCTGCCATAAACCACCACAAAGGGGACAGACACCTTTGTGGTGGTTTATGCTTTTCCGGGTGGAAGGGAGCGAGCAATGGCGTCTGAGGGCTTTTTTGAACGGGTGTACGAGGTGGTCGAGCAGATCCCCGAGGGGATGGTCGCCACGTATGGTCAGGTGGCACTGCTTGCCGGTCGTCCGCGGAGTGCGCGGTACGTGGGCTACGCGCTGCACAGCAATCCGCGCCCCGGCCAGATTCCCTGCCATCGTGTGGTGTTTGCCGACGGTCGCATTTGCGAAGGCTTTGCCTTTGGCGGCCCCGATGCTCAACGTGAGCTTTTGCTAGGGGAGGGCGTGGCGTTTAAGGACGACATGCACGTCGACTTGGCCGCCTGTCGCTGGCCTGCCGGACTCTAGCGGCTCTGCCGTGGTCAAAACCACCACAAAGGTGCCTGTCCCCTTTGTGGTGGTTCTCCGTTGCAGGTTTACCGGAGCTAACTTATGGAGAAGGTATGGCGGCGCACATTGACGCTAGAAAGTAAACCACGGTGAACTATATTGGTTTCAGCAACGGAGCAGGCAATAGGCGATGAAAAAGCCTGCCCTGTTGAGTTTGATTCGCATCCCTCCCCTCTGTGCGATTCAACGGTGTACTTCGGGAACAGGCCCGCTGGCAACTATCTGCCAGCGGGCCTGTTCCTGTTTGTCGGGGGAGTGCGATGGACGGAGCCGAAGCGGTCCGGCTCCAAAAAAGGCGGACGCCGTAGCGCCCGCCCTATAGCAATCGAAAGCTCAAGCCAGCAGATCGGTCTAGTACACCATGCCCATGGCGTCCTGAACCTCGGCCAGGGTCTGCTCGGCGATCTCGTTGGCGCGACGGTTGCCCTCATGCAGGACGTCCTTCACATAGTCCAGATCGTTCTCGTAGCGCTGGCGACGCTCGCGGATAGGTGCGAAGTACTCGTTGACGGCCTCGGTCACGTACTTCTTGAGCTGGCCGGAGCCGCCCATGCCAATCTCCTCGGCAATCTCGACTTCGGAACGGCCGGTGCAGATGGCGGCCGTCGAAAGCAAACCGGAAACGCCGGGGCGGTTCTCGGGATCGAACGTGATCATGCGCTCGGAGTCGGTCTGGCTCTTCTTGATGCGTTTGGCCGTTTCCTCGGCGGTCATCGAGATGTTGATGGCGTTGCCGTAGCTCTTGCTCATCTTGCGACCGTCCAGGCCCGGCAGCAGCGGGGTCTCGGACAGCAGCGCGTCGACCTCGGGGAACACCTTGCCGTAGCGGTTGTTAAAGCGGCGAGCGATGGTGCGGGTAAGCTCGATGTGCGGCAGCTGGTCGCGACCGACGGGCACCACGTTGCCCTTGCAGAACAGGATGTCGCAGGCCTGGTGCACCGGGTAGGTGAGCAGAAGGCCGGTGAGCTCGTGGCCCGAGGCCTCCATCTCGGCCTTTACCGTGGGGTTGCGCGCCAGTTCGGCCTCGGACACCAGCGACAGGAACGGCAGCATGAGCTGGTTGGCTGCGGGCACGGCGGAGTGCGCGTAGATCATGGTCTTGTCGGGGTCGATGCCGCAGGCAAGGTAGTCCATGACCATGTTGTACACGTTGTCCTGGATGTGCTCGGTCGTGTCGCGGTCAGTGATGACCTGGTAGTCGGCGATGAGCACGTTGGTCTTGGCGCCCATGTTCTGCAGCTCAACACGGCCCTTGAGGGTGCCGAAGTAGTGGCCCAGGTGCAGACGGCCGGTGGGGCGGTCGCCGGTGAGCATGGTGAACTTCTCGGGCGTCTTGGCCAGGCCCTCGCGAATGGCGTTGCTCTTTTGCAGCGCGACTTCGTAGCTGTTCTCGTTTGGCATGATTGCTCCTAACGTATGTTCATGGGTCAAGATGATAACGCGTTTATTGGAGGGGCGGTGCGTAAGTAGGCGAGGGGCGGGAGAGGGACGCGCGTGGTGTGGCATGTGCGATGGGTGCGGCGCGGCCGCGCTTGGCTAACGGTGCCTTGGCACATCCTCGGCAGCTTGCCCTAGAGCTTGTGGCGGCGCTCTTCTTTGCGTTCCTCGGCTGCCTGCTCCTCCTGCTTAAAGGCGGGGTCGTCGGGGGTGACGAGCTCGTCCTCGTGCGTGCGCTTGTTGTAATGGTGGCGCAGCACGGGCTCAAACAGATGTAGATGCTTGGCAAAGGCCGCCGAGCCAATGGCGAGCACGGTAAAGATGAGCACACGCATGGGCACTTCGACCTGGTTAATCGCGGCGGCGCCGGCCGAAAGCATGATGCACCAGGCATAGATGAGCAGCACGGCCTGTTTTTGGTTGTAGCCTTCTTGGATCAGGCGGTGGTGGATGTGGCCCTTGTCGGCCTGCCCGATGCTAATGTGGGCGCGCCTGCGGCGCACGATGGCGCTAAACGTGTCGATGATGGGCACGCCGGCAACGATGAGCGGGATGATAAGCGAGGTGAGTGCGGCGGTGCGGCTCACGTTGAGCAGCGAGATGGAGCCCAGTGCAAAGCCCAGAAGCAACGACCCCGAGTCGCCCAAGAAGATGCTTGCGGGGTTGAAGTTGTAGCGCAAAAAGGCCAGACAGGCGCCAAAGAGCGCAATGGAGAGCGCAGCGGCGTCGATACGGCCCGAGAGAACGGCCATCGAAAACATGGTGAACGAGGCGATGCCGCAGATGCCCGTGGCCAAGCCGTCGAGGCCGTCGATGAGGTTAATGATGTTGGTGAATGCCACCAGATAGATCACGGTGATGGGGTAGGCGAGCCATCCGAGCATGATTTCGCCGGGGGCAAACGGGTTGACGATGACGCCGATTTTTAGGCCGCCGATACAGGCGATAAGCGCGGCGAGGACTTGTCCGGCCAGCTTTTGCTTGGGCTTGAGCTGGAAGACGTCGTCGATAGCGCCGGTCCCAAAGATGACGGTAAAGGAGAGCGCCAGCATGGGATAGCTAATGTGAAGGCGCGGGTGCGGCACCAGGACGGGTGGCCAGCCTAGGTGCCAGGTGCCTAGGATTTGCACAATGCAGGCAACGACCAGGCCCAAAAACACCGCCGTTCCGCCCAAACGCGGGATGGGCTTGGTGTTGATGCGGCGCTTAGAAGGATAGTCGACGGCATCGAGCTTAATTGCCAAGCGCTTGACCAGGGGCACCGCGAGGAAGGTCGTGATAAAGGCCGCCGCTGCCACGCATAGGTACGGTATGTAGCTCGGGGATGAAGCCATGAATCTAAAAACCGCCAAGCGTCGAAGGAAAAGGTCAGAAGAACGCCATGCGCAAAGGGCATAGCCGAACCATAATACTCGACCAAGGGGGGTGCATGTAATTGCACGCAGCGATAATCACGCGCTTACCAGATATTGGGATGTTGTCGATGGCTTGTCGGGATGCCGGCGGGAATCCATATGGACTGTAATGGTGATTTTCGGCAAAAGAAAACCACCCCCCACGTTACGAAAATGAACCCACCTAAAACAGGTGGGTGCCCTCATCGACTGTTCCAGCGTCCTTAACAACGAAGGATACCTGTACTAGGTACGACTGTGTGGGCTCCCTAAATAAACGCGACGGTTCACCCAGTTGCTCCGCGGGGGGCGGAATACCTACATCATAAAGCGGCGCTTTGTGGATTCCAGTCTTGACATTACAAAAATCGTGTCGGACGATTACGGCGCCTTAGGGACGGAGCCGTCTACGCGGCCTGGCCCTTTACGTTTGAGCTGCTGAATCGTTGTTTTGGAGCATGTTTTTATGCCGACGTCGTTGACCGAACTTTTTTCGCCCGCCTGTCATTTGTGTCCGCGCCGTTGCGGTGCGGCCCGCGATGAGGGTGCGCGCGGCGTGTGCGGTGCTAACGACACGCTCAAGGTGGCCCGCGCGGCGCTTCATATGTGGGAGGAGCCGCCTATCTCGGGCGAGGCCGGTTCGGGCACGATCTTCTTTAGCGGCTGCTCGCTCAAATGCGTCTATTGCCAGAACCATGAGATCTCGACGGGCAATTTTGGGCTTGTGATTTCGCCCGAGCGCTTGGTCGAGATTATGTTTGAGCTGCAGGACCAAGGTGCCAACAACATCAACCTGGTGACGGCGACTCACTACGCGCACCTGCTGCCGGCGGCGATTGCCGCGGCACGGGCGCGGGGGCTGGTCATCCCAATCGTGTACAACACGAGCGGTTATGAGCGCGCGAGTGCCGTGGCGGCACTCGGCGATCTGGTCGATGTGTGGCTTACCGACTTTAAATATGCCGATGCTGGGCTTGCGCAGTCGCTCTCTCATATTAAGGACTATCCGCGCGTGGCCGTGTCGGGCCTGGCGCAGATGGCGCGCGAGATCGAGCGCCGCGGGGGAGAGCTGGTGGATGATGATGGCCTTATGAAGCGCGGCATCATCGTGCGTCACCTGGTGCTGCCGGGGCATGCGGACGATTCGTGCCGCGTGCTGGACCTGGTGTGGCAGACGGTGGGCGATGTGCCGATTTCGGTCATGAACCAGTACACGCCCAATGCGCTCATGCGCGAGCAGGGCGGCGATCTGGCGCGAGCTGTGACGCGCGAGGAGTACGAGCAGGTGCTCGACCATGCCGACGACCTGGGCTTTACGACGATGTTCTGGCAAGAGGGCGGCGCGGTAGACGAGAGCTTCACCCCGGCCTTCGACACCACCGGTGTTCTTACCAGCGCAAAGTAGTGCGTTCGTCGATGATTTTTCTGGGACGGGGATTAAAAAATCATCGAGAGGATCGCCTGTTCGAAAAGTTGTCAAAATAGCCGCGCCCCAAAAAGACTGGTTATTGGGCGTTGACAGTTGGCGAGCCGTAGGTAAAATATCGACTTGTCCTGGGGACGTAGCTCAGTTGGGAGAGCGCTGCCGTCGCATGGCAGAGGCCGAGGGTTCGACTCCCTTCGTCTCCACCCTTGGATTTGATAAGCCGCTGACATTGTGTCGGCGGCTTTTTTTAAAGAAAGGGCTGTACCATGGCCGAGCTTGAGTCCCAACCATTGTCCGACGAGGAGCGCGCCGAGTTGGAAGAGCTCCGCGCCGAGAAGGCCCGCCGCGAGGCTCGGGAAGAGGCCCGTCGCGAGCGTGAGGAGCTGGCTGCCCTTCGTGCCGAGCGCACGAAGGCCGAGGAGGCCGCCGTGAACGCCGCATCCGCATCGGCGCCCGCGCCCGCACCCAAGCCCGCTGCTGCGAAGCCTGCACCTGCCGCGCCCAAACCTCAGCCTAAAAAGGCCGCTCGTCCCAAGTCCGTCGAGCCCAAGCCGAGCCGTGACGAGATGACCTTTGCCCAGCGCATGGTTACTTCCAAGGAACCTACGGGCGAGAACGAGATCCCTGGCATGGCGCCGGCTCAAAAAATCATTATTGTCCTTGCCCTCATCGCGTTCGTCATCTTTATGGGCTACACGATCCTGACCAGCATGGGCCTGCTCTAACCGATTTGCATCGGGCGTCATGTCCGCATGCTCTGCTCTTGTCCAACCCTCAAATTCTGCACCACACATCCGAAAGGTCGCCCCATGGCTTTGACCGACATCTCGCATCCCACCGACATTGCAATGCTCACCGATCTGTACGAGCTCACTATGGCCCAGGGCCTGTGGGAGAGCGGCAAGGCCAATGAGCAGGGTTGTTTTACCGCGTTTTACCGCGACCATCCCTTTGGTAGCGCCTATGCCGTCATGTGCGGCACCGCCGAACTGCCCGAGCTGGTCGAGAATCTGCGCTTTACGCCCGAGGACATCGACTACCTCGCCTCGCTCCAGGCCCCTGCCGGCGGCGCGATGTTCAAGCCTGGATTCCTCGACTACCTGCGCGATTTTCGTGCGCATGTAAACATCGACGCCGTGCCCGAGGGCGAGCTCGTCTTTCCGCGCGAGCCCATGGTGCGTGTCACCGGCCCCGCGCTGGAGTGCCAACTGCTCGAGACGGCGCTGCTTAACATTGTCGGCTTCCAGACGCTTGTCACCACCAAGACGGCGCGCGTGGTGCTCGCCGCCGACGGTCGTCCCGTGGCGGAGTTTGGCCTGCGCCGAGCCCAGGGTCCCGATGGCGGCCTGGCCGTTGCACGCGCGAGCTACGTTGCCGGCTGCTCCTCTACGTCCAATGTGCTCGCCGGTCGTCGCTACGGTATTCCCGTCTTTGGCACGCATGCGCACAGCTGGGTGATGAGCTTCGATTCCGAGCTCGAGGCCTTCCGTGCCTTTGCCAAATCGAGCCCCAAGAACTGCACGCTGCTCATCGACACCTATGACGTGCGCGAGGGCTGCGAACATGCCATTACGGTTGCCAAGGAGATGGAGGCGGTGGGCGAGCGCCTGTCGGCCATTCGCATCGACTCCGGTGACCTCGCCAAGCTCTCCAAGTATGTTCGCGGCCGTTTTGATGCCGAGGGCCTGCCCTATGTGGGGATCTCGGTTTCCAACGATCTGGATGAGTACACGATTCAGTCGCTGCTCGACCAGGGCGCGCCCATCGACAGCTTTGGCGTGGGTACCAAGCTCGCGACCTGCTATGACCAGCCGGCGCTGGGCGGCGTGTACAAGCTTTCCGCCCGCCGTGCGAGCGAGGCAGATCCATGGACGCCGGTGGTCAAGCTCTCCGAGCAGCCCTACAAGCGCACGATCCCGGGTGTGCAACGCGTGCGCCGTTATTACGACGGCTTTGGCGGCCCGGTCTGCGACATGATCTACGACGAGGACCATCTGGCGGGGGAGGGCGCCGCGCGCGGCAATACCCTCGTGGCCGTGAATGATGCCGCCCTGGTGACTGACGTGTCCGAACTTGAGTATCGCGAGCTGCTGGTGCCGATCGTGCGCGATGGCAGTGCGGTGGCTCCGCGTGAGAGCATCCAGGACGCGCGCGAGCGCTGTGCTTGGGCGCTCGATCATCTGGACGCAGCTTTCAAGCGCTTCCTGTACCCGCAGACCTATGTGGTGGGCATGGAGCAGGGCCTGGCTCAGGTGCGCGACGAGCTCGTGCGCAAGAACATGGCCGCGGCTTCTGCCTTTCCCTGGGCTCACTAATTCTTTGGGCGGTAGGGGCGAGCCACGCTCCCTTGGCCGCCAGCTCGGCCGTTCGCTGAACAGTTGATTGGTTTGACGTATGACGACTTCTTATAAAACGATGGTGGTAAAGATCGGTTCGTCCACGGTTGTGGGCGCCGATGGCAAGGTCAACCGCGCCTTTATCGGCGGACTTGCCGATCAAGCCGCAGCGCTGCGCAAGCTCGGCTGGCGTCTGGTCGTGGTGAGCTCGGGCGCTATTGCCTGTGGCTATCCCGTGTTGGGCTTCGACCGCAAGCCGGTCGGCGACCTTCCGAGCCTGCAGGCCTGCGCCTCGGCTGGTCAGTGCATCATCTCGTCGGCCTACGACGAGGAGTTCCATGCGCGCGACCTGCTCACCTCGCTCGTACTGCTCACGCGCCACGACACGGCCCGCCGCACGTCCTACCTGCATGCACGCGACGCCCTGCTGCGCCTGGTGGAGCTGGGCGTGGTGCCGGTCGTCAACGAGAACGATACCGTCACCGTCGACGAGATCAAGTTTGGCGACAACGACACGCTGGCGGCGCTTGTGAGCTGCCTGGTTTCTGCCGATCTGTGCGTGACGCTCTCGGACATCGATGGCCTCTATACCGCCAATCCGCACGAGGACCCCACGGCCGAGTTCGTCCCGGTCGTGCATAAGATCGATGCCAAGATTATCGCCTCGGCGGGTGATTCTTCCACATCGGTGGGCACGGGCGGCATGATTACCAAGATCCGTGCGAGCCGCATTCTGATGACGGCGGGCATTCAGAGCGTGATTTGCTCGGGCGAGGAGCCCGATGCACTCGTGCGCCTGGCCCGTGGCGAGAGCGTGGGAACCCTGTTCGATCCGCCGGCGGAGCGCCTGGACATTGCGCCGCGCAAGCTGTGGATCGCGCTGGGTGACAAGGCACATGGCTCGGTGACGGTCGATGATGGTGCTGCGAAGGCGCTGGTCAGCCGTGGCTCTTCCCTGCTTGCGGTGGGTATTCGCGAGGTCGATGGCCAGTTTGCCGAGGGCGATGTGCTCGATGTGTGCGATCCGAGCGGTATGGTTGTCGCCCGCGGTATCGCCGAAGCCGATTCGGACGTGCTGGAGCTTGCCGCCGGTCGCCGCCAGGACCAGATCGCCAGCAACCGCCTGCTCGCTAACCTGGCCGAGAAGCCTGCGATCCATCGAGACAACTTGATTGTATTTGCATAAAGAAAGACAGCGCTGCGGATCGTTTCCCGCAGCGCTGTCTTTCTCGTGCCGGAACCTGGGGACGTTCATTTTGTGCCGGCAGGTGGGGACACTCCTTTGCTAGAAGATCTGACGCAGGTCTCCGCGGTTGAGGGCTTCGTCGAAGAGGCGCTTGAACACCACGCTGCCGTGCAGACCGTCGTGCTCGAACTCGTTGGTCACCCAGGCATGCGAGTTGCCCACGCGGCTGAGCGTATCAAGCTGCAGGCCCGAATCCACGTACATGTCGTCGAAATACACCGCGGCCTGCAGGGGCACCTCGTTGCACGCCAGTCGCTGCGGGTCGTAAATCTTGTCCCAGCTGGTGTCTTCCATCAGCAGGTCCATGGCGGGCTTGAAGGGCTTGAGCTCGGGCATCTGCTCGAACATCCACGGGAACATGGCCTCGCCGGTAAACATGAGCGGGCGCGCGAGGGTGTCGAACTCGGCGCGGTGAGCCTTCTCTTCAGCCGCGGCCCAGCCAATGGGCATAGTGTTACCGTCGGCGTATATGAACTCCTGCAGCGTCCAGTACAGCGGATTCGTGCGCGTGTTGGTGCGCTCGAAGGCGCGCATCAAAAAACTGTCAGATACCGAGGCGTCGCAGGTCAGCGTGCCGTCGCCATCAACAAAAGCGTGATCGATAATCCAATGCATGCGTTCAAAGCTCGGCTTCATGCCAAAGTCGCTGCCCATGAGCTGTAGGCGCTCGACCGTCATCGGCGAGCCGTCGGGCAGCACGGGCTTCTGTGCCTCGAGCGCATCGGCCAGGGCTGCCACGCGATCGACGTCGGCGGGGTAGCGGTCGTAATACTGCTGCGTCTTGGCGGCCATGCGCGGGAAGGTGTGCACGTAGACCTCGCTGGCGCTCGCCGGCACGTGGGGGATGCCGCCGCAGGTAAAGCTCGCCGCCACGCCCTCGGGGAAGAGCGACAGATAGCTCAGCGTCAAAAAGCCGCCGTAGCTCTGGCCGAGCGTGACCCACGGCTTGCCGCCAAAGCCCACCAGTCGCAGGTATTCAAAATCGCGCACGATGGAGCTGGCGAGGTGGCGCTTGAGGAAGTCCGCCTGCGAGCGTGCTGTATCGGCGCCGGCGGCCGTTGCGCGATCACCCAGTGCCTTGATCGTGCGTCCGTCCACGCAGCTACTGCGTCCGGTGCCGCGCTGGTCGGGAAGGACCACGCGGAAGTGCTTGACGGCCTCCTCGATCCAGCCGTCGCTTGTGGGCGACAGCGGACGCGGGCTCTCGCCGCCGGGGCCGCCCTGCAAAAACAGGAGCAGTGGCAGATCGTCGTTGATGCGGTCGGGCGCGCAAACCACGCGGTAGAAGAGCTTGATGCTCTCGGGCGCGCCGGCGATGGGTGCCGGCATAGCGCCGCGGCGCATGGTGCTGCCGACGGCCAGGAGCATCGGCTCCAGGCCGCGCCAGTCAAGGGGGACGTCGATGCTGTGGTCCTCGACGTAAAGGCCGGGGACGTGGTACGAAGTGATGAGGGCCATGTGAGTCTTCCGTTCGTTGCGGTGTTTCGGGTTGACCAATTCTACCGCCGCGGGCGAGGCCATGCGCAAATCGGCTACCATGGTTGCAAACTTCTAGGAGAAAGGGCCGCCCATGTCGGTCGATATAGCCACGTATGTCCACGATCTTGCCGTTGCCGCCAAGGCAGCGTCGGCCTCGCTTGCCACGGCGAGCGATGAGCAGCGCCAGGAGGCCGTGCGCGCCATGGCCGCAGCACTGCGTAACGGTGTCGACTCCATCGTCGCCGCCAACGAGCTCGATATGTCCGCCGCGCGCGATGCGGGCACCTCGGCCGGACTGCTCGATCGCCTGCTGCTGACGCCCGAGCGCGTCGAGGGCATGGCCGCCGGCCTGGAAAAGCTCGCCGAGCTGCCCGATCCCGTGGGCCGCGTGCTCGACCACCGCGTGCTCGCAAGCGGCGTGGACCTCACCCGCGTGAGCGTGCCGCTGGGTCTGGTCGCCATGGTCTACGAGGCGCGCCCCAACGTGACGGCCGACGCCGCGGGCATCTGCATCCGCACCGGCAACGCTTGCATTCTGCGCGGCGGCTCGCTGGCCTATCACTCGTGTGCCATGATCGCCGAACTGCTGGCCGATGCCCTCGAGGCGCAGGGCTTCCCGCGCGAGGCCGTGTCGATGATCGAGTCCACCGACCGCGAGGCCACTGGCGAGCTCATGAAGCTCCGCGGTATTGTCGACGTACTCATTCCGCGCGGCGGCGCAGGCCTGATCCAGCGCTGCGTGCGCGAGTCGCTTGTGCCGGTGATCGAGACGGGCACGGGCAACTGCCACATCTACGTGCATGAATCCGCCGACTTTGATAAGGCGCTCAACATTATCGTTAATGCCAAGACCCAGCGTGTAGGCGTGTGCAATGCCGCCGAGTCGCTGCTGGTCGACCATGCTGTGGCCGATGCGTTTTTGCCTGCGGTTGTTGCCGTGCTGCACGACCACGGCGTGCTCATTCACGGCGACGAGGCCACGTGCGCCGCGTGCGCCGACGCCGGCTTTGTGGAGGGCGATGACTACGTTGCCGCGACTGAGGAGGACTGGGGTCGCGAGTACCTGGCTCTCGAGATGAGCGTGAAGGTCGTGGCAAACGAGGACGAGGCCATCGCACACATCAACCGCTACGGCACGATGCACTCCGAGGCCATTGTTGCCGAGGACACGGATGCTTGCGAGCGCTTCCTGGATGCGGTCGATGCCTCGGCCGTGTACGCCAACGCCAGCACGCGCTTCACTGACGGCGGCGAGTTTGGCCTGGGCGCCGAGATCGGCATCTCGACCCAAAAGCTCCACGCCCGTGGCCCCTTTGCCGCCGAGGCCCTCACTACCTACAAATTCAAGCTCCGAGGCACCGGCCAGGTCCGCCCCTAACGACCGCGCAAGAAAAACCGCCACAAAGGTGCCTGTCCCCTTTGTGGCGGTTTTAGCTGGCGCGGGCGGTTAGGCCTGGAAGGTATCGCGATCGGGCGCGAAGGACTGCATGGCCGCGATGGTGCGGTCAAAGAGCTCGGGGAGCTCCCAGCCCAACATCTCGGCGCCCTGCGAAATCACGTCGCGCGAGCAGCCGGCGGCAAAGCGCTTGTCCTTGAACTTCTTCTTGAGCGACTTGGTCGTAAAGTCCATAACGCTCTTGCTCGGGCGCATGATGACTGCAGCGCCGATCAGGCCGGTGAGCTCATCGCAGGCAAACAGGATCTTTTCCATCTGCAGCTCGGGCTTGGGCAGCGAGGTGTTGAAGTCGGACGTGTGCGTCTGGATGGCGTGAATGAGCTCGGGAGACGCACCTTCGCCCTCAAGAATCTCGGCAGCATAGATGGTGTGGTTCATGGGGTCGTCCTCATGCTCCTCCCAATCCAGGTCGTGCAGCAGACCGACGATGCCCCAAAACTCCTCGTTCTCGGGGTCGAACTCGCGCGCAAAGTAGCGCATAGTGCCCTCGACCGTCTCGCCATGGGTGATGTGGAACGGGTCCTTGTTGTGCTCGTTGAGCAGTTCGAACGCGCGGTCGCGGGTGATTCCGGCGGTAAGCGGCTCTGCCATAGGAGACTCCTTGTGCTCGTGGGTATCGATAAGAATGAATACTACTAGAACAAGAAAACCACCACAAAGGTGCCTGTCCCCTTTGTGGTGGTTTTAGCGCGGTTGGGTTAGTTGAGGGCGGCTTGGGCTAGGCGGGCTTCAGCGTCCTCCTCGGTGACGCCCAAGGCCACAGCGAACTCCTCGATGGAGCGGCGCTTGGCTTCCTTGAGTACGCGCATGTAGTAGGAGCTGGGCTTTTTATCAGCTTCCTCGGCCTGGCGAATGCGGTGCATCATGGTCTTTGCCACGCGGACCGTCTCGGGCGCGCCCAGCTTGAGCTGCTGCTTAAAGTGCGTCTCCTCAAGTGAGCTGTTGCGCTCGGTAAAGGTGTCGCACTCCAGCTCGTCATAGTGGCTCAGCAGGTGCTCGGCATCTTGCTGAGAGATGGCGGCGTGCAAACGATCGGCCTGCGCCACGGGGTACATGAGGATCGTCTGCGCATGTCCCTGCTTGGTCTCGAGCAGCAGCATGGGCTGCGGTGTATCGTCCCTAAAACCGACGACGGTGCAGACTCCCTGGCCCGGATGAATGACGTGTTGACCGATTGAGAACATGCTACCTCCAACTTATACGAATTTACGTATTTCTAGAATAACACGCTGACGTGCGCAAATCCTCACTTTATGCAGGAAAAGCACACAACTCTGATAGGTAAGAGTATTCGATAACAGACGCAGCTCATTCATACCTTTATGCATTTTCAACGCGTGCATAATTTGCAGGCAGACTGGCATCTTTGAGTGACTCCATACAAGCTGTAGTCAATTTTGTGCATATGCAATATCTATTAGCTTTACCCTGCGACAGTAGCTACTGCTTGTGATAGAGTGCTACAAACTCTGGCTTTTGCCCTACGAGTGACCAAGAGCTCGGGGGCTTTAACACAAGGAGGACCTATGCCCGAGAAGATTGAAGAGCTGGTACGCGCTGCGCTTGCTGCGGCCCAGGAGGCCGGCGACCTTTCCGCATTTGAACTTGACGATTGCGCCATCGAGCGACCGGCTGACACTTCTCATGGCGAGTGGACCTCTACCATGGCCCTGAAGTCCGCCAAGCTGGCCCATTGCGCCCCGCGCAAGATCGCCGAGGCCATCGTTGCCCATATGCCCGAGGACCCCGCGATCGAGAAGGTCGAGATCGCAGGCCCCGGCTTCATCAACTTCTACCTCTCCGTTGCCGTCAAGAATGCCATCTTTGGCGAGGCTCGCGAGAAGGGCATGGACTTCGCTAAGTCCAACGTCGGTGGTGGCCTGAAGACCCAGGTCGAGTTCGTTTCCGCTAACCCCGTCGGCCCCATGCACATCGGCCACGGCCGCTGGGCCGCGCTGGGCGACTCGCTCTGCCGTGTCATGGACCACGCCGGTTACGACATCCAGCGTGAGTTCTACATCAACGACCACGGCTCTCAGATGAACACCTTCGGCAACTCCATCAGCACGCGCTATATGCAGCTTGCCGACATCATCGCCAAGCAGGGCGTTGATATCGACGAGGCTCACAAGCTGCTGATCGCCGACCGCGACGCCTTTGTTGCCGACGAGAACGACGAGCACCCCGAGACCCATCCGTATCAGGATAACTTTGCCGAGACTCTGGGCAAGGACTCCTACGGCGGCGACTACATCATCGACGAGGCTGCCGAGTTCTGGCGCACCGACGGCGATAAGTGGGTCGACGCCGATCCTCAGGAGCGCATGGAGAGCTTCCGCGAGCGCGGCTACGTAAAGATGGTCGACAACATGCGCGACCTCTGCCACGCCGTCAATTGCGACTTCGATCGTTGGTACTCCGAGCGTTCGCTGTACGTGAAGGACACCGAGGGTGAGACCGCCGGCACCTCCGCCGTTGACCGCGCTTTTGAGAAGCTCGACAAGATGGGCTACCTCTATACCAAGGACGGTGCCCTGTGGTTCCGCTCCACCGACCTGGGCGATGACAAGGACCGCGTCCTGATCAAGTCCGACGGCGAGTACACCTACTTCGCCTCCGACGTTGCCTATCACTGGGATAAGTTCCAGCGCGTTGACCACGTCATCGACATTTGGGGCGCCGACCACCACGGTTACATCGAGCGCGTCCGCTGCGTCTGCGACGCTCTGGGTTACCCCGGCAAGTTTGAGGTTCTGCTGGGCCAGCTCGTCAACCTGCTGCGCAACGGCAAACCCGTCCGTATGTCCAAGCGTAAGGGCACCATGGTGACCCTGCAGGAGCTCGTCGACGAGGTCGGCTCCGACGCTGCCCGTTACACGCTCATCTCCAAGAGCTCCAACCAGATGGTCGACTTCGATATCGAGGCCGTCAAGAAGCGCGACAACTCCAACCCGGTGTACTACGTGCAGTACGCTCACGCCCGCGTGTGCTCCATTCTGCGCCGTGCCGCCGACGTTACGCCCGAGCAGGCTGACGAGATGGGCATGAAGGCCGTCGCCGCCAAGGCCATCGGTGAGAACGTCGATTACTCGCTGCTGACCGACCCGACCGAGCTCGCCCTTTCGCGTAAGCTCAACGAGCTCACCGACCTCATCGCCAGCTGCGCTCGCGACCGCGCTCCGTTCCGTCTGACGCACTTTGCCGAGGAGCTCGCCGGCGACTTCCACAGCTTCTATGCTGCCTGCCAGGTGCTGCCGAGCGAGGGCCGTCCCGTCGACCCCGAGCTTTCGCGCGCCCGTCTGGCCGCTTGCGATGCCGTCCGCGTGACGCTCGCCCTGGTGCTCACCCTCGTTGGCGTTTCCGCTCCCGAGCAGATGTAAGCTACGGATCATTTGACCGTGTAGGTTCGGCTTTGCTGAGCCCTATAAGCCCGATCTCCATGCGGAGGTCGGGCTTTTTGCGTTTGGTGAGACTATTTGGTTTGCTGGGAAATGCTACCAAATCGCAACTATACCGGTTTACGGGACTGAATCGCTAACTGGCGACCATGGTGCCAATAGCAAAAGTAAACCCGCAGGTAGATGGCTTATTGTTTCTTGATAATGCAGGGTATGGTTGGCTTGCAGCATCCTGGCCCCGTAATCCGGCGTAGTTTTGAAAATTGTCCCTTGGGGACGGAGGAAAACGGATCATTTTTGTCTCGAAGAGGGGTGGCGGGATACCGTCCGTCACGAATTGGGCTCATCTCCTACGTTTGGACGCATATCCCGAACCATGCCGAAAAGTACGATATTAAAACCGCAGGTAGCAGACTCGTTGTTTTTGAAAAAAACAAGGGTATGGTCAGGGGCTCGGGGCAAACGTAGCAGATGGGCGCGATTCGTGGCGCGGCTATTCCGGGTGCCACGGCTTCACTCCTCTGGCGCGACATTTCAAGGCGCTTTTGAGGAGGAGTGTCCCTGATGACTGGGCGTTTAAGAACGTCCAATGACTAAGTTGCAGGTGGCGGCGGTTGTGTTACACTAACGCTGCGTATATGACGCAAATATCTCGATACAGATCAATGATGTCCGTCGGTATTTGACGGAACTAGACTGTTTAGCCGCCCTGAAGGTTTATGCAGGGAGCATGTGATCACAGGGCTTGAAAAGAAAGTTGAGCAAACACTGTGTCTGATCAACAGCAAGAAAACGAAATAACGACGACGCAAGCCGCTCCCGCTGCACCGGTTGCGTCGGACCAGGTCGCGGCGCCCGCGCAAACCTCGGCTCCTGAGACGCCTAAGGCTGCAACGGCTGAGAAGGCCGTGCCTGCAACTGGTGAGGAGGCTGTTCCGGCAAAGCCCAAGCGTACGCGCCGCACGGTCAAGCCTGCTGCTGACGGCGAGGAGGTCACCAAGCCCAAGCGCCGTACCACGCGCACGACGCGCGCCAAGCGCACCGTTGCAGCTGACTCCTCGGCGCCGATTTCCGATGAGGTCGCGCAGGCACGTGCGTTGGCGCAGATTAGCGAGGCTCAGGTGGTGCGCGCCCGCCGTCGTGCTGCCGAGCACGAGGCCGCGGCTCTGACCGAGCTTGCAGCTCCGTCTGTGCCCGAGACACCTGCCGCCACCGAGACCCCTGTCGCCGACCAGCCGACCGAGAAGCCGGTACCGCGCACACGCCGTCGCACGGCTGCTAAGGCCGAGCAGGTTGCCGATCAGGTAACCCCCGAGCTCACTGAGGCTTCGGTCCGTTCCGTGGCAGGGGAGGGCACATCGCCTGTTGAGCCCGCTGCGTCTGTCGAGGCCAGCGAAGTTCCCGTTGTCGATCCGGCTTTGCGCCCGCACCGTCGCGGTCGCAAGCCCAAGGCCTTCGTCGAGGCAGAGAAGGCCGCAGCCGCAGCTGCAGCCGCTCGGGATGCTGCGGCGACCGCCGAGTCTGCAACCGCTGCCGATGCACCCGTCCAGGATGCTACGACTTCCGAGGCCGCTCCCGCCGATGTCGAGCTCGCCGATGTCCGTCCTGGTCGCAGCCATCGTACTGCTGCTAAGCGCACGTCCAAGGCTAAGGCTGCCAAGAAGGGCGCGTCCGAGGATTCCGCCGAGACGACCGTCGATGCATCGGCTGATGCCGCCGAGTCCCAGGACGTCGAACAACCTGCGTCCGAGAAGCCCAAGCGCGGTCGTAAGAAGTCCGCTAAGGCCAAGACGTCCGAGCAGCAGGCTGATGTCGAAGCGCAGGTCGATTCCGGCGCCGAGGCCAATGACGCTGCTGCGGCCAATGCCGACGCCGCCGCAACTGATGGTGCCGCGCCCGCCGAGGCCGAAGACGGCGCTCGCCCCAACCGTCGCCAGCACAAGCGTAACGACGAGCGCAACGACCGCAAGGACGAGCGCAACAACGACCGTCGCAACCGCCAGCGCGATCGCAAACAGCGCAACAAGGAGCGCAACGCCGCCCCCACCGAGCCCACGCTTTCGCGCGAGGAACTCGCGGCCATGAAGGTCGCCGAGCTGCGCGAGAAGGCCAAGGAGTTCGAGATCGAGACGACCGGCAAGAAGAAGGCCGAGCTCGTCGAGGAGATCTACACCACTGCCGCGAAGGCCGAGGGCTTCCGCGACATCAAGGGCATCCTGCAGATTCGTCCGGACAGCTCCGGTATCATCCATGCCCACGGTTACATGAAGTCCAACGACGACGCCTTCGTCCCCGCCTACCTCATCCGCTCCGCGCGTCTGCGCACGGGCGACGTCATCGAGGGCTCGCTTCGTCCTTCGCGCGGCGGCGACAAGCGCGCCGGCCTCGCCAAAATCACGACCGTCAACGGTCTAGACCCCGAGCAGATTCGCAACCGCCCCAAGTTTGGTGACCTCACCCCGGTCTATCCCAACGAGCCGCTGCGCATGGAGCACGGCAAGGACTCCATTACCGGTCGCGCCATCGACATCGTGTCGCCGATCGGCAAGGGTCAGCGTGGCCTGATCGTGTCCCCGCCCAAGGCCGGCAAGACCACGATCCTCAAGAAGATCTGCCAGTCTATCTCGATTAACAACCCCGAGGTGCACCTCATCTGCCTGCTCGTCGACGAGCGCCCCGAAGAGGTCACCGATATGCAGCGTTCCATCAAGGGCGAGGTTGTGGCGTCGACCTTCGATATGCCCGCCGACAACCACACTCGTGTGGCAGAGCTCGTCATCGAGCGCGCCAAGCGCATCGTGGAGCTGGGCGGCGATGTTGTGGTGGTGCTCGACTCCATCACGCGTCTTGCCCGCGCGTACAACTTGGCGGCGCCCGCCTCAGGCCGCATCCTTTCGGGCGGCGTCGATTCGGCGGCACTGTATCCGCCCAAGCGCTTCCTGGGCGCAGCCCGCAACATCGAGAACGGTGGCTCGCTCACCATCCTGGCCTCTGCCCTCATCGACACCGGTTCCAAGATGGACGAGGTCATCTTTGAGGAGTTCAAGGGCACCGGCAACATGGAACTCAAGCTCGACCGCGATCTTGCCGACCGCCGCATCTTCCCGGCCATCGACCCCGTTGCCTCCGGTACGCGCAACGAGGATCTGCTGGTCGACGAGCAGATGCGCCCGTTTGTCTTTGGCCTGCGTCGCATTCTTGCCGGCATGAACAACACCGAGCGCGCGGCCGCATCGTTTATCAAGGGTCTTAAGGGCACCAACACCAACCAGGAGTTCCTGGTGCGTTCGGCCAAAAAGCACAGCGACTACGAGCAGACGTTCTAGGTTGTCATCCACACGCAGCGATAGTCATCAATGCAATAAAGGGTCGGGGCTTTGAGCCTCGGCCCTTTTCTATATCGCCGCTCCGCGCTTTTTTGACCATAAGACTGGCAAGCAGCAGGTTTCCCGTTTCAATCCGACATCGTCGCTTGCAATCGACAGGGCGGTTTCGCATAATAGCTTTTAAGCTTCGCGACGGAAAACGCAGATGAAACGAACCATATACCGTTGCTTTGGGGCATAGCCCCGCTTCATCTTCTCTCGCGCAGCCAACTGAATGATGCGATTTGGGTGCTGGAAGATGGGGAGAGCTCATGGCTTCTTCTGATGCAACACAACGAGCAGTCCTTGCCGGACTTTCGTGCGGGATCGGCCTTGCCGCTCCCGTGGTTATGTATGCCGCGACGCTGCCGTTTTCGTCGGTGAACGAGACGGTCGTGGCGGGTGCGGTTCCCTTCGCCGTGGGCGCGGTGGCGGGCGTGGGTATCTATGCCGCCTCGCTGGGTATCTCCGAGTACCGTGCGCAGCGTGAAGAGCGTCTGTTCCAGCCCGATGCCATGGGCGGTGCCGCCAATCTCAATCAGCATCAAAGCGAGTTCAAGACCGCCTCGATTCCAGCTCAGCAGCAGGATGCGACTCCTTACGCTGCGACTTCTGCTTCTCAGGCTCAGGCGGAGCAGTCTACCTCGGCATTCCTTTCCGGCCTGACTGGTGCGTTCCAGCGCCGTCATGCCGATGATGGTGTCCCTACCATCGCTCGAGCCGCAGATGCCATGGACGAGGACGAGGCTTGGTCCATGATCGACAGTATGCTCGACGATGATTCGCCGGTGAGCTGCGACCCTGCACACTCGCGCGACGCCTATCAAGTCGCCATCGACGAGCTCACCAACGGCGGGCAGACCGGCTCCTTCAATCGCGACGACATCGCCGCCGCGGCACGCGCCGTGTCTGGTTCCCAGGCCGCCCCTGCGGGCAGCACGGCGGCTTTCGTGGCACTCGTTGCCAACGCGGCAGCCAATAACGCCTACAACGCTACCTCGGCGGACGCGAACGCTTCTGCCGACAATTCGTACGTTGATGAAGCCATGACTGCGGACGAGGAGGCCGTTGCCGCCCGCCGTGCCGCCGAAAGCTCGTTGTGGGGCGCTCCTGCCCAGCAGCAGGCGGCTGAGGCTGCGCCGTACAATGCAAACCTCGCCAGCATGCCTATCATCTCCGGTGCCGTGGACATCGATCTCGATGACCTCGATGAGCCTGCAGCCATCACCGCATCGATTGATGCCCAAGATCGCATCGACACCGGCGACCTTCCGGACGCCTCGCTCGAGGTTGATGTTCCCATGGCCGATTACTCGGGCCACGAGGACATGTGGGCCGCCGCCACCGCGATTCTGGATGAGATTGACGAGCCTGCTCCTGTTGCAGCCCCCGCTCCCGTCGCTGCCCCTCAGCCTGCTGCCCCCGCCTATGTCGGCCGTCACAGTGCTGTGTTCCCCGAGGATACTGCCCGTATCTCGCGCGAGAGCATCGAGCGGGCCGAGGCTATTGCCGCCGGCATTATGGAAAACCGTCGTCACGAGCGCGTCAATCAGATCCTCGAGGAAGAGATCGAGCGCCTGCAGTCCTCAACTGCCAAGCGTACGGGCCGTGCCTATCTGAGCGTTATCGAGGGCGGTACCGCCAGCTTCGCGCCGCTCCGCGCGGAGGCATAACTTCTGCATGGCTAAGATCAATCGAAAATGGGCGGTTGTAACCTGCCTGATGGCGCTCTTGATCTGGGGCAATTCGCTGGTTCCCGGCTCGGGGTCGGGCTCGCTGAGCCTAACGGTCATGGAAGCTATCCGCGGTTTCCTGCACAGCGTGGGACTTCCATATGAATGGGTGACCAACTTTGTTGTTCGCAAGTGCGCGCATTTTACCGAGTATATGGTGCTCGGCATCTTGGCAACGCACGCCTTTGATTTTGAGGGCCGGCGCACCTTTGACGTGCTGCTGCCCACGGCGGTGTTCCTGCTGTTGATTCCCTCAATCGACGAGACGATTCAGCTCTTTGTGCCGGGACGCGCCGGCATGATCACCGATGTGATGATCGACTGCTGTGGAGCGGCAACGGGCGTTGTGCTCCGATATCTCTTACGGTCGCTGATGTGCGCCAAAAAGGCCGCCTAGGACGTATTGTTTGGTCCTAGGCGGCCTTTTTTATTTGAGGGCTTATATGAGGCGTGGTGACGTCGTTCCGTAGGTCGGATTTGCCGGGCGCGCCACGCCCTGTGGGTGCGTCTGCTACTGAAGCGCCTGTGCGCCCAGGGCCAGGCAGCCCATGATGCCCTGCTTGCCCTCGAGGCTGTTGTTGACAATGTAGGTATCGATGTCGTTGACCTCGGGCGTGACGATATAGCCGTTGAGCATCTCGGCGCACTTCTTGCGTGCGAGCGGCACGATGGGGGTGTGGTCGGCCACGCCGCCGCCGATGATGATCTTTTGCGGCGCGTAGCACAGCGTGTAGGTCATGAGTGCCTGTGCCAGATAGCCGGCGAGCAGGTCCATGGCCTCCGGGTCATCGGCCATGTCTCCGGCGCTCTTGCCATCCCAGCGCTTTTTAACGCCGGGGCCGGCAATGAGGCCCTCTAGGCAGTTGTCGTGGAAGGGGCAGGCGCTGTGCTCGCCAATGGTGTCGCGCGGGTCGCGCGTGACCAGGATGTGGCCAGCCTCGGGATGCATCATGCCGTGCACGAGCTTACCGCCCGAGAGCACGCCGGCGCCCACGCCGGTGCCGATGGTCAGATACACAACGTCAGTGAGGCCCTGGGCGCAACCAAAGGTGACCTCGCCCAGGCAGGCGACGTTGACGTCGGTGTCGTAGCCGCAGGGAATATTGAGCTCGTTTTGGATGGTGCCCAGCAGATCAAAGTAGCGCCATGCCGTTTTGGGCGTCTCCAGGATCTTGCCGTATTGGGGCGAGGCAGGGTTGACTGCGGTGGGGCCAAAGGCGCCGATGCCCAGCGCGGCGATGCCCTTGTTCGCAAACCACGCGTTGACGGCCTCGACGGTCTCCTGCGGGGTCGTGGTCGCGATCTGCTCACGCTCCAGGACCGTGCCGTCTGCATAGCCCGTGGCGCAGACCATCTTGGTGCCGCCGGCCTCGAGCGCTCCGATAAGCTGCTGCTCTGCCATAATATTCCTCTCTCTGGGACGAGTTGCTCCGTGACTAAAGTATAAGGCTCTAAACCATTTAAGAAAGCGCTATAAAAAGAAGCCTCGCAACGTGGCGGGCGGTGCGGGGCTTCTTTGGTTGCTTTAGTTGCCGGGCCGTCCTTACCCGCGCGGCTTGATTTTATCACGTAGCGACTTGAGGTTCTCCAGTGCCGCGTTAAGCGTCTCATCCCGCTTGGCAAAGTGGAAACGAATCAGATGGTTGACAGGCTCGCGGAAGAAGCTCGAGCCGGGCACGGCGCCCACGCCCACCTTGGATGCGAGGTCCTCGCAGAATTCGAGGTCGCTGTCATAGCCAAACTCAGAGATGTCCATCATGACGTAGTAGGCGCCCTGCGGCACGTTATGCTCAAGACCGATGCTATCGAGCCCCTGGCAGAACAGGTCGCGTTTGGCGGTGTAGAGGTCGAGGACCTCATCGTAATAGCTGTCGTCGAAGTTGAGGGCGGTGACAACGGCTTCCTGCAGGGGAGCGGCGGCACCCACGGTGAGGAAGTCGTGGACCTTTTTGATGCGCTCGGTGATTTCGGCAGGGGCGATAGTGTAGCCCAGACGCCAGCCGGTGATGGAGTAGGTCTTGGACAGCGAGCTGCAGCTGATGGTGCGCTCAAACATGCCGGGCAGCGTGGCCATATAGACGTGCTCGTGGGGCGCGTAGACGATGTGCTCGTAGACCTCGTCGGTGATGCAGTAGGTGTCGTACTTTTTGCAGAGGTCGGCGATAAAGGTGAGCTCATCGCGTGTAAAGACCTTGCCGCAGGGGTTGGAAGGGTTGCACAGGACGATGGCCTTGGGGTCGTTGTCGCGGAAGGCCGCCTCGAGTGTCTCGCGGTCAAAGTCGAATGTGGGCGGGTTGAGCGGCACGTAGATGGGCTCGGCACCCGAAAGGATCGTGTCGGCGCCGTAGTTCTCGTAGAACGGCGAGAAGATGACGACCTTGTCGCCGGGGTTGGTGACCGTCATCATGGCGGCCATCATGGCCTCGGTGGAGCCGCAGGTGACTACGATATTCTCGTTGGGGTTCACCGGCATGCCCATAAAGTGCTCCTGTTTGGCGGCGAGCGCCTCGCGCATGGCCTGGGAGCCCCAGGTGATGGAGTACTGGTGGTAAAGCGGCTTGGGGTCGGTGGCGATGGTGCCCAGACTATTGAGCAGCTGCGCCGGGGGATCGAAGTCGGGGAAGCCCTGCGACAGGTTGACGGCGCCATACTTGTTGGAGATGCGCGTCATACGGCGGATGACCGAATCGGTAAACGTTGCCGTGCGGTTGGAGAGTTCTTTCATGCCGGTCCTTTCGAGCATTTGCAGTGGGGCAAGTTTACTCCTATGAAACCGGTGGGATTTGCTCGAAATGGATCCGAAAAACTCTTTTCAAAATTCTTGAAAATTGGGGCTTGCATCGCGTGGCGTTCCTTGCAATAATAGTCGAGCGCGAAGCGCACAGGACACGGTGGGTGTAGCTCAGTTGGCTAGAGCGACGGGTTGTGGTCCCGTAGGTCGAGGGTTCGAGTCCCTTTACCCACCCCAGTTCTTGCTTCGTGTTGATATCGGGTCGTTAGCTCAGTTGGTAGAGCAGGGGACTCTTAATCCCAAGGTCCAGGGTTCGACCCCCTGACGGCCCACCAAAGTATGCTAAAGCGACTGGCTTAGGCTGGTCGCTTTTTTGTTAACCTTGCACGGGGTCGAACCCGAAAGGGCGCGGAGCTGAGGAAATGCGTAAGCATTTACCAGCGTAGCGCGCAAGGCGCAAAGCGCCGTAGCGGCCGCCTGCAAAGCAGGCTGACCCCCTGACGGCCCACCAAAGCAAGTTAAGACGGTCAACTTCGGTTGGCCGTCTTTTTTGTTGACCTTGCATGGGGTCGAACCCGAAAGGGCGCGGAGCTGAGAAATCTGCACCGTGATTTCCTTAGGGAAAACACGGCTAAAGTCCCGTAGGCGTGTTCTCCTTAGAGGAATCGGCTCACAGGGCTCGATGCATGTTGAAAAGTTGTGATCAAACTCAAAGTGAGAATCGATTTAGTCTGCTCGATAGTGCGATCCGAGACTTTCGGTTCGCTTACGCATGGCTTTGACCATTTCCTGTGCTAGTTGAATCTGCGATTGCAGGCGGGCGAGGGCTGCGACTTCGCTGTCCTGGGCTTTCTGTGTGCTCAAGGTCGTTGCCTCTGTCTTCAAGCCCTCAAGCTCGTGTAGTGCCTCGGATAGGCCCGTCTCGGTGCGGTTGATCATGCAATAGGTGCTCATCGTGTGCTTAAGGCCGTGTGTCAGGCGTTCGGCATCTGTTGTGGCAATGCCGTAGTAGGGGAGGTCGATATCCGCCATCAGGGTTGTCTCAGGCTCTTGCTGCGCTGCAAGGGCTGCCGATGCGCCTGCGATGCGTCCGAATACGATGCCGTTGGCACTTGACAAGCCACCAATGCGGTCGGCGCCGTGCATGCCGCCTGTCGCCTCGCCGCAAGCGTAGAGGCCCTCAACGCCCGTGTGCGCGGTCTTATCGATCTTGATGCCGCCGTTAGCGGCGTGGGCATACATCGCAACGCGCATCTCGTCAGTCGGGGCGATGCCGTGCTCGTCTTGCAGCCAGGTGGCAAAGGTCTGCACAAACTCAGGGACGTCCTCGCGGGGGAAGTCGTAGTGGAGCGTTAGGCCTTCGGCACCCGCTTGATCGATGGCAAGATCGATGGCGCGGGAAGCCAAGCGCGATGTGAAGGGGCCATATCCGGAGCGCTGTTCAAGCAAATCGTCCAGTTTGTCGTCGGCAATATCTGCCGGCTGGTCTACATGTACGTAGCGCCAGGTTTTCTCGTTGAAGACCAGGTTGCGCTTGGGCTCGATGAGGCCGGGCATCATCTGCATGAACTCTATATTAGTAAGTGTTGCGCCGTGCGCCAGCGCGATGGCCTGCGAGGAGCTGAGCACATCAGCCGACGTAAGGCTGCGCTCGAACAGGCTGCCTGTGCCACCGGCTGCGATGATCGTGGCCTTGGCAGCAAAGGGCACGATTCGATTTTTGGTGAGGTCGTAGAGCACGGTTCCGGTTATTCTGCCGTTCGTGTCCTCAACAAGGTCGATAAGCTCATGGCGGGGGAGCAGACGAATGCCGAGCGACTCGATTCGGGCCGTCAGAGCGTCCTCAAGGGGCTTACGGGTGAGGCCGCGCCACATGCGCGTTTTGTGGTCAAAGCAGGGGATAAACTGCTTTTGCTGAGCGCTCTCAGCGCTTTGCGGACGCTGGAGCTCAACGCCCAGGTCTTGCTCGAGCCATTCAATTGCCTGGGGAATGCCGTGCACAAACGTCTGGACAAGCTCGAGGTCGGCGACACCGCCGCCGATGGTCTGGATGGTGTCGATGAGGTCTTGTTCGTCGTCTTCGTTAACGGGTCCGATAAGCCCTAGGCCCCAGGTTCCGGGGAAGAAGCTCGATCCACTCATAGTCTTGCCGGCGCTTGCCACAGCGACGGTTGCGCCCGTGCGTGCCGCTTCGATGGCGGCGCAAAGGCCCGCAATGCCAGATCCAATTACCAGTACATCAGTCGATTCCATCGGATTCCTTTCTCGTCCGGCGCATTGTCGCACGGGTGATCGGCGATGGGGCCGCAAAGACTCGGCAAATCGGTAAAGGGCAAATATGGCAGGTGGGCGTCATGGACGCTCTGACGCTCTATCTCTTCACATCTCGTATTTCGCCCCAGCTGATATACCGGCATTAGCTACCCTGCGCCAGCGCAAACAAAAAGAGCCGCCACCTCGAAAGGTAGCGGCTCCAAAGCTCAACTATATGAGCATCGCGCGGGCGCGATTAGGCCTTGAGGGCCTCCTCGACGGCGACAGCGCAGGCGACGGTGGCACCGACCATGGGGTTGTTGCCCATGCCGATGAGACCCATCATGTCAACGTGCGCAGGCACGGAGGAAGAACCGGCAAACTGGGCGTCGGAGTGCATGCGGCCCATGGTGTCGGTCATGCCGTAAGAGGCAGGGCCGGCGCCCATGTTGTCCGGATGCAGGGTACGGCCAGTGCCGCCACCAGAAGCGACGGAGAAGTACTTCTTGCCAGCCTCGATGCGCTCCTTCTTGTAGGTGCCAGCGACGGGGTGCTGGAAGCGCGTGGGGTTGGTGGAGTTACCGGTGATCGAGATGTCAACGTTCTCGTGCCACATGATGGCAACGCCCTCGCGGACGTCGTCGGAGCCGTAGCAGTTAACGGCAGCGCGGGGACCATCGGAGTAGGGGATGGTCTCGACGACCTTGAGCTCGCCCGTGTAGTAGTCGAACTGGGTCTTCACGTAGGTGAAGCCGTTGATGCGGGCGATGATCTGGGCGGCATCCTTGCCCAGACCGTTGAGGATAACGCGCAGCGGCTTCTTGCGAGCCTTGTTGGCGTTCAGAGCCAGACCGATAGCGCCCTCAGCGGCAGCGAAGGACTCGTGGCCGGCCAGGAAGGCGAAGCACTCGGTGTCGTCGGAGAGCAGCATAGCGCCCAGGTTGCCGTGGCCCAGACCGACCTTGCGGTCCTCGGCGACGGAGCCGGGGACGGTGAAGGCCTGGATGCCCTCGCCGATGATGGCGGCAGCCTCAGAAGCGGACTTGGCGCCACGCTTGACAGCGAGAGCGCAACCGAGGGTGTAGGCCCACTCGGCGTTCTGGAAGGCGATGGACTGGGTGTTGTTGACGATCTCACGCGGGTTGAAGCCCTTGTCGGTGCAGATCTGCAGAGCTTCCTCGAGGGAGGCGATGCCGTTGTCGGCGAGGCACTTGTTGATCTTGTCAGCGCGGCGCTCGTAGCCTTCGAACGTAACAGTCATAGTTATTTCCCTCCCTTTCTACTCGTGAACCGGGAACACGCTGGCGACGGAATGAGTCTCCTCGTCGGTGCGCGGGTCGATGTACTTGGCAGCGTTCTCCCACTGACCATAGTGGCCCATAGCGCCAGCGATGGCCTCCTCGGGGGTCTTGCCGGCCTTGACGGCGTCGGTGAACTTGCCGAGGTTCAGGAACTCGAATGCGATGATCTCGTTCTTGTCGTTGAGAGCCATGCGGGTGACGTAGCCCTGAGCGAGCTCGAGGTAACGAGCGCCCTTGGCCTTGGTGCCGAACATGGTGCCGATCTGAGAGCGAAGGCCCTTGCCGAGGTCGTCGAGGGAGGCGCCCACGGGCAGGCCGCCCTCGGAGAACGCGGTCTGGCTGCGGCCGTAAACGATCTGCAGGAAGATCTCGCGCATAGCAACGTTGATGGCGTCGCAGACGAGGTCGGTGTTGAGGGCCTCGAGGATGGTCTTACCGGGAAGGATCTCGGAAGCCATGGCGGCAGAGTGGGTCATGCCCGAGCAGCCGATGGTCTCAACGAGGGCCTCCTCGATGATGCCGTCCTTGACGTTCAGCGTGAGCTTGCAGGCGCCCTGCTGAGGTGCGCACCAACCCACACCGTGCGTAAGACCGGAGATGTCGGAAATCTCCTTAGCCTGGACCCACTTGCCCTCCTCGGGGATGGGTGCGGGGCCGTGGTATGCACCCTTGGCAACGGGGCACATGTTCTCCACTTCCTGTGAGTACTGCATGCCTCTCCTCTCTATCGTGTTGGCGTCCCGTCTGGGGGTCGTGGCTGGCGATTGCCGGGCGACCCTTCGAAAGGGACATGACATGCAACCCTTATAATACCGCGAAATGCACGGAATATTCGGCGAACGGCTCAGTTTTCGTAGCGAGAAGTCCGGAAGTTTTAATTGAAACGGTTTAACTCTATGTTCTGTGGTCGTGAACTTCCATAGAGGGGGTCCGTCTTGGGCAAACTTTTGGTCAGCTCTTGTAAGCGTTGCAGGGGGTTGACCTGTTGCAACGGTGCCGTTCGCCGCCTGTTTACTGCCTTTGGCCGCGCGAGTGTATTGTTTTGCGTGAATGTTTTGATGGCACGTTTCAATCGTGCTGTATTGGATGGCAAGCAGATCCCGGCGAAGGGAGCGCCATGCAGCGCGTTTGGAGAACGGTTACCGGCTTTTACCATGTCTGTGCCCGCGGTATGGGCAAGCTGCTCATCTTTGAGGGCGATGAAGACCGGTGGGAGTTTTTGGAGCTGATGCGCGAGTGCTGCCGCGAGGAGGGTGTGACGGTTATCGCCTGGTGCCTTATGGGCAATCACGTGCATTTGGTGCTTGCAGATTACGAGGACAGGATGAGCGCGGCGATGCATCGGCTGCTTTTGACGTACGCGCGGCGGTTCAATAAACACACGGGACGCACAGGCCATCTGTTCCAGAACCGTTTTGACCGGCGCTCGCTCGATACCGACTGGCAGGTGATGGAGGCTATTCGCTCCGTACACGCCGATCCGCAGGAGGCTGGCATCAGCTTAATCGAGCGTTATCCCTGGAGCAGCTTTGCGGAGCATTTGTGCGCTTACGACGGTGACGCGGCTGATGTCGCGAGGGGATTTTCTGATCCTTCTTGCGTGCTTGAGCTTTTTGGTTCTGCCGAGGGCTTTATTACCCATTCGCTTTCGACGCCCGACGGCGGCGAGCCAGCGCTGGGCGATATGAAAGAGACGGAGTGGGAACGCCACGCCTTTGCCGGCAAGTTGGCGAAGAGCCTCGGGGTTCCGCTCAACGGGGTTAAAACTGCACCGCCGGCGCAGCGCGATACAGTTATTGTTGGATTGAACAATGCCGGCTTTACGGTGCGCCAGATTGAGCGGTATACCGGGATTGGCAAAAGTACCGTCTCTCGTATCGTGCGCGCCCGCGCGCGAACGGCGATGAGGGCTGGCGGAAACGTGATGTAGGGTCGCCTGTTCACCGCAGCTGGGGTCGTCCATACGCCGCAACCAGCGTTCAAAAGCTTGGTACGGTAACTGCACTTCTTTATATGCATAGAACAATCGCCATCTTGCATAAAAAAACGGCTCAGTCCGGATTTGCCCGTGCCTACCCCCGTCTGCGCCGTGCAATAAACCGAGTTTTCAACATCGTGGTGCTGTCGGCACCGCCGCAATCTTGCAACATACGGGTCCCGAAGCTATTGATTCCCGCCGTTGCGCCCCAGAAGTACGTGCCTGCGTCCCGTCAGACCGCGATGCTTGTTCTAAAACACAATAGATATGCGCCTAAAGACGTTGATTAACGCTTTCGATGCGTATACACACAGCTTGGCGTGCTGAATACTCGCAAAAATGCACGCCGCTCCCTATGGGACCCGTCTGCGGTAGGCGCGAAGCGAGTCGGAGCTTCGCAGAACGGGCTTGGCACATTGCTTGGCGGGCCCGGGGCCCTGCCGCAGGCCTTTGGTGCTGTGGAAAACGCCCGTGTTCGCGTCTGGCTGTGTGGCAAATGTCAGACGGGGCGTCGGACGCGCGGACTTTGTGCGTTCGCGCTCATTAGGTAAAAACAGAGCCGTCCGTATCGGGCGGCTCGGCAATCAAAAACCTTGGATTCGGGGCATAAGCTACTGGTTTGTTTGCCCCTCGAGCATGCCGTCGAGGGTGCGCCAGGCGAGCTCGGCGCATTTGACGCGGGCGGGCATGTGCGAGATGTCCTGGAGCTGGGCGGCTTCGTCCAGGTCTTCCAGGTCCTCCTCGGAGAGCTTCTCGCCGCGGATCATGGCGAGGAAGAGCTCTGCTAGGCGGCGAGCTTCCTCGACGGTCTCGCCGGTGATGAGGTCGGCCATGATGTCGGCGCTGGCCTGACTGATGGCGCAGCCGTGGCCGGTAAAGGAGGCCTCCTCGATCACACCGTTCTCGACGCGCAGCTGCAAGGTGAGCTCGTCGCCGCAGCTGGGGTTGATGCCGTCGTGCTCGTGCGTGGGGGCATCCATCTCGTACTTGTAGTCGGGGTGCGAGTTGTGCTCCATAAACGTGGTGGAGGTGTACAGATTACCCATTGAACGTGCTCCAAACGTGATGCAGGCCGGCGATGAACTTATCGATGTCGGCCTTGTCGTTGTAGAAGGCCACGCTGGCGCGGCAGCAGGCGAGGTTCTCGACGCCCAGCCAGGTAAGCAGCGGCTGCGCGCAGTGGTGACCGGCGCGGATGCACACGCCGTCCATGTCCATGATGCTCGCGACGTCGTGCGGGTGGATACCCTTGACGTTAAAGCTGACGACGCCGTGATGGTTGTCCCAGTAGATGGAGCCGATGATCTGGACAAAGTCGAGCTGCATGAGCTCGCCCATCAGGTAGTGGACGAGTGCCTGCTCGCGTGCCTGGATGTTTTCGTAGCCAACCGTGTTGACGAGGTAGTCGAGAGCGGCGCCTGTGGCGAAGATGCCGGCGGCGTCCTGCGTGCCTGCCTCGAACTTCTCGGGGACGGGCGCCCAGACGGCGTCCTGCTCGGTGACCGAATCGATCATTTCGCCGCCGGTGAGCATGGGCGGCATGGCGTTGAGCAGGTCCATCTTGCCCCACAGGACGCCGATGCCCATGGGGCCCATGGCCTTGTGCGCGCTAAAGGCAAAGAAATCGGCGCCCAGATCGGCCACATCGACCGGCATGTGCGGCAGCGACTGCGCGCCGTCGACGACCAGATAGCCGCCGTACTTGTGCACGAGCTTGCCGAGGTTCTTGACCGGGTTCTCAACGCCCAGGACGTTAGAGACCTGACCCACGGCCAAGATCTTGGTCTTGGGGCTCACCTTGGACAGAACCTCCTCGGTCGTGAGCTGGCCGGTCTTGGTGGGGTAGAGGTAGACGAGCTTGGCGCCGGTCTCGCGGCAGACCTGCTGCCACGGAATCAGGTTGGAGTGGTGCTCCATGATGGTGATGACGACCTCGTCGCCCGGCTCGAGGACTGTGGGCGCAAAGCTCTTGGCGACCAGGTTGAGCGACTCGCTCGTGTTGCGGGTGAAGACGACCTCGTTGGCCTGGGAAGCGCCGATGAGGTCGGCGATCTGCTGGCGCACCTTCGCGATGGCCTCGGTGGCCTCGACGGACAGCGAGTAAAGGCCGCGCAGGGGGTTGGCGTTCATGCGCTGGTAGAAGTCGCGCTCGGCGTCGAGCACGCAGGCGGGGCGCTGCGCGGTGGCGGCGCTATCGAGGAAGGCGAACTCGGGGTGCTGCTGGAACAGTGGGAACTGCGCCTTGTAGGGATTAGTCTCGATGTCGACGGTAGGCCAGCCGCGCGAGGCCTCGTCGCTGGCGTCGAGCTCCATAGGCTCCGGTGCGGTACAGGTGTCACATTTAACGTGCTCGGTGTCGATCATGCGAGCTCCTCTTCAAAGTTGTCGATCAGGTTGTTGCCCAGGCGGACGACGGCGGCGCGGGTGCGCTCGTCGGTCGCGGAAAGCGCGGCGTCCTCCAGCTTGGCGCGGATGAACAGGTCCTCGGCGGCGTTTTGGTCAAGGCCTCGGCAGGCGAGGTAGAACAGTTGCTCGTCGCGGACGTGACCGATGGTGGCGCCGTGGTTGCCGGCAACGTCGTCCTCGTCGCAGAGAATGACGGGGACGGTCTTGTTGTCGACGCCCTTGTTGGCCAACAGCACGGTTTCGCGCTCGGTGCCGACGGCACCCTTGCAGCCGTGCACGAGGTCGATGGTGCCGCGGTAGACCTTCTTGGACGTGCCGGTCAGTACGCCGTTGGCGTCGATCTCGCACTCGGTCTTGCGACCGCGGTGGCGCAGCTCGTAGTTAAAGTCGCGCACCTGCTCGCGGGCGCCCAGGTAGTCAGTATCGATGGTGACCTTGGCGGTATCGCCCAGCAGGTCGCCGGCAAGGCCGGTGGCGCTGGCACCGGCACCCAGGACGGTGTGTTGCACGTTGACGCGCGCGCCCTCGTCCAGGAACAGGCCGGTGTCGTCGAGTGCGATCCAGCAATCGTCGAGCGTCTGCGTGCAGGCCACGTTGACGGTGGCGTACTCGTGGGCGCACACGCGCAGCACGGATCCCACGACTCCCTCGCCGGCAACGGGGGAGTCCAGGGCGATCTGCAGGTCGAGCGTCGACTGGGGACGGACGACGACGTCGATGGCGGCGATGGCCGCGGCGGCATCGACACCGCTCACACGCACGGTAACCGTGGCGTGCTTGTATGCGGGCACATCGATGACGACGCGCTTGGTGGCGTGGTCGGCCAGGTAGGTGTAGGCAGCCTCGCCCATGCCAGTCTCGAAGGCCTCAGCGGGGGAGAGCTCCTCCTCCAGCTTAATGGCACCGGCCTGGTAGACGGAGGTGGCGGGCACGTCGAGCTCGGTCTCGGGCGTGATGCGGGCGCGGTCGGCGGCATCGCCAGGGGCGGAGGCGCGGCGCTCGGGGAAGCGCTCGGCCATGGCGTCCATGGCGGCGTCGAACGCGTCTGCCACGCCAGCAAACTGCTCGTCCAAGCCCTCAACCTTAACGGTCTCGGCGGGAGCGGCGGCAAGCTCGTCAGAGAGCTCGAGCTTGGTCTGGTTCATCTTCAGCCAGCCCCATGTGGCAGCCGGCATCGCATTGACCTGCTCAAGGGTGGTAGCAGCGGTGTTCGTGGTCTGTTTCATTATCCGATCGCTCCTTCCATCTCGAGCTTGATCAGGTTGTTCATCTCGACGGCGTACTCCAGCGGCAGCTCCTTGGAGACCGGGTTGGCAAAGCCGTTGACGATCATGGTGCGGGCCTCTTCCTCCGAGATGCCGCGGCTCATCAGGTAGAACACCTTGTCGTCGCCGATGCGGCCGATGGTGGCCTCGTGGCCGATGTCGACGTTCTTGGCGCGGATGTCCATGGCCGGAATAGTATCGGAGCGGCTCTGGTCGTCGAGCATCAGCGACTGGCAGCTCACGGTTGCCTTGGAGCCCTCGGCCTTGGGCGTGGCCACGATGGAGCTGCGGAACGTCTGAATGCCGCCGCTCTTGGAGATGCCCTTGGTCTCGACGGTTGCCGAGGTCTCGGGCGCGTTGAGCACGACCTTGCAGCCGGTGTCGAGGTTCTGACCGGCGCCGGCAAAGGTGATGCCGGTAAAGCTCGAGCGGGCGCGGCGGCCATTGAGCACGCTCATGGGGTAGAGGTAGCCCACGTGGCTGCCGAAGGAGCCGCTGATCCACTCGATGTCGCCGTCCTCGTCCACGCGCGCACGCTTGGTGTTGAGGTTGTACATGTTCTTGGACCAGTTCTCGATGGTCGAGTAGCGCAGGTGCGCACGCTTGCCCACAAAGAGCTCCACAGCGCCGGCGTGGAGGTTTGCCACGTTGTACTTGGGCGCGGAGCAACCCTCGATAAAGTGCAGGTCGGCATCGTCCTCGACGATGATGAGCGTGTGCTCAAACTGGCCGGCGCCCTTGGCGTTGAGGCGGAAGTAGCTCTGCAGCGGGAAGTCCAACTTGGTGCCCTTGGGAACGTAGACAAACGAGCCGCCCGACCACACGGCGCCGTGCAGGGCTGCAAACTTGTGGTCGGTGGGCGGGATGAGCGTCATGAACTTCTCGTGGATGAGCGGTTCCCACTGCGGGTCGTGCAGGGCCTCCTCGATGCCGGAGTAGACGATGCCCATCTTGGAGGCGGTGTCCTGCATGTTGTGGTAGACGAGCTCGGAGTCGTACTGCGCGCCGACGCCCGCCAGGTAGCTGCGCTCGGCCTCGGGGATACCTAGGCGCTCAAAGGTGTTCTTGATGTCGTCGGGCACCGACTCCCAGTCGTGCTTTTGGTCGGTGTTGGGCTTGACGTAGGTGACGATGTTGTCCATGTCTAGGCCCTCGATGGAGGGGCCCCACGTCGGATCGGGGAAGCGGTTGAAGATCTCGAGGGACTTGAGGCGCAGGTCGAGCATCCACTGCGGCTCGCCCTTCTTGGCGCTGATCTCGCGCACGATGTCGGGCGTGATGCCGGCGTCGAGGCGCTCGAATCCCTCCTCGCCATAGGTGAAGTCGTAGAGGCTGCGGTCGATGTCCGCGACCTCGGTGCGGTTCTTGGTCATTGCGTCGCCCCTTTACGCCTGCTGCTCGGCAGCGGCGGCCTCGGCCTGGGCGCGCTGCTCGGCGGCCTCGCGCTCGAAGGTCTCAAAACCGTTCTTGTCGATCCAGGGGATGAGCGAGGCGTCGTCCTCGCGCACGATGTGACCCTTGACCATAACGTGAACGCGGTCGACATCCAGGTGTTCCAGGATGCGCGTGTTGTGCGTGATGATGAGCATGGATCCGTCGCAGCTCTTGCGGTAGGCGTCCATGCCATGGCTGACGGTGGAAAGGGCGTCGACGTCCAGGCCGGAGTCGGTTTCGTCCAGGATGGCGAGCTTGGGCTGCAGCAGCAGGAGCTGGAGCATCTCGACCTTCTTTTTCTCGCCGCCCGAGAAACCTACGCCCAGCTCGCGGTTGAGGTAGGCGGTATCCATGTTGAGCTCGGCCGCGAGCTCCTTGACGCGACGGCGGAATTCCTTGCCCTTCATCTCCAGGCCAGGGCGGCCGGCGATGCTGGCGCGCAAAAAGCTCGACAGTGGCACGCCGGGGATCTCGACCGGGGCCTGGAAGCTCAGGAACAGGCCGGCGCGCGAGCGCTTGTCGGTGGTGAGCTCGGTGATGTCCTGGCCGTCAAAGACGATGCGGCCGTCGTTGACCGTGTAAACGGGGTCGCCCATGACCAGGTGGCCGAGGGTGGACTTGCCGGCGCCGTTGGGTCCCATCAGCACGTGGGTCTCGCCGGCGGCGACGTTAAGGTTGACGTTGTGGAGGATGGTCTTCTCGTCCACGGAGGCGGTCAGACCTTCGATGGAAAGCAGCGGATTTGCGCTCATGCTGTCCCTCTCTGTATATGGTGTACTCATAGGTGTACTAAACCCTAGGAATCTTCTCGGAATAAAGTTACTATGGGTTCGGCGTTAGTCAAGGGAAAACCCGACTAATCCACTCGACTTTTCAAATTCTGGGACAAAATAACCTGTTGTGTTTGTCCCACTTACTTAAGATTTGGGACAAACAAACCTGGTTATGTTGTCCCAGATGCGATGGGAGGGTAGGTATGCTCATTTCTTCCAAGGGCCGCTATGCCCTCCGGCTGATGATCTATATCGCGGCGCTCGGTGACGCCGAGGGCAAGATTGCTCTGCGCGAGGTTGCCGACCGCGAGCATATCTCGCAAAAGTATTTGGAGCAGCTGGTGCGCCCGCTTATGAAGGCTGGCTTGCTTAAGAGCGTGCGCGGCAAGGGCGGCGGCTACATGATGGCCAAGGACCCGGCCGAGGTGCGTGCTGGCGACATCCTGCGCGCCGTCGAGGGCAGCACGGCTCCGGTGGCGTGCGACGGCATCGACAACAGCTGCGCCCGCAGCGATCTGTGCTCGACCGTCAAGTTCTGGCGCGGCCTGGACGAGGTCATCGAGAACTATGTTGACGGCGTGACGTTGGCCGACCTGGCCGCCGTCCCCGAAATCAACTTTGACATTAAGCTGTAGGTTGACCGCAATTCCTTAAGATTTCGCGGAGGGTTGTTGCCGTTTACCGAGGGGTTGTTGTGCAACAACGGGCGAGCTGCAATACTTATTTTTATCTTTGCAAACTGAACTTTAACTACACCAATGCAGGGAGGATCTTATGCAGCCCAAGCATTCTGCTATTGTCGCGGGCCTGACGCTGGCGCTTTCGTTTGGCGCCGTTTCCGCGCCGGCACCCGCCGCTGCCGAGGAGCCCACGCCGGGCGTTGCCTCGGATGCCACCGATATCGATAAGGGCCTTTACACCCAACAGTCCTTCTCGGGCGTGCTGAGGTCGGTCCAGGGCGTTTCGTTTGTCAACGTGACCGCCGAGATGAAGTACTTCACCAAATACGAGAGCCACGGCAACTATAACCAGGGCTTTTCGTATGGTGACGGCTACAACGCGCTGGGCTATTACCAGTTCGACCGTCGTTGGTCGCTCATTCCGTTTATGAAGCAGGCCTACAACTACAACCCCGAAAAATACAGCATGCTCAAGGATGCGATTGATCGCGGCAGCGAGATTTCCAACACGAGCAATGCCATGTACGAGAACGGCCAGCTCACCGAGCTGGGCCGTATTGCGCAGGAGGCCTTCCAAGGTGCGTACAACACCGATCCTGTTGAGTTCTCAGCACTTCAAGATGCCTATGCGTATAACTCGTACTATGCGGTGACCGAGGCGTGGCTCAAGAGCGGCTTGGGCATTGATATTTCGGGCCGCGCCGATTGCGTCAAGGGTATGGTGTGGAGCATCACCAACATGTGCGGTACCGGTGGCTGCAGGGACTTTTTCCGCTGGGCGAATCTTTCCAACGATATGTCCGACCGCGAGTTTGTGACGGCGCTTTCCAACAGCGTGGTCAACAATGTTGCCACCAAGTATTCGAGCCAGCCCCAGTATCATGAGGGCTGGAAGAATCGTTATAAGAATGAGCTGAAGGACTGCTTGGTTTATATCGCCGAGGACGAGGCCGCTGCGACGCCCGTGCAGCCCGAGCCTACGCCGGCGCCCTCGCCGACACCTGATTCGAATGGCGACTCGGGTGACGATGCCAACGATGACAGGATAGATGCGCCCTCGACCGATGCTGACGGTAATGGCTCTGCTGGTGGCACTACCAACGACGGCTCTACCTCGAACGGCTCCGATTCGAACGGCTCTGCTGCGGGCGATTCGTCTTCAAGCTCTGTCGGCAATACGGACAGCGACGCTTCTGATTCGACCGACGCTGGCACCTCTAACTCATCCACCGGTTCGAGCGATTCGTCCGTTGGCACCGGCTCTAACAACGGCTCCGGCTCTGATGCAACTCCTGATTCCAGTGCTTCCAAGGACGACTCGAATAAGGCGCCGGACGCCCCCGTTGCTTCGCCGGACAAGAAGCCCTCTTTCTCTGTGCAGCTTGGTTCTACGCTGGGTTCTTCGCTGATGGCTGGTGTCAATAACGGCTCGACCCAGAACAAGGACAACTCTGATCAGGTTTCCACGGAAAAGACCGAAGCCGCAAAGGGCGACTCCAAGGACAAGGCTTCCGAGAAGACCGAATCTGATAAGGGTTCTAGCTCTGAGGAGAAGGACGACAAGTCCACTCAGAAGAAGGACGAGAGCAAGACCGAGGGCGAAAAGAAACAGCCCGAAGACGACGACAAGAGCGGTGCTGACAACCAGGTCCAAGAGCAAAATGACTCCAAGACGGTGACCACTACAACCACCACTACAAAGACTAAGACTTCGGGCGGTAACATGCCCAAGACGGGCGATCTGATTGTGATGGCGAGCCTTGCCAGTGCAAGCTTGGCCACGCTGGGCGCTACGTCTATCGTAAGTGGTAAGCATAAGCTCGATCAGCAGAAGAAGGCTTCTGGGGAGGACGGCTCGGAGGAGTAGCCTCTTGGTTGCTAGATAACTAAAGAGTTGGGACGGGGTCCGGTGCGAATGCATCGGGCCCCGTTTTGTTGTGCAACGATTAGTTATGCCCCCTCACACCTCTTGTTGCTACCGTTGCCCGATATGTTCGCGCGGCGTCGTCGGTACGCGCGAGGCGGTCATTACAATTGGCATCGTGCAGCGATTTAGGGGGAACGTTTTGGTGTCTGAACAGGCAAATGTTGATTGTGCTGCTGGCTTTGGCGTGCGCTTGATCGGCTGTGCCGACGATGCGGTTTTGCCCATTGGCATGCACGACTATGCGGAGGCCCTTGGTTGCTGCATGCTGGTTGACAAGACCATGTTTATTGCCGATGTGTTGGACTGCGACGCGTCCGTTGTGGTGTGCTGTCGACCCGAGGGTTTTGGCAAGAGCATGAACTTGTCGATGCTCAGGGCTTTTCTGGAGCGTCCAGCGGTCGGTCGCTCTGGTCAGCGTTTGTTTGCCGATGCTCAGATTTGGGATGCGAACGGCGGGCGCTATCGGGATGAGTACGCTTGCTATCCGGTGATATCGCTGGATTTTTCTGGCGCTGCGAGGCGTGGCGCCGCTATTGCCGACGTCGTGCGCGATGCTCTTTCGGACGAGTGCGCCCGCCTGCTGGCGCTTTTGGAGGCTCCGGATTTAGCTCGAGACAAGGTGCGTCACATCGAACGTGTTGCGCGTGGCGCGGCGAGCGAGGACGAGGTCGCCTCGGTGCTCGGTGTGCTCATTGAGCTGCTGGAGATGGCCTGCGATGAGCAGGTTGTATTGCTCGTTGATGGGTACGATGCGGCGTGGTCTCGCCGTGCGAGCGCGAGGGACGCTTCCGACGCCGATCCGGCAGAACTACTTGACCGTGTGCTGTTCGACGCCATTGCCACTGCGCGTGATTCGTTGCGGCTGACGTGTCTGATGGGGGAGCGTCCCAGTCCTGCCGAAGTGGCGCTTTCTTCGCGCGGCTGCTCGTATTGTCTGACGACGCCGCTGTCGGCGTGGTGTGACCGATGTTTCGGTTTTTCGGATGCCGAGGTCGAGGCTCTGCTGAATCATGCTGGGCGCGAGGAATACCTGGATGATGCGCGTGAATGGCTCGAGGGATATCGGTTTGGTAGGGCCTATTGCTCGAGTCCAGCGCGTGTGATCGGTTTTCTGGACCGAGGCTGCACGGCGCCTGTGCGCGCCGATCTGTATGAATATGCCGATTGCCTGAGTAGGGTAGTTGCCGGGTGGAATCTCGACCGCCTTTCGGTCTTGTTTGATTTGCTCGAGGCCCATGGGTGCGCTGAGGTCCCGCTTTGTTTGGGCACTGCAGAGCCAGATGTCTCGCCTGACGATGGCATGTGGACAGCGCTGTATCTGTCCGGTTTTCTCACGACGGATATGACTGAGGAGCCAGAGCATGGCGATCGCCTCCGTGCTTTGCGATTGCCCAATAACGAGCTTCGCCAGGCCTTGCGTCTAGTGATTATTGAGTGGTTTGAGTGCGCTGCAGAAGACATTCGAGACGTCGATGTGTTTCGCGACGGGCTGTGCCATGGGAACGAGGATACCGTGAGGCGGGCGCTAAGCCGCATCTTGGGAGATGCGGGAATCGGCGAGACCGACCCAGATACGCCGCTGCCATATCACCTACTCTTGCAAGGACTCTGCTTTGGATTGCCGGGCTATGCCAATCCTGCTTCGAGGCGAAAGTGTGGCGCGGATCGCTGGGACATCCAGGTTTTTCCTACGCGCGCCGTGTTCGACATAGCCGATACGATCGGTATGCTCGATGAACGTCCGCTGATAACGACCAACATGATGTATGACCCCGGTGTGGATGCGCTGGGCCTGGAATTGCTGGCCGTGCAGGCGCTGCTCGACATAGAGCGCGACGGCATCGACGAAATCCGTGTGCCGCGACCCGGCGTTGGCCGCGTGCGCTGGGGGTTCGGGTTTGATGGACGGCATGTGGCTACGGTGTGCCAGCGGCTTTAAGCGCCGAGGTGTTTTCGGCTCCGTTACTCGGTGTCCTTCATGGGCGGCATGGGCTTCCAGTTGGGGTCCTTGACGATCTTGCGGGCGTCCTTCATGCCGCGGCGCAGTGCCGGAATGCCGGTCTTAAAGCACTTATCGACCGCAGCCAGGCGAATGAATTCCTTGCAGAAGGTCGCGGCATTGCCCAGGCGGAACAGCATGGGGTGGTAGTCACCGTAGATCTGCATATAGCGAGCGAGGAAGCCTCGGTTGCGCATGATGTAGTAGCGGTTGGTGTCGCTCGTGGAGTTGAGCTGGCGTTTGCCGGCGATGTCCCAGTTAGAGACGGCGCGGGCGCGCTTGAGCACCACGTCGGCAACAACGGCGGCGGGGAAGTGTTGGCTGGCCACGTAGCCGTAGCAGGCATCGTCGCCGTAGATAAAGAAGCGCGCATCGGGCAGGCCGATCTTGTCGACCACGCGGCGCGAGAACATGCCGCCCTCAAAGCACAGCTGGTTCATGGCGCGATAACCCTCTGGACCCAAGTCCCACTTGGCGACTGGGTTGGGAATGCCGAGCGAAAGGATGAGTTGGTATTGCCAAAAGAAGGCGCCGCCGTCAAAGTCCAGGCGCGAACCCTGGATGACATCGTAGCGGTCGGTCCACTTGGCAAGACGCTCGATGCCTTCGGGTATGACGAGCACGTCGTCGTCCATCACCCAGAACCATTGAGCGTCCAGGTCGTAGGCGCATTTAGTGCCGGCGGAGAAGCCGCCCGCACCGCCGCCGTTTTCGAGCTGCGGGGCGTAGATGACACGGTCGGTGCCGCCCTGCGCGTCAGGCTGCTCGGTGTCGATGCCCCACAGGTTGGCCAGGCGCTCGTTGAATGCGGTGCACATGGCCTCGGTCTCGCGCGAATTCTCGTTATCGACAATCACGATGCGCCAGGGCGCGGCCGTGAGCTCGGTCATAGAGTCGAACAAGTTGGCCAGGAGTTCCTGGCGCTTGTACGTAACGACGACGATGGCGAGCTTATCGATGGGGGTGGGAAGGGTTGAAGGCATGGGGCAATATATCCTTTCACGCGCGGCGGGCGAACGCAGCGCGGAAGCTATCGAATACGTCCTTGGGACTGTCTTATTGTAAAGGCTCGGCGCACCTTGGCGGCAAGCTTTGAATAAAACGCAGGAACCTGCCACGGGTGTAGCGGCTTTAGCGTCTGACGGCAGCGTGTCTATTGCCGCTTGAGCTGGCGAGCGATAAGGCTTCTAACTGCATCGATGTTGAGGAGCGCTAAGGCAAAGATGATGCTAATGACGGTGCCCGTGATAATACATATAGCTGCCGGGCTGTTTTGGCTGACCAGTATGTTTGCGATCAACGTATTGAAGACGGGACGCCACAGGCTATTGGTGAGCGACTGCATCACATAGAAACCGAGCGTGGCGGTCGATAAGGTGACGATGGCATCTGCAGTCCGCGAATTGCCTGAGGCACTGCGTCGGGTAGCCGCAAAGAGCAGGGAGGCGGCAGCGAGGGCAAACGAGATCAGCGAGGTCGATTTGTAGGAAAGGATTGTCATCGCCGTGAGGTTGTCAGTGAAGGAGAGTGCTCCTTCCAGGATGATGGTGAGCACTAAAACCGTTACGAGCGAGCGCATGCCCAAGGCGGCCGCCCTGTCCGAATCCATGGCGTCGGTTACGTCGCGGAGCAGTCCGCCGATCAAAAACGCGATAACGTACGTGACGGCGCTCATGAGCTTCTGCAGCCAAGAAAACTCGCCGGCGCTTGTCGCACTCATGGCGGCCAAATACCCGTTAACAACGAATACGAGGATGCCAACGGCGATGACCGTCGCCGTGTAGCTCTTCTTAGAGAGTCGGCTCTTGGCCAGCCCAAACAGCGGCGCCATGAAGACCGTGGCGGCATAGACCCAGATAAACTCAAGGCCTAGCGTGTACCAGTAGTGCGTGTTGAGGGTAACATCGGGAATGGGAGAGACGACCGTGGACCATGCGAGCGCCACGAGGCAATAAAACGTAGTGGGCAAGATGACCTTGCCGAGGCGCTGCGCCGTCCGTTGCATTTGCGACTTCCACGTTGCTCCACCGTCCCAAGCACGCGCGGCCGAAGCGATGAGAAAATAGCCCGAGATCATAAAGAAGACCTCGTTGGCCCAGCAGCCAAGCAGGTTAATAAAACCGAGCACGCCGGAATAGGGGGACATCGCAAGTGGGGTATATTCCACGGCGCCGACGCAGGCGGCTTGGAAGGTCCACTGAAAGGTGTGGAACACCGCGATGCCGGCGACCGCGACCAAGCGCAAGGCTTCGATGGATATGTTGCGTGCGGCTTTGGGCTGCATGACGTCCTTTCTTATCGGTTTGCCTCTGCGAGCTCCATAGATTATATAAACGCCCGCTGGCGCGCTGGCCCTTTGATACCATGAAACGACAGGTATTTCCTAAGGAGCACATTTGTCTACTAACGCCTCTGGCAGCCCTGTTCTGTCGCTGCTTATTCCCATTTACAATGTTCAGCGCTACCTGCGCGAGTGCCTCGATTCCGCCCTGGCGCAGACGCTCAAGGATGTTGAGATCATCTGCATTAACGACGGGTCGACCGACAACTCGCCGGCGATTATTCGCGAGTATATGGAGCGCGATAGGCGCGTCAAGATGATCGACAAGGCCAACAGCGGCTACGGCGACTCGATGAACCGCGGTCTGGAGATGGCGCGTGGCAAGTACGTAGGCATCTTGGAGTCCGATGACTTTATGGTGCCCGACGCACTCGAAAAGCTTGTCTCGGCCGCCGATAGCAATAATGCCGACTTTGCGAAGGCGAACTTTGATTTCTACTGGTCTAAGCCCGAGGAGCGCCGTTCGCTGCACGAGATGTTTAGACCTCGGGATTGCGGCAAGCCGGTGCATCCGAGCGATACGACGCAGTTCTTTAAGCAAAAGCCGTCGATTTGGTCGGCCGTGTACCGTCGCGATTTTCTTGAGCGCAACGGCATTACGTTTCTGCCGACTCCGGGGGCATCCTTTCAGGACACGTCATTCGCCTTTAAGGTGATCGCGTGCGCCGATAAGGCCGTTTACCTGCATGATGCTGTGTTGTCGTATCGCCAGGATAACGAGAATTCCTCGGTCAATTCTTCTGCCAAGGTTTTTTGCGTCAATGCCGAGTATGCCGAGATTGAGCGTTGGATTCGAGAGGATTATGCCCGTGACCACGCAAGTGATGACGTTGCGCGCATGCTCAAGTTCAATCAGCTCATTAAGTACGATTCGTATATGTGGAACTACGTGCGCCTGGCGCCCGAGTTCTATAAGGAGTTCCTGGTTCAAATGGCCAAGGAGTTCCAAGCGGCCTTGGACGCGGGGGAGTTTTCGCTTGACGATCTCAAGCCGTGGAAGCGCGCAAATCTCGCTGCCATCCTCAAAGATCCTGAGGGCTGGGTTGACGAGCATCCGAGTTTTGCGACGGATGGTGCCTTGGGGCGTGCTAAGTATTACGCCTCGGTTGGAGGCCCAGGCGTGGTTGCTGCTTTCCTCATCGAATCGCTGAGGGGGTAGGTCGGCATGGGAGAGGCCTCTCGTCCTAAAGCTACCATTGTCGTCCCCGTTTACAACTCTGCGCGCTCCATTCGGCGATGCCTCGATTCGCTGCTGGCCCAGTCCGAGCGCTCGATTCAGGTTGTCTGCGTCAACGACGGTTCGACTGATGATTCGTTGAACGCGTTGCGCCAGATCGCGCAGGCCGACGATCACGTACTGGTGATTGACCAGGAAAACGCGGGCGTCTCGTGTGCTCGAAATGCTGGTATCGATGCCGCCGAGGGCGAGACCGTCTTTTTTGTGGACGCCGACGATTACATCGATGCCCAGACGGTCGAGCGCGTGCTGCATGCCATGGAGTCTGCAGATGCCGAGGCTGCCGTTTTTGGCGGTGTCTGTGAACCCGCCGATGCTGCCCCCAAACGCGTCCAGCAACTCATGAGCCCCAAAGCTGGTACCTTCGGTGCCCGTGATCCCCAACTGCTGTTCCATTCGAATGCGCAGCCCTATGCCTGCCGTGCGGCTTTTTCGCGCGAGCTGCTCAATCGCGAAGGCATTCGCTTCGCCCCCGGTTTGGCTTTGGGCGAGGACGTCGTCTTCCAATTTGCGGCTTATGCGCTTGCCCGCAAGACCGTCGTCATGCCGGACAAGTTCTACCACTACGTGATGGAGAGTGAATCGGCGACGCACGAGTTCAACAGTGCCGATGCTCGCGCCAAAAAGCTTGACGCCCACATGAGGATGCTCGAGGAGGTCTTGGAGGACTGGGCGGCCTACGGTCTTTTGGACCTGTGCCCCGGCGAGCTGATAACTTGGTTTTTAGACCTAATTGTGTTCGATCTGGCGCGCTTGGATGCCGATGGTTTCCATCGCGTGGCGGCTCGCGTCAACATGGATCTCACGACGTTTTTGGGAACGGAGTGGGCGGATATGCCTGCTAAGGGCGCCGTTCGCCGTGTTGCCCACAAGCTCGTTGCGGCGACCTCGGGCGTTTCGATGGCAGACGCCACGCTGTTCTATCTTTCGACTCGCGGTCTCAAAGCCTGCCTGGAGCGCTTTATCTAATTCCAAGCGCTGTCGCCCGCCGTAACTCGGCTGCTAAAATAACCCTGTTACACGCTATTCAACAGGAGGTTCTCTTGCAGAACTCTGATACCCCTAAAGTTTCGCTGCTTGTCCCCATTTGCAATGTTGAGCGCTACTTGCGCGAGTGCCTCGATTCCGCCGTGGCGCAGACACTAAAGGCCATCGAGATCATCTGCATCAACGATGGCTCTACCGATAGCTCGGCGGATATCATCCGCGAGTACATGGAGCGCGATGCGCGCGTCAAGATGATCGACAAAGCCAACAGCGGCTACGGCGACTCGATGAACCGCGGCCTGGAGATGGCGCGCGGTGAGTACGTGGGCATTCTTGAGTCCGACGACTTTATGTTTGAGGATTCGCTCCAAAAGCTGGTTGCCAAGGCAGACGCCGAGCACGCCGATGTGGTGAAGGGCGACTTCTATCTGTACTGGTCCACGCCCAGCGAGCGCCGTGAGCTGTTTGGGATCATCGACGAGTATATGACGGGCGCCGCGTATCGCCCCGTCGATCGCCCGGGCATCTTCTACCGCAAACCTTCCATTTGGTCGGCTATCTATCGGCGCGAGTTCCTCAACGACAATCAGATTCGGTTCCTTCCCACGCCGGGCGCCTCGTATCAGGATGCGGGTTTTAACTTTAAGGTTTGGGCATGCGCCGAGCGTGCAGCGTTTATCGCGGACCCCATTTTGTGCTATCGCCAGGATAACGAGAAGAGCTCCGTTAATTCGCCCAACAAGGTATTTTGCGTGTGCGACGAATACGCCGAGATGCAGCGCTTTTTGGATGAACGTCCCGAGCTCAAGGCTCAGCTCAAGGGCATTTTAATGCGCATGAAGGTCGATACGTACCGTTGGAATGATGAGCGTCTGGTCGATGAGCTGCGCGAACAGTTTTGGCAGAAGGCCTCGCCCGAGCTCAAGTCCGATTGGGATGCCGGTCGCTTTGACCTGTCGCTGTTCGATCCGCGTGGCGAGACCGACTTGCGCCTGATGATCAAGTCGCCCCGCGCCTATATCGATTCGCGCTTTGGCTTTAAGAAGCCGGGCAAGCTCAATACGTTTAAGCATTACTTTAAGATCGGCGGCCTGCCGCTGGTCTGGCGCGTGCTGACGTATCAGCGCACCTACGGTGATAATCCGCACCCCGATGACGTTCCGGTCGCACAGTAGGAGCGAGTGACTATGGCTACCCCCAAGATTTCCGTTGTCGTTCCCATCTATAAAGTGGAGGAGTGCCTGGCCTGGTGCCTGGATTCCCTGCTTGCGCAGAACATGACCGATTGGGAAGGCGTGCTGGTCAACGATGGCTCGCCGGACGGTTCGCGCGATATTGCGGCCGCTTATTGCGAAAAGGATGCGCGCTTTACGCTGGTCGATAAGGAGAACGGTGGCCTGTCGAGCGCCCGCAATGCGGGCATCGCTGCGTCCACGGCGCCTATCGTTGCGTTTTTGGATTCAGACGACCGTTTTACGCCCGATGCATGCCGCGTGATCGTCGATGCCTTTGAGCGCGAGGGTTGCGACGTGTTGACCTTTGGTGCGAACCCGTATCCGCTGGAGGCAGGGTATCCGTGGCTTAACTATGTGCTGAGCCCGCGCGATGTGTCGTTTGAAGGCTATAGCTCCGATCTGCTGTTTAAGGAAGCATCTCGCCCCTTTGCATGGCGCACCGCCTGCAAGCGTGAGTTTTTGCTGGGCAACGGGATCGTATTCGACGAAACCGTTAAGTATGGCGAGGACCAGGTCTTCGATTTTGCCGTGTACGGTCGTTCGCACAAGACCGCGCTTATCTCGAACAAGCTGTATGACTACCGCGTGGCGCGCAAGGGTTCGCTCATGGATACCATGCGCTATGACGACGAGACGCGACTGCTGGAGCACGTGAAGATTTACTCCGCGGTGCTGGCTGACTGGCAGCGCGACGGTCTCGATGTCCAGCATGCCGATGACCTGGCGTACTTCCTGTGCGATCTGGTGCTGTACGATGCGCTCAGGTTGCTGGGTTCGGACTGCGGCAAGGTGTTTGCCGCCGTTGCCATGGCGCTTGCCGGTTCTGCTGTGGGCAGCGATGCTGCGCTCGCACAATGCGCTTCTTCTGTTGCTGCTATGGTGCGTGCGGCGCTTACCAGCAAGGCCCCCAATGCCCGTGAGTGCAAAAAGCTCATGTTCGATTACGACGTCTTGAGGTTTGGGCGTCTGGGTGCCTGCAAGCGCATGGCAGCGAACGCCCTGGGAAAGCGAGAAGTGTAGATGAGTATCAAGCGTTTGGCACTTTGCCGCAGTCAGGGCCGTCTGTTTGTGCTGCTTCGTTTTGCCGGTCAGGATGTCGCCGCGCTTATTGAGCGGGAGGGTTCTCAAGCGTTTGCCCATGCGACGACGAGCGGTTCTTCTGTGCCGTCGCTGGCGTTCCCGGTCGATCATGGCCGTGTACTGGCGCTTTGCCCTTCCGTTTCCGATTACGAGCGCGAGCTCGCCGTCTTGGTGCTTCCGTTTTTGGATGGCTCTGCAATCGATGCTGCATTTGTGTCCGGTGGCCAAAAGCTTGGCTCCATTCGCCTCGATAGCCGCGTGGCCAAGCTGGAATCCAAGGTTAACTACAAAGCAAAGCCTGCGCCGTGCGCGCTTATCCGCGACGCGCAGCGTGGCGAATGCTGCGGTCGCTACGAAATCGATGCCATTCGCTATTTGCCGGCAGACGCCGGCGCGGTGTGGCGCTATGAGGTTACCTGGGCGGGAGACCCCCAGTGCACCCCTGAGTTCCAGATCTTCGATACGCATATGAACGCCATCGATGTTACCGTGCATGTTTTTGAATCGCAGGTTGACGTGCCGCAGCAGAACGGATGCCGCGTCAATAAAACGTATCTGAGCGTTGAGATGCCTCAGGATATACGAGATTTTGTCACGATTGCGGCTGACCCCACGGGCCTAATCCAGAGCGGGTTTTGCGCTATGGACGGTCGCCTGTACAACGGCATGGTCGACGACAGTTGGAGCCGCATGAAGGACGCGCGTGCAGACGACGCAGCTTATCGACGTTGGTTTGAGCAGCATCGCGCAAAGCCGGGCGATTTGGCGTGCCAGCGTGTCGCTTCGGCGGCCTTTGCCTATAGGCCGCTCGTGAGCATTGTGGTGCCGTGCTACAAGACTGATCGGGTCTACCTGCGCGAGCTGCTGGATTCGGTGCTAGCCCAGAGCTATGACAACTGGGAATTGCTGCTGATGGATGCCTCGCCTGAATGGGATGCGGTGGCCGACTTTGCGGCGGATGCCAATGACGAGCGCATCCGTCGCATTGAGCTGCCCGGCAACGGCGGCATTGTGCTCAACACCAACGCTGGTATTCAGCAGGCGAATGGCGACTACATCGCGTTCTTGGACCACGATGACATCCTGGAACCGGACGCGTTATTCCACTATGTTGCCGCGCTGAACAAGGCTGCCGAGGACGAGCGTCCCCAGGTCCTGTTCTGCGACGAGGACATGTTCCAGAAAACGGGGGAGTGGGGCCAGCCGGTCTTTAAGACGCGGCTCAACGTCGACCTGCTCTATAGCCATAACTGCGTGACGCATTTCCTGATGGTGGAGAAGGCGCTCATCGATCGCATTGACATGTCGGCAGAGGATGTCGCGGGCGCTCAGGATTACGACCTGACGCTCCGCTGTCTTGCGTCGGGCGCGCGGTTTGAGCATGTTGCGCATGTGCTGTATCACTGGCGTGTGCATCCCGGTTCAACTGCCGACGGCTCTGCCGATAGCAAGCCGTATGCTATCGAAGCCGGCCGTCTTGCACTGCAGCGCCACTTTAACGCGCTGGGCATTTGCGGAACGGTCGTGGAGACCGAGACGCCGTTTGTCTATCACATGCGTTATGCGCTGCCGGAGTCTGCGCCGCTGGTGAGCATTGTGATTCCCACTAAGGATCACGTTGAGACGCTCGATGCCTGCGTGATGTCGATCGCTCAGAAGGCAACGTATGCCAATTACGAGATCGTCTTGGTGGAGAACAACAGCAAAGCCCCGGAGACGTTTACGTATTACGAAACCCTGCCGGAACGCGTGACTGCAGTATCCGAAGGCAAGGGCATCGCGCGCGTTGTGTGCTGGCCGGGCGAGTTCAATTACTCTCAGATCATCAATTTTGGCGTGGAGCACGCCAAGGGCGACTACCTGCTGCTGCTCAACAACGATACCGAGGTCATAAGCCCCGACTTTATCGAAGAGATGATGGGCTATCTGCAGCGTCCCGATGCGGGCGTGGTGGGCGCCAAACTCTACTTTGCCGATCATCTGGTGCAGCATGCCGGTATTTTGGTTGGCGTGCGTGGCGCACTTGCCCATGCCAACCAGGACTTCTCGGCAAAGCGCGAGGGCTATCTTGCCCGCGCTGTGCGCCCCGGTAACTTCAGTGCCGTAACGGGCGCCTGCCAGATGGTGCGACGCGACGTATTTGAGCGCGTCGGCGGCTACAACGAGGAATTCGCCGTTGGCTTTAACGACGCAGACTTTTGCCTGCGCGTATGGGAGGCGGGCTACCGCACCACCTATACGCCTTATGCCGAGCTGTATCACTACGAGTTCACCTCGCGCGGCAGGGAAGAGGCCAACGAGGAAAAGCTGCGCCGCTGGAAGCGCGAGCAAGCACTGTTCATGCAGCGCTGGCCTGAGTTCTTCTTGACGGGCGATCCGTGGCTCGGGCCGAACTTATCCGCTGAAAGCGAGTATTTCTCGGTCTAAGGCAATGGTTTTTAGGAAGTCCTTAACTTTCTTTCGCTATGAGCTTGGAAGAAAGCAACGTTGGACTACTTATTAAGACAAATTACGAAAGATCGATACTTTCGCGATAAGTTTATACACGCTTATACAGTTCGATATTATTCGATATAGTCCGCGATAATAACTTAAACGATGATTGACCATTAATCGATTCCCTAGAAAGGCAAACAAGTGAAGGTAGCGCTCTCTATGGGCGATAGCTTTGTCGCGACTGGTTTGACCATAGAGGACAATCTTCTGTCGAGAGCCGCTAAGGCCACTAAGGGGTATGTCTATCTGGTGCAACTGGTCGGTTATTCCATTTGGTAGCGCGCCAACTTGCATCGTGCCAAAAGTGCCATTGTGAGCGAGCACGATGTTGCCGAAGGCATTGCGCTGGCAGAGGCTCGTTTTCACGATGTTGTTCACGAGCCCGTGATTTCTGGACTGGGGCCTAACGATATCAAATTCCTTTTGGCGATGTGCGAGGACAAACGACAGTCCAAATCATCCGAGATTGCTAGGCGCATGGGTAAAAAGACCAATGAGGTCAGCTCCATTAGGGCAAAATTGCTACAAAGAGAGGTTATTCAGGCGCCACAGAGGGGCTACGTGCAGTTTGCCGTGCCGGACCTAGATATCTAGCTGCGAGAGAATGCCGACGAAATTCTCGAACGGTTCTAGGTCGAGTTGTTATTAGGTTTTGATTGGCTCTGTTAGACCAGGATTGACATTCTGCCCAGCCATCTTCTTTCAATTGCAAAATAATCGCCCCCTTGCCGGGTTTGAATCTGACAAGGGGGCGATGTGCTCAGGATCGCCGGAGGCCCAGCTCCCGGGCGGCACATACGAGAGCACGCGGGACGCCCTGGAGGTCGCCCCGCAGCCCTTCTGGGATTATTGGGAGGGGCGACGACTCGTCCGTGTGAATCTCGGTCTAACAGAGACTAAACAAATAGCTGAATAAAAGCGCTGAGCCCATTGCAAAAACAACGCTGGCTAGTGTTCCCAGAAGATATACTTCAGCAAATCCCTGGTTGTTCTCAATCTCCTTGAACCGAGCGATACTCTTTGCTGTAAAAACAAATGCGATCGCCGAATATTGAGCTAGTAACGATAAAGCGACCACTATCAGTCTCTCAAAAATTCCAATCCACTTTCCTGAATGAACGGTATCGCCTTTTTCATCGCTATTTTGTCCTCTTGCAGATTCAAGCATTTTCGAAACGGCTATCCCCGCAGGACGGCAGACCGCAACAAAGCTTCCCGTCCAAGCAAGTTCGACTGAATGAACTTGGATTAATTCCACTGTGAAGCCTCTCGTCCTTGCGCAAAATAATAGGAAGAAATCGAGCGCAGTCAAAATTAGAACGTGAGCTATCTGGTCAATAGCAAAACGAGCAATTGGCGATCGTCCGCCTTTACACAAATAGAGCCTCGCTGGACCATCCATAAAATAATGCGAGGCTATCAGCACCCCAAAGATAATTAAGTTCTGCAAACATCCAATTTCGTAAATCGCGTTAACAACCAAGCTAATTCCGACACAGTAAATCACGCAGTGCAGAACCAGTACTTTATTATCGGTCTCTTTTTGAACAGCCATCCCTGTGGACTGTAGATAGAAATCAAAGATGCAATGAGCGATGAGCACAATTCCTAGAGTCAGCATTTTTCTGCACCCTCTCTGCTCAAAATGTATACAGCAAGTGCAGCTTGCTCTCTCTCCAGTTGGATGCTCGCATTCCGCATGCTTTTTTCGATTCCCTGGCGTGACGCGCCCGTCGCAATCTCAAGCAGCCCAGGAATCCCCATAAGGCTCTTTTCAAGCTCCACCTGCACCGCGTCGAAAGGCTTTTCCATGCCGGTTATTCTTGGTTCGATATCATTTTGAAAATCGAGTCCCGTATTCGCCAGCCGTTGAGCTATTGCCTCTTTGTAGCGATTGGTTTGTCCTGGTTTTCTCGCCCACAAATCAAATATTAAAGGACAAGTCAACTCAACGATTTCGCACGTTCTCTTCTGAGGCTTGTTTCGTCTCTCGATTATCCCAATGCTGCTAGCTGTTGCAGCTTCATATAAATTTGAGCACCCTTTTTCGTCAAATATTTTGAGCGATTTAAATCTATCCTTCTCTGCGGCGTCGATCGCAGCCCGAGCCCGATGATAGGCCGTTCCATCTTGCTCAGTTGAAAGAGAGGATTCCGTTCGAGTCGTCCAGGAGCCAATCCCTATCCCCCCGCGCAACTCAACCGTTTGCACGAGAATCCGTAAATAACGATAGGCAAGAAATGCGCTAGGGAGGTCTCGAAACATACCCTGAATCTCATCCCCCGCGCTAAACATGAGCGGCTTTTCCAACGAGTCGTAGAACAAAGCGTTCGCACAATTCAACGCTCCAAGAAGGTCATCTTGAGCGCTCTGCCTCTGAGCCTCGTTTAGCTTTCTCGATTGCTTTATGTCCAGCATCAGCACTGAATAATCCGTCATCTGTCGCTCCTCAATTGCTACTTTTTACGCATTATAACAACTGTTTTCGTTGCTAGACACCAAAAGCAACCCTTTTAGTTGCATGAGACATAATGCAACTGTTTTCGTTGCTATATACCAAACGCAACCCTTTTAGTTGCAAGAGACAAAATGCAACGGTTTTCGTTGTCTGATGCCAAACGCAACTCTTATTAAGTAGTTGTTAGCTTTCTCACATACATTCATTTACAACAGGCATCTACGAATTCAGCCGTCTCATATATTCCTTATAAGGCATGAGAAAATGAACCCGATACATCGTATTCAGCGCTAAAAGAGACGAAATGGACATTGACGCAATATCTAAAAAACTAAGGCTCTGTTAGACCAGTATCGACATTCAGCCCAATCGTATTTTGAAAATGCAAAGTTATCGCCCCCTTGCAGGGTTTGAATCCGGCAGGGGGGGCGATGTGCTCAAGATCGGTCGGGTTAATCGTGAAGGGTCTACCGTTTCAAGTCGATTGCCGGCGCCTTTACCTTCATCTCGAACAGCATCCCGCCTTCCCGGACGAGCGCCCTGGGGAACGCGTTGACGGCGGTGGACATGGACAGGCCGAGCTCGTCAAGGATGACGGTGGCCTCCCTCTTGACCTCCGGGTCGACCCGGATCGTCGTGGCCGGTATGTTCGACGGCATGGCTGCACCCCTCCTCGTATATCGCGGTGCGACCATTCTACCGTCTCTACGCTGCCGATGCGGCATCGCGAACAACCCCTTCGCGCGGTTGCCCTTGCCCTTGAACGACTCGGGGAAGTGGATCTCATCGAGCTCGCCGCCGCAGCCCCGCCTGACCCTGAATGGGGGCAGTGGGCCGAGAGGCACTCGATCAGCCTATGGCGCATGGTGTAGGCGGTCTTGAGGCAGACGCGGCTGCGCTCGACCTCGTAGGCGGAGCCGGCCGCGTCGTCGAACGCCGCCGTGCGGATTACGCCCCTGACGGACTCAATCGCGCGGCGGCGCTCGGTCCCGCTCAGCTTCGCCATGTCCCGTTTGAAGGCGATTACCAGGTCCTCGGCGTTCATGCTGCCCCGCGGTCTACGAGGCTAACGATATGGCGCCGTGAGGACAGATGTGTGTCAATCCTGGTCTAACAGAGCTTTTTTAATTGACGCGCTCATATAAATCTTTTCTGCATACTCGACTGCTTCTGCAGCCTCTGCGGCGCTCCGTCATTGGTAAAACGACCTGACAGGGAGGGAATTTGATGTCATAGCTGGCGTCTTCATCGGAGGATAAGATTGCTTGATAGCTATATGTTTTCATCTCTAGTCATCTCAGGCTATTATAAATATATCCGTTGGCAGCTTTTACGATTTCTGGTACGTTCCAATCGGAATCATTTTTTGGTAGTTGATAGACATGACTTCTGCTTCGTATGTGCATTCAGCATCTTTGCACTGGATAAAATCAACTGCATCTAATTTAGCTAGATCGGGAAGCGATATTGCATGGTGCTAAGCTTGACACAGAAAGAAACATATCGGGAGACGCTGGCTAATCTCGTTGTCAAGCAAAACGATGGCGCCTCCATTGTTTCCGCAAAGAAGGAGCTGGAAGCGCTATCGACTTCTCTCGTCCCGCGAATGCTTTACCGCTATCGACCTCCAAGTGAATACGCTTTTGCCGATCTAGAAAACGCGACTGTTACATTTTCTCATCCAAAGGTTTTCAGCGATCAGTGCGACTCGGTACCGATTTATAACTGGAATGGTATAGATGAAATCGAAAGTAATCTCAATGATGATGAACAAGCGTTAAAGATAATAAATCAAATTGATTTTAGACGACTTGCGTTTGTTTTAGGGGTTCTGGGGGCTCCTTTTAATCCAGCAAGAATAGATGAGTTCGAGATACTATCCGATGAGGGAAAAGTTAGCCTTTTTCGCTCGGCTGTTAAAAATTTGCGCTTATTTGTTGGAGGATTTGTTGCCCCAGTTCATCAGAATAGCTGCCGAAATTGTTGTCGCATTTTGTGCCTAACGGACAATCCTAGCGATTCGAATATGTGGAATGTATATTCCGAAAGCCAAGCGGGTTTCGTTCTTGCTTACGACAGAGAAGCTATTCGCAATTGCAACATAGCTAACGGAATGCGCACTGAATTATTACCAATTTTATATGATGACGAACCATTTAATTGCGACCCTCAAATTGCTTGGACTGCTGCTAGGATGCTTGGTCTTAATGTGAGCAGTGATGACATGCTTAGTGATCTACGGGCAATTTACAGAAAGGGCAGTGTGTTTGAGCGGGAGAACGAATATCGTGCCCGTCTTGTACCAGAGCCAGATGAGCTTGAGATGAATTATGTACAACGCCCATGCAAGCCGTTGCGAGTTATTCTTGGGAGCAGGATGACTCAAGAGGATAAAGAGCTTTGCATTTGCGCGGCGAATAAACTGGATATTCCTGTAGATGAACAGTGCTAGTTATCCGTTAATAGTGCCGTATAGTCAATTATTTGTCAGCTGAATCGGGCGTCAGTAGACTCCTGAGCTGGCGATGGCTATATCTACGGGGGCATTTCGAAAGATAATTTGATGTAATTTACGTTAACGGGAGTTGTTTGTCTATGACTTTATCTTTATCAAATTGGGATTACTACTTGGTTCTTGAAAGAGAGCTTGTTAATTCCTTTAATTATGTTGAGCTGAGCAACGATAATTTCTCAACTTATTCAGTTGAATTTGCAAAGATGCTTTTATCGATTTGTTCTGAATTTGATTCGGTTTTTAAAGATTATGTCGAACTTCGATCCGGAAATAGACCATCTAATATCAAGGAAGCATTCGAGTGCCTGTCTGCTTTGAATGATATTGCCTTTGTAAATGAGGTAGTTGACATTGCGATTAACCAGAGTATTTCACTCAAACCTTTTAATGCGTGGATAAATGGAATGTATGCAAAATTAACTTGGTGGGATAGCTATAACGCTGTGAAACATGATCGTGGTACGTATTTTAGAAAAGCTAATTTGGAGAACTGTTTGAATTCACTGGCAGCTTTATTTTGTATCGAAATTGTCAGTTTGAAATGTTTTGGAGTTAAGCGTTTGACTCCAGTTAATCGATTGTTTCGTATACCTAACAAACAACTTTGCCGATCATTGCCGGGCCAAAATGGACAATGGGATTTGGTTATCGATTCTAAGGAGCTGAATGAAACATCAAATATGAGACCTGCAAATTTGATGATAGCGAAGAGCGTGAGCTAGCTATACTGTGGATCGCACAAAAAATAGATGGCGTAAGCGTGGGGGGGGTGATGACGTCTGCCTGACGCAAAACGGCTTTCGCACTAGAATCTGAAATAGCCACAAGGAAGGTTCTTGAGAAGGATGAGGACCACAATGTAGATCTTAGCGGACGCCGCGCCCGACATGTTCGCTGAGCCCCACCTCAGCGACAGGACGATCGACAGCTGGTGCTTATCCGCAGGCTCTCCGATCAGGTGCTTAATTCGATCATAGAAGCCGAGGCCGGTCAGCTTCACTGCAGTGGCGTGAACAGCCGGAACATCTATTGCGAACGTATTCTTAAGACCTGCAGCGTCGACATTGCCGTTGCTCTCTACTATGAAGTGGCTCAAGTGGTCACCGGGAATTGAGCCCGTGAGCACGAAATACTGAGCAGTTTAATCAAGAGGGCCGCTTCCCTGGGACTGGGGGCGCAGCTCTCGGCCAATGGTTTCACCGGGTGGTACCTGACGTGCTCGAGCAGGAAGGATGGAGGAGATGGTCCATGCCCCTGGACACAGTGAGTGCTATTTGTTTTATTGGTTATTGTGTCCTTAACCGCTTATTCGATATCAACTGACATGCAGTCTAATTATGTTGGTTGATATCTTTATTTTGTCGTTATTAGGTGCTCTTGCGCTAAGGCTGATGGAGCTGATTTTTATGGCATATCCTCCGAAACGTCCAAATAGCCACATAATTGATACAGAGGCATGCTCTTTCGTCACCTCCCTTATGCCTTCTGAAAACTGGGTTGTTCGAGACTTAACAGAACGAGATTTTGGAATCGATAAAATTTTTGAGCGCTTTGAAAACGGATTCGCTACTAGTGAATTAATGGCAATTCAGGTGAAGGGAACAAACAAGCCACTCGAAGATAAACCTGAAATTCCATTTTCCATTGATACGAAGACGCTTTTATACGCTGAAATGTTTGCAATACCTTTTCTTTTAATTAGATGTTCTTTAGCGGATGATGGAGCGTGCTATTTTGTCTGGTTGCAAGAGTATATTCGCGTTCGATTGAATTTCGATAATTCGTCTTGGCGAAAGCAAAGGTCAAATACTATTTTAATTCCAACTTCTAATAGATTGGGCGATACCTCTGCTGAAAGTCGGTTAATCCATATCTCTCGGTTTCCAAAAATGAAAGAGTCATGGATCAAATATTATATAAATACATGTGATTTAGCGTATCGACTTCCGAATTATATTGAGGATGATACCGTCACATTAGATTTCGCAATACAATACGTTTTGCCTGTTCTTGATAGCCTTGAGAAGGCTAATAACATGCTTGGTTTAATTTCCAACCACTTTGTCGCTACTAAATTGAGCCAAGCTATTGAGCTTGGAAAACGTATATGCGACAAAGAGTTTGAAAGCGAATTAACTGATTCGTTTTTTAAATTCGTTTGCCTGTGTTCTGATGTACGCAAATCTATAGATGTGCTATCACTTAGATTCGATGTCGATCATATGAGGTTTTTATATGAGTCCGAAGGCATGGCGGAGTATTAGTGCTCTGTTTTTTTCTGCGGGTTGAATGTAATGCGGGATTTCTTGTTGGATACTTTAATCTACTGCTTATCTTCAAGAAAGATCTGAGATTCGCACAAAGCACAAGTACACTAGGCCCTTCAGCCCCTGGCAGAACGGAAAGGTTGAGTTCGTGAACCGGACGCTCGCGCAGGAGTGGCAGTACGCTCGCGCCTGGGAAAGCAAGGGGTCTAGGGCCGAGGCCCTCGACCCCTTTATCGAGCATTACAATTGGGACCGTCCTCACAGCACATGCGGGGCTTGCCCCCGATTTCACGCATCGTCGGCGTAAACAGCGTCTTGGCGCGTAACAACTAGCCGCTATTTCGGGTGCTTAAGTTTCTGAAGCAATTTGCGTACTTGCGGAACTGCATAGATCGACATTGATGATGGACTAAAGTTGGTGTTTTTTGCTGCCGGTCACCACCGTTCATGCGTCCCTTTTACTTGCCGTTTGCTTAGGCGATCTTTACTGGCTCCAAGCTCCTATATTCCAATGCTATTTGCTGCAAGAGATACCCTTATTTTTGACCCTCGCAATTCAGATGTCGTTCATCGAACGGCCTTTGCGGAACCTTATGCAGGAGGAGTATTGAAACGTTGTTAGGACGACTACCTACAGCATCTTTACGCCCCATGCCGAGCTGTATCACTACGAGTTCACCTCGCGCGGCAGGGAAGAGGCCAACGAGGAAAAGCTGCGCCGCTGGAAGCGCGAACAAGCGCTGTTCACGCTGCGCTGGCCGGAGTTCTTCCTCGATGGCGATCCGTGGCTCGGATCAAACCTATCTGCCGAGAGCGAGTACTTCTCGCTTTAGCGCGAAGTGATGCCAAGATCCGGCAAAGTGTCCTCAAGAGCCGCAAGGGCGGTGGGGTTCAAATACTCCTCGTTCAAGCGGCTCTTGTCATATCGAAAACGTGTGTCAGGATTTTTCAGGTGGCCGTATTAAATTGGTTCGCTTATGTGCTCGGTTTGACTCAGAAGCTATTTAGCGTAACGGTTGAGGTGTGGCGACTCATATTTAAATTGCAGTCACAAAGACACCTTTTATCGATTTCCCGTTGAAATACTGAATTGATAGTTTAAAAATAACTTAAGAGAGCCTTAAATCTCGGAGAAAGGATGTCGTATGAAAAACCTTCGAGAAAGATGGCACGGACTAACAGTGCTGGGAGTTGTTGCATTTGCCGCTGCCTGCATGACGGTTGCCCCGGCGCCCTCATTTGCTGATATTGCTGGCGGTGGCGGTGGCGGAGGCGGTGAAGAGATTACGGAATGGTGTTCCGACGGTCGTCCGATTTCTTACTGGGGCTATGACGGTTGGAACGGCACTCAAAATGAACAGATGTTTGGCCCTCTTACGCGGTATAGCGTCGAGTGCAATGCCGGGGGGACTGCTCACAGAGATTTTCTAGTAGGCTTAAACTCAATTGATCAGAGCGCCTCGAGGACCGATTCTTCTGTAGTTACATCACGTCCCGCAGGTACATATTATTTCAACAAAGATGGTTTAATGCAGACTGGACTCGTCTGGTGCGAGGACGGCAGCCTTCGCTATTTCGATCTCGAAACTGGCGCCATGGTCACGAACCAGTGGCATAACGAATACGAAGCTGTCTGGTACTATTTTGGCGCTGACGGGACCGCGGTGTCGGGCTGGCAGTCTATCGGTGGGGACAAGTATTACTTCTATCCCGAAAACCATGATATGGCATACGGCCGAGTTCAGATTGACGGCAAGAACTACTTCCTGAACACCCCTGGTGCCAACGCCGATGGCCGCATGCAGCACAGTGGCTGGTTCTACGACTCCATCTACGGAAAGTGGTCCTATGCGACCTCCGACGGTGAGCTATTGACCGGTTGGCATAATCTCGGCGGGGCTTGGTACTATTTCAACGAATCTGGGGTCATGCTGACTGGCTGGATCAACGATTCGGGTACCTGGTACTACACTAATGCCTCCGGTGCGATGGTCACTGGCTGGCTCAACATCGGCGGTACGTGGTTCTACCTCGACGGCTCGGGCGCCATGGTCGCTAACAGCTGGCGCAGCCTCGGCGGCTCCTGGTACTGGTTCGGCGACTCCGGTGCAATGGCCACTGGCTGGTTCTTGGCAGGCGGCTCTTGGTACTATGCGAGCGGTTCGGGCGTCATGGCAACCGGCTGGCTCAGCAATGGCGGCACGTGGTATTGGCTCGGAGGTTCGGGCGCTATGGCCTCTAACTCTTGGGCTAACGTTGGTGGAGTTTGGTACTGGTTCGACGATTCCGGCGCGATGGCCACCGGCTGGCGTCAGGTCGGCGGCGCCTGGTACTACTTTAGCGGTTCCGGCGCTATGGCTCACGACGCCTGGGTCGGCGACTACTACCTCCAGTCTTCCGGTGCCATGGCTACGAATGCCTGGGTTGGCTCCTACTATGTCGGCGAGGACGGCAAGTGGATTCCGGGCTACGGTTTAGTTTGGTATAAGAACGGTAGCGATGTTTACCATACGCATAAGTGCCGTACCGTTGGTAAGGACGCAAAGGGCTATTCGCAGATCTCTATTCAGGAGGCCCAGAGGCGTGGCGCTTCACGAGAGTGCAAAAACTGCCAGCAAATTGGCTAGCACATTACTGAGTTAGTTTTGATTGAGACCCCGTTGCCCTGAGGTGACGGGGTCGCTGCGTGATTGGATACCGTGCTGCTATGAAGAAATGGTCATTCGGAGTGCTGGCTTTTTCGGGCCTCATTTCTTTTGGGCTCCTTTTAGGTTCGCCCTCGATGTTATACGCCCTTGATTCGAATAACACTGACGAAGGTCCCGCATCTAACGTTGCTATTGCTTCTGTCGAGTCAGGCGTTGATGCCCAGCGCGAATCGACCTTCGTTGTCGAGCAGAACTCTCAGGTGGATAATGAGACCCCTTCTGAGGTTTCGAATCAAATTATTTGGCATCAGGGGTGGATATCACCCGAAGAAGGGACTGGTTTTTGGCGTTGGGGCTTGTCCGACGGAACAATCGCTGTTTCTTCTTGGAGACATATAAACGGTAGCTGGTACTGGTTCGACGACGAAGGTCGAATGGCTCAGGATGGGTTGGTTCAAGTCGGGGGTGCGACGTATGCCTTCTCCTCTTCGGGCGCAATGCGTGTCGGCTGGTACCTAGATTCTACGGGCTCCACTTCTGCTTGGCGTTATTTCTCCGGTTCTGGCGCCATGGTAAAAGGCTGGCTTTCAGATGGCAGCAACTGGTATTGGCTGGATGATGAAGGCAAGATGGTCCACGACTCGATGCTACAGATCGGGGGAGCCACGTATGGATTCTCTTCTTCTGGCGCGATGCTTATCGGATGGCATCTTGATGCTTCCGTTTGGCACTATTTCTCCGGCTCTGGCACCCTGGTGAAGGGTTGGCTCTCGGATGGGGGTCGTTGGTACTGGCTTGATCCTGCAGATGGTTCTATGGCCACCGGGCTGAATGAATGCAATGGCACCTCTTATATCTTTAACAGTTCAGGGGCCATGCTATCCTCCCAGTGGGCACTTATTGACAACAACTGGTATTACGCTGACTCCAACGGCTTACTGCATGGAGGTTGGTTACTTCTAGGGAATTCTTGGTATTACCTGGATCCAGGAAGCCATATTATGCTCACGGGCTTTGTGCAAGTGGGCTCGTCCACCTATTTCCTTACGAGCTCAGGTGCCATGGCAACAGGCTGGGCACTTGCTGATGGTACTTGGTATTACGCCGCATCAAGCGGAGCTATTCAACGAGGACGATGGATAAAGTCCGGAAGCGCCTGGTATTACCTTGATGACGTATCCGGCGCAATGCGCACTGGTGAATATACGGTAGGCGACACGCGCTATTATTCTTTTGACTCCGGTGCGATGGCTTCTTCGTGTTGGATCAACTTGAGCGACGGGATGTCATGGGCGGATTCTTCTGGTGCGTTGAATGATCCATTGCCTATTGCACTCGACGGGTCCCCTGTAGCATCGGGCTGCGTCGACTCGTCTTCGTTGCCGGGTATCATTCATATTGGAGACTCGGTTTTCTATGCGGATGCGAATGGTGCCATTAACGTGGCGTCTGGTTGGATTTTGTCGAAAGACGCTTCTGGCGAAAGTGGCAATACTTGGTACTACGCATCTTCCAATGGTGTCCTTAAGTCTGGTTGGCAATATGTCAACGGTGCGTGGTATTGGATGGACCCTTCCACATTCAAGATGAAAACTGGATGGCTTAATGACGGCGGTACGTGGTACTGGCTCCAGCCTTCGGGTGCCATGTTTGCTAACGGGTGGCTGAAAATCGATGGCGTTGACTATTACTTCAATGCAAGTGGTGCATGGTTGAATACGTCTGGTTCTGTTTTAGGGGTTAATAGGTCCAGCCTGGTCAATTGGCTTATGAGCCACGAGAACGATGGCTATTACCGTGGAACACGCTATGATACGCATCTTAGCCAAGAAACATGCATGTATCCAAAGGGTGATCCTCGTTGGGACGGGTATACCGGTATGAACTGCGGCGGATTTGTATCGCATGCATATATGAAAGCGGGCGGGAATTTAGCTCCAATTGCCGCCGAGCAGAGCCATTCCCCTTGGAGTGGTGGTCCCGGAAGGGGCGGCTGCGTTAACGCTTATCGTTGGTACGGCTACGCTATCGATACGTGCGCAAACGTGACTTATTTCAACTCTATTGATGAGTTGTTACGTAGCGGTTTGGCTCGTAAGGGGGACATTGTGTTCTTCAATCCTTACAACCCATATGCGGACGATAGCCACATTGGCTTTTTCTGGGGCAATTCGCCGAGCGAAAATTTGTTCTGGCATAGTGATGGTTATGGAAATCGCATCTCCGGTTTGACTGCTTTGGGCCCATCGAAAGTAATACTGATCCGTTAGAATTCCGATTTGTAGGGGACTCTCTGGGTCCCCTACCTTTTTGACATCTGGTTTGAAAGTTTATTTGAAGTCGGTATTCTTGGGGGTAAGAGAGGGGGCAATGAGCCTTCGGGTTCAACCCTGCGGCAAGTTCTTATTTTCTTTGCAGCATTACGCCCAACTATTTATTGTTCTAGATGGCGTCTTGCCCAGTTGGATGTTCGGGAATCTTTCACAGCCATGCTGTAAGCTAGACGCAAACAAGAACGAATGACGAGGTTTACATGAGCAAACATCTTAAGTTATTTTCGGCATTGTTGGTGCTGATGGTCCTTGCGCCCATTTCTGTGTTTGTTTTTCCCTCGAACGCGGAAGCTGCGCGGTCCCTAGTTGAGAATTCCTGGCGTTATGAGGATGGACAATTGGTCGCAGAGGATGCTTCTTCCGAAGAAGATGGAATAGCCTTATTGTCCATGGACATTCTTCCCGATGGGGCTACGGCGCAGGGCATCGATGTCAGTGAGCATCAAGGACGTATTGACTGGAATGCTGTTAAGGCTTCTGGTATCGATTTCGCTATTCTGCGTGTTGGATTTGGCGCTCCATCTTGGGGCGGTCGAGTTGACTATCAATTTAATCGAAATATTTCTGAGTGCGAGCGCCTTGGAATTCCTTACGGCGTCTATCTTTATTCGTATGCTTGGGATAATCAACAGGCAGCCGATGAGGCGTCCATGGTTATTGGCTGCCTTTCTGGGCATAATCCTCGTCTGCCGGTGTATTACGATCTTGAGGACAACAGCATCATTGCGGATGGTCGTAAAACCGGAATTGCATCTAGAGCTCAGATTTTTTGCAATAAGATTTCTGCAGCTGGATATAAGCCAGGCATCTATGCAAATTTGAATTGGTTTAACACTATATTGACCGATTCCGTATTCAAGAGCGGTTCTTGGGATCACTGGATTGCCCAATATAACTCGCAGTGCGACTATACCGGTAATTACAGTTTTTGGCAGTATAAGAGCAACGGAAAAGTCCCAGGTGTCAACGGCAACGTTGATATGAACTATGCGTATGTTGATGTCTCTCTTTATCATTGGCAGTTAAAAGACAACATTTGGTATTACGCAACCTCTGATGGTAAGGCATATACTGGATGGTTGTACATCGGCGGCGCCTGGTACTGGCTCGACCCCGATACGGACGGTGCCATGGCAACCGGCCTGCACGAGTGCAACGGCTCTCTGTATTGGTTCAACTCCTCCGGCGCGATGGCGACCGGATGGGTCCTCGACGGCGGCACCTGGTACTACGCGACAGGCTCCGGCGCGCTGGCGCGCGGCCCCGTTTCCATCGGCGGCGTGCCCTACTGCTTCGACGCCCGGACGGGGGCCATGCTGACGGGTTACCAGACTGATGCGCAGGGCGTCCGCCGTTA
>CABUSV010000002.1 GCA_902494345.1 uncultured Collinsella sp.
GTGGCCTGCCTGCGCGGGGCATGCCGGGAATTGATGTAGTCGTATGCGTAGGCGATCTCCGCGACGGGGACCTCCACGTGGTAATGGGCGGAAATGTCAGAGAAGCTCGTGCGGAATGCGATCGAGGTAGGCTCTGTGTCTCGGGGATGTTCATGCGGCTGGTCCTCCTTTCGCCACACACCTTACGGGCGGGGTGGTGCGCGGAACGGGTTGGCGCCAGTGTTTCGTCACGGGCGCGTGCGCTTCGGCACTCCATGCTACATCTGAGTGGCATATGGCGACTTCTCGACACTCGCGCTCGACACAGCGAGCGGAAATGGCGCTGCCTGCCGAGCGCCTTGCGGGCGCATCCCGACCGCAGAAGTGAGCGCGAAGGCTCGTCGAAGTGCTGGGTGGGGGACCGGCGGTCTGGATACGCGGTTTCGTTCGGCGAAGGCGGCGAGGCGAATGGCATGGCGAACGTACGGGTTTGACGTGAACGGGTTGCCCGTGGCGGCGTGGTATCGGGAGGAGACGGTCGAGCAGGTGCTCGCGCCGCTGCTCGCCCGTCTCGCGCGCTCGCATCAGGAGAAGGGGTCGCAGGCCCATCTCGGCAACCCGGTGCGCATACGCTATTGCGACCGGGACGGCCACGTGTCGCGAACGGATATCGTCCGCCAGGTGGACGTCGCGCCGCGAAATGCAGACTCGCCTCAATCGTCGGTAAGGGGTGCCGCGGGCGATACGATGGAATCCACGGACCGCACCGCGCCGCCGAGATTGCGACGCGAACGCAGGCGATGCGCCCGAAAAACTCCTCCGCGCATGTAGGGCGAAACGCCAGATTAGAGCTCCATGAACGATTTCTCCTTCTACTCCCCCACCCGCTTTGTCTTTGGGCGAAAAGCGACCGACAAGGTTGGGGGACTCTGTCCGCCTCCGGCTACCGCTGAGCGCTCATTGTCTACGGCAGGGGTTCCGCAGTTCGCTGCGGAACGCTCGTCCGCGTGAGGGCATCGCTCGATGCCGCGGGCGTGGAGCACATCGGGCTTGGAGGGGTGCGTCCAAACCCCGAAATAGGCTTGGCACGAGAAGGCGTCGAGCTCGCACGGGCAAACGACGCCGACATCATCCTGCCCGTGGGCGGCGGCTCCGTCATGGACTGCGCGAAGGCCATCGCACTGGGGCGGTATACGACGGCGACGTATGGGACTTCTTCCGCAAGCGCGCCGTTCCCGCCGACCGCATCGACGTCGCCTGCGTGGTGACCATCCCCGCATCCGGTTCCGAGGCCTCTAACTCCTGCGTTATCAGCAACGACGAGGAGCACCTCAAATGCAGCATTAACACGGACCTCAACCGCCCGGCCATCGCCTTCCTCGACCCGGAGCTGACCTTCAGCCTGCCCGCCTGCCAGACCGCCGCGGGAGTGACCGACATGATCGCCCATATCATGGAGCGACTCTTCTCCGGCGAGCCCGCCGTGGGCGTAACCGACAACATCGCCTGCGGGCTAGTGCGCGCCGCGAGGGAGGCGGCGCCCAAGGTGATGGAGAACCCCGATGACTACGACGCCCGCGCCGAGATCATGTGGGTGGGTACGCTCGCCCATAACGCCCTGCGCGACGGCGATTGGACCTGCCGCGGCCTTGAGCACGAGCTATCCGCACTGGACACCAAGATCACGCACGGCGCCGGCCTCGCCGTCATCTTCCCCGCCTGGATGCGCTACGTATGGCGAGAGCACCCTGAGCGCTTCCTGGAGTTCAGCGCCCAGGCCCTTGGCATCGAACCCATCGATTCGGACGCGGACGAGCTCGATGTGGAGGTAACCCCCGAGCAGGCAATCGAGTACGCGGTCGAAGCGACCATCGACGAGCTGCAGGATTTCTTCGTCTCGCTGGGAATGCCGCGCGCGCTATCGGAGTTCGGAGTCACCGAGGACGATATCGAAAAGATGATTCCGGGCCTCAAGATCAACCGCGGAGAGCTCTTCGGCAGCTTCAGGAAGCTCACGCTGGACAACGCGAGAAAGATTTACCGCAGCGCACTCTAGGAAACAGATGCCAGTCCCCCACGGGCGAGCAGCACGGCGGCCCCCGCAAACCAGAAACGGCGCCGCTCCCGCGACGCCGTCATATTCCCTGGTGCCCCCGGGCGGATTCGAAAACTCCCCCCGCGGGGAAATTGGTGACGCGGGTGTCGGCGGCCCGAATCCTGCCCTTAGACCAGAAGAGCCCGGCACCGTGGTGGTACCGGGCTCGACAAATCTCTGGTGCCCCCGGGCGGATTCGAACCGTCGACACCCGCTTTAGGAGAGCGGTGCTCTATCCCCTGAGCTACGGAGGCATGTTGTACTAGTGTAGCAGATTTACCCCTTTGCCATGTAGCGCATGGCCACTCATCGAGAAGGCTCTATAGCGAATAGTTTCCGAGGGCAATCCTCAATATCGGAAAGAATAACCCGGAATAACGCGAAATAATGGGACAAGCTTTCCCAACTGGCCCTCAAAAGGAAAATGCATCCCGGAATGAGAACAAATTCCGGGATGCATTTTCCGCCATCTATCGCCAACGATTAGCTGTCTCTGTGGAAAAGGCTCTTGATGGCAGCGGGGATGCTCTTGGCGCCCTTGGTCGTTACGTCGATAAAATCGGGCGAACGCACGAGCTTGTCCTCGTCTACATACTTACGGATCGCACGCAGCGTCTCTTTGTCGTCGCGCGTCGAAAACGTAAAGTGACCGTTGTCCTTGGTGAAGATGGCAAAACGCGTAATCTTCTTGGTGCCGCGCAAAACCTCGGCGGCGATGTAGTCGACCTCATCCCACGGGATTTGGATATAATCCTCGGGATTGCGCTCGTTATAGTACTCAAACGCCTTGTTTCCCACCATCACGTTACCGTGGCTGGTAAGCCCCATGAGGCAGGTCGCCGGCGTTGCCAGATCGACCGTGCTGTTCTGAGATTGCGCCATGCGCGCCTCGCCCTCCAAATAAAACAATCGGACCGCATCCAGTGTACCCACCGGGTGCGGTCCGTTTCAATGGCTCAAAAGCCCTTGCCTAGCAATTCTCGGTCTTAAGCCGAAACGTGCTTACATGAAGCCGCAGACGCGACCGATGATGCCGATGGCGAAGAGAGCCAGGATGATGACGATCGGGCTGACCTTCTTCTTGAGGAGCTTGCAGACCAGCAGGGTCAGGCACACGGCGGCAAGGCCAGGGATGAGCTGATCGAGGTTGGCCTGAAGCGTGGTGACCTTCACCTGATCAAGGGCGTTAGCACCGATGGAGTTATACATCGTCAGTGCTTCCTTGACACCCTCAGAACCGGAGGGCAGGTTAGCCCAGTCGATAAAGGCGCCAGCAGACTGCGTGACCTTGGAGACGACCGGGGTGAAGGAGATGGACACCCAGCGCTCGACCAGGGCGCCGATGATGAACATACCCAGGATGGAAGCACCCTCGGTGACCTTGCCCATCAGACCGCCGGAGAGGTCCTTGGCGATGGAGGAGCCGACCTTGTAGCCAAACTCCTGCGTGTACCACAGGAAGGCGTAACGGATGATGTTCCACGCGAAGAAGAACAGCAACGGACCGGCGATGCTGCCGGACAGGGCCAGGGAAGCGCCCAGAGCGCCCAGAATCGGGCGAAGGGTGAACCAGAAGGCGGGGTCGCCGACGCCGGCGAGCGGGCCCATCATACCGACCTTGACGCCCTGAATGGCGACGTCGTCAATCGGGGCACCGTTGGCGCGCTCCTCCTCGAGAGCGAGGGTAACGCCAATGACGGGGGCGGAAACATAGGGGTGGGTGTTATAGAACTCCAGGTGGCGCTTAAGAGCGGCAATCTGGTCATCCTTGCTGGTGTAGAGCTTCTTGATCGCAGGGATCATTGCGAAGCACCAGCCGCCGTTCTGCATACGCTCGTAGTTCCACGAGCCCTGAAGGAACTGATGACGGAAGCAAACCTTCTTGCGGTCAGCCTTGGTGAGCTGAATCTTGTTCTCTGCCATATGTATCACTCCCCTCCTACTCGTAATCGTTCAGAATGTCGCCGAGCGGGTCACCGGAGCCGCCGCCCATGCCGCCACCCTGCTTGGCCAGATCCTTAAGGCCAAGGTAGATGAGGGCAAGGGAGATGCCGATGAGGCCAAGGGCGATCAGCGTGAGCTGAGGGATGGCAGCAAGGACAAAGCCGAGGATGAAGAACGGCCAGGTCTCCTTGGTGGCCATCATGTTGATGACCATGGCGTAACCGACGGAAGCGACCATGCCGCCGCCGACAGCCATGCCGCCGGACAGCCAGTCGGGCATAGCGTTAAGCGCGTTGGTAACAGCCTCGGCCGGGATGATGCACAGAAGTACTGCCGGGATGGCGATACGAAGGCCCTGCATGAGGATGGCAGCGTACTGCCAGCGCTCGATGCCGGAGAAGTCGCCCTTCTCGGCGCAACCGTCCATGGCGTGAGCGATAGCGGTAGCCAGGGTACGGCAGATCATGGTCAGGAACAGGCCAGCGACCGACAGCGGGACGGCGACGGCGATGGCGGCGGTAACAGCCTTGGCCGAATCGGTGGCGCCACCGTTGAGGGCGAGCACCATGATGATCGAAGAAGCGACCGAGGCCAGAGCGGCATCAGGCGCGACGGCGGCGCCGACGTTAGCCCAGCCAAGGGCCATCATCTGGAGCGAACCGCCCAGGAGGATGCCCTCCTGAAGGTGACCGGTTACGAGACCGATAAGCGTGCATGCCACGAGCGGCTGATGGAACTGGAACTCATCCAGAATGCCTTCCATACCGGCAAGCAACGCGACAATCGCAACAAGCAGAATAGTGATTGCAGACATGTATCGGACCCTCCTTTACTATGCTTGAGCGGCCAGTTCGGCCTTAGCTTTCTTCAACATGGCGTCGAGATCCTCGGAGGAATCCGAAGGAACCTTGCGGACCTCGAACTTGACGCCCTTGGCCTTGAGGGCCTCGAGAGTCTTGACGTCGTCATCGCCCATAGCGACGGCGTTGGTGACGACGACCTTGCCCTTGGAGTGAGCCATGGAACCGATGTTGACTTCCTTGATGTCGACGCCGGCCTCGATGGCCTTGAGCAGATCCTGCGGGTTCTCGAAGAGCAGCATGGCCTTGGTGTCACCAAAGCGCGTGTCCTTGACGACCTCGGCCATCTTCTTGATGGGAACGACGTTGGCATGGACTCCCGGAGGGGCAGCCTGCTCGATCATGGTCTTGCGGAGCTCGTCGTGAGCAACGCCGTCGGAAACCACGATGATGCGGTTGGGGTTGATCTGCTTGGTCCACGTGGTGGCCACCTGACCATGCAGCAGACGGGTGTCGATACGGACGTGGGCAATCTTGATGTGCCCGTCGCCGATGACCGTTCCCGGAGGGATGGCGCCTGCAGGAGCAGCGGCGGCCGCAGCCGGCTTCTTCTCCTCGGGCTCCAGAGACTCGGGCTTGACGCGCACGCCAGCCTTAGCCTCAGTCACGAGATGTTTTGCGATCGCATGTGCAGTGTTCTTTGCGTCAAAGCGCTGCGAATATGCCTCGATGAGCATAGGCAGGTTGACACCGGTGACGATAGCCCAGGAATCGTGGCCCTCGATGAGCCCGCTGATCTGGTTGAACGGCGTGCCGCCCCACAGATCAACGAGGAAGAGCACCTGCTCCTGGTCCTCGAAGGAAGCGATTGCTTCCTCGACCTTGGCACGGAAGTCGTCGGGGCCCATGCTCGGCTCGAGCGAGACCACGGCTACAGACGGCTGATCGCCAAAGACCATCGAGCCCGTCTGCTTGATTCCAGCTGCCAAGTCCCCGTGGCTAGCAAGAACAATACTTACCATCACATAACCTCCTTTTTGTCTACGTATTTCCTACACGACATGAAAGGAGTATACCTGTTTGGATTGTGGAATTATAGCTAAATTCGCAAATGGTTGGTTTATTTGTTTAAACGTCTAAGTTTGTTACAAATTGATTACGTTGCCGGTTTACAGCTTATTGCCTGCTAAAACGTGATTTTCCGATTGCTTTCAAAGACATATAAAGGTGCACTGTTCGTTAAGACCTCTTTTAGGTGGATTCCAATGCGTCTGCGTGCCACCATTTTGTTTAAACAGACATGACTTGACTAACCGAAGCAAATATGTTTAGAACTCTAGCCCATGTAGTCATTGGATGTTAGGCGATGTGGAGTGGGTTGGCGGCGTCGACGGCGTCGGAGGGGTCATCGGGTACAGTGTCTGCCGGGTCCTCGTCGGGGGTCTCGATCTGTTTGATCATTACCTCTTGGCCCTGCAGCAGGTATGTCTCGCCGCTACCGCACTGGGGGCAGGTCTTGCCGTGCTCGACCGTCGCGTAGTCGCAGCCGCACGCCTCGCAATGCGTCACGGCCTCGACGGGCTCCACGATAAGCTCCGCGCCCTCAGTGATAGGCTTTTTATCTGCCGCCCAGCGCCAAGCGTCGAGCAGCAAGTCGGGAACGACGCCCGAGACCTCGCCCAGTAGCAACGTCACGCTCGAAACGCGACGCACGCCATGAGCGCGCGCCACATTCTCGACATCGCGAATGATGTGATAGACGATTCCGAGCTCGTGCACTTTTAATTCCTTCCGCCGTTCTAACGAACGGCGGTCGGCTTGACGCTGCGCGAGTCCCAGACGGGCGATCTGCCTTTCAATCGTCGGGCATGGGCAAAAGCCCTATGCCCTCCTCTTTCAAGGCACCTCGCCACGCCTGGGACCCGCTCGCTGTCCAACCGCCCTCTGCGCCGTTCACTTACTTGTTAGGTCTCTTACTTCTTCCCAAATTTGATCTTAATTGCACGCTTCAATGCGTACTTGCCCAGGCTTGGGAGCTTTTGCTCGTATTTGACCATCGTGGAGCACTCGGGACGGTCGCGATCCAGATGGATGGCGTCGAACGCGCACTTGGTGGTGCACAGGCCGCAGCCGATGCACTTGTTGGGGTCGACGATCGAGGCGCCGCAGCCCAGGCAGCGGGCAGTCTCGGCGCGCACCTGTTCCTCGGTAAAGGTCTCGACGTACTCGCTAAACGGCGCGGCCTTCTCGCGCTCGCGGTCCACGTGGACAATCTCGCGGCTCGCGTTGTCGTAGCTCTCGAGCACAACGTCGTCGCGGTCGAGCGCAGTGTAGCGGCGCTGATTGCGGCCGATGGTGAGCGTGGAGCCCGGCTGCACAAAGCGATGGATGGACACCGCAGCCTCGTGACCGGCGGCGATAGCGTCGATGGCAAAGCTGGGGCCAGTGTAGACGTCACCACCCACAAAGATGTCGGGTTCGGCGGTCTGGTAGGTCTGGGGATCGGCAAGGGCGCCCTGACCACGGCCAAGCTCCACCTTGGAGCCAGCCAGCAGGTCGCCCCACACAATGGACTGGCCAATCGACATGACGACACGATCGGCGTCGACACGACGCAGGTCGTTCTCGTCGTACTCGGGCGCAAAACGGCCCTCGTCGTCAAAGACACGCGTGCAGCGCTTGAAGGTGATACCGCACACACGACCGGCCTCGTCCAGGTGAACCTCCTTGGGGCCCCAGCCGCAGCTGATGTGGGCGCCGTCCTCAACGGCCTCGCGACGCTCCTCCTCGCTGGCAGGCATCTGGGCCTCGCTCTCCAGGCAGAACATCTCAACGTGCTCGGAACCCAGACGGCAGGCGTTGCGCGCGACGTCGATAGCCACGTTGCCGCCGCCCACCACGATAGTGCGGCCGGGCAGCGCATCAATCTTGCCGCTGTTGACCTCGCGAAGGAAGTCGACGGCCACGGTCACGTCCTCGGCACCCTCGCCCGGAATGCCGGCAAGGCGGCCGCCCTGGCAGCCAATGGCAACGTAGAAGGCCTTAAAGCCCTGCGCGCGCAGCTCGTCGAGCGTCACGTCGCGACCGACTTCCACGCCATAGCGGAACTCGGCACCCATCAGGCGAATGATCTCGACCTCGGCCTCGATGACGTCCTTCTGCAGCTTAAAGCTGGGAATGCCGTAGGTGAGCATGCCGCCCGGGCGCTCGTTCTTCTCGAACACGACAGGCTTGTAGCCCTTCTCGGCCAGGTAGAAAGCGCAGGACAGGCCGGCCGGACCGGCACCGATAATGGCGATCTTCTGGTCGAAGCCGCCGGCGCGCGTCGGCGTCACCACGGGCGGGACGTAGCGGGTCGCGGCGTCCAGATCGCGCTGGGCGATGAACTTCTTGACCTCGTCGATAGCCACGGCGGCGTCCACACGGCCGCGGGTGCAGGCATCCTCACAGCGGCGGTTGCACACACGGCCGCAGATAGCGGGCAGAGGGTTCTCGCGCTTAATGAGTGCCAGGGCCTCGTCATAGCGACCCTGAGCCGCGAGCTTCAAATAGCCCTGAACGGCAACGTGCGCGGGGCAGGCCGTCTTGCAGGGAGCGGTGCCGGACTCATGCGTCTCGATGCGGTTGTCGTTGCGGTAGTTGGGCGACCACTTGGTGTGGTCCCACTTGGTGGCATCGGGCAGCTCCTGGCGCGGATACTCGGGCACCTGTCCGCCGGCCTTTTTGCTGCAGAGCTTCTGGCCCAGTTTGGCGGCGCCGGCCGGACACACCTCAACGCAGCGACCGCAGGCCACGCACTTGTCCTTCTCGACCTTGGCGACATAGGCCGAGCGCGACAGGTTGGGCGTGTTGAACAGCTGCGAGGTGCGCAGGGCGTAGCACACGTTAACGTTGCAGTTGCAGATGGCGAAGATCTTGTTCTCGCCGTCGATATTGGTGATCTGGTGCACAAAGCCGTTGTCCTCGGCCTGGCGCAAGATGTCGTAGACCTCCTCGCGCGTCACATAATGACCGCGGTCGGTCTCAACCACATAGTCGGCCATATCGCCCACGGCAATGCACCAGTCGGCGGGGTCATCGGCGCAGCCCTCGCCCATCACGCGACGGCTCGCGCGGCAGCTGCAGGTGCTGGCGGCATACTTGCCCTCGTATTTGTCGAGCCAGTGCTCGATATGCTCGATCGGCACCGAGGTGCTCGCGGCATCGATAGCCTTCTCGACCGGAATGACATGCATGCCGATACCGGCGCCTCCGGGCGGCACCATCGGCGTGGCCTTGGACAGCGGTCCCTTGGACGCCTGTTCAAAGAACTTGGCGTAGACCGGGTGCTCCTCGAGCTGGCTCACGCGCATGTTGAGGAACTCGGCAGAACCCGGCACCAGCATGGGCAGTACCCACTGCTTGGCGCGCTCGGGGTTTTCCCAGTTGTACTCGAGCAGGCCCGTGTAGCTCATATCGTCGAGCATCTTCTCGATATCGGCCTCGGGCATGCCGGTGAGCTTGACCATCTCGGGCAGCGTATAGGGACGGCGCATCTTCATCTTGCAGAGCACTTCGACCTGCTCGTCGGTTGCGGCCTCGGCAAACGACCAGTACTCATAGCCCAGCAGCTCGTCGCGATGCAGCAGACGGTTGGTGCAGTGCTCGCACAGCTTGACGATGGCCTCGCGCGGATGCTCCGGCAGCGGCGGCACGAACTCCGCGCCGATATCGGGCTCAGTGTAGCTAATTCCCGGTCCGTTGAGAATCATGGTTGTCCCCTCTCTTGCCACAGCCCGGCGAGACCGCGGCGCCCCTCTTTTTTGCAGGCCGGACATGCCCCCATGCCGTTCACCCACCATTGTTGACATTGTGTCAAAAATAGTATTGACGAACCGTCAACAATATTCAAGACTGTTAGGCGAACGGTCAGGCAAAAGAGGATGAAAGGCGGCAAAACATGGGCAACAACACAGCAGGTACCTCTGTAGTCGATGCCGTCCCCGCATCCGATAGCGCGGCAAAGCGCCTGACGGGCGACGAACGCCGTCGCGAGATCCTCGATGCCGTGCGCACCGTAAGCTCCGAGCTGGGCGTATCCCACCTATCGGTATCGGCCGTGACCAAGCGAGCCGGCTGCACGCGCTCGCTGTTCTACCACTACTTTGCCGATATGGACGCCGCCGTCACCGCTGTTATGGACGAGGCGATCGACGGCTTTATCTCCGAGCTCGAGCAGTGGAACGCCGACCGCACCGTCGGTGATATCGAGGGCGCGCTCGACACCGTCGCCCCGCTCTTTAAGCGCCTGGTCGCCAGCGGCCACGAGCTGCCGAGCACGCTCACTTCAAGCAGCGGCGCGCTCTACGGCGGCTTTTTGCACAACGTGGTTCAGCGCGTGGCGCAGTATATCTGCGACACCACCGTGGTGGACTTTGTCGCCCATCATGAGCTACGCATCGACCATGTCTACGAGACGTTCTACACCCTCATCATGGGGTTGTTGATGTATATCCGCACGCACCCCGATGTGCCCGACGAGACGGTCAAGGAAATCATCGCCTCGACGCTCCACATCGAGGGCTACACCGCCAAGTATCCGGAGCGCATGCCCCAGAACTGACGACATTTGGCCAAACTGCCCGCGATCAGAAGAGGGGCCGCGGGCGTGTGAAAGGAGAGCAGCATGCTGTTCGATGTTTGGGGTAGCGATACCCTTATCCACTGGGCCGGCTGGGCCATGGTCTTTATCGGCCTGATCGTGCTCAACGAGGTCGGCCGCCGCACCAAGCTCGGCGCGGCAATCATCTTTGGCGTGGCTCCGCTGGCCATGACCATCTACTGCGTCGCCATCGCCGTGGGCGTTTCGCAGGGTGCCGAGTGGGCGCTCACCAACCCCACCCATGTGTACCAGAACAGCTGGTTCCACTACGCCAAGGTATACGCGGCGCTCGCCGGTTGCTGGGGCTTCATTGCCATTAAGTACCAGTGGGGAAAGATCGGCAAGGCGCATTGGTTCCGCGCATGGCCGTTTGTGATCGTCGCCATCAACATCATGATCGCCGTCGTGTCCGACTTCGAGAGCGCCTATCACTTCTTTGTCCTGGGCGAGTCCACCTGGGTCACCTCCGAAGGTGCCACGCAGCTGGCCGGCTGGAACAACGTGTTCAACGGCATCGCCGGTATCATCAACATCTTCTGCATGACCGGTTGGTGGAGCGTCTACTCCTCCGAGGATCAGACCGACATGCTGTGGCCCGACATGACCTGGGTCTACATCATCGCCTACGATATCTGGAACTTCTGCTACACCTACAACTGCCTGCCCACCCACTCCTGGTTCTGCGGCTTTGCACTGCTGCTGGCGCCCACCGTCGCCGCCTTTATCTGGAACAAGGGCGGCTGGATCCAGAACCGCGCCTTTACGCTGGCCATTTGGTGCATGTTTGCCCAGGTGTTCCCCTACTTCCAGGAGGAGTCCATCTTTGTGACCCACTCCACGCTCGACCCCGGCGCCGCCACCGCGGTCTCGATTGCCGCGCTGGTCGCCAACGTCGCCGCGATCATCTACATCGCCTACCGCGCCAAGAAGCTCGGTCGCAATCCCTACAAGCAGGATGTCTTTGAGGGCACCAGCGACTGGGAGAAGGCCACCGCTCGCCGCGCCAAGGTTGATTACGCGCACGCTGAGTAACATGCTGGTCGCTGTTGGCACTTGGGCATAGGCCCGCCCGCCAGGCTTTTCAATCCAATGTCTCGCAGAGCCCCCGGAAAGCGTTTCGCTCGCTTTCCGGGGGCTTTTTTCATCCCGCTTGCATTCAAAAACACGCGCATATATAAAATCGGATTTCAAATCCTGCGGCGGCCCTATAGGGTCCCGTTTTTGGGTACAGTGTTGTCCCGATATTGAGCTTGGGGGATATATGAAAGATGAAACGATGGGCCAAGAGGATGCGGCCCAAGATGCAGAAGCGTGTGCCGAGGCCCTGGAGAGCCTAGACCAGATCGCGCTGGCCGAGATTGCGTTTGACGATTCGAACGTTGATGTGCAGGATGAGCCGGAAATCGAGGTGCAGCCCGATGATCGGGATGCAAAAGACGATGGCGCCGCGCCCACCGAGGACGAGGCGGGGCACGAGGAATCCGAGTGCGAGGCCGACGACCAGCCCGAATCCGACACGAGCGAGGAAACCATCTTGCTCGACAGCTTACCGGCCGAAGATTCGCTGACCCGCGAGCTTCCCGGCCTGGGCTCCGCGCCTGCCGTGGACGAGACCATCGCCATGGGCGATATTCCCCTACCGTCCGTCCCTTCGGCACGCGAAGCCGAGGTTCGTCATCGTAAGATGCCGCCCAAGCGCCGCAACCTGATGGTTGCCGGCGTTGTGGCCGTCGCGCTCGTCGCCGGCGGCGCAGGCTATGCTGCCTGGAACGGATATCAGCAAGAGCAGGCTGCCGCTGTCGCCGCCAGTGCGCACACGATGATGTCGGTGCAGATTGGCGTGCATGCAGCGGGCCTCGACTGCTCAACTGGCTCCAAGATTCCCGTGCAGGTGAGCGGGCAGGATTCCGATGGTTCTTCCGTGAGCGAAACGCTCTACGTTGACGAGCATGGTCGCGGCATTAAGCTGCTGCCCGGCGATTACACGCTCTCCATCGCTGGGTCCCCCATCGCAGCCGACGGTACCATTTACACCGTGCCGACCACCAAGGCGCAGGTCACCATTAAGAGCGATGGGCAGGATTTGAGTGCCCAGGCCACCTTTAAGCTCAAGGTGCCTTCGGCCGACACGGTGACTGACGACCAAATCGATGCCGCCGCCAAGTATGCCGAGGAAGGCGGCGCGAGCTCTGCCGCCGCGGCAAAGATACTCCAGCAGGCGGCAATTACGCGCCGCGATGCCGCCGCCAACGCCGTAAGCGCAAGCGAGGCACAGTCCGCGCGCGATGCCGATGCTCGGCACAAGGCGACGGATCTGTATCAACTCGATATTCCGGTTGAGTGGTACGGTAAGGTTGCCACCTGGCAAAACGGCAGCACGCTGTGCATCTATCTGGGCGATGACGCCAATACGCCAATCGTGACGCTTGTCGCAGTGCGCGACGGCGAGACTTTTACGCCCGACGACGGCGATACGGTTTTGGGCACGGTCAGCCTAGGCAACGGCTACACCGTCTACACCAGCGGCCCTGTTTATCCGTACGTGATTCCGCAAACCATCAACGGGCGCACGCAAGACCCCGTGTCGACCTACCCCATGGACACGGCCATTGAGCTTGTCGAGCTTACGACCGGCAACCGCTACACCTATAGCCAGATCAAAAACGACCTGGTCGGTAAAGACGGCAAGGCCGACGCTGCCACCAAGCTCGAATGCGACTACCTCGCCCAGATTCTCCTGCCGAGCATCAAAGCCCAGGACTAGCCGGGCGCATCATGGTGTTCCCCAACCGTGATGAAGGGGCCAGGAGGTCCTGGCCCCACGATCCGTAGATGATTAGGCAAGGAGCCACTTCCATGCGGGCACAACGTGTACCACACCGTGCTCGCATGGAATATCGGCCTGCTCATCCATGGTAACGATTGCCGACTCGCCAAGATCGAACTGGGCCATCGAGGCATCAAGCGCGGCAATTTCGCGCTCGCGCGTTTTCTCACTTGCCATATCCACACTCACCTGAATCAGGCTATAAGCCCGCATGAGAAGTGCGTCCCCAGCCACAAAGTCCACCTCATGGCTTTTGCTCTTCTCTTTGATCAGCAGGCGGCAGACCGATCCGATCCTCACCGCGGGAGTCCTTCTTCTTAGCGCGTTGAACACTGCGGTCTCGAGCCTCTGGCCCTGGTCCAATGCCGATGCGGGAGAGAATGCTCCAAACATCGCAGGATCGACAGCGTAGACCTTAGACGCAGACCGCATGTTATTTGCCAGTGAACGCGTGAACTCCGGCACGGAGAACAGCAGGTAGGCGTCCTCATAATACTCAAGTAAGTCGCTGAGCGAATTACGACTGACGGGTATCTGCCTGCTCTTGAACTCGTTGTACACTTTGTTCACCGACAGCTCTCGTCCCGAAGATGCCATACACCGCGTTAGGAACAGCGATGCCAAGCGAGGGTTCTTGACGTCGTAACGCTCAACGACGTCCATAGCGACCGTTCGCGAAGCATATTCCTGTAGCAGCTGAATCGCGTCTGCGGGCGTCTGCTCAAGCGTCGCGATGAATCCCCCTCGTTCAAGATATCCGATCAGATGATGTCGAAGCAGCGCTGCATCGCTTGGGGAAAAGGTCGCATCTGGCTCGAAAACGCTCCCCGTCTTATACCGAACGTATTCCGAAAAACTCAACGGAAAAAGCTCCCGTATAAGAGAACGACCCCTGAACTCGCTCTTAAGCTCTGAGGACAGCATCTTAGAAGAAGATCCCGTCACATAGACGGTCGCTTTCTCCGTATCGACTACACGCCGCAGAAACGCACCCCATTCGGGAATTTCCTGGATCTCGTCAAAGAAAATGTAAGCGCCCTCGGTTCGAGCAGCAGGATACAGCGCATAGAACGTGTCGAGCACGTCCGCCAGCAGCGATGACTCATACGGGCGCAAGCGCTCGTCCTCAAAATTAAAGTAAAGCATCCGGTCAAGCTCGACGCCCCGACCCTGAAGCCGCTGCATCTCCTGATACAGGCGATACGTCTTTCCACAACGGCGGGCCCCCACAACCACATTTACGATGTTGTCGCGCTTTGGCTCCTGTGGGTTTCCCAGATCAAGGTCTCGCTCAAAGACCTGCGGAACCCCCTGCTGTTCAAAGTCCTTTATTTTCTGGGCGATCAAGTCGTTGAATGCCATGATTCTCCAATCTTGCTCTCTAGCTAATCAAAATTATAGCGGTTCTTGATTAATTAGAGAGCAAGATTATGTCTGACTTGATTAACACTTAAGCAAGTTTTTCACTATTTCTGCTCGAAGGATGCCGAGTGGCTGAGAGGACAACCAAGCTCGAATGCGACTCCCTGGGCAGTCGATTTGGGACGGGACTTTTTTGACTACCCCGTCCCAGAAAATCATCGCCAAATTAGCTACTTGATGCAATTAGCGCCACGGGTCAGCTTCGAACATCGGCTCACGCTCGGGGCGTCGGTCGCTGTAGGGGTCGTAACCGTCATCGTCCTCGTTCTCGGCACGGATGTAGGGGTCGCGCGGCTTGGGCGCCGGTTTGGACGTGGGCCTGGGCGCCGGCGCGCTTGTCTTGATCTCGTCTTTCATCTGCATAGCTCCTTACATCGCATCCGTTCGGCATCATCGATTGTCGCACGAAAAAGGGCGGCGGACCCGATTGGATCCGCCGCCCTTGGCGTTTTGCGATGAGGGGCGGTTTAAAGCCGGCCCAAAATCTACTCGGCGTCGGGAACTTCGTAGGTGGCCGCCGGCGTGTTGTCGCACGCGACGGTAAAGCCGCCGTCCTTGTCGACATCGACCGTCACCTGATCGCCCTCGCGCACCGTGCCGTCGATAATAGCGGCGGCAATGGCATCCACGACCTCGCGCTGAACCAGACGCTTGAGCGGACGGGCGCCAAAGACCGGGTCCAGGCCGCCCACGGCGAGCATCTGCTTGGCCGCCGGGGTGATGGCAAGCGTCATGCGCTCCTTGGCCAGACGCGCGCGGACGTCGGCGAGCTGGATGTCGACGATCTTCTCGATCTGCGCCATGCCGAGCGGATGGAACACCACGATATCGTCGATACGGTTGAGGAACTCGGGGCGGAAGGTCTGAGCCATGGCCGCGTCGACCTGATGGCGCATCTCCTCCTCGTCCTTGCCCGAAAGCTCGGCGATAGCCTTGGAGCCCACGTTAGACGTCATGATGATAATCGTGTTCTTGAAGGACACCTGGCGACCCTGACCGTCGGTCAGACGGCCGTCGTCAAGCACCTGCAACAGCACGTTGAAGACATCTGGATGGGCCTTCTCCATCTCGTCGAGCAAGATCACGGAGTAGGGGCGACGGCGCACGGCCTCGGTGAGCTGGCCGCCCTCGTCGTAACCCACGTATCCCGGGGGCGCACCGATCAGACGCTGGACGCTGAACTTCTCCATGTACTCGGACATGTCGATACGCACGAGCGCGCGCTCGTCGTCGAACAGGCACTCGGCAAGCGCCTTGGCGAGCTCGGTCTTGCCCACGCCGGTGGGGCCCAGGAAGAAGAAGCTGCCGATGGGCTTGTCCGGATCGGAGAGACCCGCACGGCTGCGGCGCACGGCCGCGGCGACGGCGGAGACGGCCTCGTCCTGGCCGATGACGCGCTTATGCAGCTCACCCTCCAAGCCCTTCAGCTTGTCGAGCTCGCCCTGCATCATCTTGGACACGGGCACGCCGGTCCAGGCACTCACGACCTCGGCGATCTCATCGGAGGTCACCTGTTCGTTGAGGCCCTCGCCGTCCTGCTGCTTTTGCGCCTCGAGCGCAGCCTCGGAATCCTGAATCTGCTGTTGCAGGCCCGGAATCACGGAGTAGCGCAGCTCGGACGCACGGCCCAGATCACCATTGCGCGTCGCGCGCTCCTCTTCGCTCCTGGCCTCGTCGAGCTGTCCCTTGAGCTCTTGCACGTGGTCGATGGCGTTCTTCTGGTTGAGCCAGCCAGCCTTTTGCACGTTGAGTTTTTCCTGGACCTCGGCGATCTCCTGACGCAGGGCCTCCAGACGCTCCTTGGAGGCGTCGTCGGTCTCCTTCATGAGCGCCTGCTCCTCGATCTGCAGCTGGGTGAGCTGACGCGTGGTGGCGTCAATCTCGACCGGCATGCTGTCGAGCTCCATGCGCAGGCGGCTTGCCGCCTCATCGACCAGGTCGATGGCCTTGTCGGGCAGGAAGCGGTCGGCGATATAGCGATCGGAGAGGTCGGCGGCGGCCACGAGCGCGCTATCGGTGATGTGCACGCCGTGGAAGATCTCGTACTTCTCCTTGAGGCCACGCAGAATCGAGATGGTGTCCTCGACGGTAGGCTCGCTCACCATAACGGTCTGGAAACGACGGGCGAGCGCCGCGTCCTTCTCGATGTACTTGCGGTATTCGTCGAGCGTGGTCGCGCCGATCGCATGCAGGTCGCCACGGGCGAGCGCCGGCTTGAGGATGTTGCCTGCGTCCATGGAGCCCTCGGTGGCACCCGCGCCCACAATGGTGTGAAGCTCATCGATGAACAGGATGACCTTACCTTCGGATTTTTGCACTTCTTTGAGCACGGCCTTTAAGCGGTCCTCGAACTCACCACGGTACTTGGCGCCGGCGACCAACGCGCTCATGTCGAGCTCGATGAGGTCGCGGTCGCGCAGGGTGCTCGGCACATCGCCGGCCACGATACGCTGGGCGATGCCCTCGACGATAGCCGTTTTACCGACGCCCGGCTCACCGATGAGCACGGGGTTGTTCTTGGTGCGGCGGGACAGAACCTGAATGGTACGGCGGATCTCGTCGGTACGGCCGATGACCGGGTCGAGCTTACCGGCGCGGGCAAGATCGCAGATGTTGCGACCGTACTGCTCCAACGCCTCAAACTGGGTCTTGTCCTCGGCAGACGTCACGCGGTCATCGCCACGCAGCTCCTCGTAGACCTGCTCGATGCGCTCCTTGGTCACGCCAGCGTCACGCAGTACACGACCAGCCTCGCCCTTGTCCTCGGCAAGCGCCATCAGCAGATGCTCGGTCACCACAAAGCTGTCGCCCATCTTGGTGGCCTTCTTCTCGGCCTTTTCGATGACGCGGACGAGCTCGTTGGACAGGCCCATCTGCTGACCCTCGCCCGAAACCTTGGGCGCGCGGTCGACGGCATCCTGCGTGGAGCGTGCGAGCTGGGCCGGATCAGCGCCGATGCGCTCGATGATCACGGAGATATTGCGCTCGCCGGCACCGAGCAGGGCAGACAGCAGGTGAATCGGCTCCACCGCGCCGGCCTGCGCATCGGCAGCCGTGCTCATGGCGGTCTGCAACGCCTCGCGCGACGTCATTGCTAGCTTATCGATTCTCATGGAATCACCTCTCTTGGGGCGGCCGCCCTACGGGGCGGCTTCACGTTGTTCGAGAAGTATTGTTGCCAGCTTTGTGCGATCTTATACATAAATCTAAGTCTCTATATATAAGATTTTCTGAGTGTTCCCACGACATACAAACCACCACAAAGGGGACAGGCACCTTTGTGGTGGTTGCAGCCTCTATTTACTTGCCGAGCCCGTGCTTCCCGATTCGGCGTTCCAGGGCATCTCATCCTCGAACAGCCATGTACGGGCAGACCCACTATCGCGTGCAGTCTGCGGGTCGGGCAAGCAGGTCTGTTCATAGGCATCCTGAATGCACTGACCCATAAAATCGTTGAGCTCGGCCTGGTTGCCCTCCATGACATAGGCGGCATCGCCGTCCAAGATGTAGATGCCCGGCCCCTCATTGCCCTCGTAGCCAGGATCGTACGAGACATCACATAACTTGGCGCCATTCGCGGTGTCCAACTCGATGGACGAGTGGCATCCGCCAACCATGTCGTTCGCTTTTGCCCGATAGGACGCATATCCATACCAGCGCTTAAAGGTTTTGCCCCTGAGCAGCTCGGACGCCCTGTCGATCAGACTAGAATCCGTGGCATAGCGCATAGCCCCAAGCTGAATACTTGGATAATTACTAATGCCCAGCGCAGCCGGTTGCTCATCAAAATCAACGGTAATGGTCTCGGACTTGGCGGCGCCGGTCAGAAGTTCGACAGATTGAGTCACAGGCTTGACCACCGGCTCCGTCACCGCAGCAGGTAGAAACGCCATGCTGACAGCACCCATGCCAACCACGGTGATCGCAAGCGCCAAAACAATCAATCCAATACGGGCAGGACTTCTCACAGTAAAGCACCTCACAATGCAAGCCTTCGCCACCTGCACTAATGATATCGCCAGCCAGCACTATTACCAAAAGAAGCCGCGTGCTCCTCACCACCACAAGGGGGACAGGCACCTTTGTGGTGGTTTTCGACGCTAACGGTCGACCATCTCGCGCCATGAGATTAAACTTGAATTGTTCTCTGAACATATCCATTTCTGCCTATCCTCAACAGATCTTTGTCTCGAGGAGCGCATATGAAGCCGTCTCATTCCACCGGTCGCAACGTCATCGCCATTCTCGCCATACCCATCGTGATGCTCTTCCTTATCGTCATCACGCCCTTTTCTTTTGGTATCGCCTCGCCCTTCGATCTTTGCGGGATGATCGACGCCGGCTCGCGTGCCACCTCGCTCTCCTTTGTCTGCCGTGGCGTGTTCTACGAATATGCAATTCCCACCGGAAGTTGGCAGTCCAAGTTACCGTTGCTCGGCAAGGTCGACGGATGCTCCCCCTATTTCTGCCTTGAACCTCAGGCGCTAAACTATCTGATCGACGACCAGCCACTCGACTCCATCACCCTCGCCTACGACTACGCACCAAACACCGATGAGCGCCACATGAACCAAGTCCTCGACAAGCTGCTTGGACAGTGCGGGCTCACCGCGGAAGCCGGTCGAACCATCTATAGCAACCGGAAATTAAAGCGAACAGAACTCCGCCGTGTCGGAAAAATCAAAGGGCGAAACGGGGCCGCCTACTGGGATGCCTGGGCAACACGCGACAAGAGCGAATTCGGACACAGCACCTATATGGTCACTGTCTACACCAAAGACGGAATTAAGGACAATGTTGACGATTTCGCGTCATCCAAACTCGGCATCCCCAAAACAACCAAACCCGCCAGCCCGGATGAAATCCTGTAGGGACGCTCATTAGAATGTCGTTCAACGAGCACGGCAACATCGAGCTCGCCCCCCACCACCACAAAGGTGCCTGTCCCCTTTGTGGTGGTTTTCGACAAAAAGAAGCCGCCCCATTAACAGAGGCGGCATCAAGCAAGTCTATTTATTAGCGCCCCTCAAGGCCCAACGAGAACGTCGCGGTAGCCCCGGACACACCTTTCCCTCGGGCGACCCTCGCGAAGCGCGTGAGCACGAGGGAAAGGTGTGTCCGGGGCGTACAGCAACGTTACTCGGCAGCGGCCTTGAACTTGTTGTAGTTGATCAGGCAGCCGGCCTTGACGATGGCACGCTCCTCTGCCGTCATATCGGCAATATAGAGCTCAATCTGTTCAACCGCACCGTCGGCGCGCACTACGTACGCGGCGATGTCCTTCAGGTCGCCATCGAGCGCGGCACGGATACCCGGCACAAAGACGTAGTCGCCCACCTCAAAGTTGGGCTCGGCCTCCATCTGGAAGGGCACCATGCCCCAGTTCATCACGTTGGAGCGATAGCGCTTGGTGGCGTACTCGTGGACGATGTTGGCCAGACCGCCGATGACGCGCTGACAGCTCGCGGCCTGCTCGCGGGCAGAACCGTCACCGGGCTTCTTGGCATAGAGCATAGAGCCGTACTCGGTCGCCTTGGCGTCGGCAGCGACGCCCGCGCCGGCCAGCGCCTTAAACACGCCGGCAAGCTCGGCATCGAGCGCGGCCAAGTCGCCCGCGGCCTCACCGGCAACACGGCGCTTCTCCACGGCGTCGACCTCCTTGGAACGACCCACGTAGGCCGGGTCACGGCGGCTGAGCGTAAACTCGGCCAGACCCAGCGGATTGGAACGGAAGGAGCTCGTCTCACCCGAGGGAATGAGCTCGTCGGTCGTGGTAACCGGGTCCATGATCTTGGAGCACACCTTGAGCAGGATATCGTCGCCGAGAGGCTCCATCGCGGGCCACGGCTTGATATTGGGACCCTCGACCAGCTCGTCGGCAGGCTCCGCCTTGCCAAAGCCCCAGTACACGCGCTTTTTGTACGGCGCGTCGTCAAAGGTGTACTCGCAGGCCTCGTCCCAAGTCTCCTCAGGCAGATCGGTCGCCGGCGTCAGGACGCCGCCGTTGGCAGCCGTCGCCGCAATGGAGCGGGCGTCCATCAGGGCCACCGCGCTCAACTGGCCATTGCCCGGCTTGGAGCCCTCGCGGTTGGGGAAGTTGCGCGTGGTGTGGCGGATCGAAAGGCCGTTGTTGGCAGGCGTGTCGCCGGCGCCAAAGCACGGGCCGCAGAATGCCGTACGCACGATTGCGCCGGCCTCCATAAGGTCGTAGATATAGCCACGGCGCGTAAGTTCGAGCGCCACGGGCTGGCTCGTGGGGTAGACCGACAGCGAGAACTCGCCGCAGCCGGTGTTGGCGCCCCTGAGCACGCGGGCAGCCTGGACCACGGAGTCGTAGTTGCCGCCCGAGCAGCCGGCGATAACGCCCTGTTGCACGTGCAGCTTGCCGTCGACGATCTTGTCGAGCAGGCTAAAGTGCGTCTTGCCCTCGCCAATCTTAGCGGCCTCGAGCTCCACCTCATGCAGGATGTCCTCGAGGTTCTCGTTGAGCTCGTCGATCTCAAAGCCGTTGGAAGGATGGAACGGCAGCGCGATCATGGGCTTGATGCTCGACAGATCGACCTCGACGCAGCCGTCGTAGTAGGCAACATCGGCGGGCTTGAGCTCGCGGTAGTCGTCGCCGCGGCCGTGCATGGTCAGAAACGTGTGCGTGTCCTCGTCGGTGGCCCAGATGCTCGACAGGCAGGTGGTCTCGGTGGTCATGACATCGACGCCGTTACGGTAGTCGGTCGTCATGCTCGCGATGCCGGGGCCCACAAACTCCATGACCTTGTTCTTGACGTAGCCCTTGGCAAAGACGGCGCGGATGATGGCGAGCGCCACGTCGTGCGGGCCGACGCCGGGGCGCGGGGCGCCCGTGAGGTAGATGGCGACAACGCCGGGATAGGCGACGTCGTAGGTGTCACGCAGCAGCTGCTTGGCCAACTCGCCGCCGCCCTCACCCACGGCCATGGTGCCCAAGGCGCCGTAGCGGGTGTGCGAGTCGGAGCCCAAGATCATCTTGCCGCAACCGGCGAAGTTCTCACGCATAAAGGAATGGATGACGGCGATGTGCGGCGGGACGAAGATGCCGCCGTACTTCTTGGCCGCTGAAAGGCCAAAGACGTGGTCGTCCTCGTTGATGGTGCCGCCCACGGCGCACAGCGAGTTATGGCAGTTGGTGAGCACGTAGGGCAGTGGGAACTGTTCCATGCCCGAGGCGCGCGCCGTCTGGATGATGCCGACAAAGGTGATGTCGTGGCTCGCCATGGCATCGAAGCGAATCTTGAGCGCCTCGGGGTTGCCGGACGTATTGTGTGCTTGGAGGATCGAATACGCGATGGTGCCACGCTTGGCATCCTCGGGTGTCTGCGTAATACCGCGCTCGGCAGCCTCGGCCGCAGGCACAATCTCGCTGCCGCCGCGCAGGTAGATGCCGTCCTCGTACAGCTTAACCATACTGTCTCCCACTCTGCCCGAAAGGCTCGGGCGCATAGCATACATTCGTTCAATATCGTGCCATAGAACGGTTGCGAGTGGGTTACGAATCTGCACGTTCACTTTATCTCGGTAAAGTAAAGGACGAGCCCGGCGAGGGCCGGCAGATTTGGTGTAAGGGTGTCCCTTCGACTAGTCATTTAAGAACGTCCCCAATGACTACATCCCGCATCCGGAGCAAGGCAACGCCGCAGGTAGAGGACGGACAGCGAGCGGGCCGTATTTCCAAAGTGAGGAACGTCCCCAAGTGCCGCATCCGGGCCATGGCAACGCCGATATTTTGGCGCGGACAGCGAAAGCCCGCCAGAGCGAGCAAGGTGCCTTGAAACGAGGCGGCATTGATCTTCTGATCATGCCGCCGAAGTTGAAAGGCAGATTGCCGCTCTGGCGGGCTTGCAGCGTCAACTGGTTACGCGGGTTGGTAAACCCGCGTAACTACAAATCCCCGCCGGCGCCCAAAAGCTTGCGCATGACTTGCTCGGGGTTGACTGAGCCGTCGCGCGGGGCCAGGGCGGTGATCTTCTTCTGCATCTTGTACTCGTGCAGCTCGTCCTCGAGCTGGCGTACGCGGGCGCGGAGCTTCTCGTTCTCGTGCTCGCGCTCCTCGGCACGCTCCTTCATATCGAGGATGCGCACCACGCCGGCAAGGTTGATACCCTCGTCGGTCAGCTGGTTGATGAGTTCCAGACGCTCGATATCGGCACGCGAATACAGACGCGTGTTACCGCCCGAGCGCTGAGGATTCACCAGGCCCTTGGACTCGTAGACGCGCAGAGTCTGCGGGTGCATGCCGGTCAGCTCGGCCGCCACGCTGATCATGTACAGCGGTTTGTTCCTATTGTCCTCGGCCATGCTACCTGACCCCTTTCCGTCTCGTTATCGTCCATCATAAGCCCGCGGGCGCGGGCGTGCGCCACGACCGCCCTAGTACGTCGCCTTGTAACGGTTGACCTTCTCGCGATAATCGCGCGTGTCGGCCTCGCGCAGCCTCGTCATGGCATCGCGCTCATCGTCGGACAGGTTCGTGGGGACCTGCACCTTGATCTCGACGAGCAGCGCACCCGTGCGGCCGCGATGCTTAACGTCAGGCGCGCCCATCTCCTTAAAGCGGAACTTCTTGCCCGTCTGGGTACCCGCGGGCACCTTCAGACGAACCGTCGCACCGCCGGGCGTCGGCACGTCCACCGTGCAGCCGAGCGCCGCCTCATAGACCGAGACCGGTACCTCCATGGTCACATCGGCGCCCTTGCGCTTAAACAGCGGGTGCTCCTCCACATGCGTGGTCACGACCAGGTCGCCGCGCTCGCCGCCGGCAACGCCATACTCGCCGCGACGCTTGTAGCGTAGCTTACCGCCGTCGACCGCGCCCGCGGGCACCGAGACCGTAATGGTCTGCTGCTCACCTGTCGAGGGAATGCGATAGGTGACCTTGTGCGTCACACCGCGAAACGCGTCCTCGGCCGTCACATCGACGGTCAGCGACAGGTCGCCGCCCTTGCGAGCACGGCTGCGGCCAGCGCCGGCACCGGCAGCGCCCGCAGCCCCGGCAAAGCCCGAGCCCCAATCGCTGCCCCAGGCGCCGTTGCCGCTAAAGATGCTGTCGAAGATGTCGCCCCAGCCGCTGGCACCCGCGCCGGCACCGTAGCCGCCGCCATACGCGCCGCCTGCGCCCGGCATGCCGCCAAACATGAGCATCTGGTCGTACTCTTTGCGCTTCTTCTCGTCCGAAAGCGTCTCGTAGGCCTCGCTGATCTCCTTGAACTTGGCCTCGTCGCCGCCGGCATCGGGGTGATATTTTTGCGCTAGCTTACGAAACGCGCTCTTGATCTCTTTGTCGGAGGCGCTCTTGGATACGCCCAGGATGTCATAGAAGGTTTTGCCTGCAGCCATCGTAGCTCCTCTCCTGTTTCATCCGCCGCTCAGCGGGCGGCGGCTCATGCTTTCATATGGCACTAGGCCAGAAAGGGCCCCGGGTGTTGCCCCGGGGCCCTTCTCAATTACTCCTCGGTGCTCTCGGCCGTATCGGCCGTAGCATCCTCGGGCGCCGCTTCGGGCTCCGGTGCGGGGCGCTTCTCGCCACCGTAGGTCACCGTCACCATCGCGGAACGCAGGATGCGATCCGCCATGCGGTAGCCCTTCTGGTACACATCGTTGACGGTCTCGTCGTACTGCGATGCGTCCTCGACGCGACCCACAGCCTGATGCTCGAGCGGATCGAACGCCTCGCCCTTGGGGTCGATGGGCTCAACGCCCTCATGCGCAAACACGTCGAGCAGCTTGGCATGTACCGCGTCAACGCCATCGACGAACTGCTTAAAGTCGTCGGAAAGCTCTTGACTGCGGGCATGGTCGATCGCGCGCTCGATATCGTCAATCACCGGCAACAGCGCGGTGACAAGCTTCTCGGTCGCGCGCTCGCGCTCGGCGATACGCTCGTTGGCGGTGCGGCGACGGAAGTTCTCCCAGTCGGCCTGTAGACGGGCGGTACGCTCGGTGGCGTCCTTTGCCTTGTCCTCGGCGGCCTTCTGAGCCTCTGCCGCAGCATCGAGCTCATTGCGCACGTCGGCAAGCTCTTTCTGAGCCTGCTCGCACTTGAGCTTAAAGTCGTTGTCGGCGGCTTCTTCACCGGCGCGGATAGCGGCTTCCACCATCTCGTCCTCGGTCATCGTCGCCTCCTTGTTGGAATCCTCTACCTGGTTCTCGGCAGCCTCGGCGGCCTCGGCCTCGTTGGCCTCGGTATCGTCGACGGCCTCTACGGGAATCTTCACGTCCTTCTCCTCAGAGTCAACGGGGGCGGCGCCAGCGGCAGCCGCCTCCGTGCGAGCTTTACGGGCGGACATGATTACTTGTCCTCGTCGTCCACAACCTCGTAGTCGGCGTCGACGACGTCATCGTCGGCAGGCTGGGCACCGGCGGCACCGTCGGTCTGCTGCTGAGCGTCGGCGTAGACAACCTGGGCCAGTTCGTAGGCCACGGACTGCAGGGACTCGCCGGCGGCCTTGATGGCCTCGACATCAGAGCCTTCGAGCGCCTTCTTGGCGTCGGCGATAGCGGCCTCGGCCTTGGACTTCACGTCGGCGGAAACCTTGTCGCCCAGCTCGTTGAGGGTCTGCTCGGTGGAGTAGCACAGGCTGTCGGTCTGGTTGCGGACCTCGACCTCTTCCTTCTGCTTCTTGTCCTCCTCGGCATGAGCCTCGGCGTCCTTGACCATACGATCGACCTCGTCGTCGGACAGAGCGGTGGAGCCAGAAATGGTGATCTGCTGCTCCTTGCCGGTGCCCTTGTCCTTAGCGGAGACCTTGACGATGCCGTTGGCGTCGATGTCGAAGGTGACCTCGATCTGCGGCACGCCGCGGCGGGCAGCCGGGATACCGGTCAGCTGGAACTTACCGAGCGACTTGTTGTCGCGGGCAAGCTCGCGCTCGCCCTGGAGCACGTTGATCTCGACGCTGGTCTGGTTGTCGGCAGCGGTGGAGTAGACCTCGGTCTTGGAGGTCGGGATCGTGGTGTTGCGGTCGATCATCTTGGTCATGATGCCGCCCATGGTCTCGACGCCCAGCGACAGCGGGGTAACGTCGAGCAGCAGGATGCCCTCGACGTCGCCGGTGAGCACGCCGCCCTGGACGGCAGCGCCGTCGGCAACGACCTCGTCGGGGTTCACGGACATGTTGGGCTGCTTGCCGGTCATGGTCTTGACGAGCTCCTGGACGGCGGGCATACGGGTGGAGCCGCCGACGAGGATGACCTCGGTCAGATCGGAGAGCTTAAGCTTGGCGTCGCGCAGGGCGTTGGTGACAGGCTGCTTGCAGCGCTCGAGCAGGTCGCGGGTGATCTTCTCGAACTCGGCGCGGGTCAGCGTGTAGTTGAGGTGCAGCGGGCCGGACTGGTTCATGGTAATGAACGGCAGGTTGATGGTGGTCTGCTGGGCGGCGGAGAGCTCCTTCTTGGCGTTCTCGGCGGCCTCCTTCAGACGCTGCAGGGCCATGGGGTCCTGACGCAGGTCGACACCGTTCTCCTGCTGGAACTTATCGGCCATCCAATCGATGACGCGCTGATCCCAGTCGTCGCCGCCCAGGTGGTTGTCGCCCGAGGTGGACAGAACCTCAAACACGCCGTCGGCGAGGTCGAGGATGGAGACGTCGAAGGTGCCGCCGCCCAGGTCGAAGACCAGGATGCGCTGGTCGGTGCCCTGCTTGTCCAGGCCATAGGCAAGAGCAGCAGCGGTCGGCTCGTTGACGATACGCTTGACGTTGAGGCCAGCGATCTTGCCGGCGTCCTTGGTGGCCTGACGCTGGGCGTCGTTGAAGTAGGCCGGGACGGTGATGACGGCGTCGGTGACGGTCTCGCCCAGATACTTCTCGGCGTCGGCCTTCATCTTCGCGAGCGTCATGGCGCTCACCTGCTCGGCGGTGTAATCCTTGCCCTCGATGTCGACGACGGCACGGCCACCCTGGCCCTCCTTGACCTCATACGGCACGGTCTTGATCTCGGAGGTGCACTCGGAGTACTTGCGGCCCATGAAGCGCTTGATGGAGAACACGGTGTTCTTGGGGTTGGTGACAGCCTGGTTCTTAGCGGCCTTACCAACGACGCGGTCGCCGTCGGCACGGAAGCCCACGACGGACGGGGTGGTGCGGTCGCCCTCGGCGTTCACGATAATGGTCGGAGAACCGCCCTCGAGGACGGCCATAGCGGAGTTAGTAGTACCAAGGTCGATACCAAGAATCTTACTCATTAGAAATTCCCTCTCTCTTTTGCGTTCGCGCCGCCTCGACGATCTGTCGCGCGGCGCTTCGGCTTGTCTTTCAGGATGTAGTGTATCCCCTTATGGGCCGGAATATACAAAATCTAAGTCAATTCATATAAGATTTCTTATTGCTGAGAGTTTAGGTTCTTAAATGCGCAGGTAGACGCACTGTTTGAGTTCTCGGCAAATCTATCGAGATCTATGTAGAGATGGCTGAGGTTTGCGTCCGGGGGTGCCTGGGGCCGCCTTGCGGAAAGCTCATCCCGATTTGAGCGTAGATTCCGGGTCGCAGTTTCCGCAGGCGCGCTCAATAGCTCAATATTTCAAGTCACCTTTAGCTAACATTTGCGCAGCTCAACGGCCCCACCTGCGCGTTTTTTAGTAAACCTTGGCATACTCGGCGAACGGTATGAAGATGCCGGCCAGAGGGTATTGCAAACGGTCGCTCCCGTGGTATGTTTTTGCCCGAATCAAACCGGCGTGCATCGCCTGTAGCGTCGGTCAACAGAGAGGAAACTACCATGGCTCATCCCGTAATTGATGCCGACGAGTGCATCGCTTGTGGCGTTTGCGTCGACTCCTGCCCCGCTGGCGTTCTGGAGCTCCAGGACGTCGCTACCGTCGCTGACGAGGATTCCTGCGTCGCCTGTGGCGCTTGCCAGGACGCTTGCCCCGCCGGCGCGATCACCGAGATTGTCGAGGAGTAACAACTCCCCCACCTGCACACTCACAAGTACACCGTGCACAAAAAGGAGGCCTCCGCATCGCCGCGGAGGCCTCCTTTTGCATTCGTCGTTACTAGGACAGGCCGTCTTCGTAGGGCATTAGGTCCGCCAAGTAGCCTTTTTCCTTGAGCATGGCCTCGATCTCGTCGAGGGTTTGCTCATCCTCTGCCGCAATGCGATGGAAGTGATAGCCGCTCGTCACCGTTAGTAGTGGAAAGCTCTTGCCGCTCTCGATATCGTGCAGGTAGCGCTCAACATCGCGGCGGTTGCGGATGTCCAGGTCGGCCGTGATCTTGCCGTACACACGATGGTTGACGATCACGTTGAGCACGGCGCCACCCGCGTCGACGATACTCGTAAGCTCGTCGCCCGCCTGCTCCACGCCGTGGCGAACCTTGACCAAGCGCGTGGGCACAGCGGGGCTGCTGGGGGCCTCCTGCAGCACGTAGCCGCGGTTGGTCGCCACGATATCGTGCCCATCGGCGCGCAGCAGGGCAATGTCTTGCACGACAATCTGGCGGCTCACACCCACCTCGCGAGCAAGTGCGCTGCCGGAGACGGGGTCTTTGGCTCGCTCGAGCACGCCCATGATGGCACGGCGACGCTCGCGGGCGTCCATTATTTACCGTCCAGCAGACGCAGGTGCTTAAGCGAGAGGTCGAGAATCGGCGCAGAGTGCGTCAACGCCCCCGAGCTAATGTAGTCGACGCCCAGATCAGCCAGGGAGCGAATATTGTCGGCGTCCACGTTGCCCGAACACTCGGTCTTGGCGCGACCGGCGATAAGCTCGATGGCGGCGGCCATGTCGTCATGGGTCATGTTGTCGAGCATGATAATGTCGGCACCGGCCTCCACGGCTTCGCGTACCATGTCCAGGTTCTCGCACTCGATCTCGACCGTCGTGGTAAACGACGCATGGGCGCGCGCCATCTCGATCGCGCGCGTCACGCCACCGGCGGCATCGATGTGGTTGTCCTTGAGCATGACGGCCGTCGACAGGTTGTAGCGGTGGTTGCTGCCGCCGCCGATCTCAACCGCTGCCTTCTCAAACACGCGCATGCCCGGCGTGGTCTTGCGCGTGTCGACGAGGACGGTCTTGGTGCCCTCGAGCGCCGCGGCCATGCTGTGCGTGTAGGTAGCGATGCCGCTCATGCGCTGCAGGTAGTTGAGTGCCACGCGCTCGCCCGAAAGCAGCACGCGCGCGTCGCCGCGCACCTGACCCACATGGTCGCCGGCGTGCACCTCGTCGCCATCGGCAACGTCGAGCAGCACCGAGCTCTGCGGATCCAGCAGCTCAAAGGTGCGGGCAAACACATCAAGGCCGGCGATGATGCCATCGGCCTTGGCGATAAGCTCCACCGTGGCGGGACGCGCCGTGGGGCACACGCTCGCCGTGCTCACGTCCTCAAAGGTAATGTCCTCGCGCAGGGCCTGCAGAATCAGATCATCGACGACGAGTTTCATAGTAATGGGATTCATGGTCTACTCCTCCACGGCCTGCGTGCCGGCGGCACGGGCCAAATCATCGATTGCCAGGGTATCGGCGCTCAGGGCGCGATGACGGCCATCGAGCGCGGGATCGCCCGCCTGCTCCACGGCCAGCGACTCGCCGGTGCGCATACGCCAAGCAGCGCGACGACCCCAGACCAGTGCTTCGAGCAGGCTGTTTGATGCAAGGCGGTTCTTGCCGTGAACGCCGTTGCAGGCCGTCTCGCCCGCAGCGTAGAGCTCGGGCATCGAGGTGCGGCCGTCCTTGTCGACCCACACGCCGCCCATAAAGTAGTGCTGCGTGGGCGTAACGGGGATGGGCTCGTCCAAGATGTCGCGTCCGTCCTCCAGGCAGCGTGCGCGAATGTTGGCAAAGTGCCCGGTCACCACATCACGCTCGACGGGGGCAAAGCTCAGCCACTCGTGCTCGGTGCCGTCCTGCTTCATCTGCTCGCGAATAGCGGCGGCGACCACATCGCGCGGCTGAAGCTCGTCGGTAAAGCGCTCGCCGGCGGCGTTGAGCAAAATCGCGCCCTCGCCGCGGCAGCTCTCGCTGATCAGGAAGGTGCGGCCCGGCTGCGGTGAGAACAGTCCCGTAGGGTGGATCTGCACGTAGTCCAGGTGCTCCATCTTAATGCCATGCTCCTGAGCAATGTAGCAGGCATCGCCCGTGAGCTGCGGGTAGTTGGTCGAATGGTCGTATACGCCGCCGATGCCACCCGTCGCCCACAGCGTGTGGCGGGCATGGATCTTAAACGGCTCGCCGGCATGCACGCCCTCGGCGGCATTTGCCAGCTCGTCGGCAGGACGAACCGAGCTGTTCTCGTCCACGGGAACGGCGACGACGCCGGTGCACACCGTGGCGCCGTCACGCTCGCCCGTTAGGATGTCGGTCATGGCCACGTGCTCAAAAATCTGCACGTTGTCCAGCTTGCGGACGGCCTGCAGCAGCTTAGTTGTGATCTCCTTGCCGGTGATATCGGCATGGAAGGCAATGCGCGGACGGCTGTGTGCGCCCTCGCGGGTAAAGTCGAGACTGCCATCGGCCTTGCGCTCAAAATCCACGCCCATCGCTAGCAGGTCGTTGATGACCGAGCGGCTCGAGCGGATCATGATGTCGACGCTCTCGCGGCGGTTCTCGTAGTGGCCGGCGTGCATGGTGTCCTCAAAGAAGGCATCGTAGTCCGAGCCTTCGGGCAGCACGCAGATGCCGCCCTGCGCGAGCATCGAATCGCACTCATCGACCGCGCCCTTGGAGAGCATGATCACGCGCGTGCTCGTCGGCAGATTGAGGGCCGCGTACAGACCCGCCACGCCGCAGCCGGCAATGACGACGTCGCACTCCATATCGGGGTATTGCTTGGTTTCCACAGGAATCCTCTCCCTTGAATGTGACATAAGGGACCGTCCCTCATGCAACATTGTTCTAGCGTGCTGCGTACTCGAGCATACGGTCGAGCGTGAGCTTGGCCTGGTCTGCTGCCTCGTCCGAGACGCCGATCTGCACCTCGCCCTCGCCCGTCTCCAGGCAGCGCACGAGCTTTTCGAGCGTGATGAGGTCCATGTTGACGCAGGTGGGCTGCACCGCGGGGAAATAGAACTTCTTGCCGGTGCCCTGGCAGCGGCGCTCGAGCTCGTAGAGCATGCCGCGGACCGTCACGATAATGAACTCGCTCGCGTCGGACTCCTCGGCATACTTGATGATGCCGGCGGTGGAGCCGATGTAGTCGGCCTCGGCCAGAACGTCGGCCTTGCACTCAGGATGCGCCAGCACGAGCGCGTCGGGGTGGGCCTCCGTCGCGTCGACGATCTGCTCGACGGTGATGATGTGATGGCGTGGGCAGTAGCCGTTGTTGAGGATGACGTGCTTTTGCGGCACCTGCTCGGCTACGAAGCGTCCCAGGTTTTGGTCGGGAATGAACAGGATATGCTGCTGCGGCAGCTCGGACACGATCTTAACGGCGTTGGAACTGGTGACGCACACGTCGCTCCAGCTCTTGATCTCGACCGTGGAGTTGACGTAGCACACCACGGCCAGGTCGTCGCCGTACTCGGCGCGCGCCGCGTCAACCGTCTCGCGCTTGACCATGTGCGCCATGGGACAGTCTGCGCCCGGCTCGGGCAGCAGCACGGTCTTAGTGGGATTGAGCAGCTTGGCGCTCTCGCCCATAAACTCCACGCCGCACAACACGATGGTCTGCTGCGGCAGGCTCTTGGCGAGCTTTGCCAGGTAGAAGCTATCGCCGACGTAATCGGCAACGGCTTGGACCTCGGGCGCCACGTAATAGTGCGCCAGGATCACCGCGTCACGTTGGGTTTTTAGTTGCTGAATGGCCTCGACGAGCTCTGCGGGCACCAGTGCCGCACGCTCCGTTGCCGTCGTTGCCGATGCCAAGCCGGCCGCGATATCGCGTGCAAGCTCCGACGCATCCATGTTCGCGCTCTGTGCCATCAAGGCCCCTCTCTTTTGGCGAATCTTGGGGCTTTAGTATGACACCTAGGTTTACAGCTGACAAGACAGCTGTAAACCTAGGTGTAAAGTTGAAATAAAGATTCAATCATGTGGCAGGTCCATATTCGAACTGGCAAGCTGAGGATAGCTGAGCTCTCGATGGCGCAGGAGGCATCTTTCGCCACCGCAATACCGCTTGGCGCGAGTTGCACGCCGTGGGGCGCAAACGGTCCGCACCCCCGCAAGCGGCGCGTACCCGATGTGGCAAAATCGAACTACTTAAGGGGGCCGAATGCTCAAGATTATTGCCTGCGACGATGATGTCGCTTTTCTAGATAGACTGCACCGGATGATCGACCGTTGGTCGACCGAGACGGGCACGGCGGTCGATGTTGCGCTCGTCACACGCGGCGAGGACCTGCTGGCCCGCCATGCCGCATCGCGCGCCGACATCATTCTGCTCGACATGATCATGCCGCCCGTCAACGGCATGGACACCGCACGCGAACTGCGCCAGGCCGACACCGCCGTGCGCCTGGTGTTCCTCACCTCGTCGCCCGAGTTCGCGCTGGAATCCTACGAGGTCCGCGCCTTCGACTATCTGCTCAAGCCCGTGACTTACGAACGCCTGGCGCAGTTACTCGACGAGCTTTCGAGCATGCGCCCGGCGGCAACCGACGAGCTCGTGATCAAAACTTCCTTTGGCTACCACGCCCTGCGCCTGTCTGACATCGAATATGCCGAGGCGCGCAACAAGCACGTGGTCTTCCACCTGCGCGACGGACGCGATATCGAGGCACTCGAATCGTTCCGCAGCGTCGAGGACCGTTTGGCGCAAAATGCCACCTTCTTTAAATGCCACCGCAGCTACCAGGTCAACCTGCGCAATATCGATCACTTTGACCGCACGGACATCGTCATGCGCTCGGGCGCGTGCATCCCGCTTTCGCGCAGCTGCAAGCAGGGATTCCAAGACGCCTACTTTGCGGTTCGCTTTGAGGGTGGGAGACACTGATGGTCTCCTCGGTCGAAATGGTCCTTTGGGCAATCCACCACGCCACGACGCTGCTCTTTGGCGTCTTTGCCTCGGCGGCGCTGTGCGGTATCGAGATCAACCGGCGTCATGCGCTTGAACTGGTGCTGGTCGGTGCCGTAACTGGATGCGCATTTGGCCTCGCCAATGCCGTCGGCGGCGAGCTTTTCGCCCGCCAGGTATATCCGCTCGTCGTGCATCTGCCGCTCGTCATCTATTTGTGCGCGCGCTACCGCCTGAGCCCGCTGCTTGCCGTGCTCGGCATTACGAGTGCCTATCTGAGCTGCCAGTTCAGCAATTGGATGGGCATTGCCGCATTTGCCGCAACCGATTCTCAGATCGCGTACTATCTGGCGCGCATCGCGACCACACTCGCCGTCTTTGCCGTCCTGTTGCATTGGGCCGGCGACATCGGCCCGCGCTTGGCGATTAAAAGCACCACCGAGCTGGGCATCCTTTTAATCCTGCCGCTCGTCTATTACGTCTTTGACTATGCCACCAACGTCTACACCACGCTGTTCCACTCGGGCTCGGTGGTGACGGTTGAGTTTTTGTCATTTGCGCTCTGTGCCTTCTATTTTATGTTTCTTGCCGTTTACCTGCGCGAATACGAAGAAAAGGAAACCGCCGAGCGAGAGCGCTGGATGCTCGAAACCCGCGACAGCGCCGCCATCAAAGAGCTCGAGGCTTGGCGTCAATCTGGGCGCGAGCTGTCGATTCTTCGCCACGACATGCGCCACTTCCTACGCGGCCTGGCCGCTTTAATTGAGGAGGGCCACACCGACGAGGCGCTCAAACGCATCGACGAACTCTGCGAAGCCGGCGACCGCACCGCCGTACGCCGCTTCTGTGCCAACGAGACCGTAAACATCGCGCTTTCGTCATTTAACTCGGATATCAATAGAAACGGCATTACCGCCAACCTGCGCGCCGCCGTACCCGAAACCATCCACGTAGGTGACGCCGACCTGTTTAGCGTGCTCTCAAATGCCTTGGAAAACGCTATCACCGCCGCAAGCGCCGCACCCCAAGGAAAGCGATTCGTCGACTTTGACCTGCGATTAGAGGACGGCCAGCTGCTGCTGTTAGTTTCCAACACGTTTGACCGCGCGCCGCGCATGGTCGACGGCATGCCCGTGACCCGGCATGCGGGCCACGGCTTTGGCACCAGGAGCATCAAACTTGCCGTGGAGCGCATGAACGGCAACTGTCAGTTCCGCATTAACGGCGATCGGTTTGAGCTGCGCGCTGTGATGTAGGGACGCGATAAGCCGGCGCCGCGCTCGACCCGTCAGGGCCGCCTTACCGGCGCCAATCCGCTACAGCGGAGCGGCCGCCGGGGTCAGCTGCTTGATGTATGCCCACATGCGCTGCTTGGCGGCTTTGTCAGTGAGCGCCGCCTCAAAACCGTCGAGCGCGAGCACGCGGCGACCCTGCACATGGGCGATCAAGCCGGGCTTGAGCATGGCGGTGTCGAAGTCATCGATCGCCACGAGCATATCGGCGTAGGTCTCGCGCATGGCGTCAGCCGCGTTGTTGTCGAGCAGCAGCACCGCCTCGGGGTCCAAAGCCTCAAGCGCCTCACGGAACAGCTCGCACGGCAGAGTCTCGCCCACCGCGACCGCTCCGTCACCCACGCCGGCGACGCTTGCCAGCACGCAAAAATCCTCGGGCGCGTAGCCGATGGCCCCAAGCGCCTTGCGCAACGCCGCGCCATCCGGGCCGGCAGCAAGCTCGCCACCCGAACGCTCGGCCTCGTCCAAATCGCCTTTGACCAGAACGATCGGCGAGCACGCGTTGCCCGCGATACGCACGCCACGGACCGCAAGCGATGTGAGCTCCTGCTCGGCCGCCTGGGCGATGGCTTCTTTTTTCTGGCTTTGTGACGTGGACATGCGCTCTCCAATCGTTTGCGTGCCCACCATTATATAAAAGAGCTGCCCGCGAGTGGTTGCTTTGCGGGCGGCTGGGTATAAGCACGGTCGTACTGAGTTTTACGCGGCCAAGCCGCGTCGCATTATGGAGGTCACCATGGCTGACATTAATCAGATTACCCCCGAGAACTTCGATTCCATCGTTAACGACAGCCTGCCCGTGCTGGTCGATTTTTGGGCACCGTGGTGCGGGCCCTGTCGATCCCTCTCGCCCATCGTTGACGAGGTTGCCGATGAGCTGGCGGGCAAGCTTGCCGTTGCCAAATGCAACGTCGACGACAACCAGGACCTGGCCATGAAGTATGGCGTCATGAGCATCCCCACGCTGATTGTGTTTAAGAACGGCGAGGAGATTGACCGCTCGGTTGGCGCTCTGCCCAAGGCGAGGCTGCAGGCGCTGCTGGAGAAGCATCTGTAATACGCTTGTTACTTACTCGCCGTCTATGAGCGCTTTTGCACCGCTCGCCGGACTTCTGGATGCACCGAGTGCAACCACGGATAGTATGGTAGTCACAAACAGCCCCCAGTGAACGGGTGCGGGTCGCACAGACTCGTACCCGTTTTCTTATGCAACTGCGCGCAGAGCGGGCGTAGTAAAATCTGAACCACTGAACTGCCCCATACAAAAGGAGATTTCCCATGCATGATGTTGGAATGAACATGAGTCAGCTTGCCATGAGCGTCAAACAGGTCGACGACACCATCGAGCTCGCTCATGAGTGGAGCCATCAGCTGCTGCATGCGACCGAGAATTTTGACATGGAGCGCATCGGCGCCAAGCTCGAGGCCGCCATGGCCGCGCTGCACGAGGCGCATGACGCGCTCGAGGGCTACGAGGAAGCCATCGAGGCCGACCACAACTCCGTCGGCTCCGTGAAGCTGGTGTAACGTGGCCGAACATGAGCACGGCTGCGGGTACGAGCACGAGCATCCGCACGGGGCGGACGGTGACGCAGGCTGCCACTGTAGTGGCTCCGGCTCCGAGCTGGTCCGCTTTTCGGTTACCGCACCGGACGACCTGCTGCGCCGTTTTGACGAACAGATCGCGCGCCGCGGCGACGTGGCCAACCGCTCCGAGGCCGTGCGCGACCTGATTCGCGCCTCGATCGCCAAAGAGCAGATGCGCACGCCCGATGAGCATGTTATCGGGTCGCTCACCATGATCTACGACCACCATACCGGCGACCTGACGCGCCGTCTGGACGAAGTGCAGCACGACTACACCGACGAGATCGTATCGACCATGCACGTACATCTGGATCACCACAACTGCTTGGAGATCCTGGCGCTCAAGGGTCGCGGCGAGCGCGTCTACGAACTGTCCGACCGCCTGCTGGGCCTGCGCGGCGTTAAGCACGGCGAGCTCACGTGCGCCGCCACCAAGCAGAGCCTGGGGCTGTAACAGCACACATTTCAACGAAGGAGGGTCGCATGCGGCATGCGCATATCCATGTAACGGGCATTGTGCAGGGCGTTGGCATGCGACCGTTTGTGTATCGCGAGGCCATGGCGCATGGCATTTGCGGATGGGTGCTCAATGCGGGCGACGGCGTGCATATCGAGGCGCACGCTCCGGCCGATGCGCTCGATGCTTTTGTTGCCGCGCTTTCTGAGCATGCGCCCGCGGCGGCTCGCGTTGAGCGAGTCGATATTGCGGATTTGGAGCCTAGCGGCTGGAGCACTGCCAATGAGCAGGGCTTTCACATTGTGGCATCGCAGGACCAGACCGCGCACACCACACTTGTCTCGCCCGATATCGCTACCTGTGACGATTGCCTGCGCGAGCTGTTCGACCCCGCCGACCGACGCTATCACTACCCCTTTATCAACTGCACCAACTGCGGGCCGCGCTTTACCATCATCCGGTCGCTGCCCTATGACCGAGCGGCCACCTCGATGGATCGCTTTCCCATGTGCCCCGCCTGCGCCGCAGAGTATGCCGATCCACTCGACCGTCGCTTTCACGCACAGCCCGATGCCTGCTTTGATTGCGGGCCGCATATTACGTGGCGCGAGGCTGTGAACGGCGATGCGTGCGGGAATTCGTCCGCGACACCAGCCGTCGGCACCACATGCGAGGCCAGCGACGCCATTATCGAGCGCTGCGTTGAGCTGCTGGCCAGCGGTGGCATCGTCGCCATCAAGGGCCTGGGCGGATTCCATCTATCCTGTGACGCTGCCAACGAGCAGGCGGTGACCGAGTTACGCCGTCGCAAACGCCGCAGCAACAAACCACTTGCCGTCATGGTGCGCGACCTTGCTGACGTTGAACTCCTATGCCATGTCAGCGATGTTGAGCGCGGCTTGCTGGCCGGCAGCATTCGCCCCATCGTGTTGCTGCGCCGGCGTGCTGTTTGCGGGAACGACGGCGATTCTCCCGACGCCCTCGTACTCGCACCGTCCGTCGCGCACGACCTGCCCGAACTTGGCGTTATGCTCCCCTACACCCCGCTTCAGCATCTTCTGCTTGCAGCTGCAGCGTCGCACGGTATGCACGCGCTCGTCATGACCAGCGGCAACCTGAGCGAAGAGCCCATCGAGACCGATGACGATCTTGCCTGGGAGCGCCTCGTTGCCGCCGGCATTGCCGACGCGTTGCTCGGTAACGACCGCGCGATCCTCTCGCGCTACGACGACTCCGTGGCACGCGTGGTCGACGGCATCGTTATGCCCGTTCGCCGCGCTCGCGGATATGCACCCCAGCCGCTGCCGTTGCCGGCGCTCGACGGCGCTCCGTCCTGCGTGCTCGCCTGCGGGCCACAACAAAAGGCCACGATTGCGCTCACGCGTGAAGGGACGAACGGCGAGGCAACCTGTTTTGTGTCGCAGCATATCGGCGATGTTGAAAACGGCGGGACCTTCGATGCCTGGAACGCCGCGCGCACGCGCTTGGAAGATCTCTTTGACTTGGCGCCTGCCGCCTTGGCCTGCGATTTACACCCCAGCTATCTATCGGGCCAGTGGGCGCGCGAGCAGGCACAAAAATGCAATCTGCCGCTCGTCGAGGTGCAGCACCATCATGCGCATATCGCGAGCGTAATGGCCGAGGCCATCGCCGCGGGCCAGCTTACAACCGACGCGCGCGTCCTTGGCATCGCCTTTGACGGCACCGGCGCCGGCACCGATGGGACCATTTGGGGCGGCGAGTTTCTTGTTGCCAGTCTTGGCGGCTTTGGGCGCGCCGCGCATTTGCGCACCTGGGCACTCCCCGGCGGGGCGGCCTCCGTGCGCGATGCCCGCCGCAACGCCTTTGCCCTGCTCAGTGAGCTCGGCCTGCTCGAGCACCCAGGTGCCGCTCGGCTTTTGGACAGTCTCGACGAGCAAACGCGCAGCGTGACAGCCACCATGATCGAGCGCGGCATCAACAGCCCGCATACCAGCAGCATGGGACGTCTCTTTGATGCCGCGGCAGCGATTCTGAGCATCTGCGACAAGGCAACCTACGAGGGCGAACCCGCCATAGAACTCGAAGCCGCCGCCTGGCGCGCGCTCGACAGCGAAATCACCCATTTTCCCGACGACAACGCCGGCTATTTCGCATCTGGCCCATCGTGGTTGGACGGCTCCTATGTTCTGGACCAGAAAGCACTCTTTGTGGCACTTTTGGAGGGAATTGAAGCCGGAGCGCCCGCCGACAGGCTCGCGCTCGACTTCCATGTCGCCGTCGCGCGCTCCTCGGCGCGCATCGCCAGCGATATCTGCGTGCGCGAGGGCATCGACACCGTCGCGCTCTCGGGCGGCGTGTTCATGAACCGACTTCTGCTTCAGCTCCTCACCCGCGAGCTCAAAAGCGCGGGCCTTGCTATCTTGGTCCCCCACACCGTACCCGTCAATGACGGCTGCATCGCCTACGGTCAGGCGGCGGTCGCAAGCGCTCGTCTTGCGCAGACCGCATCACAGTAGCTTGCCCTCGCACGCCGCCGCGCCCAGCCGTCTCACAGGCGTAACGCGTTTGCCCGCGAACCCCGCGAGCGCTACCATCAACTGATGGATTATTAAGCGCCCATCCAGCGCAAAGCGTATAAAAGGGGAACAATATGTGCCTTGCCGTTCCCGGCAAAGTAGTCAAACGCGACGACGACCTCAAGGCCACCGTCGACATGATGGGCATCGAGCGCCCCGTGTCGCTGCGACTCGTGCCGACGGCGCAGGTTGGCGACTATATTCTCGTACACGCCGGCTTTGGCATCCAGATCGTCGACGAGCAGGAAGCACAGGAAACGCTCGAGCTTGTTAATGCCATGTCCGAGCTGGTCGAAGAAGACCAGCTTGCCACCAACCCGGCGGAGGCTTACTAGTGGCGCCCGAACAACCGGCTCGCGCCGGTATCGACTTCTCGGCATTCCGCAATCCCAAGCTGGCTCGCGAGCTCATCGAGCGCATTCATGAGCTTGTCGGCGACCGCGCCATCAACCTTATGGAAGTCTGCGGCACGCACACCGTGAGCATCGGCCGCTATGGCTTTCGCTCCATTATGCCAGCCGGGCTCAAGCTGCTGAGCGGACCGGGCTGCCCCGTCTGCGTCACCGCCAACCGCGACATCGACCACGCAATCGCGCTCGCCAACATAGACGGCGCCATCATCACCACCTTTGGCGACATGATGCGCGTGCCCGGATCGTCCACCTCACTTTCTGCGCAAAAGGCGGCGGGGCGCGATATTCGCATTGTGTACTCCCCGCTCGACGCGCTCGACATTGCCGAGCAAAACCCCGATCGCCCGGTCATTTTTATGGGCGTGGGCTTTGAGACTACGACGCCCACCATCGCCGCCGCCATTTTGGAGGCCGATGCACGCGGGCTCCAGAACTTCTCGGTCTATTGCGCCCACAAGACCACGCCGCCGGCGTTGCGCGCCATCGCCAACGATCCCGAGACCGCCATCGACGGTTTTATCCTGCCGGGGCACGTCGCCACCATCACGGGCTTGGCGCCTTTTAGCTTTTTGGTCGACGAGTTCGATACCCCGGGCGTGGTCACGGGATTTGAACCGGTCGATATCCTGCAAGGCATCTGCATGCTGGTCCAGATGGTTGTCGAGGACAGGCCCGCGATCGACAACGCCTACCGCCGTGGCGTTAACGCAGACGGCAACCCCGTGGCGCGCCAGCTGGTCGAGCAGGTGTTTGAGCCATGCGACACCACGTGGCGCGGACTGGGGCCGATTGCCAACTCGGGCCTTTCCATCCGCCCCGAGTTCTCGCGCTTTGATGCCCGCACTCGCTTTGACGTGCCCGTTGAGGCGACGGTCGAGCCGCGTGGGTGCCGCTGCGGCGACGTGCTGCGCGGGGCCATTACGCCGAGCAGCTGTCCGCTCTTTGGCCACGCTTGTACGCCCGAGCATCCCGTCGGCCCCTGCATGGTGAGCTCCGAGGGCAGCTGCGCAGCATACTACCGTTACCGAGTCTAGCCCGAACGCCCCCGCGCGCTGACACCTCCCATGATTGGAGTTTTCGATATGTCCCATAGTATCTCCGATAGCGCTGTCTTGCTGGGCCACGGCTCTGGCGGCCAGATGATGAAACGCATCATCGACGAGGTCTTTTTGGATGCCTTTGGGTCGCCCGAGCTGCTCGAGGGCAACGACGCCGGCGTCGCCGCACTGCCCGCGAGCGGGCGCATCGCCATGTCGACCGATAGCTTTGTAGTCTCGCCTCAGTTCTTCCCCGGTGGCAACATCGGCCGCCTAGCCGTGTGCGGAACCGTTAACGATGTAGCGACCTCGGGCGCCAACGTGCGCTACCTATCGTGCGGCTTTATCCTCGAAGAGGGCTATCCCATGGATAAGCTCCGCCAGATTGTGCAGACGATGGCCGAAACGGCGCATGAGGCGGGCGTGTCCATAATCACGGGCGACACCAAGGTGGTCGAGCGCGGCGGGGCCGACGGCGTCTACATCAATACCGCCGGCGTGGGCGAGGTTCCCACGGGCGTGGCGCTCAGCGGCGCCAACTGCCGCCCCGGCGACGTCATTCTGGTGTCGGGCACACTGGGCGACCACGGTATCGCCATCATGAGCCAACGCGAGGGCCTGGCGTTTTCGAGCACGATCGAAAGCGATGCCGCGCCGCTCAACCACCTGATTGCCGACGTTCTGGCCGCAGCGCCCGGCACGCGTTGCTTTCGCGACCCCACGCGCGGTGGCCTAGCGTCCACACTCAACGAGTTTGCCCAAGCCAGCGGCGTTGCCATGGAGGTCGACGAGGATGCCGTGCCCGTGCGTCCTGATGTGCAGGCGGCTTGCGAGATGCTCGGCTACGATGTGCTGCAGGTAGCAAACGAGGGCAAGATGGTCGCCGTGGTGCCGGCCGAGCAGGCCGATGCCGCGCTGGCCGCCATGCGCGCCGCCCGCTACGGCGAGAATGCCGCCATCATCGGTCGCGTGCTGCCACTTGCCGAGGGCTCCCGTCCCGCCGTGCGCGTGCGCACCGGCTGGGGCTCGACCCGCATCCTCGACATGCTCGTGGGAGAGCAGCTGCCGAGAATTTGCTAGGACGGAATCGCATGATTGGCGCGATGTCACCTGATATCCCTGGAGATGTTCAGATTCCAACCACACCAGACGCGAACGCCCAGTATTATGAGGTGCGTTTTAAACCCAATGACGGGAGCTTTCATGGCAGCAGCTTTTTCCCATGTGATCTTTGACCTGGACGGCACCATCCTCAACACGCTCGAGGACCTGGCGGCCGCCGGCAACCATACCTGCGAGGCGCACGGCTGGCCCACGTTTGCCGTTGACGAGTACCGCTACAAGGTGGGAAACGGCATGCTCAAGCTGGTTGAGCGCTTTATGCCTGCCGAGTATGCGGGCGACAACCGTATGTTTGAGCAAACGCTTGCCGAGTTTAGGGCTTACTACGGCGAGCACAAGGAGGACCACACCGCCCCCTATGCCGGCACAATCGAGATGCTCGACCGCCTGCGTGCCGCGGGCGTGCAGCTTGCCGTGCTCACCAACAAGGACCACATCTCGGCGGCTCCGCTTATCGAGAAGTATTTTGGTTCCGAGCGCTTTGCGCTGGTACAGGGCCGTGTCGATGCGTTTCCGCCCAAGCCCGAAGCACCCGTCACGCTGCATGTGATGGAGGAGCTGGGCGCCAATCCGGCAACCACGCTCTATGTGGGCGATTCCAATGTCGATATCCTGACCGGCCACAACGCCGGCCTTAAGAGCGCAGGCGTCAGCTGGGGCTTCCGCGGCCGCGCAGAGCTGGAGGCCGCCGGCGCCGACTACGTGGTGGACAGCCAGGCAGAGCTCGCGGCGCTGATTCTGGGCGAGTAACGAGCGACACTGCTTAACGCAGCTGCGACAATTCTTCCGCGCGGAAAGCGCATCCCGTTTTGGAGCTCCGGAATGGGATGCGCTTTCCGTTTGAGACTCATCAGGGAAACCGCATCCCGTTTCAGAGCAATATTCCGGGTCGCACTTTCCGCAACCCACCCCATCCGGAAAATGCGACCCACTATTCGGCCAAAAACCGGGTCGCGGTTTTCCAAGCACTCGATGCAACGCTGGCACAAGGAGCGTCCCCAACTGCCGACAGAAAAAGAACGTCCCCAGCTGCCGCCTGGTCATTTAAGAACGTCCCCAACGACTACCCCAACAATGGCAACACCGCAGGTAGAGGACTGACAGCGAGCGGGCACCAGAGCGAACAAATTGGCATGAAAAGAGGACGGCATAGACCTTCTGGTCATGCCGTCCTCTTTGAATGACAAGTTGTCGCTCTGGTGCCCGCGCAGCGTCGAGCAGTTGCGGCGTTTGGTAAAACGCCGCAACGAACTAGCTCAGCATTGCATCCATCATCTCGGAGTTGACGGAGTCGTCGGCAGACCACTCGCCGTCGTCGTTGCAGGTGTACTTGAAGATAACCGTGGTCTTCCTGGGCTCGGTGGCCTTGGTCACATCGACCATAACCTGACCGGCCATCTTGTACAGCTCGTCATCGGAAGGAACCGTATCAAGCGCGGCGACCTTCTCCTGATACTGGGTGGAAAAGTCCTCGACGATCTTGTTCATGGACTTGCAGGTGATGGAGACCTCGGCGGTCGCGGCACCCTTGTCCTCGTCGACCGTCACGTCGCCAATCTTGTAGTCAAAGCCTTCGAGATAGGTCTTGGCATACTCCTTGGGATCGATACCCAGCTGCTCGAACTCGTCGCCCGAAGCTTCCTCCAGACCAGAGAGAAAGTCGTCGCCACCGTTCTTGACCTCGTCAAACTGAGTCGTAAGATCCTCGGTGATGAGTTTCTCGATCGAAGGGCCTCCGCAACCGGAAAGCACGACCACACATGCAACCAAGACGGCCATGAGGGGCGCAAGCAGAAGCTTCTTTTTCATGTTGTTCCTCCCAATCAGCGGCGCTGCGCTTCCAAGACGCGGCGCACGTTGTAATAAGTAAGCCCATACTATCCACTTATGAACACCCTCGGCAACGCGAAGGCACGGTCGGTTCGTTTTAGCGTCCGAACGGTTTGCAAGCCCGCCCAACGTGCAATAAAACGCTTTCCCGCGGTGCAATAAAAAAGGTGGCCGGAAAACCCGACCACCCTCGCACAGCCTTTGGATGCCGCAGTTTACTTGCGGACGACCTTAACGATGGCGTCACCGGCGGCGACGGCAGACTCGGCCTCGACGGCGAGCTCGACGTCAGCAAACTCGGCGGTGTTGGACACGGCCACCACGACGCAGTCCTTGTAACCGGCAGCGGCGATCTTGGCGCGGTCGATCTTGAGTATGGGCTGACCAGCCTTCACAACGTCGTCGGCCTTGACGAAGCCCTCGAAGCCATCACCGTTCATGTTGACGGTGTCGACGCCAACGTGCACCAGAACCTCGATGCCGCTATCGGACTGCAGGCCCACGGCGTGACCCATGGTGACAGTCACCTTACCGTCGCAGGGAGCGTAGACCAGATCATCCTCGGGCCACACGGCACAGCCCTTGCCCAGAACCTCGCCACCAAAGACGGGATCGGGCACGTCGGCCATCTTGATGACCTTGCCCTTGACGGGCGAGCACAGCACGTCGGCGCCGGCAGAAGCAGAGATGGAGGCCGGGACAGCGGCAGCCGCGGGCTCAGCCTTCTTCTTGAACATGTCAAACAGACCCATACGTTTTCTCCTCTTGATTAAGCGCAACGTTATGCGCATGCCTATGGTGATTATAGTGCTAAATGATTCAAATGCTAAGGTGGGGACTCGAATCGCGAGCCCTTCCCGGTAGTGCTCGTGGGATGAGCGTCTCCTTTGCATCGCGGGTCGATAAGCCGAGTATCGCCTGTGCACGGGACGGGCAGAAGCGGGCGCACCAAACCCGATACTTCTTTTCGCTCTCGAGTCCTGCCGCCGCCCTGTCCCTGGCACTTCCTGATACCGACCGAAACGTGCCAAAATAAACCCATCCCTTTTTGGTAGGTTTGGCGAGTGTGGATTTTCGGACGCTTAACTAACGAGCGTGGATAATCTTCCACTTTGAGGCCGTCACCGAGCCAAAAACGGGAGATTATCCGCTCTCATTTTGGATAACCCCCCCTGTACCAAGCCGAGCTCCATGGTCAAGTAATAACGACTTCTCATCATTAGATTGTTTACATCAATTCTAATAACTATTTAATCCTTAAACTCGTTATTAGAATTGATATGATTAGCCTAATAACGAGTTTCCGGCACTAAAGATATGGAGGGCGCGATGCAAATCGAGGAGAACGGCCAGGGAACGCTCCGCAATAATCTATCGGGGAAATTGGCTTACTATTCGTTTTTTCCAACGCCCTTGCAATCATTGAGGCAGCTAAACCTCACCGAGGAAACCTATCGCACGCTTTCCGCATGCTCACGAATGCTTGGAGAGCTTGAAGGCATGCTCTACTTTGTTCCCAACGCCGACATGTATCTGACAATGTACGTGCGCAAAGAAGCACTCCTTTCTTCGCAAATTGAGGGAACCCAGTGCACGTTTGACGACCTACTTAGTCCATCGCAAACACAACTCCATCATAAAGATGTCGCAGACGTCGTGAATTACGTCCGTGCTGTCGACCGCGGCGTAGAACTGCTCAAAAAGATGCCCTTGTGCACGAGACTTCTTAGGCAAGTTCATGCGGTCCTGCTGGACGGAGTGCGCGGAACGGAGAAGAATCCAGGCGAGCTGCGCTCCTCACAAAACTGGATTGGCCCCTCAGGCTGCACCATTGCAACCGCATCGTTTGTCCCTCCAAACATTGAAGATTTGAGCAACACGCTCCAGGACCTCGAACGCTTTATCAATGAGCCTCAAGTCGAAATGGATCCGATTGTGCGGGCGGCGCTCGTCCATTACCAATTTGGAACTGCCCATCCATTCCTAGACGGAAACGGTCGCCTGGGCAGGCTTCTCATTACACTTATGCTCATCAATGATGGCGTTCTTCATTCTTGCTTGTTCTATCCATCGTTCCAGTTCAAGAAAAATCGAAGCGAGTACTACCGGCAACTCACATCCGTAAGGGAGAGAGGCACTTACGAGGAATGGATAGAGTTTTTCTGCAACAGTCTTCTCGAGAGTGCGAAGGACTCGGTAGGGTCTTTAAAAAACCTTGTTGACCTCCATAACCGTTCCACAGCAACCATTACCGAAAATCTCGGAAGGACTGCTGCAAACGGGCAAAGGCTGTTGGGCATTCTTGAAGAGCACCCCATCGTCGACACCGCATTCATCGCTGCCCAACTCGATATCGGCAGGAGTACCGCGAGCTCGCTCGTCAAATCATTTGAAGAATTGGGTATCCTCCGTCCTCTCGACGAGTCAAGACAGAGATACCGGCAGTACGGGTATGAAGAGTATCTTTCGATTCTCAGGGAAGACGCCGAGCCGATTAGATAGGCATCGCAGCCCAGGCAAATTAAAGCGAGCGCGGATAATCTCCCACTTTGAGCCCGCACACAGGCCAAAACCGGGAGATTATCCACGCTCATTTCTGACTAGTCATTTAAGAACGTCCCCAATGACTACTCTAAGAACGTCCCCAATGCCCACCAATTCGGAGCAAGACGACGCCGCAGGTAGAGAACGGACAGCGAGCGGGTCGCATTTGAGACAAGGTGACGTGAAACGAAAGGGCGCTGACCTTCTGGTCGCGCCCTTGAAGTTGAACGTCAGATTGTCCAAATGCGGCCCGCGCAGCGTCGAGCAGTTACGGCGTTTGGTAAAACGCCGTAACTAACGCGCTCCGTACTGCTCGTAGTAGGCGTCGATGGCGGCCTTGAGCTCGTCATCGATGACAACCTTGCCGTCGATCTCGTGGTTGTAGAGGGTCTCGACGACCTCGGCCATGGAGACGATGCTCGCGACGGGGAAACCGTACTTGGCCTCGATCTCCTTCTGCGCGGTAGTCACGCCACCCTTGCCGACCTCCATGCGGTTGAGGGACACGATCAGGCCCTTGATCTCGACATCGGCAGCAGCCTTGACCTTGGGATAGGTCTCGTCGATGGACTTGCCGCTGGTGGTGACGTCCTCGACCATGACCACGCGGTCGCCGTCCTTGGGCTCATAACCCAGCAGGTTGCCCTTATCGGCACCGTGGTCCTTGGCCTCCTTGCGGTCGCAGCAGTACTTGACCTCCTTGCCGTACAGCTCGTGGTAGGCAATGGCGGTCACGACGGCCAGCGGAATACCCTTGTAGGCCGGCCCAAACAGCACATCAAAGTCGTCGCCAAAGTTATCGTGGATGGCCTGGGCGTAATACTCGCCCAGCTTCTTGAGCTGATAGCCCGTCACGTAAGCGCCGGCGTTCATAAAGAACGGGGACTGGCGGCCGCTCTTGAGCGTAAAGCTGCCGAACTTAAGAACGTCGGACTCAACCATAAACTTGATGAACTCTTGCTTGTAAGCCTCCATGCGGGCTCCTCTCGTAATTGCGTACGTGCTCTTCAGTTTAGCGCAGGCGAGGCGTCGATGTGGGCGTGCTTTGGAGCCACGGCATTCTGTAAAGGCTTTGTCAGGGGGAATGGTTTTCCGAACAATGGGGTTGACATGGCAAACCCCCTCATCAAAAATACGGGCGGATTAAAAGGGGTACGAGACACCCAAAGCGCGCTGCGCTCGGCCTTTAGGAGGTGTGCCATGGAAGGCAGTCCTAGTCGAAAAACCTGCATGTCGCCCTCGGCACGCCGCGAGGACTCCGCACACGCATAAACGCCACCGGCAGATCGCCAAAACCACCACAAAGGCGCGCTGCACCCTTTGTGGGCTCAAGTGCTTGACGTGAGCGACATCTAGGTTTTTTGAAGCAAATACGACACGTACGCTAACTCCCTTCAACAAGGAGGACCCTATGCTGATGCTCAAAACCGCCACGGTACTCGAAGCCATCTCCAAGCGCCGCCGCACGGCGCGCCCTGCCGCTCATACCGGCCTGTCCAAGAACACCATATTCGCCGCCACCCATAGCGCCGAGGACGCCCTCGTACTGCTTGACGCCACGGCAAACGGCCTCACCGCCGAGCAGGCAACCGAGCGCCTGGACGCCTCCGGCCCCAACACCATCGAGACACCGACCAAGACGCTCGCCCGCCGCATCGCCGACGCCTTCATCGATCCCTTCGCCGGCATCCTCGCCGCGCTCGCGCTGGTCTCGCTCTACATCGACGTGCTCGCCGTGCCCGAGCCGCAGCGCGACCCCTCCACGGTCATCGTCATCGGCATCATGCTGCTGGTATCGGGCGGCATGAAGTTTATCCAGGAAGCCCGCAGCGGCAATGCGGCAGAGGCCCTCAAGGACCTGGTCTCCAACACTTGCACCGCCCTGCGCGACGGCGAGCGCGTCGAGATCCCCTTTGACGAGCTCGTCCCCGGCGATGTGATCCGCCTCTCTGCCGGCGATATGGTTCCAGCCGATGCCCGCATCATCACCGCGCGCGACCTGTTTGTCATCGAATCCGCACTCACCGGCGAGAGCGAGGCCGTCGAGAAGACCGCTGCCATCACCGTCGTCGAGGGCGCCGACGGCTCCGCGCTGCCGCTCTCTGCCTGCAAGAACATCGTCTTTACCGGCACCTCCGTGCAAAACGGCGCTGCCATGGCGCTTGTCGTTGTCACCGGTTCGGACACCTACCTGGGCGGCATCGCCAAGATGCTCAACGGGCGCGGCGAGAAGAGCGCGTTTGACCGTGGCGTCTCGAGCGTCTCCATGTTGCTCGTACGCCTCATGCTCGCTATGGCGCCGGCCGTCTTTGCCATCAACGCCGCCACCAAGGGCAACGTCATCGACGCGCTGCTGTTCGCCACAAGCGTAGCCGTGGGCATTACGCCGCAGATGCTCCCCGTCATCGTGACCACGAGCCTGTCGCAGGGCACCAAGGACCTCGCCCGTCGCCAGGTTATCGTCAAAGAACTGCCGGCGATCCAAAACCTGGGTGCCATGGACGTCCTGTGCTGTGACAAGACCGGCACCCTCACCGAAGACCGCATCGTGCTCGAGCGCTACCTCAACACCGATGGCGACGAGGACACGCGTGTGCTGCGCCATGCGTTTTTGAACAGCTTCTTCCAGACCGGCCTCAAGAACCTTATCGACCTGGCCGTAATCGACCGTGCCGATGTGACACCCTCGACCGTCGCACCCGATTCCATGCTGGGCCAGAGCCTGCGCGACCGCTATACCAAGGTCGACGAGGTGCCCTTCGATTTCTCGCGCCGTCGCCTGAGCGTAGTTGTAGCCGACGCCCAGGGCAAAACCCAGATGGTTACCAAGGGAGCTGCCGAGGAAATGCTCGAGATCTGCTCCTTTGTCGAGGTCGATGGCATCGCTCAGCCGCTCACCAAAGACAAGCTCGCCCAGATTCGCAAGCAGGTCGCCAGACTTAACGCCGAGGGCCTACGCGTAATTGCTGTGGCGCAGAAGACCAATCCGCGCTGCGTGGGCGAGTTTGGCATCGCCGACGAGTGCGACATGGTGCTGATGGGCTTTTTGGCCTTCCTCGATCCGCCCAAAGCAAGTGCTGCGGGCGCCGTCGCCACCCTCGAGGCCAAGGGCGTGGCGGTCAAGGTCCTAACCGGCGACAACGACCGCGTCGCCGCCACCGTCTGCGAGCAGATTGGTATCGATGCGAGCAACGTCTTGCTCGGCTCCGAGATCGATGCGCTCGATGACGCCGAACTTGCCGAGCGCGCCGAGAAAACCCACCTCTTCGCCAAGCTCTCGCCGCTGCAGAAGGCGCGCCTGGTACGTGTCATGCGCGAGATGCTCGGCCACACCGTGGGCTTTATGGGCGACGGCATCAACGACGCCGCCGCCATGCGTGCGAGCGATTGCGGCATCTCGGTCGATTCGGCCGTCGATATTGCCAAGGAATCCGCCGATATCATCTTGCTTCAGAAGGACCTGGGCGTGCTCGAGCGCGGCATCATCGAAGGCCGCCGCACTTACGGCAACCTGCTCAAGTACCTCAAGACCACGGTGAGCTCCAACTTTGGCAATGTGCTGTCCGTGACCGTCGCGAGCCTGTTCTTGCCGTTTTTGCCCATGAGCGCCCTGCAGCTGGTACTGCTGTCGCTGGTCTACGAGATCGTGTGCATCGCACTGCCGTGGGACACCGTCGATGACGCCTGGACTGCCCGCCCGCGTGCCTGGGACGCCGCGTCCATCAAGGGCTTTACGCTCGAGCTGGGCCCCGTGAGCTCGCTGTTTGACATCGTGACCTTCGCCGCGCTCTTCTTTGTCGTGTGCCCCGCCGCCGTGGACGCAAGCTGGTCCGAGCTTGCCGCCGCGGGCGACGTCGCGGGTATGGCGACCTTTGCTGCGCTCTTCCAGAGCGGCTGGTTTGTCGAGTCCATGTGGTCGCAGACACTCGTGGTCCACATGCTGCGTTCCCCGCATCTGCCGAGCCCGCGCGACCACGCCGCGCCCACACTGTGCGTTCTCACCGTACTGGGCCTGGCGCTCGTCACCTGGCTGCCGGCAAGCCCCATCGCCGATGCACTGGGCCTCATGCCGCTGCCGACGAGCTTCTTCGCGCTGCTCATCGGCATCGTCTCTGCCTACACCGCGCTCACCCAGCTGGCAAAGCGCCGCTACATTGCCCGCCACGGCGAGCTGCTGTAGCAAGTAGACGGAAAACACCCTGCCAGCTGCCGTTGCCACTACCACAGCTGCCAGCGCCCCTGCCACTGCCGTTGCCTCTGCCGCCGCCGCAATCTATCCCCTCAGCAATTGCGGTGAAATAGTTCCTGTTTAAAGCCTCGTGACTTTAATTTAGGGACTATTCCACCGCAACTTATTGGAGGATTAGCTAGTCCTTGGGCGTCCAGGACCAGAAGAAGTTGATAAGGGCCACACGCGAGGCGGTATCGGTCTTCTTGTTGATTGAGGAAATGTGGCGATAGAGCGTGGAGCGCGAAAGGAAGAGCGTTGTGGCGATGTCCTGAACGCTCTGGTCCGAAGCGACCAAGACCTCAAGAATATCGCGCTCGCGCTCTGTAAGCCCAAAGGTGGCGACGAAAGCATCGAGGCGTTCATCGGACGTGAGCTCCGCTGCCTCCACGGGCTCGGGGTCGAAGCATGTGGGCGCAAGATCCCCACCAAGATCGTCGGTGGCAAGCGGCAGGCCATCCTGCATCACGGCATCATCGGCTCGTTGCCCCAACTGCCCCAGCAGCGTAATCGCAATGCCCACAAACATCACGAGCGCCGCACCGACCGCAGCCAGCACATTTTGACTCGAGATAATCGCCACTGCCGGCGCCGTCACGAACATCGAGCACACGTTGTTGACGACGCGACCCATGCACGGCCAAAAATATGACCAGCGCGCATAGAGCGAGACGGCGGCATATTTTGTGGTAAAGAACACCACGAAAAAGCCCGAGCCCAGATAAAAGATGATCGTGGCAGCAAGCTCGTTGCCGCCATTGCCATCGACGATGAGCACAAAGAACGAAAGCGTGGACAGTATGGCGGCACATGTCATGCCGATATTCATATACGAGCGGCCGTGCAAGTCAAATAGTGCGCAAGCGACCAACGAGCTCACGACAAGCAGCAGGCGCGGCCAATCGCCCAAATCGACGGCTCCGACAGCATGCAGGGTCGTGAAGCCCGCGTTGAGAGCGGCGAATACGCTGGAAAGATACGCCGTCGCCACGGTCAGGCGAACTACGGCGCGACGGAATGCCGCCTTTGCCTCGGGATCGTCATGCCACTTGGCGCCATATTCCAGAGCATCTACCGAAAGCCCGGCAGCACTGGGTTCAAAGTTGGGATCGGACTCGTCGCGCAGCTTGGCGCGTCGGGCACCGTGGAGCAACGCCACCTGCGCGATCGCACAGACGACCAGAACAGCCTGCTGAGGAATGCCGACAGGCATCACCATGTGGTTGAGAACCTGCACCAGAACGCCCATGGCGTAAGAAAGTGCGGCGGCGCGCGCCAAGCAGGGCGTTCGCGCAAAGCGCCTCGCAAAATTTGCATGGGCAGTCGATCCGCAGTAGCCCAGCGCGCAGCACGCCACCAAACCGCCGGCAATTACCACCTGAACCTGAACCGCCATAATCAACAGCAGCAATGCCGCCGCCAGCAAAACGCCCGTGACGTCACTCGTTGCGTCGATAGCATGGGGACGGCGATAGTACAGAATGGGACGCACAAAAAAGCCAATCACGCTCGCGCCGATGACAAGGCTCTCATAAATAACGACCTCGTTCGGAGACACGAACTCGGCCATGCGCACATCAAAAAGATACTCGCACGCCAAAAACGTGAAGAAGAACAGCGCCAGGCATATAATCTCCCGAATGCCCCGACGCAAATATGCGGTTGTGTCCCCCATGCCCCTCATGGTTAACCCCCGGCCGCTCAATTGTCTGGAACTCCATTTTAATAAAGAACCAGTCTCAATATCGAAGCCAGGCTCGAAATGCTGCCAATTCGACCCCAGCCGTCCACATCACGCCGCGATTTTGAGCCGCATGGACCAGAAGGGACGCGCGCGATCTCTAGCTCGGCCAGGAGTGTCTCCAACTACCACTCATTTAAGTACGTCCCCAATGAGTGGCCGAAGAGTGTCCCCCGCGACTAGTCGTTTGAGAACGTCCCCAACGACTAGTCAAAAATGGGCCATGTGTCCCAGTTGTGGAGACTCCTTGAGCCGTCTGGGTATCGCGAAGAATCGCACACTCCCCCATCATCAAAAGTGACACACGCTACCTGTTGATGGGAGGCAGCCATGGGCTTCTTTGACAAGATGTTCGAGAAGAAAGAGTGCGCGATTTGCGGTACCGAGCTGGGACTTCTAGGTAAGACAAAAATCAATGAAGGCTACCTGTGCAAAGAGTGCGCCGGCAAGCTCTCCCCCTACTTTCACGGCTATCGCTCCAGCACCGCGGACGATATCCGTGAGCAACTCGCCTACCGCGAGGCCAACGCCGAACGCCTGTCTTCGTTCAACCCCACGCGCACGCTTTCTGCCGGGCGCACCAATATTATGCTCGATGAGGACGCGGGCCTGCTGATCATCACTTCGCAGAGCCGCTGGCGCGACGCCAATCCCGACATCATCGAGTTCTCGCAGGTACTCGGCTGCGATATGGATATCGACGAGCAACGCACCGAGATCTATCGCGAGACCAAGGACGGCGAGCGCGAGAGCTACAACCCGCCGCGCTACGACCTGGATTACGACTTTAATCTGACCATCCACGTCAACACGCCGTACTTTACCGAGATCAACCTGCGCGTGAACGACTCCACCATCGATCAGCGCGGCTCCATCGAATATCGCGAGGCCAAGCGCCAGGCAACTGAAGTCCGCGATGCGCTGGTGCAGCTGCGTCAGGAGACACGCGACAGCGTCGTGGCCGCCAAGGTCCCCAAGACCGCGGTGACCTGCCCCTTCTGCGGAGCCACCACCATTCCCGATGCCAGTGGGCGCTGCGAATACTGCGGTGGCGCCATCGGTGCATAGCCCCCGGCACGGAAAGGACCGATCATGGCCTTCGAGAGCGTTAACTATCAGTGCCCTGCCTGCGGTGGCCCCTTGCATTTTGCCAGCGCCGAGCAAAAGCTCGTCTGCGACTACTGCGACTCGCGCTTTGAAGTCGAAGAAGTCGAGGCCCTCTATCGCGAGCGCCAGGACAAGGCCGACGCCAAAGCCGATGCGGCAGCCGCAACGCCCAAGCCCGTCGCCGACGACGCGGTGCAGGAGCTTGCCCAAAACGCCGGCTACATCTGCTCGTCGTGCGGCGCCGAGCTCGTGTCCGACGGCACCGTCGCCGTCACCACCTGCCCGTACTGCGGCAACTCCGCCGTGGCGCCCGGTCAGCTCTCGGGCGACTTCTCGCCCGACCTGGTGATTCCGTTTAAACTCGGACGCGACGATGTCATGACCGCACTCAAGGAGCACTACAAGGGCAAGATCCTGCTGCCCAAGAGCTTTGTCACCGGCAACCACATCGACGAGGTCCAAGGTGTCTACGTGCCGTTTTGGCTCTACGGCGCCCGCGTTGACGGCGAAGTATACTTTGACGCGACCAACGAGACCGTGACCGAGGAATCCGACCGCACCGTCACGACCACCGACCACTACGATGCCTATCGCAAGGGCAATATCTCGTTTAAGCGCGTGCCCGTCGACGGATCATCCAAGATGCCCGACGGCCACATGGACGCCATCGAGCCGTTTGACTACGACGCACTGCGTCCGTTCTCGGTCGCATATATGCCCGGCTACATCGCCAACCGTTACGACGAGGACTGCGAGACCTGCAAGGCGCGCGCCGAGCGCCGTATGGAAGAAAGCACAATCTCGGCCCTGCGCGAGACCGTCGTCGACGAATACGACGATGCCACGGTCGAAAGCAAGCAGCTCGACTACACCTGGGAAGACAGCGACTACGCCCTGTTCCCCGTCTGGATGCTCTCCACCTCGTGGAACGGCAAGAGCTACCTGTTTGCCATGAACGGCCAGACCGGCCGCTTGGTCGGCGAGCTCCCCTGCTCCAAGCCCAAGCTCGCCATCGCCTCGGTGCTGTTCATTATGATCGGATTTATCCTCTCCCAGATTCTCTTTATGGGGGAATACGCCTTCGATCCGGATTACCTCACCTTTGATATCGAGGGCATCCTCATCAACATCATCGCGCCGCTGATCATCGTGATTATCGGAGACGTGCTACTGGTAGGCCAGCTCAAGACGGCCAACGAAGCAACCTGTGCCGATGAGTATTGTGGCGAGCTCGACCTGACCGAGAAGCACGACACCTTCAGCCACACCGAGACCACCGTTGTCATGAAAGACGACAAGGACGACTAAGCAATCCAACCAATACCACCCGGCCTTTGACGAGAAAGGAAGATCACCATGGGACTCTTGAAAGCTGGATTGGGAGCTGCCGGCGGCGTCATGGCCGACCAGTGGAAGGAATTTATCTACTGCGAATCGATGCCTGCTGACGTCTTGGCCTGCAAGGGCAGCAAACGTACCGGTGGCCGCAGCTCCAACACGCGCGGCGAGGACAACGTCATCTCCAACGGCTCGGTCATCGCCGTCAACGACGGACAGGGCATGCTCGTGGTGCAAAACGGCAAGATCATCGAAGTCGCGCTGGAGCCCGGTGAGTTCGTCTTCGATACCGGCAGCGAGCCGAGCGTCTTTAGCGGCAACCTGGGCGATTCCATCAAGGAGACCTTCGCCAATATCGGCAGCCGCTTTACCTTTGGCGGCGACGCGGGCAAGGACCAGCGCGTCTACTTCATCAACACCAAGGAGATCATCGGCAACAAGTACGGCACCGCCTCGCCCGTGCCCTTCCGCGTGGTCGATAACAACATTGGCCTGGACGTCGACATCTCCGTGCGCTGCAACGGCGAGTATTCGTACCGCATCACCAACCCGCTGCTGTTCTACACCAACGTATGCGGCAACGTGACCGATAGCTACACGCGCGACAAGATCGACAGCCAACTTAAGTCCGAGCTGCTCACCGCCCTGCAGCCCGCCTTTGCCAAGATCTCGGAGATGGGCATTCGCTACAGCGCCATCCCCGGCCACACCACCGAGCTCGCCCGCGCGCTCAACGAGGTCCTCTCTGCCGACTGGCGTGACCTGCGCGGCGTCGAGATCGTGAGCTTTGGCGTCAACTCCATCGCCGCCTCGCAAGAGGACGAGCAGATGATCAAGGACCTGCAGAAGGCCGCGGTCATGCGCGATCCCACCATGGCGGCCGCCAACATCGCCAGTGCCCAGAGCGACGCGATGCGCGCGGCAGCCGCCAACCCCAACGGCGCGATGGCCGGCTTTATGGGCATGGGCATGGCAGGTGGCATGGGCGGTATGAACGCCAGCCAGCTGTTCGCCGCCGGCCAGGCACAGCAGCAGGCCGCCCCGCAGCCGGCTCCGGCACCCGCCCCGGCTCCTGCCGCCGCGCCTGCGGCCGGCGCATGGACCTGCAGCTGCGGCGCCACCAACACCGGCAAGTTCTGCTCCGAGTGCGGTAGTCCCGCACCCGCCCCGGCACCGGCCAAGTGGTTCTGCCCCAACTGCGGTAGCGAAAACGGCGGCAAGTTCTGCAGCAACTGCGGAACGCCCAGGCCCTAGCCCCTCTATCTGGTAATTGGCGGGGGATCCGCCACCCCCGCATTTGCTTCTATGGGTTTCGTTCGATAAAGGAGGACACCATGAAGACAACGTTCAAAAAATCCGTACTCGCATTCCTGACATGCGTCCTGGCGCTCGCCTTTGCCCTGACGGGCTGCAGCGGCGGCGGCAAAGACCCCAAGGCCAACTTCGTCGGCAGCTGGCAGTACTCGGGTGGAACCTTGGATGGCGAAGAGCTCACCGATGAGTACATGGATATGCTCAAGGAGTGGGGCCTCAACTGCGTCCTGATCCTCGACGAGGACGGCACAGGCGTCCTCGATATGTTCCTTGAGGTCGCCGACCTAAAATGGGAAGCCAAGGACGCCACCACCGTAACGATCACCGCCGAAGATGAGTCGCACGACCTGAAGCTCAAGGACGACAAGCTCGTCCTTGAGGTGGACGGCGACAAGCTTATCTTCACCAAGTCCGACAAGGATCTGTCCGGCACGGTGAAGAAGGATCGCGAGGCGGCCGAGAAGGAAGAGGAGATCGATGAGGCCGTCGAAGACGACGATGTCCAGAGCGTCGAAATCTCCCCCGCCGTTACTGTCGCCGATGACGATTTGTGCACCATCACCATCACCGAGAAGTTCAAGGACGACTGGGGCGATATCGGCTTTGTCGTCAACATCACCAACAAGAGCGACAAGGACCTGACCTTCTACGCTCCTTCCGGCAAGACCAACGTCAACGGCACCATGAAGGAACCCTGGTTCTCGGCTCACCTGATGCCCGGCACCAACGCCACCGAGGAATTCACGTTCTCGAACGGCACACTCGATAGCCTTGACGACCTCGTCAATACGACCATCGGCATCGACGCCTACCTGACCGATTCCTATGAGGACGTCGCTTCCTACAGCGCAACCATCGCGTAGCGGCACGTAACATCAGCCGCGGATTGGCGGGCATATCCGCGCACATGCCAAGCGGGGCCGCAGGAAATGATCCTGCGGCCCCGCCGCTTTATGCCGACAGCACTGCCCATACAAGCAGGTCGCCCGCCGTTTTCAGATGCAAAACGGCGGGCGACCTATCTTCGGCGTTGGAGCACGGGCGGCACACCGACTACGGGCGCTCCATGTTGGGAACGATGCTGCCCTCCGTTACTGCGCGCACGGCCAGGCGCATGATGTTGTCGTAGCCGGTCTTGTTGAGAATCTCCGAGATGCGGCGTTTGATGGTGCCCTCGCTCATAAACAGCTCGGCCGCGATCTCGCGGCGGCTCTTGCCCTCGCAGGCAAGGCGCAAAATCGACAGCTCGACATCGTCGAGTGCCGCCGTGCCCGAAAAAATGCTCTCGGGCGGCTTGGGAAACGTGCAATAGCCCGCCAGCGTGGAGCGCATCACGGCGAACAGCTCGTCGATACCGACGTTCTTGTACACAAAGCTATCGACGCCCGCCTCGCGCGCCTGGTCCACAAAGGTGATCTCGGGCATGCCGGTCATGATAATGATGCGACACTCGGGCAGCCGCTCCTTGATGCGCGCCGCCGCCACGATGCCGTTTGAATCGTGTTCGGTGCACACGTCCATCAGTATCATGTCCGGGCGCTCCTTGAGCGCGACACCCAAGGCCTCGGAAGCATCGGCAATGGCGGAAACAACGGTCATATCGGGCTGGTCGCCAACGGAGCGCGCCAGGCTCTCGCGCAAGATAGCCTGGTCTTCGACGATAAGGACGCGAATCATGAGTTTCTCCTTTGAGCTGTGGCGCTGGCGTTGAGCGGGATGGACACCGCAAGCGTAAAGGGCGGGGCGGCATGGATTTCCAGGCAGCCGCCCAGATCTTGCGCGACATGCCTCATACCTGGAATACCCGTTCCCTCGCGATACGATACGGGTGCAGGCGCGCCGTCGTTAGAAACGGTCATCCGCGCAACAGCGCTGCCTTCCGACGTCTCCCGCCACAGGCGCACATGGACCCGATGGGCCTGTGCATGCTTGGTGGCATTGGTCGAGGCTTCGCGGATAATCTGCAGAAAGGCTGCGGCGACACGCGCGTCCTCAGGCAGCTCGCCCTCCACATCGATCTGCACGCTCACCAGGCCAAAGGCATGGACGATATCGCCCAGTTGCTCTGTCGGTTCGGTGTCGCCCCCACTGCGCAGATCGGCAGCGATTGAGCGCAGCAGCGGGTCGATCTGCTCGAGTGACTCGTCATCCAGGCGCCCCTCCTCCAGATAACGATGGAGGATGGACAGGCGCTGCCCGATCACGTCGTGCACGCGAGCGCGCATACGCAGATAGGCCGCATTGTCAGCAACTTTTTTGACTTCTTCGATCTGGGCTTGGAGCTCTTGGCCCGCAAGCTCAAGCAGGTGGTTGGCTTGCGCCAGGCGATCATGAGCATGCGCATACTCTGTTACATCCAGGCCGATAATGCGCTCAAAGAGGCGGCCCGAAACCATAACGCGATCGCGCACAAATAGGCGAATCTCAGCGGGAGAGACCTCGCCCACCGCACGCGCCTCACCAAAGCGGTCCAGATTAATCCGCACACGGTTCCTGCTGCTTTCGGGCATTTGCATGCTGAGTTTACGCAGGTCGTTCCATGTACCGCTCATATCGCCTAGGTCGGTGGGCATATGAAACTCCACCAGGTTTTTGCGCATGCAGCGGTTCATGAGCAGTGGACGGCCCCTCGAGTCCAGATACAGGATGCCCACGGGAATCACGTTGATGGTTTCGATCGTCGAAAACGCGGTGATATCCTCCTGGCGGTTGCGGATATCCATCAAGAGCGCCGCGATGGAACGGAACAGGAAGAACGCTCCCTCTGCGATAAGGACAACGGTCCACGCCGAGCCCATGGCAAAAACCACCGGCGGTGTAACGGCGACAACAAGCAGCAGCTCGACCAGCATGACGGGGCGACGATAGCGCACCATAAGCACCACGCCATAGGCAAAGATTGCGGCATTGAGCCACAGCACTCCGCCCATTGCCCTGGCGCAAACGTCAAGCGGCGCCACCAGATACGAGCCAGACGACGCGAACAGGATAAGCGCCGAAACCACCAGGTGAAGCACGAGGCTCGCCTCGTAGGCGCAAATCACCTTACGGTTATAGGACGAGCGGCGCGATGAAATGAGCGGGACGTGGATCGTCTGCAGACACGCAGCCAGGGCAAAGACAACATCGAGCGCAACGATTTGGGGAAGGATGAGCGAAATCTGCATCGTCACTCACCCGCCCGCGGCATCAAGACGATCATGCGCAGCTGGCCGGGCTCGCCCTCAAGGCGGTATGCCACGTTGCGCCCTTGCAGAGCGCTTTCGAGCTCTTGCGCAGCGGGCGTCTGCGAAAGATCTGCATCATCGTTGGAAAAAAGCGTGGCGCGCAGCTCGACACTGCATCGGTCATGGTCGCCCAAGTGATACATAAGCGCCGGATGGTCGGTGGTGTAGGCAAAAAACGCAAAGTCATACACGCAGTCGTACAGGGCGCTTACCGTACTGGCGTGCATCGGGCGCCGTATGGCGATAATCGAGGCGCAATCGACATCGATGGTGCGCAGGTCGCTTGCGAGCTCGTTGGCAATGAGCTGAATGCGATCGCGATCAAAACCGCTCTCCCCGTGCTGTGCCAACGTAAGCGACCCTTTGCGCTTGCAATAGGCGACGAGCATCTTGGCGCGCTGCAGCATGCGGTAACGCTCGTGCGAAGACGCCTCGTCGGCCAACGGTGGCAGCGAGCTCAGCAGGTCGTACATCTCTTCGAACGCGCGGGCAAGCGCCTGGTCCACGTCTTGGACTAGCAAGGTCTCGGCCTCTTGATCTGCCAGATGCGTCTTAAGATCGTAGTCGGCCGCGAGCAGCTCATTTTGGCGCTGCAGTTCCATGCGACGATGTGCCAGTTCGCAATTGAGCTCATTGAGTTCCGACACGTCTTGGGCAAGCAGGGCAGATCCGCCCAGCAGTGGAAAGGCTCGGTACATCACATCGGGATCGGACGCCACGGCAAAGGCATGGGTGCGGCCGTGCTCCTGGGTCCGCAACTCCTCACGCACGCCTACCGGCATTGGCTTTGACACCGGTGTGGCATAGACTTCCTGCAGGTCGCGCGTTAGAACTTTGAGGTCGAGCGGCAAGGTGTCGAAAATGCCGGCGATGTCGTGATATGACGGAATGACACCGCAATCGAGACAGATTTCCATCGCCACCACGCACAAGACGCAATAGACGAGCGAGAAGTTGAGCCTCCATGCCCAGGGCACGCGTAGAGCATACGAGATGGCAAAAAACGCACCACCCAGCAGTACGAGCGCCGCCGTGCCCGAAAAACGTTGGATGCGAAAGGACGAGGACCGGCCCACCAGGATAAAAAAGGCCACGAAGTTAAAGGCCGTCCACACTAAGACGGCGAAATAACCCCAGCCGTACGTGTAATCGTTGCTCCAGGTGTCGCTTGTACGGTCAAAGCGGAAGACCTGCTGGTGAAAATCGTTGGTGAGCACAAATCCGATAAGCAGGATGGCCGCAATCCACAGCGCAACGCAGTAGCGGCGACCCAGGCGGTGTTGCTCCAGGCCCGCAAGGCGCAGACCACACAACTGGTAGAGCAGCGGAATGAGCGTCATGGGCACGTAGTACAGGTACCACAGCACGGTGGCATAGAACGGCGTGAACGACTTGTACTTGAGAATGACTTCGATCATCCACAGGGCGCAGATGGTGGCGATGGCAACGAGGCGGCGGCGCAACACATAGTCCAAACAGCGCAGATAGACCGATACGCCCCAAATCGAAAATACAATTGCGGCGACAAGCAGCGGGAGAGAGCTCGAATGGACGAGCGCATCCACGACCTCTTCGGACACCTCGCTATAGGCGGGCACGGCGTTAGAAAGTTTGGGGTCGAAGGCGAACAGCGCCGGCAAGACTGCCAAAAGCATGAGGAACAGCGCGGTGATGACACCGGCGATAGCAAAGACGCGGTGGCGGTACACCTGATGTGTTATGCCAACAAGGAATCGCGGCATGGCGAAGAGCCTGCCGCCCCTGGGATCCGCAGCCGGTGCGGTCCGGGCGGCCGCGTGGCCAATATGTCGCTCGCGGGTACCCATAGTGCTTTTAGTGTACCGACAGATGGGTCGAAAAAGCGGGCCGCATGTCCCAAAATCCGCAGACGGCAAGGCGCCCGGCAGCCTCCCCCGTCTGGCACTTCCCGATATCCGCCCGCCCCAAACCACCGCAAAGGGGACAGGCACCTTTGTGGTGGTTTGGGGCGATGCGCTAGTCCACGGTGATGTCGAGGTTTTTGCCGATGAGGCCTACGTAGCCGCCTTCGGCTGCCTTGGGGCTGTCGGCGTGGCAGAGGACCCACTTGTCGGCCTTCCAGTAGCAGTAGCTGTCACCGGCGGTAGGCATGTCGGCCGCAGCCTCGGGGCGCGGACCATTGGTGCCAGCGGGCAGCGCCACCATCACCTGGAAGCCGCCTTCGTCGACCATGCACGGCGTGTAGTGGAGCGTGGTGTTGAAAACCTCGACAACCTTGCCCGCCGGCACGCGGAACGCCTTGACGCACGCGGTGTCGAGCTTGCCGTCCTCGATCTCCCAGCGATGCGCCACGAGCAGAATAAAATCGCGGGCGCCCAGGTTAAACTCGCTGGCGCGGTGATACTCCAGGCAGTTGAGCTGCGTGTTGTGGCCGTTGCACCAGCCCAGTTGGAAGGGGCGGCCGCCAAACATGAGAAAGCCCAGTTTATCGGCATCCTTGACGCCCTCGAGCTCCGGCGCACTTGCTACGTACTTGCTGCCCTCGGGAATGGGCGTGGAGGCAAGCGCCTCGAGCACGGGCGACGTAAGCTCGGACGGAACGTCATCCCAAACGTTGCCATAGGATTTGAACTCGGGATCGTTGACAGAGTAGATATGCATGTTCACTCCTGTTCGTAAATGTGACTATACGAACATTCTAGAACAAACATGAGCGATTTTGAACGCTCACCCCGACCAATCAACAAAAAGGCGCCCCCGCATAAGCGAAGGCGCCCAATGCGCGCGTTTTGGACGACAAAGCCCTTACGCCTGCTGATAGTGCAGGTGCTTCTCGTCGATATCGGCCAGGTCGCGGTCGAGGTAGCGGCGCGCAAGCCAGTTGGCCATGGGGAGGTTCTGGTCCAGGTAGTTACCGCATTCCTCGGGAGCGGCACCGGGGACATCGCCCTCGAAGCCGGCGACAAACTCAAACAGCTCGCGGACGAGCGGCAAGACCTTCTCGCTCGTCAACTCGCCAAAGACAACCAGGTAAAAGCCCGTGCGGCAGCCCATGGGGCCAAAGTAGACAATGCGGCTCGACCACTCGGCATGATTGCGAAGAAACGTCGCGCCCAGGTGCTCAATGGTGTGGCACTCGGCCGTGTTCATGACCGGCTCCTTGTTGGGCGTGGTCAGGCGCAGGTCAAACGTGGTAACGGCAGCACCGGTCGCCGGATCGCGGTCGATGCGGCTCACATACACGCCGGGCTCAAGCAGCAGATGGTCAACGGAAAAGCTCGCGATGCGCTCCATGGCAGATCCTCTCGATAGTCAAATTGGGACGGGGCTCTTTTAGCTGGTTCGAATGGTCGCACCAATCATACCAGTCAAAAAAGCCCCGTCCCAAAAAGACAACTTAGCCCAGGACGCGGGCCATGCGCGCCTTGAACTCGGACAGGAAGCGCGGGGCGTCGACGGTCAGCGCCACGAGTGCGCTCTTGTCGGGGTCGGACAGACGGCGCTCATCGCAGATGGTGCGACCGCGGTACTCGCCCAGCAGATCAACACGCAGGTTGCAGCCGAGCGCGCCCACGAGCGTGGGATCAATCGCCACGGCAACCGCCAGCGGATCGTGCAGCGCGCAGCCACCCAGGTAGGGGGCGTTCATCTCGTACGAGCCAATGTAGTGCTCCACCATACTCGCAAACGCGCAACCGGCCATGGTGCCCGAGCCCGTCCAACCGGCAATGTCGCGACGCGTGAGCACCACGCGATGCGTCACATCCAGACCCACCATAGTGAGCTTGCGGCCCGAGCGCAGCACCGCGTCGGCTGCCTCGGGGTCGCTCGCCATATTGGCCTCGGCGCCCGCGCTCACGTTACCGGGCACGGTAAGGGCGCCGCCCATCACGACCACGCGGCCGATGGACATCATCGCCGCCGCATCGCGCTCCAGGGCGAGCGCCAGGTTGGAGAGCGGGCCAGTCGCTACGTAGACCAGATCGGGACCATAGGTGCGCGCGGCATCGATCAGATAATCGACCGCAGCGTTGCCGTCGGCCGAGGTCGCCCCCACCGGCTCGTAGGGCGACGCGGGCACGCTCGCGCCGCCGATGCCGTTCTTGCCGTGAATGAGCGCGGTGGACGCCGGCGGCGTATAGGGCTCAGTCGCCTGCAGAGGACGGTCGGCACCCAGGTACACCGGAACCTCGGGGCGACCCAGCAGATCGAGCACCGCCAGGCAATTGTGCGCCGATTGCTCGACGCGCACGTTGCCAAAGCACGTGATGATGCCCACGAGCTCCACCTCGGGGCTCGCGATGGCATAGGCCAGCGCCATCGCATCGTCCACTCCCATATCCAGATCAAGGATCAGCTTCTTGATTGCCATTGTTCTACTCCGCTTCTCCGTCTTTATCGTTTAACCAAACCAATGTTCAACTTCGGCGCGCGTGGGAATCGATTGCTGAGCGCCCAGGCGCGACACCGTCACTGCCGAAGCGCGAGCACCCGCGGCCATGCACTCAAAGAGCGGCAAGCCCTCTAGGCGAGCCGCCGCCAACGCGCCGATAAACGTATCGCCGGCGGCCGTGGTATCGACTACCGCACTCGAAAGTGCCGGCATGCGCAGCAGCTCACCGCCATCGCCGAGCGTAACCGAGCCGGCACCGCCCAGCGTGATGACCGCGGCGCCGGCGCCCTTGTCGAGCAGCGCATTGAGCGCGGCGACGCAACTCACATCATCCGTGGGCAGAATGCCCGTCAGAACCTGGCACTCGGTCTCGTTGGGGCAGACCAGGTCGACCGCAGGCCAGACCTCCGCAGGCAACTCGCAGGCGGGCGCTGGATTAAAGACCGTATAGAACCCCAGCTCGTGAGCGCAAAAAAACGCATCGGCAGTCGCCACAAGGTCACATTCGCCCTGGGCGATAAAGACGCTTCCGGCAGCCGGGGCAATCTTGCTGGCGTCGCCGTCGAGCTCATCGGCCACCAGACGCCTCAGCGCGCGGGCAACGTCCGCACCCGCAAGCGCATGGTTGGCGCCCGGTGACAGTATGATGCGGTTGTCGCCCTCGCAGCGAATGATGGTCGCCGTTCCCGTCTCCACGTCATCGCGACGCGCCACAAACTCAACGCCCACGCCGGCATCCTGAAGTCCCGCCACCAGCGCATCGCCAAACGTATCGCGCCCAACCGCGCCGATCATGCACGTGCGCGCACCCATGCGCGCGGCGGCGACGGCCTGGTTAGCGCCCTTGCCACCGGCGTTGGTGATAAACCCGCTGCCGCCGACGGTCTCGCCCGCGCGCGGCATGCGCTCGCACGCCACCGAAAGGTCCATGTTCATGCTGCCGAACACCGCAACGATGCCGCGATCTGCCATGGAAACCTCCTCGTCTTCAGGCTTTGCGCCCACCGTCGACCAACGATTGTGCGCTCTCGCGCCCCCTATAACTTTAGTCCACTTTGATGTGGACGCGTGCTTGAGCTTGCGCCAGCAGCAAGCATTCACAGGAGCAGGCAGCTACAATGAATACGTGCTGATTATTCTCGTCATTGGATGATGTTTTATGGAACAACTCTCGCAATCGGGCTCGCGCGGTCGACGCCGCACGGGCAACGAGCCGGCGCCGCACGAACGCGTGAAGAGCGAACGCCGTGCCAACGAGCCGCGACGCACCGCGAGCCCCCATCGCGCTTCTGCCAACAACGCGGGCCGCGCCAACACTCCCGCCGCGGAGCAGACGCCTGCTCGCCCTAAGTCCCGCTACATCCCTGCCCTTGACGGCCTGCGCACGCTTGCCGTCGTCGCGGTGGTGCTCTATCACCTTAACCTCACGTGGGCGCAGGGCGGTCTGCTCGGCGTCACGATCTTCTTTGTGCTTTCGGGCTATCTGATCACACGCCTGCTGCTCAACGAAGTCGCTAAGACCGGCCGCATCGACCTCAAGAGCTTCTGGATCCGCCGCATCCGTCGCCTGGTCCCCGCCGTGGTGACCGTCGTGGTGGTGACCTGTGCGCTGTGCACCGTCTTCAACCACGTGATGCTCACCAAGATGCGCCCCGACATTCTGCCGTCACTGCTGTTCTTTAACAACTGGTGGCAGATTGCCCAAAACGTCTCGTACTTCAATGCTCTGGGCGACCCCTCGCCGCTCACGCACTTTTGGTCGCTTGCCATCGAGGAACAGTTCTACCTGATTTGGCCGCCGCTGCTGTTTGCCATGGTATCCATGCATGTGAGCAAACCCAACACGCGCCGCGTGGTTCTAGGCCTTGCCGCGGTATCTGCCCTTGCCATGATGGTGCTTTACAACCCTGCCGCCGACCCCAGCCGCGTGTACTACGGCACCGACACCCGCGTGTTCTCGCTGCTGCTGGGTGCCTGGATGGCCTTTATCCCCGATCGCGACCTGGCGCCGGTGCGTCTCGCTCGTCGTTTGGGGCTCAATCGCCTGGCCGGCGCCGCCAAGCACGGCAAGAACGCCGAGGGCAAGCCTGGCGAGAAGGCCGACGAATCAGCCGAGACCGGCCCGGCACAGCCGAGCGCCCTCGTGCGCTTTTGGTCCTCGCCCGCATCCATCGATGTGTTGGGCCTCGTGGGTCTGGTTGGCCTTGCCGCCATGGTCGCGCTCACCAACGGCTACACCGCGTTCCAGTATCGCGGAGGCACGCTGCTGTGCTCGATCCTCACGCTCATGGTCATCGCGGCCTGCGTGCAGCCCCAGGGAATGGTTGCCCGCGCGCTGTCCGCCGAGCCGCTCGTATGGGTTGGCAAGCGCTCGTACAGCATCTACCTGTGGCACTATCCCCTGCTGTTGCTCATGAACCCGGTCGCCAACATCAACGATACACCGTGGTGGCAGTACATTTTGCAGGTGCTGTTGGTGGTCGCCGTGGCCGAATGCTCATATCGCTTTATCGAGACGCCGTTTAGAAAGGGCGCCTTTGGGCGCACCGTATCCGAGTTCCGCGACGGCACCGCCACGCCCGCCAACTGGGTGCGCGCGCACGTCCCTGCCTGCGCAGCCTGCGCTGTCGTGTTGGTCGTTGCACTGGGCGGCCTGATCTTTGTGCCCGAGACGTCTGCGCTGAGCGGCGAGGGCGCCGAAGTTCTGAACAAGAAAGCCAAGAACGCCGCACCCACCGACCAGCAGGCGGCCGACGACACCGACAAGGACAACGACGGCTTCCCCGACGGCTCCTACGACCTGTTGATGATCGGTGACTCCGTGTCGCTGCGCGCCGTTGATTCCTTTGACGGCGTGTTCCCGCACAGCCATATCGATGCCGAAAAGGGCCGCCAGTTCGATGCGGGCCGTGCGACATTTGAGGGCTATCTTCAACAGAACCTTGCCGGCAAGATCGTGGTCTTTGCGCTGGGCACCAACGGCTTGGTAACCGACGACCAAATCGACGCCATCATGGCCGATGCAGGAGATAAGCGTATTGTGGTGTTTGTGAACACGCGCAGCCCGCAGCCGTGGGTTGGCTCTACCAACCAGGCCATCGCCAACGCCGTTACGCGCTACAAGAACGTACGCGTTATCGACTGGTACGGATACAGTGCCAACCGCAACGACCTGTTCGATGGCGATGGCACGCATCTATCGACCACTGGCGTGACTGAGTACCTCAACTTGATCCACGATGCCGTCAAGAAGGACCTGCCCGTGCATCCCGAGGATCACGTCAACGATCCGCAGCCGGCAGCCGTCAAGTCTGCCACCGACGCACTCGTCAATGCGCTCGCTCTCAAGCCGCACAAGCTGGGCACCGACAAGTAACCTGCAGCGCAAACTTCCCACATCCGGAGGGGGTGTCTGCCACGGCAGACACCCCCTCCGGCAGTTAGGGACACTCCTGGCGCAGCCAATGAAGACCTCTACGGATGAATTCCAGGCCGCTCCGTCGCTCCAGACATCGTTTCCGCGCCTCGTGCCTGCCCCAAACAATCAAAACAAGCCCTTTTCGCCGCACCCTCAAAGGTCTGTGGGCAAAAAAGGGCAAATATGAGTACTGTTACCATTTTAGTAGCAGGCAAAACCACCCAAAATGACGTCCGAGCGACCCCTACAACCCCCTAAAGCAGCCAACCTGACTGGTTTAAGGCGTATTGGAGCCAATTTTAATGAACATACTAAATGCTATGTTCATTATCTTTTAGGATGTAAATGCTATTCACTTAGCAACAGTACTCATATTTGGCATTTTTTGTCCATTGCTATATAACTAACACCCTATAGCAGACAAAAAACAGGCCGCAGCCCATCGCTGCGGCCTGTTCGGAAGCAAAAGTGGGCGTTAAGCGCTGTAGCCCATCGCTTGCAGCACAAACATGACGACTGTCAGCACCGTAATCACGGCGATAGTCGCCCAAGTGAGCACGTTCCACACACGGCCGTTGCGGTTGGCACCCATAATGTGGCGATCCGCCGCGATAACCACCTGGAATACCAAGACTACAGGCAGCAGCACGCCATTGATGACCTGCGAGGTCATCATAATCTGGAACAGATCGACGCCGGGCATAAGCACCAGCACGGCAGAGATACCGATGATGGCCGTAATGATGCCGCGGTAAACCGGGGCCTCGTCCCAGCTGCGGTCGGCACCGCGCTCCCAGCCAAATGCCTCGCAGATAGCGCTCGACGTAACGCCCGGCAGCACGCAGGCGGCCAAGAAGCTCGCCGCGACCAGGCCCGAGGCAAACAGTACCGTGGACCACTGACCCGCAATAGGCTCCAGCGCGCGGGCGGCATCGGCGGCATCGCTAATCTGAATACCCGCCGGGAACAGCACCGTACCGGTCGTGATGATAATGAAGCCCGCAATGATATCAGCAGCGATCGAGCCGCTCACGGTATCGATACGCTGCAGCACGATGTCGTCCTCGCCCGCGTTCTTATCGACCACGTTGTTCTGCGCCAAGAAAATCATCCACGGCGCGATGGTGGTACCGATCGTTGCGACCACGAGCGACACGTAGCTGGGGTCATTTTGAATGTTAGGCACGACCAGGTCGACCGCGACCTCACCCCAGTTGGGGCCAGCCATAAACGCGGCGACAATATAGGTCACGAAGACGCAGCTTACCAGCAGCAAAATCTTCTCGATGCGCTGGAAACTGCCCGACATGGTAAGCATCCACACCAGCAGCGCCACGAGCGGCACCGAGATGCTCGCCGGCACGCCAAACAGAGCAAGGCCACTCGCGATACCCGCGAACTCCGAGATGGTCACCGCCGTGTTGGCGATCAACAGCGCCGCCATGGCCAACACGCTCTTGCGCACGCCAAAGCGCTCGCGAATGAGCGACGCCAGGCCCTTACCCGTGACGCATCCGCAGCGCGCCGCGGTCTCCTGCGTCACGATAAGCAGCACGGTCATGACGGGAAGCATCCAGAGCATCTTGTAGCCATAGCTGGCGCCCGCGCTGGAATACGTTGCAATGCCGCCGGCGTCATTGCCCGAAAGCGCCGCCAGCAGACCGGGACCCATAGCGCCAAAGATGGCCGCGATGGTCAACTTTTGCTTGGTGCCCGACTTTTGCTTGGTATTTTGCACGCGACCACCTAACCAATGACCGACATGGTGAGCAGCACCGCAGCGGCGCAGTACGCCACGCACGAGATCATGACGGCAACAACGTTCATGGCGGCGCCCGACGTGTTGAGGTCATGCTCGTCACGCCAGAACAGCACCATCAGGTAAATCACGGCGCTCATGTTGCCAACCAGGCAAATGATGGCAGCGATATTAAAGCACCCGGTAAAGAGTTGCTCCTCAAACATGGGCGCATCGGGGAACGCAGCGGTGCGCACCAGCTGGGCGCACAGGTAGGTCACGAGTGACAGAATCAGGCCCATGCCCGTGCTCTGGAAGAAGAACCCCAGATACGGCTTGGGCTCGTCGTCGTGACCGTCATACTCCAGGAAGTAGTTCTTGACGAACGACACCATGCGCGAGGCCGCCAGCAGCACAAGCGGCATGGCGCACATGGGGAACACCACCAGATGCGCGGAGCCGAGCGCCGTTCCCAGCACGGTCGCCATGATGCACGACGCGATGCCCCATACAACAACCCAGTACTGGCGATGCACGAACCAGCTGAGCACGTTCGTCGAGTCGTCCGACGCGCTATCGCCCGAGCCGACACCGGCGATTTGCAGGTCCTCCTGATGCTCCTCAGCGATAACGTCCATGGCGTCGTCGAAGGTTACGATGCCCAGGATATGACGGTTCTCGTCGCAGACAGGGATGGCAACCAGGTCGTACTTGGTCATCTCGTCCGTCACGTCTTCCTGGTCCTCGTCAGGCGACACATAGACCAGGTCGCGATAGGCCAGCTGACCCAGCGTGGCGTCGCGGTCGGCTACAATCAGCGTGCGCAGCGAAAGCACGCCGGTCAGCATGCCGCTCGGATCCTCGGTATAGACGTAATAGACACTCTCAAAGTCCTCGTCGAGTTTGCGAATCGCCTCGATGGCATCACCGACCGTCGCCGTGGCGGGCAGGGAGACAAACTCCGAGGTCATGATGCGGCCGGCGGTGTTGTCCTCATACCCCAGCAGGTTACGAATCGCCTTCTCCTCCTTGACGCCCATCAGGCGCAGAAGCTTCTCGGCCTTCTCGTAATCGAGCTCGTCGATCAGGTCGGCTGCATCGTCCGGGTCCATCATGGCCAGCATCGACGATGCGTCCGTGTCGGACAGGCCCTCGAGCATCTCGGTCATAAGCTCGTCGTCATCGAACTCCGAGATGGCCTCGGCGGCCTGGGCAGTATCGAGCTGCGCAAACACCTGCGCACGTAGGCGCGGGTCGAGCTGCTCGATAATGTCGGCGATGTCGGCAGGGTGCAGCTCGCCGAGCGTCTTGTGCGACACCGAGAGTTGAATGTTCTTGGTCGAGCGGTCGAGCAGGTCCATGTAGGACCAAGCGATGATGTCCTCACTGAGCGGCTTGCCCAGGTGCTTCATAAAGCCTTCGACGATATGCTCGAGCGCGGGGCTGATGGCGCGTAGCAGACCGCGAGCACCGACCTCGGCGCCCAGCAGGCGCAGCTGGTTTTCGCCCGACATGGAAAACTTGATGTCGTTTACGCGCACGACCTTCATGCCCTGCGTGTCGACAATCTGCTTGTTGAGCACGTCGCGGGCAAGCAGGAGTTCGGTCGGCTGCAGGTACGAAAAACGGATTTCGGTGGCCGACGTCTTAAGGTGTACGCCCGTCTCGTCGATACGGTCGACCCATTTGCGCCAGCTGATCATAAACGGCGTCTTGCCGGGGCCGCGGAACGCGAGCGACGTCACGTGCGGAAAAACTTCGCCGGTAGCAATGCCAAAATCGTTGACCACGCCGAGCTTTTCGCCGTCGACGTCCAAGACCGGCAATTTGAGCATCTCACTCAGATAATTCAATGGTGCTCCCCATCATTATTCCTCCGGACGCGGCCGCGCGTGCGGCGTCCGGGGGCTTCTGGATATGTATACGCATGCGCGGGCGGCACGCCGCTCGACGCTTACACCCCGTGCATGCGCAGAAAGCACCTGCATGGGGTCATCGACTGTATGGTCGAGGTTTGGATTTCACCTGTAACCTTTCTCTTGACCCTCATTAACCGCAGTAACTATAGCATCAGCATCGCCCTGCGGCATCGAATTTATGCGCTGCACATTGCAGGCATACCAAACGCTGACGCATCCGTGACATAGTCATTGGGGACGTTCTTAAACGACTACCCAATGACTACTCTGTGGTGTCATCGTCCCCGGCAAGTTGGGGGAACACGGCGTCCTTGGGCATGGTGACCTTCGTCAGCGAGGTGAGCTTTTTGCTCAGCGACGTGTCCGTCTTGACCAGGTCGCTGAGCGTCACGATCTTGTAGCCGTCGGCAATGAGGCCGTCGATAATTTGCGGCAGCGCCTCGAGCGTCTGCTCGGCGCATTCGTCTCTATCGGTGAGCAGCACGATATTGCCCGGCGTCACCGAATCGAGCACCGTCGAGACCTGCTCGTCGGCACCGTTGAGCAGCCAGTCGCCCGAGTCAATATTCCACGAGACCACGGCGGAGACCAGGTCCATCGCATCAATCCAGTTTTGCTCGTCAAAGGCAGCGTAGGGAGCACGCAGCAGCATCGTCTTCACGCCGGTCGCCGACTTAATCGCATCGGTGCCTTTCGTGATCTGTTCGCGTACCGCCTCACGGTCCTGACCCTTGAGCGAATCGTCGCTGTAGCTGTTGGATCCGATCTCGCACCCGGCATCGACAATCGCCTTGGCCGTGGCAGGCGAGGCCTCGGCCGCATCGCCCGAAAGGAAGAACGTCGCGGTGACGCCCTTTTCCTTGAGCACCTGCAAGATCTGCTTGGTGGCGCCGCTCGGACCCTCGTCAAACGTCAGGGCCACGTACTTTTCGTTGCCCTTGGGCGCCACGCTGGCGCACGCAACGACGCAATCGGTGGCGGGTACAACCTCGCCGCGGTCCTGCGTCTTGCCCGACTGCTCACCAACCCACACCTCGGAGCGGCCCCGGACACCCCACGTCTGCACATACTCGATAGCGCCCGTGCCCTCGACCTTGAGCTTGGGCTCGATAACCGTAGCCTGAATCTCGTGCTTCTCGTAGGTGTTACGGCCATCCTTGACCGTCACCTTCTCGCCGCCCTCAAGTTCGCGGCTATCCCATTTGCCCTGCTTCACGCGCTTGCCGTCGACCTTCACCGACAGCTTTTCGCCCCCATGGCGCTTGAGCACGCTGTCATCGACGGCCAGCAGGTCGCCTGCGTCGTAGGTGTCAGTCAACTCCTGGTCGTCGATGAGATTCTGCAGCGTAGAGCCCACACGCACCGCGGTCTTCTGGCCGTTGAGTTCCACGTCCACACTGCGGTTGACGTAGCCCACGACGGCAGCGATAAACAGCACGAGCGCGCAACCCACGGCGATGAGCGCGTAGGGCAGTCGAGACGAACGACGGGGCGTACGGCTGTTGCCGATGCGCGCACTGCGATCGCTAAACCCGCGGCTATGGTTGAGATACATCGCGCCGGGCTTACGGTGACGCTTGCGCTGACCGCTGGGCAGCTGCCCCAGATCGCGGCGCGCCGTCGGACGCGCGCCCGAACGCCCGTTTAAGTTGGATCCGTTTTGGCGCATGTGCCCTCCCCCATAAACACAGCAAGCCGGAGCAACAGGTCTCCGGCTTGCCTCCCATCATTTGGTACGTCGCTATTTTGTAGCTTTTGACGAGCCTCCGCTCGCCTTTTGGTATTCGTCCTTAAAGGCCTTGAACATGCCGCGCGTCTTGCCGAGCTGCTTGCCCAGTGCGCGACTGCCTTTGTCCACGGCAACCGATCCCTTGTCATCGAGCACCTTGGCGCCCTTCTTGACCTTATCGCCCACCACGACGCTTGCCTCGGCAGCCTTTGCGGCGGCGCCGCCCGAATACCCGAGCGACTTGACCTCGTCCGAAACAATCATCGCGCCGTCCGCATAGCCGCGCAGCATCGTCGGCGGCACCTGCGTGTCACCAACCAAAACACTCGAAGCAGCACCGGCGGTCACATAGAATGCCTGCACGATGCCCGAGCGTGGCTTGAACTCAACGTCCGAGCAATAGCCCACGACGTCGCCTGATTCCGTGCGCACGTCCATACCGACCCAGATGATGCAATCGTCCAGGTTGATGTCGAGGCGCTTGGCAGCGGCGGCATCGTACGTGTCCTTGACGTCATCGACCGCAATGGCGCCCTCGTAGACACCAATGGCGTCGAGCGCTACGAATCGGTCGGGACGCTCGATCATGCCCGCGATATCGGACTGGCGGACCATAAAGCCGACCACGCGCGTACCGCCCGGGGTAAAGACCGGAAAGTGAATCTTTCCGAGCTTTTTAGGGCTGCGCGGTGTGCCGTCCTTTTTGGTGCGCTTGTCCTCGGTAGGCTTGCGATAGATCTTGGCGCCGACAAAATCCCCGGCGCGCATTATGCCTCGGTCGAGGGCTCCGCAGCCTCGGTATCAGCCTCGACGGCGTTCTCGACCACGACGTCGGCGGCAGGCGTCACGTTGCCGCCCGAAATGGCGTCGTTGAGCTGCTCGCGCAGCTGGTCCATGCGCTCGCGGGCCAGGTCGACCTTGGCGCGCAGGTCGTCGGTCTTGGCGTCGACCATCGGGCCAAAGTCATTCACCGCAGCACGGGCCTCCTCGGCGCTGTGCTCGTAGGTGTCGCGCATATTGTCCCAGGCGTCGTTGGCGATATCGGCAGCCATGGCGCGGGTCTCGGCGCCCGAACGCGGGGCCAGAGCAACGCCGACAATAGCGCCGACAGCGGCACCAAAAAGTGCGCCGGAGACAAAGCTGAAAGTCTTACCCATGATCATTCCTCTCCTGCGGGCACGTCGGTGCCCACCGTTTGAATGCTGTCCATTATACCCGCAGCGCATCACTTGCCGCTCCGCTCATCTGCGTACGGCAAAGGCGCAGGTACGTGATGGTGATAAACGCGTAGGCCTACTCCTGGGGCATAGCCGGCATGGCCACCGTGGCACCCGGGTCCTCGCCGGCGCCGTCCACGAGCGGCAGGCCGCCCTCATGCGCAGGTCCTGCCGGAACCGTCGCCGCACCGCCAAAGACGGCAGCGGAAGCCTCGTGGTTCTCGGCAACCGCGCCCTCGGTATCAATCGCCACCTGGGGCTCGTCGTCAAAGTTGGGGACACCCTGGGGCTCGGTGGAAACAGGCTCGGCGGTCGCATCGGCAACGGACTCGGCGTCGGCCGGCACATCGCCCTCGTCAGCGCCCTCGTCCTCGGCAGCATCTTCGCCGTTCGCAGCGGCGACGGCCTCGTGAGGATCCTTGCCCTCGGCCTCGGCGCGCATACCAAGCACCAGGTTGCGCAGGCCCGCGACCGTGCCTTCCACGTCGGGGGCAGGCTGGTCGGCGTGCAGGTACGCCCAGTCCATCATAAAGGTGGCCGAAGACAGCGCGCCGATGGCCAGCGCGTCGTCGGGGCACGAAAGCTCAACCTCAAAAACGCGCTCGTCGTGCTCGCTTACGCGCGTGCGGCCGCACGAGATGCTGCCGGCAAGACCGGTCTCGTTCATGAGCTCGACCGTCACATGCTCAAGCAGATGGCAAAGCTCGGTCTGGCCCATGCAGTCCTGGAACTCGCGACCGGAATCGCCCAGACACAGGTGCTTGGCAATCGCCGGCACCAGGTAATACACGCGCGCCGTGGCCTCGATATCCTCCGAGGTCATGAGCGGCATGCCGGGGTTCACCAGCACATGCGCGCAGATCTTGTCCTCGCTGACGGTGACCTTAAGGATGTTGAACAGGCCTGCCATAACTCTCCCCTACTCTTCCTTGCCCTATTCGTCGCCATCGTGCGGATCCACAGAGCCCGCACCCGACGCCGCCGGCTTCTCTGCCGAAGACTCGGAATCCTTCTTATCGGTTTCGGCCGGAGCGATCACGCGAATGAGCGAGATGCGCTGGCCACGCATCGACTGCACTTTAAACTTGTACCCCGCGACCTCAAACACCTCTCCGATGTCGGGCACCGAGTCGCAAAGCTCCAAAATCCAGCCGGCGATGGTCTCATAATCATCGCTTTCCTCGAGCGGCCAACCAAGCTCAATCGCGTCATCGCACGAAAAACGCCCATCAACGAGCCACTCGCGGCGCGAAAGGCGCGTGAGATACTTGTTGTCGGGGTCGAACTCGTCCTCGATCTCGCCGACGATCTCCTCGACGATGTCCTCGATGGTGATAATGCCGGCCGTACCGCCGTACTCGTCCACGACCACCACGATCTGGTCGTGAGAGGTCTGCATCTCGGACAGCAGCGGCAGGATGTCCTTGGTGTCGGGCACAAAGGTGGCGTCGCGCAAAAAACCGGCGATGGGCTGGTCGCCCTTGCCGTCGAGCGCGGGCTGAATCAGGTCCTTGATGTGCGCAATGCCGGCGACGTTGTCGGGATCCTCGTGATAGACGGGGATGCGGCTAAAGCCGGTCTGGCGCATGGTGGACAGCACGTCGGCGACCGTCTCGTCGTCCTCGCACATGGTGGTGTCCACGCGCGGCACCATGACCTCGCGGGCAACGGTGTCGCCCAGGTCGAAGATCTCGTGGATCATGCGCTTTTCCTCGTCGAGCAGGTCGTCCTGCTCCGAGACCATGTACTTGATCTCTTCTTCCGAGACGTTTTGGCGGTCGTCGGCGCTCTTGATGCGCAGGATGCGGGCCAGGCCATCGGAGCAAGCGCCAGTCAGCCACACGAGCGGACGGGCGATCTTTTGGAAAAACGACAACGGTCCCACGACCTGCTTGGATACGCCCTCGGCATTGGCCAGACCAATGCGCTTGGGCACAAGCTCGCCAATCACGATGGACACGAAGGCGACCGCGACGGTGATGATGACCGGCGCCAGGCCGCGCGCGATGGCGGAGAGCGGCGCGATGCCAAAGCTCATGAGCCACGTGGCGAGCGGGTCGGACAGACTCGTCGAGGCGACGGCGGACGAGGCGAAGCCCACGAGCGTAATGGCAACCTGGATGGTGGCGAGCAGCTGGTCGGAGTCGGCAGCCAGCTTAATTGCACGCTCGGCGCGCTTGTCGCCTTCCTCGGCCTCGTGCTCCAGCACGGCGCGCTTGGCCGTGGTGAGCGCCATCTCGGACATAGAGAAGTAGCCGTTGATGAAGGTCAAAACGAGGGTGGTGATAAGGGAGATGGTTATGTCCATCGGGAGTTTCTCGAACCTCCAAGATTCGGGACGTTAAGGTAAAACGTTGATGGCGGATACGGCAATTGCGCCGACGCCCAAACGAGGACGCGGGCGCGCAGGCGTGGTCGCTAGATTACGAAGAGGATCACCGCCATGAACTGGAAAATGCTGCCGGCGAGCACCCACAAGTGGAAAACACTGTGCAGATAGCGCACGTTTTTGGCGATATAGAACGGCACGCCCACGGTATAGCACACGCCGCCGACGGCGAGCAGGGCAAGCGCGACGGGGTTGAGCAGCGCCACAAGTTCGGGCAGCTTAAAGACGACGAGCCAGCCCATCAGCAGGTAGACCAGGCCGCTTACCCAGTGCGGTTGACGCTCGCGCATAAAGCACTCGAGGGCGATGCCGATAATGGCGATGGCCCATACGGCAAAGAACAGCGCAGGGCCGCCGTCGTTTGCAAGCGTGATGAGGCAAAACGGCGTATAACTGCCGGCTATGAGCAAGTAGATGCAGCTGTGGTCGATGATGCGGAACACGCGCTTGGCGCGAGCGGGCTGAATCGCGTGATAGAGCGTGGAGGCCAGATATTCGAGGATAATGCTGACGCCATAGACAATTGCCGCGGCCATGTGGGCCGGGCCTCCGCCGCGCAGGGCAGCGAATACGATCAGGAGTACCAGGCCGGCGATACCCAGCAGGCAGCCGACACCATGGGTGACGGAGTTCATGATCTCCTCGCCCACCGTGTAGTGTGGAACGGCCGCGGTCTTGGGTCGCGGCTTAGAACTGTCGCTCGAATCGGACATGCCGGTTACATCCTCCAACGTAAAGAGTTCTCAACACTATATCAAAGCGTCTGGGTGCGTGTGAAATTTGCACCTTACGTGACCCTTTGTTTACCCATTCTTTGTTTGTTGACGCATCAACGGTGAACGTCCATAATGCGCTTGCATTAAATGTTGATGTATTAACATCTTATAGGAAAGCTTCTTATGTCTCAAAACGCACGTTCCCATCGAAAGCTCAAGATAGCCGGCGTCGTTGCGTTGGCGCTCGTTGTCACGTTGCTCGGATTTGCCGGCAACTTTTTGTTTGACTTTGCCCTGAACCCCCAAGCGCCGTACACCATGAAGATGATGCAGGATAGCAAGAACGACAAAGAAGGTGAGCAGCCGGATACCGAGGCGCGGGCATGGTTTAAAGAGAACCGCAAGAGCAGCAGCCTCACCGCAGATGACGGAACCGAGCTCGCCGCTTGGTATTTTGCTGCGTCGGAAAGCACGCACGACTACGCCGTCTGCCTGCATGGATATACCAACGAGCCCATCGGTATGGCCCGATACGCCAAACGATTCCACGACCGCGGCATGAACGTACTCGCACCCGCCGCTCGCGCCCACGAGCGCTCCGGCGGCGACTATATCGGCATGGGCTGGCCCGAGCGGCTCGATGTCGTTGCATGGATTGGGCGGATCGTTGCAGCCGACCCCGAGGCGCGCATCCTGGTCTTTGGCGAGTCGATGGGTGCGGCAACTGCCATGAACGTCGCGGGGGAATCTCTGCCCGCAAACGTGAAATGCATTATCGAGGACTGCGGCTATACAAGCGTTTGGGACGAGTTTTCCCTGCAGCTCAAGGATGTATTTGGTCTGCCCAGCTTTCCCTTGCTCGATGTAGCAAACTTGGTGTGCAACGTGCGCGCAGGCTACGACTTTCATAAGGCGAGCAGTGTGGAGCAACTCAGACACGCGACGGTTCCCATGCTGTTTATCCACGGTGACCAAGACACCTTTGTGCCGTACAGCATGCTCGACCAAAACTACGACGCGTGCGCCAGCAAGGTCAAGCAAAAGCTCACTATCCATGGCGCCACCCACGCCAAGAGTGCGCAAGTTGACCCCGAGCTCTACTGGAACACGGTCGACAACTTCCTCGACGAGAATTTTTAGGAAATAGGACGGTTTACTGGTCTATCTGACCCCCTAGCACTTCCAAAAAGCCGCCCGTGGGCACTGTGCTCACGGGCGGCTTTTACTAACGTTGTGCTACAAAGGCGCTTATTTTGTCCAATAGCTAGGCGCTACTTGACCTCGATGAGCTCATACTCGCTCGTGCCCAGGCCGATCTTCTCGGCATGCGCGATGCACACGCGCCAGTCGGTGTCGGGATGCGTGATGCAGAAGGGATCCTTGGCCTGCTCGCCCTCCAGATGCTCGTGGCTGTGCTCCATCTTGGCCGCGCTATCGGTGAGCTCGGTGTTGGGCAGCGGCTCGGATGCCATGACGGCATCGGCGCAGGCCTGGTCGATGGCGACCGGGTCGAAGCTCGCGAACATGCCGATGTCGTTGACGATAGGCGTATCGTTTTCGGGATGGCAATCGCAGTTGGGGCTGATGTCCATGGCAAGCGAGATGTGGAAGCTCGGGCGGCCGTCGACAACGGCCTTTGTATACTCGGCGATCTTGCAGTTGAGCACGTCGGCCGCGGCGTCATAGCCGGGCTTGATGCAGTCCTGGTTGCATGCCGCAATGCAGCGTCCGCAGCCCACGCAGCGATTGTGGTCGATGGTGGCCACATGCACCGTGCGAGTAGCGCCGCTGGAAAGCTCGCGCTCGCGGGCGTCGTCGAACGAGACAGCGTTGTGCGCGCAGATCTTTTCGCAGGCATGGCAGCCAACGCAGTGCTCGGTCGCGACGTTCGGCTTGCCGGCGGCATGCTGCTCCATCTTGCCGGCGCGGCTGCCGCCACCCATACCCAGGTTCTTCATGGCGCCGCCAAAGCCGGCCTGCTCATGACCCTTAAAGTGGGTGAGGCTAATCACGATATCGGCATCCATGAGCGCCTGGCCGATCTTGGCCTCGTGCACGTACTCGCCGCCCTCGACCGGGACCAGCGCCTCGTCGGTGCCCTTGAGGCCGTCGGCGATGATGATCTGGCAACCCGTGGCATACGGGGTAAAGCCGTTCTGGTAGGCGGTGTCGATGTGCTCAAGCGCGTTTTTGCGGCTACCCACATAGAGAGTATTGCAGTCGGTGAGGAAGGGCTTGCCGCCCAGCTCCTTCACGACATCCGCGACGGCGCGGGCGTAGTTGGGGCGCAAAAAGCTCAGGTTGCCCAGCTCGCCAAAGTGAATCTTGATGGCGACGAACTTGTTCTCAAAGTCGATCTGCTCGATACCGGCGTGACGGATGAGGCGCTTGAGCTTGTCGAGCTGGCTCTCGCGAGCATGCGTGCGCAGGTTGGTGAAGTACACCTTGGCGGGTGCTGCGGGTGTAGTTGCGGTCATAGATATATCCCCTCGGTCTATATGGCGTTACAGACATAGAGGATGGTACCAGTTAAAGCAGAGTTAAAGTCAAGTACGGCACCTAGTCATTGGGGACAGACTTAAATGACTGAAACCACTCACTGGGGACGGACTTAAATGAGTGCCTCGCCACCTGGCAGCTAGGGACGCGCCGTCACGTTTGTGGCGGCGCGCCTTGGTGTGGCGGCGTTGACGGCGTGCCCTGGCGTGACGGAGCGTCCTGGCGCGGACCGCTAGCCCTTTCGCGCGACCAGATGCGCGCGGAATCCCTTCTGTGCCTCGAGCTTGAGCGGGGTGAGCCCGGATTCCTCGACGAGCGCGCGTAGCTCGGACAGCTTGAGGATGCGCACGTCGCCATGGCCCAAGAGGCGTGCCAGCGGTAGCTCGATGTTGTTCATGAGCCAGACCGCGACATCGTTCGAGGTGTAGTCGCGAAGGACCAGTCGCCCGCCGGGCCGAAGGACGCGTGCCACCTCGGCGAAAAACCTCTCCGGATGCGGGTAGTGGTGGAAGCTGTTGGAGCAGAGCACGGCGTCGAAGCTCTGGGGCTCGAAGGGCAGTGCCTCCGCGTCTCCGACGACAAAGCTGACGTTATCGAGCTGCTTTGCCCGGGCGACGTCGATCATCCCGGGTGTGAGGTCGAGTCCAGCCAAGCGCTTGCTGGGGTACCGGGCGTGGAGCAGTTCTAGGACGGCTCCGGTTCCACAGCCCACGTCGAGCGCGTCCTCGAACGGTTCGAGCTCAAGCTCCTCGAGCATTTGCGGATAGTCGTCCTTGCACATTTCGTAAATGCCGGCATGGCCGGATTCGTAGACCTTTGCCGCCTCGGTGAACTCCTTGATGGAGAGCTGCTTGAGTTCCTCTGCCGATCTTGCCATGGGTCTCCTTCTGTTCGGGGAAGTCTGACGTTGCGCGCGTTTGCCCACGTCGGGCCTGGCGGGCAAATAACGCGGGGTCACCCTTCCTTCGGTTCGTGCCCCCGCGTGCGGGCGGTTCTCTATTCCTGGACCTTCAGCGCCTCGGAGAGGCTCACGCGCTTGATGGAGCGCGTGTGCAGCAGCGCCACGACCAGGTAGGTCACAAAGCCAATGCCCACGCACGCCGCCATGGACCAAGCGGGCACGTAGATCTCGATATTGCCGTTGTAGGCGAGCAGCATCGAGCGGAAGATGGCCGTGAGCGAGCCAATAATGACCGGCAGGCTCAGCACGAGCGACGCCGCCACGCACAGCGTGATCGAGCGGATGTACAGATGCGAGATCTCGCCGTCGCGATAGCCAAAGACTTTCATGTAGCTGATCGAGCGGGCGCTGTGGTCGATCACCGCCTTGGTCAGCAGGTACATAAACAGCAGGAAGATAAACACCGCGAGCCCGATCATCATTCCGATCATTTTGCTCATCATGCCGATGAACTGGTCGCCCACGGCCCGCATGTCGTCGGGCGTGGTGTCGCCGGCAAAGTAACGAGCATCGAGGTCGAGCTTCTCGTCGCTCACATAGCCGTTAAAGTAGGCGGCGTCGTTGCCGAACAGCTCGTTAAAGTCGTCGATACTCATATAGATATTCATGTCCGACTTGGAGCCCCAGGCACAGTCCTTGCCCGCGTACTCAAGGGAATAATGCTCGCCCTCGTACTTGTCGATGAGCGTGACCTTCTGGCCCTCGCTCCAGCCAAACTTGTCGAGCAGGCCGCCGCCAAAGACGACGCGCCCATCGCCAACGTTGAGGTCTTTCCAATAGCGCGAATCGGGCGAGATGCCGTAGACGGAAATCGTCTCCTCGCCATTACCATCGCCGCGGTCGTATTGCAGCTGGTAAACGGCATATTTCTCGGCCTGTGCGATTGCGCCCGCGCCGTTGTCGGTCGTATTGACCGGGTGGATGTCGTCGTTGTCGGTGTCGATCTTAGAGGCCTTGTCGATCAGGTCGATAGCCTCGTCGCGGTCGCAGCCGAGGGCATCGGCAAGGTCATCGAGGCGTGCATAAAGCGCATCCTTCTTGTCCTGGACGTTTGCAAGCGCATCCTGCGCCGCAGTCAGGCTCTCGGCAGACGGAGATGCGGTCGCGGCATCGGCTGCCGCCTGCGCCGCATCGGCCGCGTCGTCAAGCTCGTCATCGGCATCCTGGGCGGCGGAAAGCAGCGCGCCGTCAACCGACTGCAAGCGCTCGAGTGCCGACCACTGCTCGCGCTCCTCGGCAGTGCCCTCGAGCTCCAGCGGCGCCTTGAGCGTGTACTGGTGCTCGGCGACCAGGCTTGTCTCCAGGTTGTCCGCGTAGTGCGTCATCGTGGGCAGAATCGCCAGGCCAAAGAGCAGCAGCAGCGAGGCAAACGCAATGCCCACGAAGAGCGTGGCGAAGTTGCCCAGGTTGCGCAGGAAGATGCGCAGGCGGAAGCGCGAGACAAAGCCCATGCGCTCCGGCAGCTGCAGGCCGCGCTTGGTGCCCGATTTGCCGCTCGCCTCGTGACGAAGGAACTGCAACGGCGTCTTGCCCATCTTGCGAAGCAGGCCCACCAGCGTGATGAGGATGAGCGCGGCGGCGGGAACCACGGCGCACTTCACAAAGATCTCCCAGCTCCAGTACACCTGGAAGGGCGGCAGGCTGTACGAACCGTAATAGAGGCTGCGCATGGGCTCGGTAAAGAACACAACGCCGAGCGCAGTGCCCAAAAGCGCCGCGACCACGCCCACGATGGCAGGAAGCGCAAGGTAGTGCAGCACGATCTCGCGGCGGCGATAGCCGCTGGCGAGCAGCGTGCCGATGATAGCGCTCTCCTCCTCGATGGTGGCGTCGGTAAGGACCACAAAGACGAACGCCATGATCACGATGATGATGTCGAGCAGCGTCATCCACATCATGGAGTCGCCGTCCACGTCGTCGCGCGCATAGCCAATGCCCTGATTGGAATCGGCATCGATCAGATCGTCCACGCGCGCATCGGCATCGGTCAGCGCCTCGACCATATCTTGCTCGGCGTCGATGCGGTCTGCGGTGGAGAGATCGCGATCGGTAAAGGTGAAGGAGTAGGTGTAGGCGGGTGCGCCGCCGGCATCCTCGAGCGCGGCAAAGCCGCCATCGGTGACCTCGGCCACGCCATAGGTGATGGTGTTCACCGTAAAGTCCGAATTGTTGAGGAACAGCGCCTGACTATCGGGCTGGGTCATGATGCCGCAGATGGTGTAGGTGCGGCCCTCAAGCTCAACCTTATCGCCCACGGCGAGGTCGTTGTTGGTGGCGAAGACACGGTCGATGGCTACCTCATCGTCCGTCTTGGGCTCCTTGCCCTCACAGTAGGACGCGATATCGACCTTGGTGCGGTGCGCATAGGTGCGCAGCGTGCGCTTGGTGCCGTCGTCGCCGGCGGTCTTTTTGATGATGGCGTCGATGGAGAAATTCTTGTAGAGCGTAACGCCGCCGACGTCGCCGGCTGCATCCTCGGCCGCCTTGAGCTGGTCTTTGGTGGCCTCGAAGGAGGTGGTCACGCGGCCGTCCTCAATCGTGTACGCATCGCGCATGTCGTCGATAAGGCAGCCGATGGAATGCGCTGCGAGCAAAAAGCCCGAGGTGAGAGCGATGCTTCCGCACATAAGCAAAAAGATGCCCAGGTACTTGCCGATATTGCGGCGCAGCTCGCGCGGGAGACGTTTTGCGAGAGGTGTCATGTCGCCGCCTACCAATCGAGCTCGGCGGCCGCAACGGGCGACTCGTTGAGCTCATCCTCGACGATGCGCCCGTCGCGCAGGCGCAGCACGCGATTGGCCAGGCGCGCGATGGCGGCATTGTGAGTGACAATGATGATGGTGCAGCCGTAGGTGCGGTTTACATCCTCCATGAGCTGCAAGATTTCCTTGGACGTCTTGTAGTCAAGCGCGCCCGTGGGCTCGTCGCACAGCAGCAGGCCCGGGTTTTTGACGAGCGCACGGCCGATGGCGCAGCGCTGCTGTTGGCCGCCCGAAACCTGGCGCGGGAACTTGTTGCGGTGCTCGTAGAGACCCAGCGAACGCAGGAGATCGTCGACATTGAGCGGGTTTTTGGACAGGTGTGCCGTAACCTCGATGTTCTCCTTGATGGTGAGATCGGGCACCAGGTTGTAGAACTGGAAGACAAAACCCAGCTCACGGCGGCGATACTCGCCCAGGTCGGCAGGCTTGAGCACCGTGAGGTCGCAGCCGTCCACCATGATGGAGCCGTCGTCGGCATCCTCCAGGCCGCCGATCAGGTTGAGAAAGGTCGACTTGCCCGAGCCCGAGGGCCCCAGCATGACGCAGATCTCGCCGCGGTTGATGGACGTGTCGATGCCATCGAGTACCGTCAGGCGTGCATCACCGTCGCCATAGTGTTTCTTGAGATCCTTGACCTGGACATAGGCTTCCTGCGTTGCCATGGTATCCCCCATTGTTAGCCTCGTACTACTTTATGAACGTAATAGTAAACCTTGGCGAACTATTTTGGGGCGAGGCCTAGGATTTATTTCAGACTAGGCGTGGGATTTGTTGCGTGCGAGGGCTAGGCCTGCGGCGGCGATGGCCACGGCAAAGAGTGCCGTGACGCCCAGGTCGCAGGCGATGTCGCCCAGCACGGTGGACGTCAGGTCCGCGGCGAGCGCCTTGCCGATCGCGTCGTTCACCCAATATGTCGGCACAAAGTGCGCCACGGTCTGCACGGCCGGGCCCATCAGCGACAGCGGCATCCAGGCGCCGCCCAAAAACGTCATGAGCATGCCGAGCAGGTTGCCCACACCGTTGAGCAGCTCCTCGCGCGCGCCCAGGCTCGAAAGCGCAAAGCCAACGGCCAGCGGCGTGCACGCCAGGGCAAACGTCGCCGCCAGTGCCAGACACACGCGACCCACGCCGACCTCGGCAACCGCGCCGGCAAAGCCCACGACGCCCATCATGCTCGACACAAACCAGATGCAGACGGTGAGCACCGCGGCAGCCGCGAACACGGCAAGCGAACGCCGGCGCTCGGAGATTGGGCCGGCCTCCATGCGGCGCACGCGCTCGGGCTCGTTCATGCCCGAGAACACCAGTCCCACCGACACGATGACCGACGAGATAATCGCGTACGCACCAAAGTTGAAGTACGACTCGAGCGTGGCGGCGGCAGTCGAGTCAACCTTGACCTGCTCGACCTCGACCTTGGCGCGCTTCGCGGCGGCATGCTCGGCCGCCTTGGCAACATCGCCGTTGGGGGCAGCGGGCTCAAGCGCGGCCGCAGCACCCGCGAGCGAGATCCAGCGCGAGGCCTCGGCAGACGAAAGCGCCGCCGCCATGGTGCCGGCGCCGTAGGTCACATCGAGCTTGGGCAGAGACTCCCCCGCGCGGGCGGCTGCAACAAGGTCGCCCTCAAACCCCTCCGGGATAAAGAACACGCAGTCGGCGCTGCCCTTGGCGCTGTTGCTCTTGGATAGCGCGTCCGCAAGGTCGTAGGTGTCGTCGCCGACGCCCGTGACCAGCTCAAAACGAGAACCCAGATGCTTGGTAAGCGCCCGCGAAAGGTCGCTATTGTCGCGGTCGACCACGATCACGTTGGCATCGTAGGGCTTGTACTCGGTAAGCTGCGACGAGTTCCAGCTCACCGAGGCCGCGATGAACACGCCCATGAGCGAGATGAACACCGTGTAGATGAGCAGGTAGAACGGGTGCGCCAGCGCCATGCGAAGCGCGGTCTTAAAGGTGCTCATAGCGGCTCCTTCCAAAGATCAGCGTAGCGGCGGCGACAAACACCAGCGCCATAAGGACCAGCGCGCCGGCGCGAACGGCAAAGGGGCCCAGGTCCTCAAAGAAATACAGGCGGTTGAACATGTCGCAGATGAGCTTGACGGGGTTGAGCCAGCACTCGGCCGGGCAGGCGCGGGCAACGTCGTCGGCAAGTGCCATCGCCGGCTCGCCGTAGAGGCCGGCGAACAGGGCGCACGTGGTGGCAAAGCCCGTGAGGATGCCCGACTTGGACGCCTTGCCGCCCTTAACGGGAAGCGTGCCCACAAAGAGCCCCAAGCCCGTGGCGGCAAGCGCGGATGCAGCACCGCCCAGCAGGCACAGCCCCTCGCGCCCGCCAAAGTCAACGCCAACGACTAGGCGCACGTAGCTAATCGCGACCGCCATCGAGGCGAAGGAAACCAGCCACGAGCCGACAAAGATGCCGGCCAGCGACGCCGTCTTGGAAAGACCGCCCACGCAGCGACGCGCGCCAAGGCCCGACAGATTGGGCTGCAGATCGACGACGCTCAAGGCGGCAAACTCGGCAGACATCATCGCGACCAGGCCAAAGAGCGCGTAGTAGTAGATGACCGTGCCATCGGGTGTGGTGCGCGTCAGGCTTACGCGGCGGGTGCCGCCCTCGAGCGACAGGGCGCGCGCAACCGCCTCCGGGTCGGCGAGCGCCGCCGGGTTGTCCTGGGCAATCTGGCGCATAAGCTCGGCATTTTGTGTATACGAGCTTGCCACCGTCTCAAGGATGCTGCGGTCAGTGAGCACCGACGACGCACGCGAGTTGTCATAGCTCGAAAGCAACGTGAGTTTGGGCGTGCCCGCGGCATCGACCGTGTAGATGCCCGCGACTTCGCCGGCCTTGAGCGCTTTGCGCGCGGCAGCCAAGTCTTCGTACTCGCTCACATCGAGCAGCTGATCGTCGCTCTCCTTGGCAAGCGACGTCGCCACGTCCTTAAAGGTCGAGGCGTCCCAAGCCTCGTCCGCCACGACGGCAACCGGCACCGGGTCGACCGTGCCGTCGGAGCTCAGATTCGCAAACATAAACATGAACATCGTTGAAAGCGCAATGGGAAAGAGAGCGCCCCAGACCCATGTACTCGGCCGACGCAGCAGCGTCTTGACCGTGGTGATGATGGTGTTGAACATGGCCGCCCCCTAGTCGCGCAGCTCGCGGCCGGTGATCTCGAGGAACACGTCGTTGAGGGTCGGCGGCTCGCTCCACACGCGGCCGAGCGCCACGTCGGCGGCGCGCAGCGTGTCGAGGATGTCCACCAGATTGTGCGGGCTCGCTTCGCAGGTGCAGATGAGCTCGCCGCCGGACAGCTCGACGCTAAGCATGTGTTCGAGGGCGCGCATGCGCTCGACCGTGGCGGCCTCGACGGCGCCGACCTCGACAGTCACGCGCTCGCCCATCTGAATCATGCGCTTGAGCTCGTCGTTGGTGCCCTGCGCCAGCACGCGGCCGCCGTCCATGATCATGATGCGGCTGCAAATCTGCTCGACTTCCTCCATGTAATGGCTGGTATACACCACCGTGGCGCCCTCGTCGCGCAGGCGGCAGATGCCCTCCAGGATGGCGTTGCGGCTCTGCGGGTCGACCGCCACCGTGGGCTCGTCAAAGAAGATGAGCTCGGGCTTGTGCGCGATGCCGCAGGCAATGTTGAGGCGACGCGCCAGGCCGCCCGAGAGCTTGCCGGGGCGAAACTTGGTAAAGTCGCCCAGCCCGACAAAGTCGATGGCCTCTTCGACCAGCGCGCGACGGCGCTTGCGGTCGTTAACGTAGAGGCTGCAGAAATAGTCGATGTTCTCGCGCACCGTGAGCTCGTCGAATACCGCCACCTGCTGCGGCACCACGCCGATGCGGCGCTTGAGGTCGTAGCGGGCGGGTGTCATGGGCTCGCCGAACAGCTCGATGGTGCCTTTGTCGTAGGCAAGTAGCTGCAAAATGCAGTTGATGGACGTGGTCTTGCCCGAGCCGTTGGGGCCCAGCAGGCCAAAGATCTCGCCGGGGGCGATGCTCAGGTTAAAGTGGTCGAGCGCAATAAGGTCGTCATAGCGCTTGACGAGGTTTTCGACGTGGACGATGTCTGTCATAAGGCGGCCCTTCCGTTGATTGCGGCCCGGTACGATTGCATCATCGCAGGAGCCGCCGACGCGCGCCAGTGAGCTTTGTCACGAGTGCGAGGGGGCAGAGGTGAAACCCCCGCTCGCGCGAGCGATCGACGCCGCTTTGCCGCGCGGGAGGAATGTCACAGTTGCGTAGGCGGTCCCTCCACCACGCGCGGCTTCGCGTACAATACCCGTATGAACAGGCTTTTCGACAAATCGATCGTGCTGGCGTGCTGTATTGCGGCCGCCATGGGTCTTGCTGTGGACGCTCGCCTGGTCGCGGCGTTTTGCCTTGGCGTTATCGCCACCTCGCTGGCCGAGGTCGCACAGGAGGAACGCACGCGCCGTGCAAGCGAGACCGCAAGCTACGCTTACATCATCGCGGCTGCCCTCGTGCCGCCGTTTGTGCCGTTTGCGCCTCTCGCCCTCTATGACATCGCACGACGCGTGCGCCGCGAGCACATCTGGGTCGCGCTGGGCATTGGCTCCGTCTTTGCTTTTGCGCTCGTCGCGAACCTTCGCACCGACGCGCTCACCGCCCGAACGCTCCTGCTGACCGCCATCCTTTCGGTTGCCGCCACCTTGTTATCGCTACGTACCGCCCAGCTAGAGCGCGAGCAGCAGCGCATGCGCCGTATCCGCGACGAGCTGCAGGGACGAGCCCTCGCGCTCGAAGCGCGCAACCGCGATCTTGCCGACCGTCAGGACTACGAAGTCGAGCTCGCGACGCTCGCCGAACGCGCCCGCATCGCGCGCGAGATCCACGATAACGTGGGCCACCAGCTCACGCGCGCCTCACTGCAGGCCGAAGCCCTGCGTGTGGTTCACGCCGACGAGCCCGGCGTCGCCGCCGATTTCGCCGACGTCAAACGCACGGTTGACGAGGCGCTCCGGCTTGTGCGCACCAGCGTCCACGCGCTCAACGACAACGCCGTCGACCTTTCCGTGCAGCTCGAACGTATTGTTGAAGGCGCGCGCTCGGACGACGGCCCGCAGATTGAGCTTGATGTTATGACCGAACATGCGCCCGCAAACGTCGCGAACTGTTTTGCGGCGGTCCTGCGCGAGGCGCTCTCCAACACCATGCGCCATGCTTGCGCCCAGACCGTCACTGTACGATGCATGGAGCATCCGTCGTTTTACCAGCTCATCGTTACCGACGATGGCGTGGGCGGGGTCCAAGCAAGCGGCCGCGGCGCCGCGGAGGGTATGGGGCTCGCCTCCATGCGCGAGCGCATCGAGGCGCTTGGCGGCACCTTTACCGCCGGCCCGCGCGCCGGCGCCGGCGGCTGGCGCGTGTTTGCCACCGTTCCCAAACAGCAAGGAGATGAGGGCCGATGAGGCTCATCGTTGTCGATGACGACCGCTTGGTGGTCGATTCGCTCAAGATTATCTTGGGCGCCCAGCCGCAGATCGAGGTGGTGGGCACCGGCGCCAATGGCGACGATGCGGTGGCGCTCTACGCCGAGCACGCACCCGATATTGCACTGCTCGACATTCAGATGCCGGGGCGCGACGGGCTTTCGGCAGCCCGCGAGATCCTTGAGCGCGATCCTGCGGCACGCGTGGTGTTTCTGACGACGTTCTCGGATGACGAGTACATTGTGTCGGCACTCAAGCTGGGCGCCCGCGGTTATCTGATTAAAACCGATGTCGCCGCCATTCCACCGGCGTTGGCGCAGGTTGTGGACGGTAAACGCGTGCTCGAAGGCAAGGCAATCGAAGATATCAACTTTGATGGGGCGGACGTCGAGGCCGGCACGCCCCGCCGACCCGCGGCCTTCGCCAGCCTGACCGACCGCGAGTTCGAAGTCGCCGAGCTTATCGCCCGCGGCCTCGACAACAAGGAGATCGCTGCCACCGCCTATATGGGCGAAGGCACCGTGCGCAACCACATCAGCTCAATCCTAGCCAAAATGGGTCTGCGCAACCGCACGCAGATCGCCATCGCCTACCTGCGAGGCTAATTTCCCAACGGCCGACCACCCCGGCATAGCAAAATGGCTGTTACCGATTTAACGCCATTTCAAAACTATGCCGGATTACGGGGCTAAGCTCAGGGCCCCCATCCATACCCGCGTTTTCCGTAAAATGACGGCTTGTCTACCTGCGGTTTTATTTTCACGGATATCGGCATGGTTGGGAGCGCGTGACTTAGCCCCGTAAACCGGCATAGTTTTGTCCGAGCGGCTCTGCACGAGCGCCTCCGCAAGCCTCGCGGGACCAAAATGATCCGTTTTCCTCCGTCCCCAAGGAATCACCCGGAACCGCTCGCCACGAAACCTGCCCATCTACTACGTTTGACTCGATACCCTTGACCATACCCCCGTTTTCCAGAAAACCGCAGGCGTTCTACCTGCGGTTTTGTTTTCGCGTTTTTGGCATGGTTGGGGGTAAGGGACTAAACGTAGTAGATGGGCCGGTTTCGTGGCGCCCCCGGCACACAAAAGTGCCGCCACGGAGGAGGGAGATGCCTCCGTGGCGGCCAGGGGTGGGGTGGGGGCTGTGTTTTGGCTCCCCGCTAGCCGCCCGGGGCCTTTTGGCCCCGGGCGCTGCCAGCGTGCCTAGCGCTTACGGATACCCCAGACCAGGGCTCCGACGCCGGCCATGGCGATGACAAATGCCATAAGCAGAGCGGTAGCCTGCTGGTCGCCTGTGGTGGGCAGGAAACCCTTGACCGTCTTGACGATGTTCGTCACGGTCTTGGGCGTGCCGGGATCGGGTGTCGGCACGGGCGTCTCGGGCTTTTTGTACGTGTTGTTGAACACGATACCCTCGACGCTTTTGTCGCCCTTGGTATAGGTAACGCTCGCCTTGAGGTTACCCTCACCGTCGTCGACCACGTTGACGGTCGCGGTAAAGACGGACTTGTCGTAGGTCATACCGGCCTCGTCGCCCTTGACTTCGCTGATGGTGTAGACGTACGCACCGGGCTCGCTGTACTCAAACTTGTCGAAGTTGATCTTACCGTCGGCATCGTTGGTAACCGTAGACTCGATGTCCTCGCCAACGAGCTTAAAGCTGAACTCGTCCTTCTTGAGCTCGCGTCCCTCAAGCACCTTGACGGCGCCGATGGAGACCTGAGTGGGCATGGCGTGATACTTGTTGGTAAAGCCAGCCGACTCGGTGGTTCCCTCGAGCTTGTGCGTCGCGGTCAGCGTGCCGTCACCATTGTCGGAGACGGTGGTCACGACGGTGTAGGTCGTGCCGTCATAGGTGACGCCCTTGTACAGGCCGAGCGCGTTGGGGCAAGCCTCGCGCAGCGTGTACGTGTGCGTGCCGGGCGCCTCGTAGCGAATCGGGCTCAGCGTCACGGTGCCGTTAGCGTCGTTGGTGCCGTTAGCGACAACCACGTCGTCCTCGAGCAGCTCAAACGTGAACTCGCCTGCTGCAAGGTCGCGTCCAGTCAGGCGCTTGACTGTCTTGACCTGATCGGTCACGGACGAATCGGTAGGTGCCACGCCGTAGGTGTTGGTAAACGTGAAGGCCGCACCGTCGTCGCCCTCGCGCACGACACGCAGATGTCCGGTACCGTCGTCAGTCACGGTGTAGGAAACCTTGCGCGTGGCGTTGGTGTCATTGGTCACGCCAGGGGCACTACCGGACTCGGTCACCGTGTAAGTAAAGGTGTGCGAGCGCGGAGCGGTGGGGGCTGCGGGCTCGGGCTCGTCGCTGGGCTCGTCGGCGTTGGCATCGGTGTCGGCCTCTTCAGCCTCTGCCTCGTCGGCCTCGGCTTCGTCAGCCTCGTCTGCCTCGGCCTTATCGGTCGCATCGTCCGTCACGCCCAGAGCGCGGTTGAGGTCCTCGAGCGTAAAGTGGATCTTGCCAAAGTCCACGTTGCCAGCCGCGTCGTTGGTTGCGGTCGTGCGCTCGGGCATCGGGGCACCAGACTCGTCGGCGGTCACGGTAAAGGTGAACTTGCCCGTGATGTCAGCCGGGGTCAGGTCCTCGGCAGCTTGGAGCTTCTTAATGCCGGTGAGCGCGGCATCGACGGCTTCGGCGCCGTAGACGTTCTCGAACAAGGGCTCGACGCCGCCGTAGTCGACCGTTGCCGTCAGGGTACCGTCACCGTTGTCGACGACGATAACCTTAAAGCCAAAGCTCCACGTTGTAGCGGAAACGCCATTCGGCAGCCCGAATAAATCTTCGTAGGCCGTATAGTTAATGGTCCAGGCAAGCTTACCGTCCTTGTCGGTACGATGGGCAAGCCCAGCAGCCTCAAGATTAGCAAGCATCTTAGTATCGTAGTGCAGCGTATCAAAGCTCACGTGCCCGCCGATATTGGGCTTGAGGTTTTCGTATGCCACAAGCTCACCCTGATAGGCGATGCCGAACCAGAACTCGCCGTCGGCCATCGGGCGGCCGGTCAGAGTCTTGGTGGCAACGACCTGAGCGGCGGTGCCGCCAGGCGTGTTGGTCGTAGCGCTGTAACTGTTGTGGAACGGGACCAGGGCACTCTCGACCTTGTTCTCACCGCTCTTGTGGACCGTCGTATGCGTACCCTCGGGACCGCCGGAAACGGTCGTGGTAGCGGTAAGCATACCGGCGCCGTCATCGGCGATAACGATCGTCACCGTGCGCTCGGCGTTGTCGTAGGTGTAACCGGGCTTGCCGTCGTTCTTCTCGGCCACGGTATATTTGAAGGTCTTGCCGGCGTCAGCCTGCGTAAACTTGACCTCATGGCCCGCCAGAATATCAATCAGACCGACCGTCGCCTCTGCCGCTGCGGGGGACTTGAAGCTATTAGCCCCGGGCAGCAGACCGAGCGCGCGAGCCGAAGCGTCGTCAGCAGGTGTCACGGTAAAGGTGAACTGACCCTCGGTCATGGGGCGGCCGTCCAGATACTTGCTGAGCCGCAGACCGCCGGCAGCGGTGTAGTTAAGCTCAGTGCGGTACGCGTTGGTAAAGCGTCCGTTTTCCTTCTTGGTGACGTTGGCGGTCAGGCTGCCATCGCCGTTCTCGGTCACGGTCACTTCGGCGGTTGCGACATGCGCGTCATACGTCATGCCGACCGTGCTGCCCGCGTTCTCGCGGATCTCGTACTTGTAGGTTCCGGCGGCCGTGTAGCGAATCTTGCCGAACTTGATGGCGGCAATGCCGTCCTTCGCATCGTGCTTGCTCACGGTTACGGTCGCAGGATCGGGGAGCGGGGCGCCATCGGGGGCGGTAATGGTAAAGCTGAACTCGTCCCCATCCGTCCACTCGCGGCCGTCGATGGCCTTGCTCAGGCCAAAGTCGAGCTCTGTGTCGATCGGGGTCACGCTGTAGGTGTTCTTGAACTCGGCGGGCTTGGTGCCATTCAGAACATGTGTGGCACTGAGCGTACCGTCACCGTTGTCGGTGATGGTGGTCTCGATGGTGTACTTGGCGTCACTGTAAGTGATGCCCTTGCTGGTGGTTCCGCCGTTGACCTCGCGCAGCGTGTAGGTGTACTTGCCGGGCTTGGAGTAGGTGATCTTGTCCATGGCGATCGTGCCGTCGTCGGCGTTGGTGCCCTTGGCGACGACCTTGTCGCCCTCGACCAGCTCAAAGGAGAACTCGCCGTCCTTGAGATCGCGGCCGTCCAGGACCTTGGTCGCGATGATCTGGTCGGTGACGCTGAACTCGTCAGGATTCGGCTTGTAGCCGTTGTTGAACTTCGCCTCGTCGGCTCCATTCAGCTCATGCTTTACCACGAGCTCGCCCTTGCCGTTGTCGGTGACGGTCGTCTCGATAGTGTAGGTCTTGCCGTCGTAGGTGATGCCGTTGCCGGCGTCGCCCGGGACCTCGCGCAGCGTGTAGGTGTGCTTGCCGGGCTCGTTGTAGGCGATCTCGCCCATCGTGATCTTGCCGTCGGCGGCGTTCTTGCCGGTGGCGACGACCTTGTCGCCCTCGACGAGCTCGAAGGAGAACTCGCCTTCCTTGAGGTCGCGGCCGGTCAAGACCTTGGTCGCGGTGATCTGGTCGGTGACGCTGGAGCTCTTGGGGGTCACCGTATAGGCGTTCTCGAAGGTCGCCTTCTCGTCGTTCTGCAGCTTATGCTCCACGCTGAGGGTACCGTCGCCGTTGTCCGCGACCGTGGTCACGATGGTGTACTCGGCGGCGCTGTAGGTGATGCCGTTCTCGGTGGCGCCGGCCTTGGTCTCGCGCAGCGTGTAGATGTGCTCGCCGGCAGCGGTGTAGGTGACGGGATCCATCACAATCTTGCCGTCGGCGTTGTTAGTGCCGGTGGCAACTACGTTACTGCCCTCGACGAGCTCAAAACGGAACTCTCCGGCCTTGAGGTCACGGCCGTCCAAGAACTTGGTCGCGGTGACTTGGTCGGTGACGCTGGAGTCCTCGGGCGTCACGGTGTAGGAATTCTTGAACTCGGCGGCCCCAGCGTCCTTCAGCTCATGCTTGACCGCGAGCGCGCCGTCGCCCCTGTCGGTAACGGTGGTCACGACGGTGTAGGTCTTGGCGTCATAGGAGATGCCCTTGCTGGTGGTTCCGCCCTTGGCCTCGCGCAGCGTGTAGGTGTGCTTGCCGGCCTCGGTGTACCTCACGGCGCCCATCGTGATGTTGCCGCTGGCGTCGTTGGTGCCGGTGGCGACGACCTTGTCGCCCTCGACGAGCTCGAAGGAGAACTCGCCGGCGGCAAGCGCGCGCCCGGTCAGGAACTTGGTCGCCTTGACCTGGTCGGTGACGCTGGACTCAGTGGGGGTCAGATTGTAGGAATTCTTGAACTCGGCAGCCTTGGCATCCTTCAGGACATGCTCGGCCTTGAGCGTGCCGTCGCCCTTATCGGTGATGGTGGTCACGATGGTGTAAGTCTTGCCGTCGTAGGCGATGCCCTTGCTGGTGGTTCCGCCGTTGACTTCGCGCAGTGTGTAGGTATGCGTTCCGGCCTTGTCATACTTGACGGTGCCCATCGTGATGTTACCGCTGGCGTCGTTGGTGCCGGTGGCGACGACCTTGTCGCCCTCGACGAGCTCGAAGGAGAACTCGCCGGCGGCAAGCTTGCGCCCGGTCAGGGACTTGGTCGCGGTGATCTGGTCGGTGACGCTGGAGCTCTTGGGCGTCACGGTGTAGGAGTTCTTGAACTCAATCTTCTTGACGTCCTCGGCGCCCTTCAGCTTATGCGTGGCCACAAGCTGGCCCTTGCCATTGTCGGCGATGGTCGTCACGACGGTATAGACGGTTTTGTCGTAGGCGATGCCGCCGGCATTGCCCTTGACCTCGCGCAGTGTATAGATGTGCTGACCGATCTCGGTGTACTTGATGGCGCTGAACGCAACGTTGCCGTTGGCATCATTCTTAACGGTTTCGACAACCGACGCGTCCTCGTCCTCACCCTCAACGAGCTCAAAGGAGAACTCATTGTCCTGGAGCTTATGGCCGGTCAGGACCTTGGTAACTGTAATCTGATCGGTGACGCTCGACTCAGCGGGATTGGCGGTATAGGTGTTCTTGAACTCGACCTCGCCCGAGGTCTTCTTCACAGAAGCCTCGAGCTTTCCCTTTGCGTTGGGTGTCACCGTTACGGTGAACTCTGCAACGTTCTTGCTGTAGGCGATGCCGTCGACCGTGGTCCCGGCATGCTTCTCGCTAACCTTGTAGACATACGTGCCCAGCTTGTCATAGGCAATCTCGCCAAAGCTAATGTCCGCATGGCCCTTGGTTGCAAACGCAGTCGTGGACCTGGGCATCGGGGCGTTGTCCTCGGACGTCAGGCCAAACTCAAACTTGTCCTCATCCGTCCAGTCGCGGCCCTCGAGCACCTTGGTCAGGCCAAAGTCGGCAGTTGTCAACGTTGTCGGCGTGGTATTGAGCGTAAAGCTAATCTTGCCGTTATTGCCCAGGTAGACATTGACCTTCGTCGCACCAGAAACAACCTTCGTGTTGTTCCACTGGGGATTGATCACGTCGCGTGCGGTGCCCGTCGGGTTTCCGCCCACACGCTCCTTGGTGGTGTGAAGCTGGTTGATAAAGGCGAGGCGCGCGGTGCCAGCCTTAATCGACCAGTGATCGCCATCCTTTACCAAAGCACCTTCAAAGTTTTCGAGCTCGCTTCCCTTAACCGGGATCGAAACGGAATCATCGTACGGCGCGCCCGACGAGTTCTGCGCCATAAACTCATCTTTGTACCAATAGGTCTTAGAGCCCGAAGGCTTTTCCGTTGCGAGCTTGGTGCAAGCCGCGTCTGTGTAGACGGGTGTTAGCTTTTGGAAGTAGTAGTAGCTGTTCATAGCAGCAGGCTCAAAGCTTGCGACCGTATCGCCCGCATCGTCGCCGGTCCACTTGTTGGCGTAGAAGCTAACGGTATTGGAATCGGCGTCCTTGTGCTCATTGATGTAATCCTGCAGTCCCGGTACGTTATTGGGAGTAAACAGGTTTTTGCGTGCAATAGCCTTTACGCTCGATGCATACGCAACGCGGATAGGCGAGATGGCATCCGTGGAGTCAACCACAAACGTGCCCGCAGACTCGTCAACGGTAAAACGGCGCAGCGGAATGAGCGATGCGGGGACCTTGACCGTCACGATGTCGCCGCGCTGCGGATTGTTCTCGTCCGCGCGATCAACCGTAATTACAAGATGGGCGAGCTCGCCATCAAACGTATAGGTATCGATATTGCCATCGGTCGACTTGGTGGCGGCCCCATAGGTCTTGCCGTTGTACTCGGCACCGGTAAAGCTATCGACCTGCATAAAGGCGCCCAGCTCGTCCTCGAATATGATGTAGCCGGAACCGTTGGGATTGTTGCCCTCGACCTTGGTCGGGAAACCCTTGCCCGACGTAATGGCACTCGAGATGTCCTTAAAGACCTGATCAAGCTCGGCGGCGTTGGTCGCCGACTTGTAGTAGCTAGCACCGGCAACGGGGTTGCCGAAATTGACATTCCACTCCTCAGTTCCAAAAAAGCCATGGCTTACGGACGATGTGGCATCCGGATAGTTACTCGACACGGCATGCATGAATTTATTCTCGTTGCTCGTGCGGCTGCTTGTTGGATCGTCGCCCGGCTTCGCACCGTTGAAGATACCGATGGTATAAATGGTCGCCCCGCCACTCTTTATGGTCTTGGCGATATTGATGGCATCCTTAGCAACCTCGGCCTCAAAACCATTAGAACTCGTAGGAGAGCCATCGGTGAAGAACACAACGATCTTCTGGGCGTCTTCACGACCAGCGATGCCCTTGGCCAGGTCCATGCCATAGTCGGCACGAGTAGAGCCAGCAGGCTCGATTAAATTAACCGTGTTCTTGAGGCTCTTTGCGCCCCCATCCTTGCAGACCGTGAGGCCCAACATGGTCTGGGAGTAGTTGTAGGTGTTGCCGTCGTCGCGATAGGTATCATTACCAACCTTATCGCTCTTCTTGCCCGCAAACTTTACGATGGCAACCTGGTGCTGCTTGCTCGCGTCCTTAACGTTCTTGTTTTGCTCGGCAATGGTGTCGATAAAGTGGTTGGCAGCATTCTTGAGCGCAACGATACGCTTAGGGGACCCTTTACCACCCATAGGATCATCCATTGAGCCAGAGGCATCGAGCACCATCACGATGTCGAGCGGCTTGGAAACCAGCGACGTCGTATCGGATGTCGAAGACATCGCCGAAAGCGTAGTCAAAAAGTCCGATTTCCCGTCATCGATTGCTTGGACCGTCTTATCCGTCCAAATTCGGCCGACGTTTTGCGTCGTGACCTTGCTGCCGTCATAGCCGCCCGCCCAGAACTTCCAATGGTTGCTGGTGTCGTGGTCGACTATCTTTGTCGCTTCCGGTCCGTCCATTCCTGTGCTGGACCTGGCGTTGGCCTCGGGCAGCATGGCGAATGCTGCGGCTGGCAACACCAGCACTACGGCCAGTATCACCGCCAAGAGACCCCTCGTGTACTTACCCATCGTGTCTCCCTTCTCGCGGTCTCAGACCTTGCATCAGCCTAAAGTTACGGAATGAGACACAATTAGGGCAGGTGACACATGTTCCAGATTCGGTTTTGAGCGTGAGACAAATGTCTCACCAAAGTTGAGACACGGCGTTTTCGCAGGAAAACGGGTGCGACTCGGAGCCATCAGGCAAAAATGACCCACTTTCCTCCGTCCTTGGGGGATCAGGAGCTGTTACGGATATGGTGCCATTTCAAAACTATGCCGGATTACGGGGCTAAAGCCGGGACCCTCATCCATACCCTCATTTTTTGAAAAACGGCAGGCTATCTACCTGCGGTTTTGTTTTTGCGATTTTATGCATGGTCGGAGATTCGCTATCCAGCCCCGTAATCCGGCATAGTTTTGTTCGCGACGGCACAACCGCGCGTTTAAGCGCGGGGCCGGTGGGGCATTTTTGCCCCACCGGCCCCTGTTCCAGCGCTATTCCGGCTTGGTTTCTACCGTGGGAGTCTTATCCGCCGCAACTGGAGTACGGGCGGTGTCCATAGTCAGGCAGTGTTTGGGGCAGCTTTCGATGCACTCGCCGCACACCACGCAGGCATACGGATCGATCGACCACGTTCCGCCCTTTCGATCGACCGTGAGCGCGCCCGCCGGGCAGCGACGCGCGCACATGCCGCAGCAAATGCACACGTCCATGTCGTTAACGATGTGCCCGCGCAGGCGCTCGGGCGCCGCGAGCTTCTCCTGCGGATAGCACACCGTTACCGGCTGCTTGACCATAGAACCCAAGGCCGTCTTGGCAAATGTCAGCAAACTCATGCCGCGCCTACCTTTCCGTGCAGCTAATGCAGGGGTCGATGGTCAGGATAATCATGGGCACGTTGGCAAGGAGCACGCCCTGCAGTGCATGCGTCAGACCCGCCAGGTTCTGCGACGTCGGCGTGCGCACGCGAAAACGATCCAGGTTCTTGGTGCCGTTGCCGCGCACATAGTAATACGCCTCGCCGCGCGGCTGCTCAATCACAACCTCGCCGCGCGCGCCGTCGGCCGGCGTGAGCTTGGTGCGCCCGCCGATTCCGTCGTGCGGTATCTTGCCCACAAGCTCCTTGATGATGTCCATGGCCTGCGTGACCTCGGCACAACGCACCTGGCAGCGGGCATAGCAGTCGCCGTCGGTCGCCACGATGGGCTCAAACGCAGCCAGATCCGCATAGGCGCCGTCACCGAACATGCGCACGTCGTAGTCCACGCCCGAGGCGCGACCGAACGGACCGACCATCGAAAGCTCCAGCGCGTCCTTCTTGCTGATCACGCCCACGCCATGCAGGCGCTCGCCGCAGCTATTGTCGTCCAAAAACGTATGCACCAGGGCCTCGTAGTCGGGACGCATGGCATCGAGCGTCTGGACAATGCCCGCCAGCTCGGAGTCCTCAATGTCGTGTTTAAGGCCGCCGATCTCGTTAATCGACAGAATCACGCGCCCGCCGCAAGTGCTCTCAAAGATCTTGAGAATCTGCTCGCGCAGGGTCCACGACCGATAGAACAGCGCCTCGAAGCCAAAGGCATCGGCGAGCAGGCCCAGCCACAGCAGGTGCGAGTGAATGCGCGAAAGCTCGTGCAAAATGGTACGGATATACTGCACGCGGCCAGGCACCTCGATGTCGAGCATGCGCTCGCAGGCGCTGGCATAGCCGCAGCTGTGGCCCACGGCGCAGATGCCGCAGATGCGCTCGGCGATGTAGCCAAACTGGTGCATGTCGCGCTTTTCGGTGAGCTTCTCGAGTCCGCGGTGCACAAAGCCGATCTGCGGAATTGCCTCGAGAACGCGGTCGTCCTCAATCACCAGGTCCAGATGAAGCGGCTCGGGCAGCACCGGGTGCTGCGGGCCAAACGGAATTACGGAGCGATGCGCCATGGACCTTACGCCTCCTTTTTCTGCTTGTCGCGGGCGGCCTTGGCGGCAAGCGCCGCGCGGACCTTGGCCGCTTTCTCGGGATCCATGGCGGCGAGCTTTGCCTCCATCTCGGCGGCCTTGAGCGCAGCCTTTGCAGCGACCTCATCGTGCTGAGCATCGGAGCCGGCAGCCGCAGCGGGCTGAGCAGCGGCGCCCGCGGCATCGTCGGCGCCCGCGGCGGGCTCCCCTGCAGCAGCCGCAGCCGCAGCGGCCTTCTCGGCCGCGGCCTTGCGCGCCTTGGCCTCGGCGGCGGCACGGACCTTCATGGCCTTCTCGCGCGCGGCCTTCACCTCGGGCGTGATAACGCTCATGGGCTCGGCAGTCGAAACCTGGTAGAAAAAGCCCTTAAAGTCGATCTGCATGTCGGTGATGGCAAGGCCAAACAGGTCGTGGGCCTCATTTTCAAACGGGAACACCGCGGGGTAATACGAGCTGATGGACGGAATCTCCTGGTACTGGTCGATGCCCTCAACCATCAGGTTCTCAATCGCATAGCTGCCGTCCTGCGCAATATGCTCCTGAGCAGCACGAACGTTGATAAACGTATAGACCAAGCGATACGAGCCGTCGTCGACGTTGCGTTCAGCGTGCATTTGCACAAAGCGCGCGCCGACGCCCTTAAGCGCCTGGACATGCGACAGGAGCTCGTCGATCCCAACGGTGGTATAGATAGCCTTTTGCATTACTCGGCCTCCTTTGCAGCGGCGGGCGCGGCGGGCGTCCCAGCAGACGCATCACCGGCACCGTCAGCCCCGGCCCCCGCAGCCACAAACCCGTCCTCGCCCAGCTCAACGCCACCGTCCCAGGTAGCGGCACCGCCCACGGTAAGCGGGTCACCGCCGGCGCGCATCACGGCCTCCTTCTGATCCAGGATGCCGCATGCCTCCACAATGGCATCGATCACGGTCTCGGGGCGAATGGCACACCCGGGCGCGTACACGTCCACGGGAATCGCGCGGTCCACGCCGCCGATCACGTTATAGGCATCGCGGAACACGCCGCCCGAACACGCGCAGATGCCGCACGCCACCACGCACTTGGGCTCGAGCATCTGGTTGTAAATCTGGCGCACGACGGGCAGGTTCTGGGCATTGACCGAACCCGTCACCAAAAAGATGTCCGCATGCTTGGGGTTGCCGGTGTTGACCACGCCAAAGCGCTCCGCATCGAACAGCGGCGTGAGCGAGGCCAGCACCTCGATATCGCATCCGTTGCAGCTCGAACCGTCGTAATGAATAACCCACGGCGAGCGCGACATTTTATGATCCATGGATGCCGCCTCCTAAATAAACACGTCAACGAGGATGGGCATAAGGTTGAGCAGGCCAAACACCAGCGCCACGCCCCATCCGAGCCTAAAGCAGCTGCGCCAGGTGCTGCGTGCGAAGGTGTTGTCGATCAGGACCTCGACAAAATACGTCGCGGCCATCACGACCAGGGCTACAACCCAGCTCACGGGGTTGTCCCAAACAAAGAACATGCCCACCCACATCAAAAACAGCACGGTCTCGCACCAGTGCATAAGGGTCATCTTGGCCAGCGTGCCGCCGCTCATCTCGGTGGCGACGCCCTGGACGATCTCCTGATGCGCGTGATGCGAGTACGAAAGGTCAAACGGCGACTTGCGCAGCTTGATGGTAAGCACCGCGAGCAGCGCCAGGAAAATGGGCGCGCTGTACACGATGATGGGGGCCGACTGCCCCGTCACGGCGATGGAATCAAAGCTGTCGGTGGCAAGGTACAGGCCCACGCTCATCAGCAAAACGGCGGGCTCGTAACTCATAACCTGCAGCAACTCACGATCGGCGCCAACCTGGGCAAACGGGCTTTGCGTCGAGGCGGACGCCAACACCACAAAGATCGCGGCGAGCGTCACCATAAAAGCGCACAGTAGCGTGTTAGAGCCCGACACAAAGATGCCGCCGCCCACGACGGTAAAGATGAGCGCGCACGCCATATAGGTATCGTCCATGGTGTTTACGCTGGCAGGGGCTTTGCGCAGCAACTTGGCAACGTCGTAGAAAGGCTGGAGCAGGCGCGGGCCCACGCGGCCCTGCATACGGGCCGAAAGTTTGCGGTCAACGCCGTCGATCAGGCCACCAACCAAAGGCGCCAGCAGGGCAAACACCACGGTACCAATAAATATGCCCACGACGCCCGAACCTTCGAAATACTTGCCGCGCAGCACCGAGGGCGCGCTCATGGCAAGTCTCTCGGGTCCAATCCACGCGCAACACAGCAGCGCAAACAAGATAATGCTGCAGCACACAACGCTACCCACGGGGCTAATACGCTTCTCGCCAAGGGCGTCCTCCGAGTACCAATTGCGCTTTTCGGCCTTCACCTCGTGTCCCATCGAACTGCGGAAATGGCGATATTTGTCGGTTCCCACACCCGAAAGGTACACGTTGACGTGCGGCTTATTGCTCACGCGGAACGACGTCAGCAGCACCACGGCGATAAAAGCCACAATAACCACCATCAGATACATGGCGTCCTTGCCAATAACGTACGGCACGCGGCCAAACACCATGGCCAAGTAAGGCGACACCAGACCGCTCGAGATAACCGGGAACGCCACGCAGCACAGAATCAGCAGCGCGGCGATGGTGTTGAGGGCCATCCATTCGGTCTTATGGACATTGGCCTCAACGTTTTGAGCCGTGGGGTCGACGCCCGAAAGCTTGGCAAGCCACTTGCCCCAGAAGAAGAACGTCGCGGCCGAGCCAAAGGCAAGTACCATGATCATTAGCACGTTGCCGGTCTGCGCAAACGCCACCAGGGCGCCCCACTTGGACACGAGCATGCCAAACGGCGCCACAAACATGCCCATAATGCCCAGCATCATCAGACGCGTCAGGTGCGGCATGCGGCTGAACATGCCGTCCATGTCCTCGATATTGCGGCTGCCGATATGGTGCTCGGCGGTGCCTACGCACAGGAACAGCAGCGACTTAGCCACCGTGTGGAACAAGATCAGGAAGATGGCCGCCCATACGGCCTCGGGCGCGCCGACACCCAGGCAGGCACTGACGAGACCCAAGTTGGAAATGGTGGAGAATGCGAGCACGCGCTTGGCATTGCTCTGCGAGATGGCCATGAGGGCCGCGAGCAAAAACGTGATGGCACCCACACTCGTAACCATAAAGCCGGTCACGGGATAGATGGCATAGAGCGGGCTCAGCTTGACCATTAGGAACACGCCGGCTTTGACCATGGTGGACGAATGCAGCAGGGCGCTCGTGGGCGTGGGGGCAACCATGGCGCCGAGCAGCCAGGTATGGAACGGCATCTGCGCGGCCTTGGTAAGGGCGGCGAGCGACAGCAGAACGACCGGCATCACCAGCAGCGCGGATTGCGCGGTTCCGGCGCCGGAAAGCTCGATCATGCCCGAGATGGTCAGCGGCATGCCGTTAACGTGCAGGTACATGAGTCCGGCCAAAAACGCGATGCCGCCCAGCATGTTGAGGATGATCTGGGTGAAGGCGTTCTTGATGGCCTCGGGCGTGCGCGTGTAGCCAATCATGAGGAACGAGCACACGGTGGTGATTTCCCAGCCGCAGAACAGCCACTCAAGGTTATCGCTCGTCACGATGACGAACATGGCCGAGAGGAACAGGAACATAAGCGCCAGGAACTGCGGGCGACGGTCGGGCGCGGTCTGCCCGCGCAGCGCGGCCTCGTGCTCGTCATGGGCCTGGAAGTCCTTCATGTAACCCAGGGCATACACGCAGATTAGACTGCCGACGATACCGACGGCGAGGACCATGATCACGCTCATGTAGTCCAGGTAGAGCGGCGTCGCCGTGACGGCCTCGGCCACGGGCAGCGTCATGGCTGCAAAGGCGAGCGAGCCCACCAGCTGCACCACGCCGAGCACCGTGGTGAGCGTGCTCTTATATTTACGCGCGTTGTACAGGATGACGGCGCACAGAATCACGTCGATGGCGGAGCTGATGATCGAGAGCACATGCGAGGTGCCGGGGGCAACCTCAAAGCTCTGCGGACCCGTGCCAAAAAACATGACGGCGACTACAACTGTCACCGCCATAATAATGCCGGAACCTATGAGCCCCACCGCATCGCGGGCGCGGTCACCGCGCGCGAGCAGCATGCCCAGCGCCGGTACCAGCGGAAACAGGGTAAGGAAATACAGTAGCGTCATACCATCACTCCCCCATGCAAAAACGCTGCAATTGTTTAACGTTATAGCTCAATTGAGGAGCAGCGGCGGCAGGTTTTCGGTCAACTGGGGAGTTTTAGGCGTACGGGGCAAGGGCGCGTCCGCTTTGGAGCAGAGAGGCGACGCTCCCCTATCGCAGCGACAGGCGCGCGGGCCACTGCGTGCAGTTTATTGGCCACGTTGGAGGATGTCCCGACAGGCTCGTGCCGGTCCAAAAAGTTGGCGCGGCAAGAAAAATGCGCCCCTGTGGGCGCACCATCCCGTTTGCTATTCCGCCTTTTTAACGCGCGGCTTGCGACCGCGCGGCTTATCGACCAGTGCGGCCTCACCGCTCTCGCGGTACTGACGGCACCAAGCCTTGACCGAAGACTCGCTGGGAATCTTGTGCTTGATCATGGCCTCGCGAACCGTCAAGCCGTTTTCCAGACGGTCCTTAACCACAGCGAGCTTTACGTCGTACGAGTAGGTGTGATGATGCGAACCGGCATTGAGAACGGCGTCGGCACCGCCCACGGCATACGCGCGGGCCCACTGACGAGCCGTGGCCTGGGGAATGCCAAGCTCCGCGGCGAGGGCGCGATGACCGACCCCCTCTTGGAGGATCTCGACGGCGCGCTGCCTAACCTCGGGCGCATGCGTGCGAGTCCTAGTTGCTTCCGACATACCTGCCACTTCTTAGCCTTAACCGTTAATCTGCTTTCTTACGTGCAAGTTAGATAGTAGCATTTTACTGTTTGCTCAAAGCAGTTAATTAAAGTAGACGCGGCGTTATCTGGGCATTTGGCACCAAATTACGACATTTCTTTATCGATTATTTACGCTGGTAGCTGACTCACGGCTAATCGTCATTCGCTTGTCAACAAAATTGGCATCTCTTTATGTCCTTTGGTATAGAGGATATGGTTATTAACCCCTCCCCCAATAATTTTGAGTGATCTGCGAGGCAGTAGACGTCCTCACTCCTCATGATTACCGCGCATTGCCATCCACCGGAGCAAAACAAAAAGGGCGAGACCTGCGCGCTTGCAGGCCCCGCACCGGTTGACATCCGACGGGACACAGCCGGGCGAGACGGATCCGTGCTACCGCCCCGCCTGGCCGCGAAGTTAACTACAGCTCGTTGGCCGCGTGATATGCCGTGCGAATGGCGCTCGCGATGTCGGCGGTGCGCTCGCCCGAGCAGTCTCCCACGCAGGTCACGGGCACCGTCACGCCATCCAGGTCAAACGCGTTGGCCTTGGAGCCCACGGCCATCACCACGTAATCGCAGGCGATCTTTACCGGCTCCTCGGCGCCGTCCTCGGTAGTGCGAATGGCCTCCACGCCCTCGTCGGTAATGGCGGTCAGGCGGGTCTTCACGTGCTGCTCCACGTTGTGCTCTGCAAAGTCGCTCATAATCAGCGGCAGAATGGTCTCGGACTCGCCCGCGGCAATCTTGTCGAGCATCTCGACAATCGCCACCTCGCAGCCGCGCTGCAGCAGGTACTCGGCAGTCTCGGTGCCCACCAGGCCACCGCCAATGACGGCGACGCGGCCCGTAAGCTCCACCTTGCCGGCCAGCACGTCCCAGCTCGAGACGACCTTGTCCGAGTCGGCACCCGGAACGGGGATGACCACGTCGTGCGCGCCCACGGCAACAATCGCAGCGTCGGCGGCGTTGAGGTCCTCAGCGGTAGCGGCATGGCTGAGCTCAACCTTCACGCCCAGGCCGGGCAGAATCTTCTCGTAGTACTCAACCGAGCGCATGATCTCGTCCTTGCGCGGAGGCACAGCCGCCAGCACAATCTGGCCACCCAGATGATCGCTCGCCTCGTAAACGGTCACGTCGTAGCCGCGCTTGGCCGCCACGCGTGCGGCCTCTAGGCCGGCGATGCCGCCGCCCACCACGGCGATCTTCTTGTCGCCCTCGCCCGGCTTAATGGCTATGGTCGCCTCGTCGCCGTTCTCGGCATTGAGCACGCACGAGATGTACCTGCGATTTTGAATCGCATCGACGCAGCCCTTGTTGCAGTTGAGGCACTCGCGAACGGGCTCGCCCGTGGCGGCCTTCAGCGCAATGTCGGGGTCGCACATGAGCGAGCGGCCGTAGGCGATGATGTCGGCCGCGCCGTCTTCCAGAATCTTCTCGCCGGCCTCGACCGAGACAACACGGCCGACGGTTGCCACCGGCACGGAAACCAGGGCCTTGACGCGCTCGGCCACGGGCAGCGTCCAGTTGTAGGGCATGGCGCCCATGGGCGGAATGGTGTCTCCCATGTTGCCGGTGTGGTTGGCCTGCGCGACCTGGATCATGTCGATGCCCGCGCCCTCGAGCAGCTTGGCAAACTCGCAGGCCTCGTCGGGCTGCAGGCCACCCTTGCCGCGCGGCGTGCCGTCGGGGTTCTCCATGATCACGGGGAGCTTGTACTCCACCATCAGCTGCGGCGCGGCTTCCTTAATGGCAGCGACGACCTCCAGCGCGTAGCGAACGCGGTTCTCGAACGAGCCGCCGTACTCGTCGGTGCGCTGGTTGAGGATGGCCGAGCACAGCGAACCTACCAGGCGGTCGCCGTGGACCTCGATGGCATCGATCCCGGCCTGCTGCGCGCGAGCGGCCGAGGCGGCGATAGCCTCCTTGATCTGGGTGAGCTGCTCCACACTCGCCTCGTTCACAAAGTGCTGCATGTCGTGGTGCAGCTTGGCGTAGGCCTGGTTGCGGATCTCGTTGGACTCGGCCATCTTGGCGGCAAAGGTCTCCTCGTCGCCGGCGGCCTTGGCCTCCTGCGCGGCCTTGGCGGCGGCCATGGATCCCATGACCATGCGGCCGACACCGGGCACGTCGTACTCGGGGTGGAACAGCTGCAGCGCGACCTTGGCGCCGTGCTTGTGGACGGCATCGGCCAGGGCCTTAAACGTGGGGATTTGGGCGTCGGTCGCCAGCTTGGGCGTGGGGCTTGCGGTCATGACGGGAGCAACGTCGCCGATGACGATGTAACTCACGCCGCCACGGGCCAAGCGCTCGTAAAAAGCCAGGCTGCGCTCGCCAATGGAGCCGTCACGCTCCTCGTAGCCGGTGGTCAGCGGCGGAAACATAATGCGGTTCTTGAGCTCAAGGGGGCCAACCGTAATGGGCTGGAGCAGCTTGGATGCAGGTGTGGTCATGGACATTCCTCTCTTGTAGGCGCGGCGGCGATGATGCCGCGTAGTTGTCTAGAGGATATGGCATGGGAGCACGGCGGCACAACGGAAATCGGCGAATATCAGGTGGCGGCAGGTGGATGGGGCGAGGCGGCCCGTCGGTTTGTCTCAATCTGTAACAGTTACGCGACAAAACCGGGTCTTACTGTTACAGATCGAGACAAACCAAACCCGCCTGCTAAAAAATCTCAATCTATAACAACAACTCGGCAAAATCCGTCTCTCGTGTTACAGATTTAGACAAACGAAGACCGTCCTGCCGAAACATCTCGATCTGTAACACTTAGCCGCCCAAATCGGGTCTAGATGTTACAGATCGAGATTTTGTTTAAGAAGCCGAGAATTGGACCGAAAACACAGTCCCGGGATAACAAAAAAGCTCGCCGGCTAGGCCGACGAGCTGCAAGTTCTTGGTCGCGGGGGCAGGATTTGAACCTACGACCTCCGGGTTATGAGCCCGGCGAGCTACCAGACTGCTCCACCCCGCAATGTCTGGGCGCCTCATGTGCGCAAGAAAGAATATTACGCGGGAGTTCGGTAAGCGGCAAGGAAAATCTCGTAGAGCATAATTCCTTCATATTTAAACCCCTCAGCCCCTATCACCGTAAACGAATCGCAGCCGAGCGCCGTCGGCGGCGCGTATACAATGGTGCGCGTCCTTTTATGCCAACACTGGGAGTAGACATGCTGCTCGCTATCGATATGGGAAACACGCAGACGGCCATGGGCCTGTTTGACGGAGACGAGCTGGTGCAGTCGTGGCGTATGCCCACCGACCGCTCCTATACCGCCGACGAGATCCACGTGCGCCTGATGGGTTTCTTTAAGATGTACGGCCTTTCGCTCGATGCGGTCGACGCAATCGCCTTTGCGGGCGTGGTGCCGCAGCTCTCGCGCGAGTGGCACGCCGTGGCCGACCGCATTGCCGCGGACGCCATCGTCATCGGGCCGCAGACGGCCGCGGTGACCAAGCTGCGCGCGGCGCGCCCCCAGGCCGTAGGTGCCGATCGCGTCGCCAACGCCGTTGCGGCCGAGACTTTCTACGGCGCGCCGGCAATCGTGGTGGACTTTGGCACCGCGACCAATATCGACGTCATCGATGAGGACGGTTATTACATTGGCGGAGCGATCGCGCCGGGCATCCGCATCTCCATGGACGCGCTTGCCGCCCGTGCCGCCAAGCTCGCCAGCGTGCCGCTCGAGGCGCCCGAGCACGCCATCGGCCGCGATACCGAGGAGTGCATCAAGGTCGGCGCCGTAACGGGCGCCGCCGCCATGGCTGAGGGCCTGGTCGCGCGCATGAAGCGCGAGCTGGGCCGCGAGGATGCCACCGTTATCGCCACGGGCGGTCTTGCCAGCATCGTCGCCGATTCGACCGATGCCTTCGACGTGGTCGACGGACAGCTCACCATCAAGGGTATCTGCGAAATCTACCGCCGCATGCAGGAGCTGGGATAGGACAGGGGCTTAAGTCGAGCACGAGCGCGAGCGGCGAACTAGGCAACGCATCGGCCCTATTCCTCAAAATCGAAAGATTTTCAGTTTTGAGGAATAGGGCTTTCCGCTACGCCTCGCCGCACAGCCACCTCGCCAGGTCCACGATCTGCACCCCATTGCGGTCCGTGGCCTCGTGATGCGTGCGGGCGAGAATCATCTTGGGGTACGCGTCGCCAATGCTCAGCAGTGGTGAAATCTCGCGTTCAAATGTCTTATCCGAGCTGATGTCGTCGCTCACCTGAATGTAGAGCTTCTCGCTTCGCTTGATTGCTACAAAGTCTATTTCCTTTTTATAGAGCACGCCGACGTATACCTCGTATCCGCGGCGCAGCAGCTCGATTGCCACCATGTTCTCGTATACGCGTCCCCAATCCATATCACGTGTACCGAGCAGCGCGTATTTGAACGCGTGGTCTGCCAGGTAATACTTCTCGCCGCTCTTAAGGTATTTTTTGCCGCGGATGTCGTACCGACGAACTTTATAGAAGGCAAACGCATCGCACAGGCACCCCATGTACGTGCCGACCGTCTTGTTCGTTATCTTTAGCCCATCCGCGTTCAAAATATCCGTAATGTTACGTGCCGACGTTATGTTGGATACGTTGTCCATCATGTAATCGGCAATGCGCAGCAGCGCCGATTCGTTTCTCACGTTATGCCGCTGCACGATATCTCTCACGATGAGCGTTTTGAAGACATTGGAGAGATATTGATAACGCTGCTCCTGCAGTGGATAAGGGTAGGAGCCGGACATACCGCCGGTTCTCGCGTACTCATCGAAGTCGCGGTCGACCTCGCCCTCGTCGCCATAGAGTCGATACTCCTCAAACGAGAATGGGAAAACCTCGATCTCAAACGTACGCCCCGTAAAGAGCGTCGACAGATCGCTCGACAGCAAAAAGGCATTCGATCCGGTAATGAATATGTCGTACTGCTCGGATGCGTGGAGGCTGTTGATCGCACGCTCAAAACCGTCGCACATCTGAACTTCATCGATAAGCAGAAAGTTTTGTTTGCCGGACACTCGATGCTCTTTTACATAGGCGAGCAGCGCGTGATACTCGAGCAGATTCTCGAACTCATCGAGGTTGTAGTTGATATGGATGACATTCGAATTGGACAGATTTGCCTCCACGTAATCGCGGAGGGCCTCGAGCAATTTTGATTTACCGCTACGACGGATGCCCGTGATGACCTTGATGTCCGGCACGCCAATAAGGCTCGTCAACGTGTCCATATATGACGTTCTATTGATGAGTTTCATTGGGGCCTCCTCGCGGTCTTTTATCGCTATTCCTCAAAATTGAAAAATTTTCAGTTTTGAGGAATAGGCTCTATAGCGAATATACCTCGCGAAAGACCGAGCTGCCTTAATCCTATTCCTCAAAAACGAAAATTTTTCAGTTTTGAGGAATAGGGCGCTGGCAACCCATTCCCCAGATAGGCGAAACCCTCCCCGGCACAGGCCGAGGAGGGTCTTGTTGTCATGTCTATCTTTGGGCGCGAACGCCCCGCGCTACAGCCCGCGAATGCGCACGGCCTCGGGCGGAAACTCCTGCTCGCCGGCATCGGTCTTAATGGTCGCGCGACCCCAGATGTCCAGGCCCGCAAACACACCGACCGCAAGCGGCAAGCCGTTGGGCGACACCGCCGCAACTTGGCGGCCCAGCAGCGGCACCATGTCGAAGTACTCGCCCAACACGGGGGCCAGCGGACCGGCAGCGCCCTGCGGCGTGTTGGCAACAACCGCCCAGGTGTCCACACGGGTCAGCACGGCGGCGGCCAACTCCTCGACCAGCGCTTCGTCAGCCACGTCCACACCAAGCTCGCTCAGCGCCGAACGCTCAATATCCACCGTCACGGCACCGAACATGCCTGCGGCACCGGCGCCACCGTTGACGGAGACGCGTGCAAACGACGTCTCAAACGCAGGCGCACCGCACACGATATCGCTCGGCCACTGGATACCCACCTTACCGGCAAGGCCCAACCCCGGCGTCGAAGCCGTGCCCACGAGCGCGTCCATCATGCCCATCGCGGCCACAAACGGCAGGCCGTGGAAGGCATGCATGTTCACATCCGGGCGCACGACCAGCGAAAACGTCAACGACGCCTCGCCCGCGCTCCAAGCGCACCAGCCCGCGGACGCACCCTCGCGGCCCGCGTCACGCGCGGCGTCAAGCTCGGTACCGGCGGCAACAGCATTCATCTCGATCATCTACATACGCCCCAATTCGCCCACGATATGGCCCACGCGGTCCTCGGGCTCCTTGACCTCGACGCCGTTGTAGCGGAAGAACCGCGCCGGGTCGTGCATCAAGTCCTCAAGCGGCACCAGCACAAAATCGCGCTCGCCGATCAGTGGATGCGGCAGGCGCAGCTTTTTGCCGCCGTGGGTCTCGCCGTCCATCCACAGCAGGTCCAGGTCGATGGTGCGCGGACCGTTGGCCTTGGCCTTTTTGGAGCGGTCGCGCCCCAGCTCGGCCTCAATCTTCATGAGCTCATCGAGCAGCACCAGCGGCGCCAGCTCGGTCTTGATCTCGATGACGGCGTTGGCAAACGCGTCCTGGCGCGTCTCGTAGGCCGGCTCGCTCTCGTAAATCTTGGAGGAGTTGGACACGCAGGTGAGTGGAATCTCGGCGATCATCTCGCGTGCAGCGCGGATGTTGTCGCAGCGATGCCCCAGGTTGGAGCCCACAGCCACAAACGCGCGGCGCGGCTGCGGCTTGGCAACCGCCCAGTAGCCGTTCAGGAACTGCGCAAAACCCGCGGCGTCGTGCACGCGCACGATGTTGGCACCGGCCTGGATGGCGCCCAGGCACACGCCAAACGTAGCGGCATCGCGCTCGGCGGCCTCGGTCACGCCCGAGACGGCGCCCACAAAGCGCTTGCGCGACACGGCGCACATGAGCGGATAGCCCAGTGACGCCATCTTGGCAGTCTCGCGCTGGATGACGATGTCCTCGTTAGCCGACTTACCAAAGCCCGGGCCAGGATCGATGCAGATGCGGTCGCGCGACACGCCGGCATGGATGAGCGTGCGGGCCTGGTCGGACAGAAAGCCCATAACGCGGCGCATGATGGGCGCCGAATCGGGCAGGGTGAAGCGGCGGAGCTGCGAGGTGGGCACATAGGCTTCCTCGCGGCGGGCGCTGCGGCGCATCATGGCGGCCAGGCGGTCATTGGACTCCGATGCGGCCTCGGTGGCTGCGGGCGCGGCTTCGGGCGCGGGCGCGACGGTCTCGGCGGCAGCAGCCTGCTCGGCGGCCGGTGTCTCCTGCCCCTGCTCGCTTGAAGGCTCGGGCGTGGGCTCCGGTTCGCCAAACGGCAACGAGGGCTGCACCACGCCGCCCGGAAGCTTGGCCTCGACCTTGGGCTCGCCCAGCAACTTGCCGCGACGGCGACGAGCCGGCTTCTCGGCCTCGCGCGCGGCCTCGGCAGCCGCCTCGCGCGCCTTCTCGGCAACAAACGCCGCTGCCGAGGTATCGAGCTGCACCGTTGCGTGCGTGCGGGCGGGCGCGGCGACCTCGCCGGCATGCATCACGATGACGCCGCAGGTGCTCGTCTTAACGAACTCGACCATCTTGGGATCAGTGAAGCCCGTCACGTCGTTGACGATCGAGGCGCCGCAGCGCACGGCCGCCTTGGCAACCGCCACATGACGCGTGTCGATCGAGACGATGGCGCCCTCCTTGGCCAGCGCACGCACCACGGGCAGCACGCGGCGAGCCTCCTCGTCGGGGTTGACCGGGGTAAAGCCGGGGCGCGTGGACTCGCCGCCCACGTCGATGATGTCGGCGCCGGCGTCGAGCATCGCCAGGCCGTACTCGATGGCGGCATCGGGGTCGAAGTGCTCCCCGCCATCGCTAAACGAATCGGGCGTCACGTTGAGGACGCCCATGATGCGCGGACGGTCAAAGCTGAGCTCATACTTTCCGCACCGCCATGTCTTGCTGTCGTTCGCCATGAACATCCTCCTAAAATGCCCACGCCGCCGAGCTTGGGGAGCTGGCGGCGGGGTCGCTTTGCACTCAGTCTTTCTATTGTATCCGCGCGCGCGGGCTAGAACGCAAACGCGGCCGCGATGTCGCAAGAAATCAGCAGGTCGGCATTTGCATCCTGATCGGTGGGAGCAAGGTTGCATATGGCCAGCGTATCGCCGGTAAAGTATCGCGTAAGGCCTGCCGCCGGATACACCACGAGCGAGGTCCCGCCCACAATGAGGGCATCGGCCGCGGCGATGGCGGCAACGGCGCCGGTCAACACATGCTCGTCGAGCGGCTCTTCGTAGAGCACTACATCGGGCTTGATGCGGCCGCCGCACGCGGGGCACGCAGGCACGCCCGCGGCATCCTCGTGCTCGCGCGAGCAAATCCACTCGGCGCTATAGACCGCGCCGCACGACTGGCAAATGTTGCGATGGACCGATCCGTGCAACTCAAACACGCGCTGTGAGCCGGCCATCTGATGCAGGCCGTCGATGTTTTGCGTCACCACGGCGTCGAGCTTGCCGGCGCGCTCCAGCTCGGCCAGCTTGGTGTGGCAGCGGTTGGGCTTAGCGTTAAGCGCGATCATCTTGGTGCGGTAAAAGTCGAAGAACTCGGCCGGATGCGCCTCGTAAAAGCTATGCGACAGCATGGTCTCGGGCGGATAGGCAAACTGCTGGTGATACAGGCCGTCCACGCTGCGGAAATCGGGAATGCCACTTGCCGTGGAAACACCCGCGCCGCCAAAGAAGACCACGCGCTTGTGGGTGTCAAACAGCTCCGCCAGCGCGGCGGAGGCCTGCTTGGGATCCGTTATTGCCTGCGTCATATGAGTTCTCCGTCCTTGTTGGTCGGGCAGCGTTGGGCGACGTCCCAGCATGCGGCCTTTGAGTCAGCATGCGCGGAGCCCACCCCGCCCTTGTTGCGTTAATCTTAAGCCTGCCAACCCCGTCGAAAGGACACCATGCCTCAGACTTACACCTTTGCCTCGTGGAACGTTAACGGCCTGCGCGCCGTGCTCAAAAAGGACCCGAGCTTTATTCAGATCGCGCAAGAACTCGACGTCGATATCTTGGCGCTGCAAGAAACTAAACTGCAAGAAGGCCAGGTGCAGGTCGACCTGCCCGGTTATCGCCAAACCTGGAGCTACGCCGAGCGCAAAGGCTATTCGGGCACCGCGGTCTTTAGCCGCCAGGAGCCGCTACGCGTGCTGCGCGCCGACGCGCTGCTGCCCTACGCCGGCGAGGGCGAGGCCGCCGAGCTCGTTGCCCAAGCCGCAACCGAGGGCCGCGTCTGTGCGCTCGAGTTCGACAAGTTCTGGTTTGTGGATGTCTACACGCCCAACGCGCAAAACGAACTCGCGCGCATCGATGTGCGCATGGCCTGGGACGATGCCTACCGCGGCTTTTTGAGCGCGCTTGAGCGCGAGACCGGCAAGCCCGTCGTAACTTGCGGCGACTTTAACGTGGCACACGAGGAGATCGACCTTAAGAACCCCAAGTCCAACCGCGGCAACGCCGGCTTTTCGGACGAGGAGCGCGGCAAGTTTACCGAGCTGCTCAACGCCGGCTTCACCGATACCTGGCGCGCGGCAAACCCCGACGTCGAGGGCGTCTACAGCTGGTGGAGCTACCGCTTTAATGCCCGCAAGAACAACGCAGGCTGGCGCATCGATTACTTCCTGGTGAGCGACGCCATCGCCGGCAACGTGCGCGACACCGACATCCGCGGCGACATCTTTGGCAGCGACCACTGCCCCGTCACCCTCACGCTAGAGCTCTAGCCCCAAGTAATTCCTGGGGGACGGAGGAAAACAGATCATGTGACCCCTCTCCCCCTATAAGTTGCGGTGGAATAGTTCCTGTTTGGGTAGCAAATAGCCAAACAGGAACTATTCCACCGCAAGTTCGTGAGGAAACGCGAAATGCCTTACAGTAAATGCCCTACAGTCCGTATTTCACGACGACTCGGTTGATGCGGCGACACCAGGGCCTGTACAGGGCGGCCAAAAACACGCAGGTCGCGAGTCCGTGCGTGATATCGAACGGTACGGCAGTGGCAAGACGCGCCACGGCTCCCGCCCACGTGAGCGGCTGCACAAAACCGATGATGTCATAGGCGTTGATCACCACGCCGTACAGCAGACCCGAGGCAAAGCCATACGCCAACAGCGCCGGCATGCGCACGGTTCCATCCGCACGGTCAAACGCACCGGTATGCGCCAGCGCACCGCCAACATAGCCAACCAGGCCCCAGGCATACATCTGCCATGGCGTCCACATGCCCTGTCCAAAAAGGAAATTGCTGGTCAGCGCTGCCAGCGCGCCAACCATAAAACCATTGCGGCGACCAAGCGTCGCCCCCGCGATAATGGCGATGGCGCTCACCGGTTTAAAGTCGGGAATGGGCCCAAACAGGATGCGCCCCGCCGCCGCCAGCGCCGCCAGCACCAGCGTGGGCATAATCTGGCGCAAACCCGGACGAGATGCCTCATAACCCGCAAAGAACAGCGCGAGCACCAGCGCCACCACAACCAGCATGGCCAACGCTGCCTGCTCAACACCCGACAGCAACGCCGCTGCCATCACCGCCGGCACCGCCAACAACAGCGGGATCTCCAGTTTTGCAAGCAAGCGCGAGAAACGACAGTCCGTCATCCCATCACGCCCTATAGAACACGTTGTCGGCAAAGAAGTCGGCCGGGGGCTCCATGCAGGCAATCTCGCCGTCAAACATCATGGCGACGTCGTCGGCTACCTGCTCGGCAAAGTCCAAATCGTGCGTAGCCATGATGACGGTGCCGCCAGCCTTCGCATGGTCACGCAGGGCGCGGGCGATGATGCGGCGGCTCTCCAGGTCCAAGCCCTTCGTGGGCTCGTCAAGCAGCAGCAGCTCGGGGCCAATCAGCAGCAGCTTTGCCAGTGCGAGCAGCTGGCGCTGTCCGCCCGAGAGGTCGTAAGGGTGGCGCGTCTCCAGGCCGTCCAATCCCAGTTGTGCCGCACGCTCCAGCGCCAAGTTCTCGTCATATCCGCAGGTCGAGGCCCATTCCATCAGCTCATCGCGAACCGTCTCGGCAACCAGCAATGCTTTGGGATTCTGAGGCAGCAGAGCCGCCGAGGCCGCTCCGCGCACCATGCGGCCGCGCTGCAGCTTGGCGGTCTTCGCCAGCACCGAAAGCATCGTCGACTTGCCGCAGCCGTTACCGCCCACAACCGCATGCACCGCGCCAGCCGAAAACGACGCATCGAGCCCGCGCAGCACCCAGCCGGACGCTCGATCGTAGCGAAACCAGCCTTCCGACAGGGTGGTAGCCGCCCCGCCGTGCATTTTTTGGAGTATTCTGCTTCCATCCGTGCGCGGGAAGGCTTCCGAGCCGTTCTCGAGCGACGATTGCGCCACAAATTCGGACGATTTGTCCAATTCCGAACTTTTTTTCGCACTCGATACGTCCCCGGGCGGCTCCAGAGAGCCCAAATTGTCCTCACGCCTGCTGAATACTCCCTTTTTTGCACATCGGATGCCACCCCACCCCAACATGTCATCGGAAACCAGCGATTCTCGGCGTCCCAAAGAAGCCATATCCGCCACCTCGCGCACGCGGCCGCCCTCAATCCGGTACGCACACGTCGCATACTCGAGCATCGGCCGCGGTTGATGCGTAGCCACAACAACCGTGCAGCCCAGCTCACGGTTCACGCGAAACAGTGCGTGCAGAAAATTCTTCTCGGCAACGGGATCGAGCTGAGACGTGGGCTCGTCGAGTAGCAGCACACGCGGACGCAGCGCCAGGACGGCGGCAAGCGACAGCAGCTGCTTGCGACCACCCGAAAGCGTGTCGGTATCGCGATGAAGCCAATCTTCCAGCCCAAAGAAATAGCTGGTCTCAGCTACGCGACGGCGCATCTCATCACGTGCTAGCCCTAAGTTTTCCAGGCCAAACGCCATCTCGTGCCACACGGTTTCGCACACGATCTGGTTCTCGGGATCCTGGAACACATAGTCCACGCGCTCCGCCGATGCCCGCACGTCCATGTCGGCAACGTTCTCGCCCAGCACGCGCAGTTCGCCAGTGCGCTCGCCCGCCGGAGCGATTTCGGGCTTGAGCAGCGACAGCAGCGTCGACTTACCCGATCCGGTACCGCCAACAAGCAGCGCAAATGCACCTTGGGGAACAGACCAGTCGAGCCCCTCGAGCACCGCAGCATCAGCATCGGGGTAGGCAAAGCTCAGGCTCCGCACCTCAATCGCCGGCATATCCGGGCCGCACGCCGCGCCCGACACCGGGCCCCTATCCAACCGAGCCATCAGCCAAACCTCTTCTCATCACTCGCGTGCAACGCGCAAGGCAGCACCATCCAGGCAGCGTACACAACATAGCCCGGCCACGGCGCCGGCACCAAGAGCTGAGGATAAAACGAATACTGCGTCGTCGCGGTCCACGCCACTGTCACCGTGACCACGCCAAACAGCGCAAGCCCAACCAACGCGGCAACGTCGCTGCGCCCCAGTCGATACCGCGCATACGTCGTACGACGCGTCGCGGCACCCCACCCGCGCGAGCGCATCGCGTCCGCGCGCTCCAGCGAATCTTCCATGCCCCAGCCCATCAACACACTCGATGCCCGCAGGCGCGAGCGCACGGGGTCGGCCGGCACGCGGCCCGGCACATCAATCGCATCCTGCACCGCCATCACCGTACGACCGCGACGCAAAAACTGCGGGATAAGCCGCATACACATCGAGATCATGAGCGCAATCACCGGTGCGGCATTACCCAGCAGCGCGAGCACCTTGTCGTATTCGAGCATCGACGCCGCAGCCTCAAACCACAGCACGCTCGCCACAAACAGCCCGCCCATGCACAGGCCGTATACCATACTCTCCAAATACACCGCACGCATGCCGATACGGAACAGCTCCGTCGAGCCCGAGGCGCTAAACAGCGGATTGAGCACCGCGATGATCAAGATCACCGGCAGCTGCCAGCGAAGCGCCCCCAACGTACGCGCGGCGCCGCGCATCGCAAACCCGTACGCCAACCCGCCCGCAAGCGACAGTGCAATCAGCACCGGCTGCATCGAGAACATGGTGAGTCCCAGCGTCAGCACCATGTAGAGCGCCGGCACCGCCGGATGCGACATCGAGAACGCCGCGACGGGCTCGACGCCAAACTCCTCTCGTATGTTGTCCACGGGCACCCCCGTCCCCTCGCTCAAACGACAGCTCCGCAGCACCGCCAACGCCGCACGCAAGCAGCGCAAACGCCACGCCGGCGGCGCAAGCCTCAACCGCCGCAAACCAATCGCTACGCGCTCAACATATGCCTGCGGTATCATATTGCGCCGTGTATCGTTTCCAAACACACGTCTCTATAACGTAACAGGAGATCACATGGACGCAACCGCAATTATCCTCGCTGCCGGCGAGGGCACCCGCATGAAGTCGAACCACTGCAAGGTTTCGCACAAGATCCTGGGCAAGCCCATGGTCCAGTGGATCGTCGACGCTACCATCAAGGCCGGCTGCAGCCGCGTCGTGGTCGTCATCGGCAGCCACGCCGACGAGATGCGCGCCCTCATCGACGGCGCCTACGCCAACAGCGCCACCGAGGTCGAGTGCGTCGAGCAGACCGAGCGCCTGGGCACCGGCCACGCCGTAAAGGTCGCGCTCGAGGCCTGCGGCATCACGCAAGGCCCCGTCGTCGTGCTCAACGGCGACCTGCCGCTCATCACCGCCGACACCGTCGCCAAGTTCGCGCAGACCGTCGCTACCGGCGAGCTCGCCTGCACCGTCATGACCATGACCCCGCCCGATCCTTTCGGCTACGGCCGCATCAAGCTGGGCGCTGACGGCCAGATCGAACGCATCATCGAGCAGAAGGACTGCACGCCCGAGCAGGCTGCCACGCTGCTGGAGTGCAACGCCGGCTGCTACGCCTTCGACGGCGCGCAGCTCGCCGCCCACATTAACGAGATCGGCAACGACAACGCACAATCCGAGTACTACCTGCCCGACATGCTCGAAATCCTCAAAGGCCATGGTCAGGCAGTCTCCATCTTCCACTGCGACGACTACCGCGACGGCCTGGGCGTCAACAGCCGCATCCAGCTCGCACAGCTCACCGCCATCGCGCGCGACCGCATCAACGAGCACTGGATGGCCGAGGGCGTTACGTTCATCGACCCCACGCAGGCCTGGATCGGTCCCGACGCCACCATCGGCCGCGACACCGTCGTGTGGCCGCAGACGCACCTGATCGGCCACGTCACCGTGGGCGAGGAGTGTCAGCTCGGCCCCAACAGCCGCCTCGCCGACACCACCGTCGGCAGCGGCTGCGTCATCGACGAGACTATCGCCATCGAGGCCGTCATCGAGAACGGCGTCGACTGCGGCCCGCGCGCCTACCTGCGCCCGGGCACCCACATGCTCGATGGCTCCAAGGCCGGCACGCACGTGGAGATCAAGAAGTCCACGATCGGCGAGGGTTCCAAGGTGCCCCACCTGTCCTACATCGGCGACACCACCATGGGCCCCGGCGTCAACGTCGGCGCGGGCTCCATCACCTGCAACTACGATGGCGTGCACAAGCACAAGACCGTCATCGGCAAGGACGCCTTCATCGGTTCCGACACCATGATGGTCGCACCTGCCCAGATCGGCGACGGTGCGCTCGTGGCCGCCGGCTCCGTCATCACCGAGCCGGTCCCGGCAGACGCACTTGGCCTGGGCCGCGCCCGTCAGGTAAATATTGAGGGCTGGGCCGCCGATTACCGCCGCCGCCTGCACGAGGACGACGAGGCATAACGTTTTACCAAGCACAAAAGGAGCTGTTCCCATGGGGACGGCTCCTTTTTCTATCGTGACCTGCGCGACCGGATGAGTGGTCGGTTCGTGTCCGTTGACGGTAAAGACGTTATCAAGACTCAATAAGCCCCGTCGCGCGGTTACAATGCAACAAGGCATCTATATGGCATTCGATGTATAAAGGAGAAGGGTAATGCCGATTAATGATCCCGAGAAGTCGGAGAATATGCGCAAGTCCATCCGCGTGTATTCCGGTTCCTCCAACCGTCCCCTCGCTCAGAAGATTGCTGAGTACCTTGGGGTCGAGCTTTCGGGCCTTACGCTAAAGCAGTTCGCCAACGGTGAGATTTACGCCCGCTACGACGAGACCGTCCGCGGCGCCGACGTCTTCCTGATTCAGTCCGTGGCCGGCGGCAACGTCAACGACATGCTCATGGAGCTGCTCATCGCCACCGACGCTGCCAAGCGCGCATCCGCCCGCTCCATCACCGCCGTCATCACCCACTACGGCTATGCCCGCCAGGACCGCAAGGCCGGCCCGCGCGAGCCCATCACCGCCCGCCTCGTCGCCAACCTGCTCGAGCGCGCCGGCGTCGACCGCATCATCACCCTCGACCTGCACCAGGGTCAGATCCAGGGCTTCTTTGATATCCCGGTCAACCACCTGTCCGCACTGCCGCTGTTTGGCCAGTACTACAACGCCATGAACTTCGACACCGACAACCTGGTTGTCGTCTCCCCCGACGTGGGCCGCGCCAAGGCCGCCAAGAAGCTGTCCGACATGCTCGGCTGCGACCTGGCCATCGCCCACAAGGGCCGTCCGCGCCACAACGCCGCCGAGGTCATGGGCATCATCGGTGACATCAAGGGCAAGACCTGCATCATCAACGACGACATGATCGACACCGCTGGCACCCTGTGCGCCAACGTCAAGGAGCTCAAGGCTATGGGCGCTGGCGACATCTACGTCTGCGCCACCCACGGCATCTTCTCCGGTCCGGCCATCGAGCGTCTGAACGACGCCCCGATCGTCGAGTGCCTCGTCACCGACGCCATTCCCGTCGAGGTCGGCGGCAAGATCAAGACCATCTCGGTCGCCGAGGAGTTCGCTCAGGCCATCTCCGCCGTTTACCACGAGGAGCCCGTCTCCACGCTCGTCGGCGGCGACTTCGCGCTGTAGTCCAACGCGCATCGCATCATCTTTGATGCTTTTAAAGGGTCGGAAGCTCGCTTCCGGCCCTTTTTCTATCCCTCGCCAACCTTCCCTGGACAATTAGTTCAGATACGTATTTTTTAAAGCCCCAAAGGGCCGTTCGGAGCCTTCTGAGCTCCCCGGCGGATGCCATGCCGCCCAAAGCTCATCGTTTTCGAGTACAACCGCCGCATATTTACCCTCAAATCACCCTCGAAGGCCCTTAGAAACGCCTCGAATGCCCGTCGCCTTATACGTATCTGAACTAACTGTCCAGTAGCTATCGTCAACCTTCGCGGCAGAGCTCAATTTCCTGCAATCCCCTCAACCGATTCCACCGATTTCATAACACCCAGCCTTTCATGGCGCACAGCGCCCCGCTGAGCGAAAAGAACGGTATGGCGGTCGCATTCTGCCGCCAACTTAGTACGTTATAGCTATGACGACCGTGATTTCACATCTCTCCGCCCTCCGCGCAATTCGTCGCGCACGACGGGCGTACTCTGCCCTACCCTGGGACTCCGTTGATAGCGAACAGCAAGCACATGCCTTGGCTAGCTGCATTCCCAACAATGACGCGATAGACTTTGGCGCACTTTCGATACTCGACGCCTGGAATGAAGATGATTCCGAACTGCTTGATCTTCTCGTTTCAAGCGAAGACAACAGACGTCCCGACAAGCGACTTCTTCAGCATATTCTCTCCGCTTCGCTTCCTGAAGGTGCAATTATGCACATCGAGGCCAACATCTACGCAACGTCTCCTGCCATGACAGCCATGCTTTGTTCCAAAAATGAATCAGTCGCCAAAACCTTGATGCTTCTCATGGAACTGCTCGGAACCTACTCCCTTCCTCCCGGGGCAACATACCCCCTTGCTTATGACGACATCTGGCCCAAGGGCGATGTCTACGAAGCGATGGACGACCTCGATTGCCGGGACGACCAGTCGGCGACCGAACAGCAGAACGAAACCCGCTATGAACAAGCGCACTACAAATGCGAGCCCGCCACGACCATCGAAGAGCTCGAGGCGGTCGCACGGTTCGCCAAAAGTAGCTCATACGCCTCGTTTCGCACGGCAGTCAAACTCGCCCGAGCTGGATCCGCATCCCCAGCCGAATCCCTAATGTTAGCCGTTCTCGGAGCGCCCATGCGCTTTGGCGGATTCGGATGTTGCAGCCTGCCCATGGGAGGCCTGCTACTCAACTATCGAATCGACTTCGACACTCTTGCGGTTAACATGTCCTCCGGCATCCCTTACGCCATCTGCGACCTATATTGCCCGGCCGCCGGAGTCGACAACGAATACAACGGAATTGGGCATGAGCTTCAAAACGCTCGCATCCACGATGGCAATCGAAATAATGGCCTCAAGGCAATGGGCATCCACGTCCTGGTTATCAATCGCGACCAAATGAAAGACCTTGTTGCACTCGAAGCCTTCGCCCAAACGATGCATCGACTCGCAGGAGTCCGATTCCGATATCGCATCAAGGGCTATCGCAAGCGTCAGGCCGCTTGGCTCAACGCTCTGCGGGCCGGAATCGGCCTTGCGCCGATCTAAACGGCGAATCACCCGTGCGCCGTCGAACAGGGCTGGACAGTTAGTTCAAATACGTATAAATAGACACATTGAATTAGGCTGTTTTGCAGCTATCTCTATACCATTCGCCCTATTTGAAAGCGGGGTAGACTTCAAAACAGCGTCATATGGACTAACTAAAGTTCCAAAACAACGTATCGGCATTGAATTGAGCAATTCGAGTCCTCAGAACTTATACGTATCTGAAATAACTGTCCACCTCGGATTTTGACGGCCGTCCAAACGCCCCCAAACAACCTCAATTGCCCTCCATTTGACAGCGGCAACAGGGTCGCTCACCATAGCAGGCGACAAATCAACGAAAGGATGAACATGGCAGCTGCACAGCCGCTTAAGATTCGCATGGTTGCCGGACTTGGCAACCCTGGCGAGGAATATGCCGAGACCCGCCACAACGCCGGCTTTAAGGCGATCGACGAGCTGGCCCGTCAGGCCGGTGTCACGTACTGGAAAAACCAAGCAGGCGCCGAGGTCGCGCTCATCAACATCAACGACCCCGAGGAAGAGGGCGGCAAGCGCCAGATTGTGCTGGTCAAGCCGCAATCGTACATGAACACTTCGGGCGGTCCCATCTCCAAGCTCTGTCGCGAGTACAAAATCAAGGCCGAGGAGCTGCTCGTAATCCACGACGAGCTCGACATTCCCGCCGGCGATGTGCGCGTCAAGGTAGGCGGCGGCCACGCCGGCCACAACGGCCTGCGCTCCATCATCGACAAGATGGGCAGTCGCGACTTCAGCCGCATCCGCACCGGTATCGGCAACCCTCCCGGCAAGATGGCTGTCGCCGACTACGTGCTCAAGCAGCTGCGCGCCCGCGAGGCCGAGGACTTCCAGGACACCTGCGCCCGCGCCGCCGACGCCGCCGGCCTGGCGATCGTGCACGGCGTGGTCTACGCCCGCGACCACGTCAACGGCGCCGCCTCCGCCAACGGCAAGCACTAAAACCTACCATTGCGGGACAGGTTTATTTTGGCAGGTTTTACCTGCGGAAACGCCCCAGTTGCGGCATCGCGATAAACCGCGCGCCTCCATACACACATAGCGCCCCAAAGGGGGCCGGCCTCATCACAACCCGAGGCCGGCCCCCTTTGCCGTTTCACCTGATAAAACTGACCAAAATAAACCTCTCCCTCTTTGGTAAGCCGAAGCGGATAAACCCTGCTCCCAAACGCCGAAGACACACGTAAGTGACATGTCCATGAGGGTATAATTTGCACCGTATGTCTGCACAACGCCTGTGCACGTACGGTTTTATTCGGGCTACCGTCCATTTCCGTGGAGGCACGGTTCGGCGGCCCTAACAAGAGAGGGGTTCTATGTATAAGATCCTGGAGAAGACGCAGTTCTCGGAGAAGGTGTTCAAGTTCCGCATCGAGGCGCCCGCAATCGCCAAGCATGCGCACGCTGGACAGTTCCTCATGGTTCGCGCCAACGAGACGGGCGAGCGCGTCCCGTTTACCCTAGCTGGCTGGAACGGTGACGAGGGCTGGGTCGAGTTCATCTTCATGGTGATCGGCAAGACCACCGAGATGCTTTCCACCTACGAGGCCGGCGAGTCGCTGCGCGACGTCGTGGGCCCGCTGGGCGTTCCCACCGAGATGGCCGAGGGCCCCTGCGCCGTCATTGGCGGCGGCGTCGGCCTGGCAATTGCCTTCCCGGTCGCTAAGCACCTGGTCGAGACCGGCCACGAGGTTCATGCCATCATGGGCGCCCGCACCAAGGACCTCCTGCTCATGGAGGACCAGTTCCGCGAGCTCCTCGACGAGGACCACATCCACATCACCACCGATGACGGCTCCTACGGCGAGCAGGGCGTTGTCACCGCTCCGCTGGAGCGCCTGCTGCAGGACAAGGCCGTGAGCCAGGTCTTCTGCGTCGGCCCCGTTCCGATGATGAAGTTCTCGACCCTCACCGCCCAGAAGTACGACACCCCCATCACCGCGTCGCTCAACCCCATCATGGTTGACGGCACCGGCATGTGCGGCTGCTGCCGCGTCGAGGTGGGCGGCGTGACCAAGTTCGCTTGCGTCGACGGCCCCGACTTCGATGCCACCCTGGTCGACTGGGATGACCTTCGTGCCCGCCAGGCCGCTTACCGTTCCGAAGAGGGCGAGTCCCTCAAGGCCTATGAGGAAAAGAGCTGCGCATGCCACTAGTTAACGGTCGTTTCGTTGCCGATATGAAGTCGCCCCGCACCCCCGATAACGAGGAGCCGGCTGCCGAGCGCGCCTGCGACTTCCGCCCCGTCGACAAGGGCTTCACCGAGGAGATGGCGCTGGCCGAGGCCGAGCGCTGCCTCAACTGCAAGAAGCCGTTCTGTGTTGAGGGCTGCCCCGTCAACATCAACATCCCCCGCTTTATCGAGCAGATCCGCGAGAAGGACTTCGGCGGCGCTCTCGATACTATCCGCGAGGACTCCATGCTTCCCGCTATCTGCGGCCGCGTCTGCCCGCAGGAGAACCAGTGCGAGGGTAAGTGCATCCGTGGTAAGAAGTCCGAGCCCGTGGCCATCGGCCAGCTCGAGCGCTTCCTGGGTGACCGCCCCGAGCTCGCCTCCACGCCCAAGATGGCTCCCAAGAACGGCAAGAAGGTCGCCGTCGTCGGCTCCGGCCCGTCCGGCATCACCTGCGCCGGCGAGCTCGCCCGTAACGGTTTTGACGTCACCGTCTTTGAGGCCTTCTTTACCGGCGGCGGCGTGCTGGTCTACGGCATCCCCGAGTTCCGTCTGCCCAAGGCGGTCGTCAAGCGCGAGATTGACGGCCTGGAGGACATGGGCGTCAAGTTTGAGTACAACTCCGTCGTGGGCAACATGGCCACGGCCGAGGAGCTGTTCGAGCAGGGCTTCGACGCCATCTACGTGGCGACCGGCGCCGGCCTGCCCAAGTTCCTCAATGTCCCCGGCGAGAACCTGCCCAACGTCTTCTTCGCGAACGAGTACCTCACCCGCGTGAACCTGATGAAGGCCAACAAGTTCCCCGAGTACGACACCCCCACCAAGCACGGCAAGAACGTCGTCGTCTTTGGTGGCGGCAACGTGGCTATGGACGCCGTCCGTACTGCCAAGCGCCTGGGCGCCGAGCACGCCATCATCGCTTACCGTCGTACCGAGGACGAGATGCCCTGCCGTCGCGCCGAGCTGCACCATGCCAAGGCCGAGGGTGTCGAGGTTCTGCCGCTCGTCTCCCCGCTCGAGTTTGTCGCTGGCGAGGACGGCTCCGTGTGCGCCGTCAAGGTCCAGAAGATGGAGCTCGGCGAGCCCGACGAGTCCGGCCGCCGTCGTCCGGTGCCCATCGAGGGCGCCATCGAGGAGATCCCCTGCGACGTCGCGATCTCGGCTATCGGCACCAACGCCAACCCCTTCGCAAAGAAGATCGGCGGCAAGATGGAGCTCAACAAGTGGGGCTACATCGTCGCCGACGAGGAGACCGGCCAGACCACCGATCCCCGCATCTGGGCCGGCGGCGACATCGTCACCGGTGCCGCTACGGTCATTCTGGCGATGGGCGCCGGCAAGAAGGCCGCCGCTTCCATCACCAAGAGCCTGCTGGGCGAGTAATCACCCGCAGCGCTAGCCATCAAACGGCAAAGTCCCCGTCGAGCACACGCCCGGCGGGGACTTTTTCTATACCGGCCGTCCAAACCACCACAATGGGGACAGGCACCTTTGTGGTGGTTTCAACTGGTTAGCCTTCGAGTTGGGCCACCTTGTAGCGGTAGGCTGCGGCGATGACATCCTTGCAGCCTTCGCGGCCCAGCTTGGCGCGGTTGACGACGATATCCTTGCCGCTCGTCATCTTCCACTTTCCGGCGCTATAGCGCTTATAGAACGCCTCGCGCGCCTTCTGCTGCTGCTTGACCAGCTTGGCGCCCTTCTTTTTGTTGAGGCCGCGCTTCTTGCGCACGATCTCGACGCGGTCCTCAAAGGGCGCAGTCACCAGCACGGCGATGTGGTTGGGGTTGTTGCGCAGCAGATAATCGGACAGACGGCCTTCGATAATGCAGCTCTCGGTCTCGCCCAGATCCAAAATCACCTGGCTCATCTTTTGGAACAACTTGTCCGAGTACGAACGCGCATCGTAGCGGTCGGGCAGAAACGCCATATTCTCCACGGCCAGGCGCTCGTCGTAGGCAGCCATCTTGTCGAGCGACTCACCCGCGCGCAGCGACGCACGCACCAGCAGCTCGTTATCGTACAGCGGAATCCCCAGCTCATCGGCAAGGATACGGCCAATCTCGTGGCCCTCGGCACCAAAGTCGCGCGCGATAGTAATGACCACAGGACTCTTCTTGTTCTCCAGATCGCTCATCGCGATTCCTTTCTCTATGTGACAAAGGGACTGTCCCTTTGTCACATTCTACGCTGCCACCATTCGCCTCTGATATGCCCTCACCAGCAGCGAGATACCAAAGTTGAGCACAAAGTACATCGCAAACACCAGGCCGTAGAGCATAAGAACCTGCGACAGGTCAATCGCGTGGGCCATCACGACGTTTGCCGTGTACATAAGCTCGGCCACGTTAATGCCCGAAAGATACGAGCTGTCCTTGATGACGGTCGTGCACTGGCTAAACAGCGCCGGAATGATCGTCTTAAACGTCTGAGGCAGAATGATGTAGCGCATGGTGGCAAAGAAGCCGAAGCCCTGGCTCTGCGCTGCCTCAAACTGGCCGCGCGGAATCGAGTTGAGGCCGCCGCGCACAATCTCGGCCATAACAGCGCTGGTAAACAGCGTAAAGGCGATGGTCGAAATCACAATGTCCAAACCCTGCACCGTAAAGTAGATAAACAGGATCCACAACAGGTTTGGCGTGCAACGGAACAGCTCGATATAGGCGCTCACCAAAATACGGAACGGGCGGGGCGCATAGCTTTTAACGAGCGCCAGCACCGTGCCAAAGATGAGCGAGAAAAAGATCGACAGCGCCGAGATCTCGATCGTCTTAACAAAGCCGCCCCAAATGTAGAGCAGGTTGGTCGCGTTGAAGATTTCCATGCGCTAGGCCTCCTCTACGTTGTCGAGCCCCAGCTCGGCCAGGCTCACGCCGCGCGGACGCTCCTTGGAGCGACGCTCGAGCCACTGCACCAGCATGGCGAGCGGAAAGCAGATGATGAAGTACATAAGGCAGCAGACGATGTATCCCTGCAGGTAACCGTACAGACTCACAAAGTTGTCGGAACGGTACATAAGGTCGCCGCCGGCCACAAGCGCCAGTACCGACGTGTTCTTGACCAGGTTGAGCGCCTGGTTACACAGCGGCGGCAAAATAATCTTGAACGTCTGGGGCAGCACGATGTACCAGTAGGCCTGCGCACGGGTGAAGCCCTGGCTCTGGGCCGCTTCCATCTGACCGCGCGGAACCGCCTCGATACCGGTGCGGATGACCTCCGAGATGTAGGCCGCGTGATACAGGCCCACGCCCAAGAAGCCCAGCACGAACGGCGCGATGCGCACCGGCTGGTCGGCACCGGTTATGGCCTGCAAAAACTGCGGACCGGCCATGTACATAAAGAGCACCTGCACGGGCAACGGAGTGTTCTGGTAAAACTCCACGTACACGCGGCTTATGGCGCGCAGCACGCGCGAGCGAGTGGTAGAGAACACGCCCAGCAGCGTGCCCAGCACCAGCGACAGCAGCAGACCGGCAACGACCACCTGCAGTGTCACGCCAAAGCCCTCCCAGAAGGGCCCCATGTTTTGAAATGTCGTCGACCAACGGTCGGCGTCAAATAATCCTTCGAGCATTTGATTCCTTCCTTGGACGATGCGCCTATACAAGACCCCAGGTCTTGACCTCTTGGTCGAGCCAGCCGTCGGCCAGGCGATCGCAAATCACCTGATCGACCACGGCCGAAAGGTCGCAGCCCTTCTTGGTCGCCACGCCGTAGCCCTGCTCGCCAAACTTGACCTCGGGCTGCAACAGCTCAACGGTCTCATTCATGTAACCGGCCAGCGTGGAGCGGTCCATGGCAAAGACGTCGATATTGCCGGCGTCGAGCGAACTCTTGATGATGGGGTAGCCGCTAAAGGCCCTAAACTCGGGCTTACAGCTAATGCCGTTGTCCTTGATCATCTGCTCGATCAGGCCCTGCGTGTTAGAGCCCTGGCTCACGCCAATGATCTTGCCGTCCAGATCCTCAATCGAGGTAAAGCCCGAACGCTTCTTGACCATGAGTCCCACGTAGTCGGTACGGTACGGCGTCGAGAAATCCCAGCTCTTCTTGCGCTCGTCGGTGATGGTGTAGGTCGCCGCGACCACATCGAGCTGGCCGTTATCGATCAGCGGGCCGCGCGTCTTGGGCGTTACGTCGGTAAACTCGACAAGCTCCTGGGCACGGGCCTCCTTGTAGCTCACGCCAAAGACGGCAGCGGCGATCTGGTAGCACAAATCGACTTCCATGCCCTCAAAGCGGCCCTTGGCGGTGTCGTAATAGCCATAGCCGGGAACGTCCTTCTTAACGCCGGCATTCAGATGGCCACGCGACTTGATGGCCGCAAGCTTGGACCCCTTGTCGGAGCCCTCGCCGCTGGTGGAGTTGCCGCAACCGGTAAGCGCGGACCCCGTCAGCGCAAGCATACCGGCGCCCGCCAGCTTCAAAAAGTGACGGCGCGACATGGCCGCCCTCGTCATATCCGTCATGTCCATCACCGCGCCTAGTGCAGAATCTTGGACAGGAACTCGCGGCAGCGCGGGTTCTCGGGATTATCGAAGAAGTGCTCGGGCGTGCCCTCCTCCAGGATGCGACCGTCCTCCATAAAGATGACGCGGTCGGCCACCTGGCGCGCAAAGCCCATCTCGTGCGTCACGCAGATCATGGTGATGTCCTCCTGCGCGAGCTCAATCATAACGTCCAGAACCTCCTGGACCATCTCGGGGTCGAGCGCCGAGGTCGGCTCGTCAAACAGGATGATGGGCTGCTTGGTGCACAGGGCACGGGCAATGGCGATGCGCTGCTGCTGACCGCCCGAGAGATTCTGCGGATACTCGCCGGCCTTATGCGCCATGCCAACACGCTTGAGCGCGGCGATGGCGATCTCGGTCGCCTCCTCCTTGCTCTTCTTTTGCAGCTTGATGGGCGCGAGCGTCAGGTTGCCCAGCACCGTCATGTTGGGATACAGGTTGAACTGCTGAAACACCATGGAGCTGTACTTGCGAGCCATCTCCAGGTGGTTCTTTTTGGTGAGCGGCGTACCGTCGATGATGACCTCGCCCGACGTGGGCTCCTCAAGATAATCGACGCAACGGATGAGCGTCGACTTACCCGAACCGGAAGGCCCGATCATTACGAGCTTCTCGCCGCGCTTGACGGTGAGATTGATATCTTTGAGCACATGCAGGTCGCCAAAGTACTTGTTGAGATGCTTGATCTCGATCATGTCTGCCATGAATGTCCCTTCCCTGCGTTTACACGAGTTGCACTATTGTACGGAAAGAACCACGTTTCCGCAGCCCACACTACATTCCCGTAAAGAACCCGCAACCTTCCACCCACTCATTGGGGACAGACTTAAATGAGTGCCCGCTCACCGCCCACTCATTTAAGTCTGTCCCCAATGAGCACCCAATGACCAGCCAGGGGAGGCGCCCTTCATCGGCCAACAAAAAAGGGCGCGACCGCAATGGTCACGCCCCTCAGCATCGGCTATGTGTCGGCCAGCCCTTAAGCCAGCTTTGCGCCGACAATCTTTGCTGCTGCCGGCTTATCGAAGTTGCCGCCAGTGGCCTTGCCCAGAGCACCCATGACCTGGCCCATCTGCTTCTTAGAGGTCGCACCCAGCTCGGCGATGACCTGCTCGATCAGGGCCTCGAGCTCCTCACCCGAAACCTGCGCGGGCAGCAGGCTCTCCAGAATCTTGACCTGCTCGGTCAGGTTGTCGGTACGCTCTTGGTCGGTGCCAGCCTTGATGGACATCTCCAGCGTCTCGCTCGTCTGCTTAATCAAACGCTTGATCATACTGTTGACGTCTTCCTCGGTCACATCGCGGCGCTCGTTGACCTCGATATTCTTCACCTCGGCCTTAACCTGGCGAATGATGGACAGGCGAACCTTGTCCTTAGCCTTCATGGCCGCGATCATTTCCTTCTGCAGCTCTTCGTTGGTCATCTGCATATCCTCCTCAATAGCGTGGGCGGTACTCACGCGGGCACCGCCCCATGATTACTTAGTCGTCGACGAATCGTCGGTCGAACTCTTGGTGACGCCCTTCAGGCTGACGTTGTACGGCACGTCCTTGGGCATGGGGTTAACGGTGATGTCGGCGTCCTTCTTGTACTGCTCCAGCCACTCGCTGTACGCAGTGCTTGCCGCCTGCGTCTTCACCACGTTGGAGACGTACTTCTTGATCTCCTTGGGCACCTGCTTAATGTCATCGACCTGATTATCGACATGGAAGTAGTCGGTGCACTTGATGATGTGGTAACCATAGGTCGACTCGACGACGTCGCTCACATCGCCCTTGTTGAGCCCCTCGAGCGCCGCCTGGTAGCTGTCGACGAAGGTGGTGAGCTTGTCCCAGCCCACATCGCCCTTCTTATCCTTGGAGCCGGTATCGTCGGAGTACTGCTCCACGGCATCCTCAAAGCTCAGCTCGCCGGAGTTGATCTTGTCCAGGCACTCCTGCGCCTTGGCCTTGGCGGCAGCCTTGTCCTCGTCGGAAGCGTCGGAATCGACCTTGATCAGGATATTCGACGAACGACGGGCATCGTTGTAGTTGGACAGGTTCTCATTGATGTAATCGACAATCTCGCTGTCCTTGGGCTTGCTGGTGGGCGCCACGGCATCCTTGAGCTTCTGCTGCGCCAGGCTCTCCTTGAGCGAATCCTTGTAGGTGTCCTCGGTGTAGCCGTAGGTCTTGAGAGTCTTCTTAAAAGTCTTGGCGCCGCCCGCGCTCTTGCACGCGTCCTTCCAAGCCTTCTCGACCTCCTCGTCCGACACCGTCACGCCATTCTCCTTCTGCGCTTGCTGAAGCAGGATCTGCTGCGCGTAGGAGTCGATGAGCTGCTTGCGGTACTTCTTGGGCGTGAGGTCGTTGTCGACCAGGTACTGTGCCCAGTCCTTGTCCTTGGTGTAACCATAGGACGTGCGCATGCTCATAATCTGCTGGGTCACGGTGTCCTCGGTGAGGTTGGTGCCGTTGATAGTAGCAGCAACACCGCCGGTCAGCTTGTAGCCTGAGGTGTCCTCGGTCTGCGACATCAGGCCGGAGCACGCCATGGCCGAAACGGAGAGCAGCATCGCCAGCACGCCGATGACCACTAGGACGATCTTGACGGTCTTGGACACATAGGTCTTGCGCCGCTTCTTGCGAGAGCTGGAGGCGGCGCGGGACCGTTGCTCGGGCGTCGGCGCGACCTCGGGGTTCTTTTTCTTATTTGCCATGTTTGGCCTTTCGCATCACGAATCGAACAAACGCCATTGTGTCACAACGCAGCCCCCGCGGCACGCTTGGTGCATTGGGGACAGGTTAATCTGCACCATTTTGGTGCAAGGGGGACAGATGTGGCGCTTGGGGACGTTCTTCATGTGCCGGCACTTGGGGACTGTCCCTTACTGCCGACAGAAAAGGAACGTCCCCAAGTGCCGACTCAGCCCCACCTTAGAAGTGACGGCGGATGGCGTCGACCATGCCCTGGGGCGTGGTCTGGCCGAGCACGTCGGCTGCGGCATCGGCGTCCATAAAGATGTTCATGAGCGCCTGCAGGGCCTCGACCTGGCCGCCCGGCTCGGCAATACCCAGATTGATGACAATCTGCGCCGGCACCGGAGCGCCCATGCCAGCCATAGCGTTAAATGTCACGGACGCGGCGGGCTTCACCACCGCGATATAGGGCTTGGCCACAAACCCCGGATCGGTATGCGGAATGGCAATGTTTGCCGCCGGCATGGCAAGACCCGTGGGATAGGCATCCTCGCGTGCGTGAACGGCGTCGAGCCAACCGGACGCAATGTAGCCACGTGGTGCAAGCTCGCCCTCGAGCCGCGCAAACACCTCATCCGGCGTTGCACACTCCCAATCAAAAAACACCAGCTCAGGCGTAAACAGAGCTTCGTTATCCGCCATGCGCTCACCTCTCTCACCTAGTCACCTGCGACGTTCTTGAATGACTAGTCGTTAAAGACCGTCCCCGATGACTACCCAAAAACAAAAGGTGGCCACGCGCGCCTTGGCGCCAATGACCACCCTGACTACTCGGCTAAATTGTACTGTGCGCCGCTAGCCGCGAGGCGCGTCAATTGCGACCTTGCCGCTCTCCAGCACGTGGACGCGGCCGTCGGCGAGCATTTGCACGACCTCGGGATACAGCACGTGCTCAATCGCGTGGATGTGCTCCTCGAGCGTGTCGACATCCCAGCCCTCCTCAACAGCCAGCGCACGCTGGGCGATGATGGGGCCGTTGTCGTAGATCTCGTTGGCAAAATGCACGGTCACGCCAGTTACCTTGACGCCGCGCGCAAAGGCATCGTCAATCGCATGCGCACCGGTAAAGCTCGGCAGCAGCGCCGGATGCAAGTTGACCACGCGGTTGGGAAACGCCGCCAGCAGCGGCGTGTGCACCATGCGCATGTAGCCGGCCATGACCACATACTCGCAGCCGCGCTCGAGAAGCTCGTGCGCGATGATCTCGTCGGCGGCAATAGGGTCGGCATAGACATCCTTGGACAGTGTGAGCGTCTGGATGCCCGCGCGCTCAGCGCGTTGCAAACCCTTAGCCGAAGGACGGCTCGACACCACAAGCTCAATCGAAGCGTTGAGCTTGCCGGCAGCGATCAGATCGATCAGCGCCTGCAGGTTGGTACCCGAACCGCTGATGAGCACACCGATCTTGAGCGGCTCGGCCGTATCGGTGCCAGTCGGACGGGTATAGGGCACAAAATCCAGGCCCTCGGCAGCAGTCATCTGCTCGTTAGCGCTCATCGGAGTACACGACCTTACCGGAACCCTCGACGCACTCGCCCACGCGGAACGGCTTCTCGCCCAGCGCGACCAGGGCCTCGGTAACCGCGGCCTCGTCCTCGGGGGCGACGATCAGACACAGGCCAACGCCCATGTTGAAGGTCTTGCATGCCTCGTTGGGCGCGAGCTCGGCCTGGCGCGACACGTGGGTGATGACGGGCGGAACGTCCCAGCCCATCTCGGCACCGTTGCGGGTGACCACAGCGTCGACGTCGTCGGCGAGCGCTCGGTTGAGGTTCTCGGTAATACCGCCGCCAGTGATGTGGGCGATAGCATGCACCGGAGCGCCGCCGCGGAGCAGCTCAAGAACCGGCTTGACGTAGATGCGCGTGGGGGCCAACAGGGCGTCTGCCAGCGATGCGCCGCCAAGCTCCTCGAGCGGACGGCTCAGCTCCTCGGCCTTAGCGGCGGCCTCGGGCGTGCCCGGCTTGATGCCGTCGACGCCGATGACCTTGCGCACGAGCGAGTAGCCGTTGGAGTGCACGCCGGTGGAAGGCAGGCCCAGGATCACGTCGCCGGGACGGACATTCGCGGGGTCGAGCATCTTGGGACGATCGACGACGCCCACGGTAAAGCCGGCGAGGTCGTAGTCGGCCGGAGCCATAACGCCGGGGTGCTCGGCCATCTCGCCGCCCACGAGCGCGCAGCCCGCGAGCTTGCAGCCATCGGCCACGCCCTTGATGATCTTTGCCATGTGCTCGGCCTCAATGTGACCGATGGCAACGTAGTCCAGGAAGAACAGCGGCTCGGCGCCCGAAGCCAAAATGTCGTTGACGCACATGGCGACCAGGTCCTGGCCCACCGTCTCGTGACGGTCCATGATCTGGGCGAGCACGAGCTTGGTGCCCACGCCGTCGGTACCGCTGATCAGAATCGGGTCTTCCATATCCTTGAGCGCGGCGGCCGAGAACAGGCCACCGAAGCCGCCGATGCCGCCAATAACCTCGGGGCGATTGGTGTCCTTGACCATCTGCTTAATCGCGTCGACGGCGCGGCCGCCCTCGGCGGTATCGACGCCGGCGTCCTCATACGTCACATGCTTGCTGTCGCTCATCTGAGCCTTCCTCTCCCACTACCGTGGCGCCGCGCGGGCGCCAAACGGTACTCATAGTTGCGTTCATTTCGGCGTGTGCCATAACAGCACACGCCGTCATATCAACAAAACAGCAGGTAAAACCTACCAAAATGAACCTGTCCCTAAATGGCAGGTTTTAGGCCTCGCCGTGCTCCTCTTCCCAGCTACGGTCGTCGTATTTCTCGACCACGGCGTCGTCGTCAAAGTGCAGCGGCTTATCCAGGTTGCGGGGCTTAAAGCCCTCCATAAACTTATCGCGGCCAAAGCTCTCGGGAATCGCCACGGGGTAGCGTCCGGTAAAGCACGCATCGCAGTAGCCGCCCTTGGGCATGACCTTCAGCAGGCCCTCGACCGAAAGGAAAGCCAGCGAATCGGCGCCGATGTACTCGCAAATCTCGTCGACCGTTTTGTTGGCGCTGATAAGCTGCGACTGCACGTCGGTATCGATGCCGTAGAAGCACGGCCAGATGACCTCGGGCGAGTTGATGCGGATATGAATCTCCTTGGCGCCAGCGTTGCGCAGCATCTTGACGAGCTGCACCATGGTGGTGCCGCGCACGATGGAGTCGTCGATGACGACCAGGCGCTTGCCCTCGATGTTGTCGCGCAGCGGGTTGAGCTTCATGCGCACGCCCATGGCGCGCAGCTCCTGCGTAGGCTCGATAAACGTACGGCCCACATAGCGGTTCTTGATGAGGCCCTCGCCAAAGGGAATGCCGCTCTCGTGCGAATAGCCCTCCGCGGGCGGCAGGCCGGAGTCGGGCACGCCGATGACCAGGTCGGCCTCGACGGGCTCCTCGTGTGCCAGCTGACGACCCATGTCGTAACGGCAGGCATAGACGCTCTTGCCGTTCATGATGGAGTCGGGGCGGGCAAAGTAGACCTGCTCAAAGATGCAGTTGGCGGGCTCTTCGGCTGCAGGCACGCCCTGCTCGGATACCAGACCCTCGGCGCTGATGCGCAAGATCTCGCCGGGACGGACGTCACGGACGTACTCGGCACCCACGATGTCGAGTGCGCAGGTCTCGGAAGCAACGACCCAGCCGCCGGCGCGCGTGACACGGACGGCGGAGTCGACCGTAGCGGCGCCGTCCTGCGACGGCAGCTGCGAAACGGATGCGGCATCGGCCTGGTCCAGACCCTCGTCTACCAGCTTGCCCAGCACGAGCGGGCGAATGCCGTGCGGATCGCGGAAAGCGTAGAGCGCCTGCTCGTTGATGAGCGTCATGGCGTAGCCGCCGCGCACGAGCTCCATGGTCTTGCGAATGCCCTCACGCAGATGGCCTGTACGCTGAGTAAAGTAGCCAATGAGCTTGGTCGCGACCTCGGAATCCGAATTGGAGAGGAACGGCACGCCCAGCTCGATCAGCTGGCGGCGCAGCTCGTCGGTGTTGACCAGAGTGCCGTTGTGAGCAAGCGCGATAATGACGCTGTTGATGGTGGAAAGATGCGGCTGCGAGGCTTCCCAGCTCTTGGCGCCGGCGGTGCCATAGCGCACGTGGCCCACGGCCAGCTGACCGGAGAGCGTCGACAGGTCGGCGTTGGAGAACACGCGGTCGAGCAGTCCCAGGTCCTTGCGAACCATAACCGTGCCGCCATCACCCACGGCGATTCCCGCCGATTCCTGGCCGCGATGCTGTAGCGCGCGCAGACCAAAGTACGTCAGTCGAGCCACGTCGCGATCGGGCGCCCACACACCAAAAATGCCGCATTCCTCATGCAGCTGGTCGGAGTCCGGATCATACGTCGACATGGTCTTCACCTGTCCCGCGGCGCGCTCGGCCGCGCGGATGGTTTCTTGAGACATGGCATCCCCTCAGAGCCTCGTTATTTGGCGTTACCTGCCCTATTATACGCACGGCAAGACAAGCACTCCCGCGCATGAACAGCGCTTTTTAAAAGCCCACCGAGCTTATAATCCGTTTTGCAGCCAAACATTTTATTGGGCAACCGCCTCGAGGCCGACGATCCCGCATACTTCCGTTGCGACGTGTCTCGCCCGCCGTTGGGGCTTGCATTGTTGCAATTGGGACGTTCGTCCTGTCTTTTGGCAGGTCGGCGGCGTATCCTTGTACCTACAGCAAAACGAGAAAGGTTATGTATGGATCGAAACGAACTCGACCCCAGCGTCCCCAGCGCCACGGAGGTCAAGAAGATCCCCCTCATCATTAAGGTGTACGCCGTCCTGTGCATCCTGTCCGGCGTGGGCACGCTCCCTTCGGTCGGCGCCTTTATGTGGCAGGTCATCACCGCGCTCATCAACGGCAACGCCGCCGCCAAGCTCGGCGACAACACGCTCGTCGCGGTCGGCCTTATCGTCGCCGGCATCATGCTCTCTGCGGCAAGCGCCGTCATCCTGATCATCTTTGGCCTGGACCTCATCAAGAACCAGCGCCGCAATGCCGCGCGTCTGTCCTATATCCTTATCGCGTTTACCGTCGTCGAGCTTTTGGTTGACGTGATGCTCCAGGGCATCGGGCCCTTCTTGCTTCGCCCTGCCATCCAGCTCGGCATCCTCGTCGCGCTTTCGGCCACCGTCGACCCCACGCTGCGCCAGGAGCGCGAGCTGCAGCGCCGCCTGCAGGAGATGCTTGATCGCGACGCCGCCGCCGAGGGCATGCTCGGCCGCGACGAGACCGGCGAAGGCTACACCAAACTCAACCACTTCAACCTGTTCTGGGTATTCTTTGTCTGCTGCATACTCGGCCTGATCGCCGAGGACATCTGGCACATGACGGTCGACGACCCGGGCGTCTACCAGAACCGCGCCGGCATGCTGTTTGGCCCCTTCAGCCCCATCTACGGATTTGGCGCCGTACTCATGACCATGGTGCTCAACCGCTTCTACAAAAAGAACCCCATCATTATCTTTTTGGTGAGCGCGCTGCTCGGCGCAAGCTTTGAGGTGTTCGTGGGCTGGTTTATGCAGACCTCGTTTGGCGTGGTCTCGTGGAGCTACTCGCATATGAAGCTCTTTGGCACGCCCGATCCGCTCGCCGTCCTTACCGGCGGACGTACCTGCACGGGCTTCGCCTGCCTGTGGGGCCTGGGTGGCCTCATCTGGATCAAGCTGCTGCTGCCGAGGCTGCTCAAGCTCATCAACATGATTCCGTGGAAGAGCCGCTACTCGGCTACCGTCATCTTCACCATCATTATGCTGGTCGATGGCGTTATGACGCTGCAGTCGCTCGATTATTGGTATCAGCGCGTCAACGGCACGGAACCGGATATTCCCGTTGCGCAGTTCTACGGCAAGTACTTCGATAATGACTTTATGGAGAATCGCTTCCAGAGCATGACCATGAGCCCCAAGGATGCGACGCGCGTGTAGCGCCAACCGCGCCCAAAACGCAAAATGCCCGCCGGTATCACACGTACCGGCGGGCATTTTTATAAACGAGCCTTCTATCGTCGCAAGCCTCTACGCCTCGCGCTCGACCTCACTCACGCATTCATTCTTGATGGTGCCAACGAGCGCCTGCAGCGCATCGACCACGTGCGGGCGAATGTCCCCACCGATGAGCACGAGCATGATGTCGTCACCTACGGCAAGCTCGCCGCTTGCCAGCCACACGCGCACATAGCCGATACCCGGCATCGCGCGCGTCGCCTCGATGGCGGCCTGTACCTTGCTGGCGTCGTAGCCAAACACCATGCCGCCCACCTTGTGGCCCGGCGCCACGCCATCGGTCTCGACACCGCGCGCCTCGGCCTTGGGCGTCGCGCGCACCACACCGTTATGTGTCAGATACATACCGCACGCAGGTGCCGACGAATCGGCCTTGGCCTCGCGCAGCCAAGCATCAACCGAAGGCATCGTTTTGCCATTCTCGAGCATCATTTCTCCCTTACCGTCGTCGAGTAGCCAATTTGGAACGGGGCTTTTTTAGCTACTCTCGAACAACTTATTCCTCGACCGGCGTGAGCACCATGACGGCACGCGTGTTGCTCAGCGATAACGAACGACAGGTCACAAGCGTTACGACCTTGGTTGCCGAAGCAGCACGATCGGTGGCATCGCTCGCCACGGCAGAGGCACCGTCGAGCATCTCGGACAGGTAGTTCTTGAGCCCGTCGTCGCCCTCAAAATTGGGTGTGCGCGCCTTGGCATACGTGTCCTCGACAACTTTGGTCGCCAGTGGTCGCAGCTTATACGTAGCATCCCGTGTGATGTAATACACAAACTCAATGCTGTCGAACGTCGCCTGGTCGGTCGTGTCCGAGATCACATTGAACATCGACCCGTCGTTCATGTGGTGGCCGTAGATCGTGGTCTGCTGGTCAACCATTCCCGGCGCGGTGTCATCGCTATCCAAGAAAATGGCACCGGACGCGTTAGATGTACCGTCAAACAGCGTGTTGAGGTATTTGGAGTTGTTGTTGGTCTGCACCACGGGGTAGTTGATGTTGGTGCCGGGCGCGTAAATCCAACCCACAACCTCGGGATTTGTCTGGGCAAGCGCATTAAAGTCGATAATTGGCACGCCACTGGCGTCCTTGTCGCTCACATATTGTTTTTCGATCTTTTGGTACGACTCGCTCGCCTGCTTGTAACCAATCTGCGCATTGATAAAGATGGCAGCGGCGGCAACGATTAGGCCGATGCCAATAATGATGAGCAAGATGGGGATAACGGAGCGGCGCTTTTTGCGCGGCGGCTCGGTATAGCTCGACGGAGCAGCGCCCGACTGTTTCGTAGAACGCGATTCTTTCTTGGCCGTATCATACGACGAAGGGCGATATGCAGCCGGCGTATCCTGGCGATGATGGGACATCGGCGTTACGGGACGCGGCGCGCGCGGCTGCTGAGGAGAGGATGTCCGACCCTGCTGTGCTGCACGGGCAGCACCAGGCTTCGACGGATCGGGAATCTGAGAAGCCTTGAATCGTTTTCCCTGATAGTCGGACATGGCTCTCCTTATACTGCGGTGAAACGGCGGAACGCCTAGGCGTCGGCCATCTCCTGCTTCATCTTCTCGATAACCTTGCGGTACTCTGGGTCGCAAGCACCCAGAATCTGTGTGGCATAGATGGCGGCGTTCTTGGCGCCGTTGATGGCAACGCAGGCCACGGGCACGCCCGAAGGCATCTGCACCATCGACAGCAGCGAATCCATGCCGCCCAGGTCACTCGTCTTCATAGGCACGCCGATGACCGGCAGCGGCGTAAAGGCAGCCACGACACCACCCAGGTGAGCGGCCTTGCCGGCGGCGGCGATAATCACTTTGATACCGCGATCGGCGGCAGTCGAAGCCCACTCGTGGACCTTCGCCGGTGTGCGGTGTGCGCTCGCAATGACAAGCTCATAGGGCACGCCCAGCGCCTCGAGCTCGGCGGTGCAACCTTCCATAACGCCCAGGTCGGACTTGGAACCCATGATGATCCCGACAACCGGCTTTTGATCTGCCATAAACAAAGACCTCCTGTTGAGAACGGCGACGCGGCGGATCCGCGACCCTTAACTACTGAGAGTAGTATAGCTGCTCCCGTCCCTGCGGTCTTTGTGGCGCTTCGCGGGCGGGCCAGGCTTTATCTTCACTCCGGTTGCTTCGCAAAGTCGTTCAGATAAAGCCTGGCCCGCCCGCGAAGTGCCCTGCGACCTACCGGGAATTGCCATGACGTACGTTGGCTGATGAATTGGAAGGAAAGGTCAACGGAGACTGAAGGCAATTGGTTCAGCGAAAAACCCTGACGAATCTAATTCGTCAGGGCCCCACCAACGCTCACTCGTCGTTCATCGTTAAAGCTAGATATTCTCTTCCGCCCATTTCTCGAAATCGAGTTCTCGTCTCTGAGCAGTTCGGTAGACTTCCATGTCTTCGCGAGCGCCTACCACTACGATGGCCATCTTTTCTTTAATTCTGATGAGGCGGTACACGATTCGAATGCCACTTCCCCTGAGCTTGATTTTCATAAAGCCAGTCAAATCCGTACCTGCCTTGTTTCCAAGAGGCTTGCCGAATCCACCTTCGTTCTGCGGCAATGGGTTCGTTCTGATTTTTTCTATAGCCTTAAGGACGATCTTTCGTTGGGAGCCGTCCAGACGCTTAATATCCTTGAGAGCATCCGGGTAGAAAGCGACTTCGTACCCACTCATTCAAACTCGACCTCATCCATCTGATCGAGTTCGTCCTGGCTCACACCCAGCTCTTCCATAACATCAGACAGGGAAACAAGCGCATCGTCACGTGCCACAGCCACTCTCTTAAGTGCCAACGTTAACAAGGCGAGGTCCTCCTCCGCTTGCTTCGCTTCCCTATATTCATCGGGTGTCACAATCACAAACGCTGGCTTGTTGTGTTTGAGAACCACAACTGGATTGTCGTCCCCAACCTTCGAAAATGCAGCCGAGCCCTTACCGTGGCTGAAATCGCTAATTGGAACAAGGTTGTCGAGCATCTGCAAAGCAGGCATACATACCTCCTAAAAATGAATTCTTTTTCGAATTCATTTTATCATTCTTTTTTGCTATATTGTACCATGCAACCGAAACAACCTTTTAGGATACGAATCCGAGCTTAGAATGACTGTTGGCCCTCGCACCGCCCTTGCCTCTTTTATTACGTCAAGTGGTATACAGCGAAGCAAAATGGCGATCTAAAGTGCGCGGCACTCACCTCGTATCGCTACAAAAAACAAACTGCTCCCCACCCACTCGGGCAAGGAGCAAGCCTCATTTTTAATCAGACTGAGAACCACGAATGCAGAAACACAGGCGACTTCAGTCCCTTATCGCCGAGAGACGTTATTGTGCAGCCATTTCTTTAAGCTTCTCAGCCATCAACAAACACACGTCTTCCGATTGCGGGTACACGCCAAAATGATCGAAGAAACCATGGTCACATCCGGCATATTCGATGACCTCGACATCGATTCCTGAAGACCGTAATTTTGTAGCCCATTTTTCATCGGGGATACGAAGCGGATCGTATTCGGATGTCACGATAGTCACCGGGGGGAAATCAGTGCAGTCCTCAAGCATTAGCGCAGAAATCAACGGGTCATGAGGAGACATTTTTCCATGTGCACAAAGTTCGACCATCGGGCCGTCCGAATCGCGAAGATGGTCGATGCGAAAACGCGCAACGTCCTCTTGATCGGCTATCGCAGGAAAATCCTCATATCCCTCGCCCTGTTCGCCCGCAAGGTCGACTTCAGGATAGATTTCGAAGGCATGGGCTACAGCTCCAGCACCCCTGAGCTGAACACACGCATTAGTAAGGCTTCCTCCCGCGGAGTCGCCGGCGACCATTATTTTATGAGGATCGATTCCGAGATCCCCGGCATGCTCGCGCACATAATCAAGAGCAAGAACGCAATCCTCGATCTGCCCGGGAAATGCCGTCTCCGGCGCCAAGCGGTATTCTGGATAAACCACCACTGCACCAGACTTTTCGGCGATGAACTCGAGCTGATGTTCAAATTGCAGAACATTCCCCGCCATAAACGCGCCGCCATGCAGGTAAACAAGCGCTGGACTTGCCTCCTTATGATTTGGTGGCGTCCAGACGAATAAATCTATATAGCGATCGGCCGCCTCCATGAGGATCTCATCGCGCTGAACCTCACCATCGAGTAGGCGGTATGTCGGCTTATCCGGGCGATGACGCATTCCAATAAGGCTCGTCCAGCTCGGAGACATGCTAACATTCCGCATCTTCTTGCGAGATACCTCGAGAATTCGTGGGTCAAGCACATGCTCTCTTTCATCATCAGGAACCGGACGAATTTGAACCTCGAGCCCCCTCTTCTCGGTTATAAACGAGCGACCGGAGATGGCGCCAATCAACGCCTCGTCGTATTGTCTACCCATCTTAAATCCCCTCTCGGCGATAACGCCAAATCGATATTTCCATAACTTTTGAGATAACGGCTTATGATGTCCTCAGTTGTCGTATATCTATGTACTAAAGAAACTGAAGACCAAGGGGTCCACCATGCCTGCAGCAAAAGACGAGCTCACTCAGCCAGAGCTTCTCTATCAGACCGTTGAAAACGATATCCTCAAGAAAATAGTTTCTGGCGAACTCCCCGGCGGCAGTCAGATTCCCACCGAAACCGAGCTTTGCAAGCAATACAAAGTAAGCAGGATCACCGTAAGACGCGCCGTACAGAATCTCATTGACCAAAACTTGCTCTACCGCCTGCGAGGCAAGGGAACATTCGTAAACCCATCGAAGCTCACTCTGAAACGAGGAACAAGTACCATTTTCAATTTGAGCTCCGACCCTCAATACGGCGATAAAACAACCAAGTCCATCTTGGAAACAGGCCTGATCAAGGCTGATGCCCACATTGCACGGGAGCTCAAAATTGACAACGGAACCGTAGTGCAACGAGTTGCGCGCTTGGTTTATATCGAAAATGCCCCCTGCGCCATCGACACCGTTTATGCAACGCAGGGCACTCTACCCGGACTACTGGAGCTTCTCACAGACAATGCCAGTCTTTTCGACCTGATCGCCAATCATTACAGCATCGCAACCGGTATTGAGAAGCTCAAAATCACCGCAGGAATAGCGGGGCTCCAAGAAGCAAACCTTCTCGGTTATATCGTTGGAGCCCCCGTGAGCGTTGTCGAGCACGTCACATATGCCTGCGATGAAATACCGCTCCACTATTCAAAAACCGTTTGGCGAGCAGACGCATCGTCCTTCGAGTTCAGCATCTCAAAAGATGGACGCCTTCTCTAGCCCAAAATCCCCAGGACGCCGAGCACAATACCCGCAGCGAGAATGCCCACAATCTGCCAAATAATTTTGACCTGTTTCTTATTGCAAAGACACATGATCCCGAACGCGCAGAGCGGCAAAAGAGCCGGGAATATCCCATCGAGCGTTTCCTGCAACTTAAACGCGGTGTCGCCGAAGTTAAGAGCGAGCGGAGTGGTAACTGCAACGGTGGTCGCCACCATTCCACCAACTACCATTAGTCCCACAATCGCCAGGCCGGACGTAACTTTGTGCATTACATCAGAATCGTTCAGCTTCGAAATCATGCCACTGCCAAGCGAATAACCATACTGAAGCCCAAACCAGCGAATCAGGATCGTTGGGACATTATAAAGAAGCAGGAACAGGATTGGGCCGAGCAGACTGCCCGAAAGGCAAAGTCCTGTCACAACGCCCGTCGCAATCATGCGAAGCGTACTGGCAATCAGTGAATCTCCAATACCGGAAAGCGGAGCCATAAGCGATGCTTTCATGGCGTTAATTGAGGCGGTGTCAAAGTCCTGATTGTTGGCGTTCTCCTCCTCCATGGAGGCCACAATGCCGGCGACCAGAGGATTAAACGTAACTTGAATATTGTAGAACTCAAGATGACGCTTATATGCCTCAATCCGGTCTTCAGGCTTATCGTATAACCGCTTGATTACCGGAATCATGTCGTAGCAGAAACCAACGTTCATTTGTCGGTCAAAGCTCCACATGATGTTGAGTGGAAAGCTACGCCAAAATAACGCCTTTAAGTCTTTCTTGGTTATTCTCTTATCGGTCGATTTATTTGACTCCGGCGAGAGCTCAAGAACATCATTAGAATTCGTTGTCATCGTCAACCTCCTTAGCGACCGCCGCACTGGCAGGCATAAAAATGTGAGCCATATTGAGAATCCCAATCAGGATCAGCGAAAACGCCACGATACCGATCGTCGGAATGTTTAGATAGGCACTCAGCAAGAAGCCTCCAAAGAATAGGAAGCTCAGCTCCTTGGTGGACAGGATTGACATAAGCTGCGCAAATCCAAGCGCGGGCAGAATACCCGTTGCGATCGTAAGCCCATTCGTAAGCCAATCAGGAATGGCGTCAATCAGTGCCTGAACAGCATCATTTCCAACGTAAAAAGCCATGCCGCAAATCAAGCCAAGCGCAATGATGTAGAGAATTCCATTGGTCCACATAGCGGCTGCAATCGTTTTGGGGTCGTCTTTTTCGGCACCACGATCAGCCCAGACAGCCATAGGAGGCGTAACAACGCTATACATAAGGCTGTCAAACATGCCGGCAAGCACCGCAGTGGGCATAGCAATAGTCAGAGCGGTCTCGGGACCCGCACCCATAGTAATCGCAAAGGCTGTTCCCAAAACTGAACCAACAATTACGTTGGGCGGCACGGCAGCACCAACCTGCCAGACCCCCATGAACGCGAGTTCGAGTTGGAAACCAACAATAACGCCAGTCGGAATATCACCCAAAAAAATACCGACAATCGCTCCGAGGACAATCGGCCGCTCGACCATCGCAGTACCGAGTAAATAATCCGATTGACCTATCGCAGCGGCAAGACCAACCAGAAAAGCCTGAAGCAGCATATTTCTCCCTCTTCCTACAAATCAAAACTTGTTACGATGCGTTTTTTCTCGCTAGCAACCTGCCTTACCTCGAACTCGATTCCATCAGCCATGGCTTTCTTAATTTCATTAATATCGGATTGGGAAAGGCGCACAGCAGGGCCAAGCTCCTTTACGCTATCCCCCAACGGTCGAGCGCCGCCTAAATTCACAGACGTTATTATTGGACACGCACGCGCAACTTCACAGGCGTCATGTACATTTCCCGCAACAACAATTAGCTCGTATTTATCCACCGCGCTTCCGTTAAGGGCCACGATGGAATCTTCTACACTTTTGACAACCAATTTGGCATCAGCGGGTTTTGCAATTCGCAGCGCTTGAATTCGCTCTTTGCTTGCGGCGTACTCATCTGAAACCACAAGAATAGCGTTTGCTTCAAGCGTTGGATACCAAGAGAACACGGTCTGCCCATGCACTAACCGGCTATCGACGCGACACAGTTTAATCATTTTGCCCCTTTCTCGACTTGAACACAGACAATCATCCTTGACTGCTAATGGCATATTACGTCATATGACGTAATATGCCATTACATAATATCTTGAACGGTTGAATATCACCGCTAAATGGTATTTATCTCTAAAAACGGGGGGGTGCAATCCGTCTAGACACAGTGCGTCGGGGCGAGAGGGGCCGAGTTTTCTCCCGAGCGACTCTGCTTGCAGCCGGAGCGAAAGGGGGAAACTCGGCCCCTCCCGCCCCGGCCGGACAGCTCGACCTACACCGTGTACTGCGGCAGGTCCTGCAGGGCGATGACGTCCATGCCCATGTCGTTGGCGCTACCGTGACCCTGCTGGTCCTCACGCACCGCCTCGATGGCGCTCACGTACGTGTTGGCGGCAGACATCGCGGTCACGCAGGTCACGCCGCGGCGCACGGCCTCGGTGCGCAGAAGGTAGCCGTCGCCACGAGAACCCGGGCCGTACGGCGTGTTGATGATTACCGCAATCTTGCCATCGGCGATCAGGTCACCGATGTTGGGACGCTCGCCGTCGTGCGGGCCGCTAATCTTCTCCACGACCTCGCAGGTCACGTTGCCGCCGCGCAGCACGCGCGCGGTGCCCTCGGTGGAGCAGATATCAAAGCCCAGGTAGCGCAGGATACGCGCGACCGAAAGGATGTGGCGCTTGTCGCGGTCGCACACGCTGATGAACACCTTGCCGGCGCTCGGGTCGGGCAGCTTGTAGTCAATCGCCAGCTGCGTCTTGGCGTATGCCTCGGGATAGCTCTTGGCGATACCCATGACCTCGCCCGTCGACTTCATCTCGGGCCCCAGGATAACGTCGGCACCGGGGAAACGACCCCAGGGCATAACGGCTTCCTTCATGCAGAACCAATCGAGCTGACGCTCGTCGCTCGGCAGACCCAGGCTGGCGATGGAATCGCCTGCCATGATACGCGCCGCGCACTTGGCCAGCGGCACGCCGGTAGCCTTGGAGATGAACGGCACGGTACGGCTGGCGCGCGGGTTGGCCTCGATCACGTAGACGGTCTCGCCCTTGATGGCATACTGCACGTTGACCAGGCCGCGGACTCCCAGTGCCATGGCGATGCGGCGCGTGGTCTCGCGGAGCTTCGCCTGCAGACTCTCGCTAAAGCTGAACGGCGGAATGCAGGTCGCGGAGTCACCGGAGTGGATGCCGGCCTCCTCGATATGCTCCAGGATGCCTCCGATGTAGACCTCCTCGCCGTCGCACAGGGCGTCGACATCGGACTCGATCGCACCCTCCAGGAAGCGATCGAGGTACACCGGGTAGTCGGGGCTAATGCGCGCAGCCTCGGCCATGTAATCGCGCAGATGCTCGGCATCGTAGGCAATCATCATGCCGCGGCCGCCCAGCACGTAGCTCGGACGCACCAGCAGCGGGTAGCCGATGTGCGCGGCTACGGCCTCGGCCTCCTCAAACGAGGTGGCCTGGCCCGCCGGCGGGTACATGATGCCCAGCTTGTCGAGCAGGGCGGCGAAGCGCTCGCGGTCCTCGGCAAAGTCGATGGCATCGGGCTTGGTGCCCATGATGTTCACGCCGCTCTCCTCGAGCATGCGCGCCAGCTTAAGCGGGGTCTGGCCGCCAAGCGTCACCACGACGCCATCGGGGCGCTCAACGTCGATAACGTCCATGACGTCCTCGTAGGTGAGCGGCTCAAAGTACAGGCGGTCGGACGTGTCGTAGTCGGTCGAGACGGTCTCGGGGTTACAGTTAACCATGATGGTCTCAAAGCCGCGGGCCGCCAGCGCATAGCTCGCATGCACGCAGCAGTAGTCGAACTCGATACCCTGGCCAATGCGGTTGGGGCCGGCGCCCAGGATCATCGCCTTGGGCTTGTCCGCCGGCGTGGTCTCGTCGGGAGCCACGCACTTCTTGGCATCCGGGCTCGTGCGGTAGATGTTCTCGTACGTCTTGTAGTGGTACTCCGTGGCGCTCGAGAACTCCGCAGCGCAGGTATCGACCGTCTTCATGCTGGGAACCTCGCCCAGACCCTTGCGATAGGCGCGCACAAAGCGCTCGTCCGAGCCGGTCAGCGCGGCGATCTCGGCGTCGCTCGTACCGTACTGCTTGAGCAGGCGCATCGCGTCGGCGTCGATATCCTCCACACGCAGGCCGCGGATGCTCTCCTGGACCTGCACCATATCGTTGATACGGTTGAGGTACCACGGATCGATACCGCAGATGGCATGGATGCGGGCGATGTCCCAGCCACGGCGCAGGGCCTCGACCACAAAGAAGATGCGATGCTCGGTCGGGGTTGCCACGGCCTGAGCAAGCTCGTCGTCGCTCAGCTTATCGGCACCCTCTTTGCCACCGGCGCAAATGCCCTGGTGGCCATCCTCCAGCGAGCGCATAGCCTTGCCAAAGGCCTCCTCAAAGGTGCGGCCGATCGCCATAATCTCGCCCACGGCCTTCATACGCGTGGTGAGCGTGGGGTCGGTACCCTTGAACTTCTCGAAGGCAAAGCGCGGCACCTTGACCACACAGTAGTCGATCGTGGGCTCAAAGCAGGCGGGCGTTGCCTTGGTGATGTCGTTGACGATCTCGTCGAGCGTGTAGCCCACAGCCAGGCGCGCGGCGGCCTTGGCGATGGGGAAACCCGTGGCCTTGGAAGCGAGGGCGGACGAACGGCTCACGCGCGGGTTCATCTCGATGACGATCAGGCGGCCGGTGTTGGGGTTCACGGCAAACTGCACGTTGGAGCCACCGGTCTCGACGCCGATCTTCTCCAAGATGGCGAGCGAGGCCACGCGCATGCGCTGATACTCAAGGTCGGAGAGGGTCTGCGCCGGCGCCACGGTGATGGAGTCGCCGGTATGCACGCCCATGGGGTCGAGGTTCTCGATGGAGCACACGATGATGCCGTTGCCGGCGTGGTCACGCATGACCTCCATCTCGTACTCTTTCCAGCCCTCGATGGACTCCTCGACCAGTACCTCGTGGGCAGGCGAGAGCTCGAGGCCCTGGCTCACGATGGAGACGAGCTCCTCGTGAGTGTGAGCGATGCCGCCGCCGGCGCCGCCGAGGGTAAAGCTCGGGCGCAGTACGCAGGGATAGCCCACGCGCTCGGCGATAGCCTCGGCGTCGGCCACGCTGTAGGCATAGCCCGAGCGCGCGACCTCCAGGCCGATCTCGGCCATGGCCTCGTTAAAGAGCTTGCGGTCCTCGCCGCGCTCGATGGCGTCCAGGTCGCAGCCGATCATCTCGACGCCGTACTTGTCGAGCGTACCGTCTTTCGCCAGCTCGACGGCGGCGTTCAGACCGGTCTGGCCGCCCAGTGTGGGCAGCAGCGCGTCCGGGCGCTCTTTCTTGATTACGCGCTCGATAAACTCGGCGGTGATGGGCTCGACATAGGTGCGGTCGGCAAGACCCGGGTCGGTCATGATGGTCGCCGGGTTGGAATTGACCAGGATAACCTCAAAGCCATCTTCCTTGAGCACCTTGCAGGCCTGGGCGCCGGAGTAATCGAACTCGCAAGCCTGACCAATGACGATGGGGCCCGAACCAATGACGAGGATGCGCTTGATGTCAGTACGTTTCGGCATGTTAGTTCTCCTCGGTCTCGGTCGCGGCGGTCTCGGCGAAATTCCAGCCAGCCAGGCGGTCCTTCGCGGTGTCGATGTCCAGGTAGTTCTCCTCGCCGTCCATGAGTCGCGTAAAGGCGGTAAAGAGATAGTGGGCATCGGTGGGGCCAGGCGAGGCCTCGGGGTGGTACTGGACCGAGAAGCACGGGGCGTCGAGCAGCTGGATGCCCTCGGCGGTGCCGTCGTTGAGGTTCACGTGCGTCAGGCGAATGCGGCCGAAGCGCTCGTTCATCACGACCGGCGCGATTCCGCGGCGCACCCAGACGCGCAGATCTCCATCGGCCGCATGCTCGGTCTCGCCGCCGGAAAGCTCGGGGACAAGCTCGCCCAAGCTGGGGAACAGCAGGCCAAAGCCATGGTTTTGTGCGGTAATCTCCACGCGACGGCTTACCAGGTTCATGACCGGCTGGTTGCCACCGCGGTGACCGAACTTAAGCTTTTCCATCTGGGCGCCGCAGGCCAGGCTGATCATCTGGTGACCAAGACAAATACCAAAGACCGGCACCTTGCCGATCAGCTGCTGCACCTGCTCGTAGGTCTCCACCACGGCATCGGGGTCGCCGGGGCCGTTGGACAAAAAGACGCCATCGGGATTCATGTCGAGCACCTCACTCGCGGGCGTATCCCACGGCACGACGGTAAGGTCGCAGCCGGCGCGGACCAGCCCCTCCAGAATGCCGCGCTTCACACCGCAGTCGTAGGCGACCACTTTGTGACGGGCAGGAGCGGCAACCGCAAGCGCAAAGTCATGCGTGGCAGGCAGGTCGGCGGCCACAAACTCATGAGGCGCGGGGCAACTTACGGTCTTGACCAGGTTCTCGCCTACCAGTGTGGGCGCTGCGGCCAGACGCTCGGCAAGCTCGTCGACGTCGAAGATCTCGGTCGAGATAATGCCCATCTTGGAACCATTGTCGCGCAGATGGCGCACCAGGGCGCGGGTGTCGACACCCTCGATAGCGACGATGCCGTGAGCGCGCAGGTACTCCGGCACGCTGACGGCCGAGCGCCAGTTAGAAGGCGTGGCGCACATGTCGCGAACGATCATGCCGCGCATAGCCGGAGCGCTCGCGGGGCGCACGGCGTCGCCGGGGAAGGCCGACTGGACGTCGGTCTCGTCGATACCGTAGTTGCCGATCTGCGGATAGGTCATGGTTACGATTTGGCCGGCATAACTCGGGTCGGTCATGACCTCAAAGTAGCCCTCGAGCGAGGTGTTGAAGCAGACTTCGCCGGTCGCGGTGCCCTCGGCGCCGCATGCACGTCCATAAAAAATGGTCCCATCCTCAAGATACAGGATGCAGGGACCGCAGGTGCCCTTGCTGGTTTTGGCCAGCATACGCTGGCAAAGCTCGCTGGGCGCGAAGGTGCGGGCGGCAGCGCCCGCGGTATGGTTATTCGCCATAATTCTCCTTCCCGGTCTCACAGGACCGGCTTAAAGGTGTGTAGTTAGGCCTCGCGGTATTGTAACCGCAAGCATGCCTCATGGCGTTAATTTCATCGAAATGTTTACGAAATGATAATTATGACTTTCTATGCATAATGATTTTTTAATCCCCGTCCCAGAAAAATCATCCCGCGGGGCTTGTGGCTCACGCGGGATGATGGCGTCTTACTTTTTCTTGTCCTGCTCCAGCAGATCGGACGGCGTTCGGTCGGGCTTACCGCCGCGGAAAATCTCGCGGCCATGCAGACGATGCTCCAGGTCACGTTCGGCCTTTTCCTCGTCAATCTTGGTCTGGCTCACCACCGGGTCCTCAATCAACGACGACACCGAGTTCACCTGCTTCTGAATGCGCTCGGCGATGGTGTCATCCATACTCACGATGCGCATCTTCCAGTCGATATTCGTGGCGTTGGATGAGCTCTTGGTCCACACGAACGTCAGGATGGCGCTCTGGTGGCCGTGGGCGGGAAACATGCCAAAGAAGGAATCGTGCTGAATGTTGCTATCCTCGTCGATATAGGCGTGAACGTTATACACCACGCGGTCGATCTTATCGTTGAGCAGCGCGTTGGTCGCAAGCGCCGCGGCCTGAATCTGCCCGTTGGACAGCAGCTCGAGCTCGTTGGCAGACGATGTGTCCAACACCGTCACCTCGACCGTGCCCGTACGCTCATCGGCTTCATCGACGGTAAAGTCGAGCGGGAACTGCGTAAAGCCGTTGCCCCACTCAAGGCCGCCCTTCAGCGCCGTCGAAACGGTATCGACCGAAACGCTCTCGGACAGGTTGGCGGTATTCAGACGACGCATCACACCGTAACCGATCTGCATGCCCACGATCAGCACCAAAATACCGATGACCACGGCCATCGCGGTCTTCGTAATGGTATGGCTCACCTGCGAGCCCGAAGGATCGTCCTCGGACAGCGGGTCGATATGTTTTGCCTGGCTCGCGCGGTCCTCGCTGCGCAGCTGCGCTAGCGCCGCTTTGTCACCGCGCTTGGCCGCCGCCTCCTTCTCGCGCATGCGCTCGGTGCGCTTTTTGGCAAGCGTGGGATCCAAGACACCGGATGCATCGATTTCGGAGAATAACTCCGTCACTTCTTCCGGAGTCAAAGGGTTCTTGTCAGCCATAAACTTCCTGTCATATCAATCAGTCGAGCTCGTGCGCACGCGCACCTTCGAACTGCATTCGATAGTAACGGGCATAGGTGCCGCCACGGGCGAGAAGCTCCTCGTGCGTGCCACGCTCCACAACGCGACCATGCTCAACGGTCGCAATCTCATCGGCATGCTTAATGGTCGAAAGACGGTGGGCGATGATAATCGTGGTGCGGCCGCGCGCCAGTTCTTCGAGTGACTCCTGCACCGCCTCCTCGCTCTCGTTATCCAAAGCACTCGTCGCCTCGTCCAAAATCAGGATCTTGGGGTTCTTGAGAAACACACGCGCGATGGCAACGCGCTGCTTCTGTCCGCCCGAAAGACGGCTGCCGCGCTCGCCCACGACCGTGTCATAGCCCTGTGGAAGCGACTCGATAAAGGCATCGATGTTGGCGCGACGGGCGGCGTCGGCGATCTCTTCCGCCGTAGCGCTCGGCTTGCCGTAGGCGATGTTCTCGCCAATCGTACCGTCAAACAGATAGACATCCTGCTGCACCAGGCCGATGGCGCGACGCAGGCTCTGCTGCGTCACATCGCGCACGTCCTGGCCGTCGATGCTAATGGATCCGGCAGCCACGTCATAAAAGCGTGGCAGCAGCGAACAGGTCGTGGACTTGCCACCGCCCGAAGGGCCAACCAAAGCGATGGTCTGCCCGGGCTTGATGGACAGGTCCATATGGTCGATAACGGGACGCTCGTCGGCATCGCCCTCGCCCAGCTCAACATCCTCGTAGTTAAAGCACACGTCGTGATACTCCACGGCGCCGGCAGTCACCTGCAGATCCGTAGCGCCCGGCTTGTCCTGGATATCCGGCGCGGTCGAGAGCACCTCATCCATACGCTTAAAGCCGGCGATAGCCTTCTGATACGTTTCGGCTGAATTGACGAGTGTCTCGAGCGGCGTGCAAAACAGCGAAATATAGAGTGCAAAGGTCGCCATATCGACCGCCTGCAGCTGGCCTTGGGCAACCAGCCAACCGCCCAGCAGCACCACGATTACGTACAGCACGCCCGAGAGCAGGCCATACGTCGCAGTGTAGACGCCCATGGCGTGATACATGTTCTCCTTGGACGAAAGATAGCGATTGTTGGAGGCGCGGAACTTGAAGCGTTCGGTCTCCTCATTGGCAAAGCTCTTGACCACGCGCATGCCCGCCAGCGAATCCTGCAGCTGCGCATTGATGCCGCTGATCTTTTTGCGGTTGTCGCTAAAGACCTCGCGCATACGCATGTTCTGCCAAAACATGATGACCGCAAACGCCGCCGTCACCACGGCCATGGCGAGCGCCAGCACCGGGGCGATGGTAAAGAGAATCACAAACGAGCCGATAATCTCGATGCCGCAGATGATGATCCACTCGGGCACGTGGTGTGCCGCCTCGCAGATATCGAACAGGTCGTTGACCACGCGGCTCATCATGTCGCCCGAGCTGTTGCGGTCGAAGTACGCAAAGCTAAAGCGCTCATACTGGTCGAACAGGTCCTCGCGCATCTTGGACTCCATGCGCGCGCCCATCACGTGACCCCAATAGCTCACAAAGTAGCGGCAGGCGCAGCGGACGGCATACATCAACACCAAGCCCACCGCGATCATGCCGAGCGCCTGCATAATGGCAGCCTGACCCTGAGTAAACAGCCCACCGGTCAAATTGCGCAGAATAATGGGGAACGCCAGGTCAATGGCGGCAAGCACCAGAGCACAAACAGTATCAGCAACAAAAAGCCCCATCTGGGGCTTGTAATACGAAAGAAACCTCTTCAGCATGTGATCCTCAAAGAAATATCAGCAACGTAAGGCCCTGAGACAAAGCAATCAGTAGTACTTGTCCCAGGGCTATCCCCACTCGTTAAAGCTCCGCGCTCCCAAGGCGGTGCGCGATGCTATCGCAGGCCAAGGCGCCTACGACGGTCTTGGCGTCTTCGATCTTGCCGTCGAGCACGGCGTCGATCAGCTCGTGCAGCGGCACCAGGTCCACGTTGACAAACTCGTCATCGTCGGGGTTGGGCGCGTCGAACTCGAGCTTGGTAGCCAAGTAGATGTGGATGATCTCATCGCAAAAACCGCAGGACGTGACAATCGACGTCAAAAAGCGAATGCGACCGGCCCTAAAGCCCGTCTCCTCATGCAGCTCGCGCTTGGCGCAATCGAGCGGGTCCTCGCCTGGATCGAGCTTGCCGGCGGGAATCTCGACCGTCACGCGGTCGATGGCGGTGCGGTACTGACGCACCAGTACAATCTTGCCGCTCTCGGTCAGTGCCACAACGGCCGCCGCACCCGGATGGCGAACGATATCGCGGGCGCCGCGGTGACCGTTGGGAAGCTCAACCTCAAGACGGTGGACGTCGAGGATCTTGCCCTTCCAGGCACACTCCTCCGAAAGAATCTTCTCGTGCAGCTCGGCATCGTGCGGGTCGTCGTCGCCCAGCACCAGCGCCGGCTCGTCAGCGACCTCGCCACCAGGCTCGCCCTCGGCGTGCCCATACATGCGGCTGTCCTCTTCGACGATCTGCGCGTCCACGAGCTCTTCGTTCTTCTCGTCCATCCGTCTCATCCCTCTCGGACTTTAGGCATCCCAGGCGTCGCGGCCACGCAGCGCGCGCAGACCGATGTCATGACGCAGGGTCTTGCCCTCAAAATCAATCTTCTCGCAGGCCTCGTAGGCAAGGTTGCGAGCGTTCTCAAACGTGTCGCCCAGCGCGGTCACGGCAAGCACTCGGCCACCGTTAGTCACGAGCTGACCGTCCACCACGGCGGTGCCGGCATGGTACACGGTCACGTTCTCCATGGCCTCGGCGTCTGCGATGCCGGTGATGACTTTGCCCTTCTCGTAGCTGCCGGGGTAGCCCGCGCTCGTCAGGACAACGGCCACGGCCCACTCGTCACGCCAATCGAGCTCAATCTGATCGAGCTCGCAGTTGGCACAAGCCAGCATGACCTCGACCAGGTCGTTCTTGAGGCGCGGCAGCACGACCTGCGTCTCAGGGTCGCCAAAGCGGGCGTTGAACTCCAGCACCTTGGGGCCGGCGGGGGTGAGCATAAAGCCTCCGTACAGGCAGCCGCGGTAGTCGATGCCCTCGGTAGCAAGCTCGGCCACGGTCTGCTCCATGACCGCCACCATCGTGGCGTGCTCCTCGTCGGTCACGATGGGCACCGGGCTGTAAACGCCCATGCCGCCGGTGTTGGGGCCAAGGTCGCCCTCGAGCGCACGCTTGTGGTCCTGCGAGGTGGCCATGGGGCGCACGGTCTTGCCGTCGGTAAAGGCCAGCAGCGAGCACTCGGGGCCAACCAGCATCTCCTCAATGACAACGGTGTTGCCGGCATCACCAAAGGTGCCGCCAAAGCACTCGCGCACGGCCTCTTCGGCCTGCTCGAGCTCAGTCGCCACGATAACGCCCTTGCCTGCGGCCAGGCCATCAGCCTTCACGACCAGCGGGGCACCCTGCTCGCGCACATAGGCAAGCGCCGAAGCCTCGTCAGTAAACGAGCCGTAGGCGGCCGTCGGAATGCCGGCGCGCTCCATGAGCTGCTTGGAGAATAGCTTGGAGCCCTCCATCTGGGCGCCCTCGGCACCCGGGCCAAAGCAGGGGATGCCCGCCGCGCGCACGGCATCGGCTACGCCCGCCACGAGCGGAGCCTCGGGGCCAATTACCACAAGTCCGCATCCGTGGCTCTGCGCAAACGCCGCCACGGCCGCAGGATCGCAGTCGTCGAGAACCACGTTCTCGCCGCAGCTCGCGGTGCCGCCGTTACCCGGCGCAATGTAGAGCTTGCCGGCGCGCGGTGATGCTGCGAGCTTAGCTGCCAGAGCATGCTCGCGGCCGCCGCTGCCCAACAACAGGATGTCGATGGTTTGAGTGTCCGCCTTCAAGGGTGCCTCCTCTATGGATAAACGGTCCGCCAACCATGCGGACCCATTACAAAGCAAATATACCCCTCGGCCGCCCGCTTGGGCTGCAAAGGGGTATATCGCAATAACCGAATAGTGCCGATTACTTCCAGAATCGGTTGATGATCTGCTCGCGATCGGCGCCGACGCCAATGAACGTCACGCGGGTGTGTGCCAGATCCTCGATAAACGCCACGTAGTCCTGAGCCTCCTGCGGCAGCTCGTCAAAGCTGCGGCAACCGGTGATATCGCACTTCCAGCCCGGGAGCTCCTCGTAGATGGGTTTGGCATGCTCAAAGCGCACCTGGTGCTCAGGCACGCTCGTGTAACGCTCGCCATCGACGTCATAGGCAACGCATACCTTAATGGTGTCGAAGGCCGAAAGCACGTCGAGCTTGGTCATGGCGATGTCGGTGAGGCCGTTGACGCGCGAGGCATAGTTGGCGATAGGGCCGTCAAACCAGCCGCAACGACGACGGCGACCGGTGGTCACGCCGTACTCGTGGCCCTCCTCGGTCAGCGTGTGGCCGGCCTCGGACTCATAGGAAAGCTCGGTGGGCATGGGGCCCGAACCGACGCGGGTGATATAGGCCTTCATGACGCCCAGCACGCGGTCGACATTCTTCATACCGACGCCGGAGCCGGTGATGGCGCCGCCAGCGGTGCAGTTAGAAGACGTCACGTACGGATAGGTGCCGTGGTCGATGTCGAGCAGCGTCGCCTGGGCGCCCTCGAACAGCAGGTCCTTGCCCTCGTCGATCATGTTGTTGAGCAGCAGACTCGTCTCGGTGATGTAAGGGCGCAGGCGCTCGGCCATGGGCAGGTACTCGTCGCAGATCTGGTCCACGGTGTAGGTGGGCAGGTGGTAGATGAGCTCGAGCTCGGGATTCACGCGGGCAAGAGCGGTCTCCAGCTTGTCGCGGAACAGCGCCTCGTCCAGCATGTCCTGCATGCGCAGGCCGATGCGAGCCATCTTGTCCTGGTAGCACGGACCGATGCCGCGCTTGGTGGTACCGATGTTCTTCTTGCCGAGCTTCTGCTCAAAAGCACCATCCAGATCGATGTGGTACGGCATGATGATGTGCGCGTTGCCACTGATCTTGAGGTTCTTGGTGGTGATGCCGTCGGCCTCGAACATGTCAATCTCCTCAAGGACAACCTTGGGGTTGACGACGCAGCCGTTACCGATCACCGACACATGGTCGGAATACATGATGCCGGAGGGCACCTGGTGCAGGCCGTACTTCTTGCCGTTGACGACGATGGTGTGGCCGGCGTTATTACCGCCCGAATAGCGCACGACGGCATCGAAGTCGCCGGCGACCAGGTCGCAAATCTTACCCTTGCCCTCATCGCCCCACTGGGCACCGACCAAAACGGTTGACGGCATGTTTACTCCTTACATTCATGGACTGTCTACGCGCCACGCCGGCACGCAGAAGCACAAAACATTCCCAGTATACCCGTGCGACGGGCGCCTGTCCTACTCCTCGGTATGCGCCCCATCAAGCTCATAGAACTTGGTGGATGCCGGCAGGAACATCAGGTCGACGTCACCGATCGGGCCCGAACGGTTCTTGGCCACGACGATACGCGTAACGCCCTCGTCGGGTCGATCGTCACGCGAGGCCTCGGCCTCGTCGGCGGAGCGGTCCAAGAACATAACGATGTCGGCGTCCTGCTCGATGGAGCCCGATTCACGCAGGTCGGAAAGCTGCGGGCGTTTGCCGGTACGGGACTCGACCTGACGCGACAGCTGCGACAGCGCGATCAACGGAATCTTGAGCTCCTTGGCCATGATCTTTAAACCACGCGACATCTCGGAGACCTCGACGGTACGGCTCTCGGAGCGACGCCCCGGCGGAGGACTCACCAGCTGCAGGTAGTCCAGGATAATGATGGCCTTCTCCTTGTTGTGAAGCATGCGGCGGCTCTTGGCGCGGATCTCGGTCACCGTGGTGCCGGGCGTATCGTCAATCAGAATGTCGAGCTTAGACAAAGTCTGCGTGGCCTCGTTGATATTGGCCCACTGCTCGGGGCTAATGCGGCCCGTACGGAAGTCGCTGATCGAAATCATGGCGTAGGCGCAAATCAGGCGCTGGGCAATTTCCTTGCCCGACATCTCCAGCGAAAAGAAGCCGACGGTATAGCCCGCAGCGGCGGCATTCAGCGCCAGGTTCAGAGCGAACGACGTCTTACCCACGGCAGGGCGGGCGCCGATAATGATGAGCTGGCCCTCGCGGAAACCCATAAGCATGCGGTCGAGCGACGGGAAGCCGGTGGGCACGCCCGCGGCCTGTCCGCCGGCCTTACACACTTCCTCGGCCTCGTTATAGGCCTCGACCATAAACTCGGTCAGTGTCTTATAGCTCGACTTGACCTCGCGCGCCGTGACCTTGAGCAGCTTGCTCTCGGCCAGCTCCACGACCTCTTTGGTGTCGGTAGGGGCGTTATAGGCCAGTGCGTTGATCTCGTTGGTGGCACCGATCAGCTCGCGTAGCATCGAGTCGCGACGGACGATGGCGGCATGGTGCTGCCAGTTCACGAGCGACAGGGTCTGACCCATCAGCTCCAAAATGTAGGCCTCGCCGCCCACGGCATCAAGCTTGTTGATGCTTCGCAGGTAATCGATCAGCGAGATAGAGTCGATGGGAATGCGGCTGTTGTACATATCGACCATCGCGGTGTAGATGGTCTTATGAATGGGCCGGTAGAAGTCATCGGGCTGCAGCTCGACCTGGGCCTCCTCGACCACCTCGGGCGACAGCAGCATGGCGGCCAGTACATTGGCCTCTGCATCTTGGTTTTGAGGGAGACCCAACTTGGAGCCACGGTCCTCGACCGTCAGCCCCGTCTCCCTTTCGTCATATGCCATGAGCATCCTCATTCATATCGCTTGCGAGCATCCATAGTATCAGCCACAGTCCCAAAACGGGCCGCGCCCCGGCAATCATCACCGAACGAAACGGATGAACGGTCCCGCATTTGGGACTTCACCACAACGCCTGCCATGGCGCTCGCCAAGCGTAGAAAACAAAAGGGCGCCCTGGTCTCCCAGAGCGCCCTTCTTAGAACAAGATTGTTGCGTTGCAGCAAATGCTACTCGGCAGCAGCCTCAGTCTCGACCTCGGCGGTCTCGGCCTCGGCGACCTCAGCGGTCTCCTCAGCCTCAGCCTCGGCAGCGAGCTCCTCGGCGGTAACGCCAACGAGAACGACAACCTCGGCCTTGATCTCGCGGTACAGCGAGATGGCAACGGTATGGGCACCGGCAACCTTGATGGGCTTACCGAGCTCGACGCGCTTGCGGTCGATGTCCATACCGAGCTGAGCCTTGATGGCGTCAGCGATCATAGCGGCGGTAACGGAGCCAAAGAGGATGCCCTCGTCGCCGACCTTGACATCAACGGTGACCGTCTTGCCTTCGAAGGCAGCCTTGGTCTCGTTGGCGGTAGCCAGACGGACGGCCTCGCGCTTGGCGATGTTGTTGCGACGCTCGTCAAGCTGCTTGAGGTTGCCCTTGGTGGCGGCAACAGCGAGCTTCTTGGGGAACAGGAAGTTCTCAGCGTAACCCTGAGCGACCTCTACGACGTCACCCTCGCCGCCCTTGCCCTTGATCTCATCGAGAAGAATAACCTTCATGATGTGTCTCCCTTCTTAGCCGCGGTCGCGGTTGCCACGAGAGGAAACCACGGGGACGGTGTACGGCAGGAGAGCCATCTCGCGGGCGCGCTTGATGGCGTTGGCGATGTCATGCTGATGCTGCGTGCAAGCGCCAGTGACGCGACGGGGCTTGATCTTGCCACGGTCGGTCATGTACTTACGGAGAAGCTGAGTGTCCTTATAGTCGATGAACTCAGTGTTCTCCTTGCAGAACTGGCAGTACTTACGACGCGGCTGACGTGCAGAAAAATCATTAGCCATGTCAAAATACCTTTCGTTTGGCAACTTCGGCGAACCGAAGCCGCCTCTCACTCAAAAATAGGTGAACAGCCCTTAGAACGGGATGTCCTCATCGTAGACGTCGACCGCGGGCGGCGTAGCCACCGGTGCGGCAGGACGTGCTGCGGGCGCGGGGGCTGCGGGGGCGTAACCGCCCTGATCGTAGCCACCCTGGCCACCACGGGAGCTCATAAACTCGATCTCATCGACGATGACCTCAAGCTTGCTCCGGCGCTGGCCGTCGCGCTCCCAAGAGCTGTAGCGCAGCTTGCCCTCGATCGCGACCTTGTTTCCCTTTGCCAGGAAACGGCTCACGGCCTCGGCGCGCGTGCCGAACATGGTGCAGTCGACAAAGTTGGGATAGTCCTCCCACTCGCCAGTCTGCGGGTTGCGGCGACGATCGTTCACGGCGACGCCAAAGGACAGAACCTGGGTTCCGCCGGCGGTGGCGCGCAGCTCGGGATCACGCGTGAGGTTACCGGTGATGTTCACTCGATTGATGCTCATAACTCACTACTTCCTCTTGGGGCACAAGCCCAGTCCAAAACGACAGTCTTACTCCTGGTCGTCGCGACGGACGATCATGTGGCGGACCACAGCGTCGGTGATGCGCAGGACGCGATCAAGCTCGGCGATCTGGGTAGGATCTGCGTGGAAGTTGATGAGGGTGTAGTCACCATCGGTGAGGTCGTTGATCTCGTAGGCGAGCTTGCGCTTGCCCCACTCGTCAACGGAGTCGACCTTGCCAGCGCCCTCAGCGATCGTGGTATCGATACGCTTCATAACAGCGAGACGAGTCTCGGGGTCGAGCGACGGGTCAACAAAGAACAGCAGTTCATAAGCCTTCATATTGTCACCTCCTCTGGGCAAATGTGGCTTCAGGTCGTGAAGGTGCGCCTGAAGCAGGAAAAGACTTGGTAATAATATCTTTCAACCTCCCAGGCTGCAAGAATATGCAGCTACAACCTCATGACCTCCACATATGTCCATACTCACACGGCACTTCATGCGTCTTCCAACCAAATGCTGACCAAATGCTTGACGGGTCTGTGGACAAGATACGGCGCTGCGGGGACAAACCAAATCAAACCGCAGGTCAGCAATTGCTGAGCTGTGGTCGCGAAATGCATACCAGTGGTTCACAACACCGTTCAAAGATTTTTAAAATTGCTGACACGTCGTCTATAAATACCTATTTTGAACAATTTGCTGCATGCAGCCATGCTGGTCAGAGTCCGTTTTTGGCCTTCTAGATCCCGTCACGAAGCCAAGCGTTTCAAAAAATGCCAACTTTTCTGTTTGCACTTTGCGATTCCTCGTGTATACTGACTTTCGCATTTAACGGAGAGTTGTCCGAGTGGCCGAAGGAGCACGATTGGAAATCGTGTAGGCGTCAAAAGCGTCTCCAGGGTTCAAATCCCTGACTCTCCGCCAGTTAATTCCAAAGCAGGCCTTTGAGCCTGCTTTGTTTTTACCCCACGCGGAGGGGTGGCAGAGTGGTTGAATGCGGCGGTCTCGAAAACCGTTTGGCCTGTATAAGGTCACGAGGGTTCGAATCCCTCCTCCTCCGCCATTTTGCTTGAGAAAGCTCCCAACAATGGGAGCTTTTTTGTTATCGAATCCTCTCTCGGCCGCACATCCCAACCAAACGTGTACACCACCCTCCAAAAACGACATTTTTCGACATCTTTGGAGGCTGATGTACATGTTTGCATATCGCGCTTGGCGCACGATCGGCCGTTTTGCCGGCATTCGGTATATTTACTCACTTCAACGGACATAAGGACTGCATATCGGCATAAAGCGAGAGGTCCCTAATGGATACTCCTGTTCTCATTACGCATAAAACCGCATGGCTCGTCCATCATGCGCCACAAGACCTGGTTCAAGCGGCCGCGCAACACGACTACCAGATAGGCGCAAGAGGCCTCTCCACCCAGCAACGCACCGCGCGCATCCGACAGACTCTTACCGACTGCGGTATTCCCACTAGCATGCTTGAGACCATCGATATCTCCGTTGTATTTGCCTTCGAGCGAATCCGCGCCAACGGTGTAAATTGCCACGTTCTTGGCCAAAATCTACCCTACGACCATATTGACGAGCTGTCCCCTGGTATTTTTATCACCGACGAAGCCCTTACCTTCGTATTCGCTGCCGAGTGGATGGACAGAATCGAATATCTCGAATACGGCTACGAAGTTTGCGGTGACTATCGCATGGGGCTTAATCCCGATGACCCTTATACCGAGCAGCCAGCCACCACTTCCAAGGACGAAATTGTCGAACTGCTCGATCGGCACCCCGGCAAACCCGGTGCCACACGCGCCAGACTCGCGCTCAGACATATCTACGACCACTCAGCCTCACCCATGGAAACCGCATCCGCTATCGCCCTTTCACTCCCGACGAGCGAAGGCGGCGTTGGCATCCGAGGTGTCGAACTCAACAAGCCACTCGAAATCCCTAAACGACTTTGGCATTGCACCAAAGCTCGAACGCTTAAAATCGATGCCCTCATTACCTATAATCGCAGAGAGCTCGGCATCGAATATAAGGGCGGCTTTCACGACGAGGTCGAACGCAAGGGAGCAGATGCGGAGCGAGAGGCCGTGCTCGCCCAAATGGGCTATCGCATCGTCACGCTCACCTCGACGCAATTTGCAAGCCAACTCGCTTTCCACCGCGCCATGAACAATATCCGCGAAGCGCTCAGCATGCCTCGTTGCGTAGATGCCGAGCATCAGCGAAGGCAAAACGAACTGCGCAAGGTACTTATCCGCAACTGGAAGAGCGATCAAGCCGAAGAGTCGCCTTCTGAGTAACGACGGCCCCACTCGCCCCGTGCTCCCCCAAACGTGTACATCACCCTCCAAAAACGACATTTTTCGACATCTTTGGAGGCTGATGTACATGTTTGGAACCCATGACCGCACCCAGTCCAGACCGTTTGCCGAGCAATAGGGTCGCAATCGGCGCCGAACATGTACTATGTACGGGCACTGTCCAAACCCGTAACTCAAAGGACCCCATCTTGCCCGTCGCCGCCGCTATAACCGTTACCTCACATGCCTCGGATGCCATGGTCGCCATCCCCTTTTGGCTCGAGATGTTCGCCGTTGTCGCCGCATCGATCTCGGGCGTGCTGGTTGCGCGCGAACACAAGCTCGACCTGGTGGGCGCGGTCGCACTCGCCGTGGTCTGTGGTCTGGGCGGCGGTCTTTTGCGCGATATGACACTGCAGGTGGGCAACGTCTACATCCTCAACCAGCCAATGGCGCTGCCGCTTTCCATTGCCACGGCGGCTATCATCTACATCTTCCCGGCAATCGTCGATAAACCCGAGAAACTAATCCCATTGCTCGACATCATCTCGGTCGGCATCTACGCCGCCACCGGAGCGGACAAAGCACTGGTTTATGGCTTTGCGCCGGCCGTATGCATCATGATGGGCTTCTTCACCGCGGTGGGTGGCGGCATGTTGCGCGACGGCTTTATGGGCGTGGTTCCGGGCATTTTTCAACGTACTAACTTTTATGCCATCGCCGCCATCGCCGGATCGGCAAGCTATGTGTGTCTCGTTATGAGCGGCATCATGAGCAATGTCGCCGCGCTGGTCGTATGCGTTGTCGTGACCATGGGTCTGCGCTGGCTCTCGCTGCGCTTTGACATCAAAAGCCCCACCGAAGAAGACATCGCGCGCTTCTTGCATCGCAAAAAATAGCTAGCGCGGGCTCGTCCCCGAAATGCAACTGAGAGGTTCTTTTAGAGCGCCCGCGCGTTGGGTACCCTGTTAGATACATGTCGAGTATCTAACGAAGGATTCACTATGCCTTGCAACCTAGCACCGTCGTCCCGACGCCGTAAAACGCGTGGCCGCATCGCCCTCCTATTCGCACTGATCGCGCTTGCGCTAACCGTACTTCCCACGACGTCGTTCGCCGGCACAGACACCGCGGGCAACGTGCTCGCAACCGAAGTTGACTCAAATCCGTCTGGCGTCGAGGGCGACCTGTACTGGGCCGGCCAAAGCCTTAACCTAGACGACGCTTCCATCGGCCGCGATATTATCGCGGCAGGCGAGAGCTTGTCGATTCGCGACTGCACCGTAGGCGGCGCCGTTCGCCTGGCGGCGCGCACCATCGATATCTCCAAAACTGCAATCGATGGCAGCGTGACGGTAGCCGGTCAGCATGTCGTGCTCAACACTGGTAGCACCGCCAACTGTTTTTACGCAATGGGCGAGACGGTTGCCCTGCGCGGCTCCGCCAAGTCGGCAGCGCTCGCAGGCGACACCGTGACCATCGATGGCACCGTCGACGGCGATGTCGAGGTTTGGGCCGATAAGCTCGTCTTGGGCAAGAATGCCCGCATTACCGGCACCGTGAGCGTGCATGTTTCCGAAGACCCCGAGCGCGCCGCAGGAGCCGAGGTCGGCGCGCTCAAGATCGACCGCACCGAGAACGAAGATACTTCCACCATTAACGATGTCATCAGCGGCATCGTGGCCGCAGCCCTGTCGACCTGCTTTATCGCCTTGTTGCTCGAGCTCGTCTTTCCGCGTGCGACCGCCAGTGCCGCCGGCATGCTCCACCAGCGCCCCATGCCACTGTGGGTGAGCGGTCTTCTGGGCACGATTGCTGTCGTCCCCACCGTCCTGCTGCTGATTATCTCTATCGCTGGCCTGTCGCTTGCCGGAACCCTCTTGTGCGGCGTTATCGGCATCGCGTTGGTGTCGAGTGCCTTTGCGGGATGCGCGATCGCCCGCATGGTCGGACACAACCAGAACCGCTACGCTATGGCCGCCGTGGGCGGTATCGCCGCAGGAGCCCTCACGGGACTTCCCCTCATCGGCGACTTCATCAGCGGCGTGGCCTTTGTCTTTATGCTCGGCTACGTTATCCAAATCATCTGGCGCAACGCCCGCCTCAAGCCCCAGCAGGCCGCCAACACCCCGGGCCTTCCCTCCGCCTAGCCGTCGACCCCCCCCGCAAAGGGGGCAGGCACCTTTGCGGGGGTGCGGACCAACTCAATCCCTGTGCACCAAAAAGGGCGCCGACCATTGCGGTCGACGCCCTTTCTTATTGGCGGTTATAAGCCCCAGCGCTTATTTGTTGACCTGGCCGGCGCGGACGGCAGCCTTCTTGCGGTCGGTGGCGTTGAGCAGACGCTTGCGCAGGCGGATGTTCTTGGGAGTGATCTCCACCAGCTCGTCGTCGGCGATGTACTCCAGCGCCTCCTCCAGCGAGAAGGTGCGAGGCGGCACCAACTGCACGGAGATGTCGGAGGTCGAGGAACGCTGGTTGCCCAGGTTCTTGGTACGGGCGATGTTGACGACCATGTCGCCGGCCTTGCTGCGCTCGCCCACGATCATGCCCTCGTAGCACTCGGTGCCCGGCTCAACAAACAGCTGACCGCGCTCCTGCAGCGTGCCCAGAGCGTAGGCAACGGCCTTCTCGGTGGTCATGGAGATCATGGCGCCGTTCTGGCGATTGCCGATCTCGCCGGCGTAGGGACCGTACTCCAGGAAGGTGTGGTAGAACACGCCCTCGCCGTGGGTGACGTTCATAATGCGGTTCTTAAGACCCATGATGCCGCGCGTCGGGATCTTAAACTCGAGGTGCGTCACGATGCCCGAGGTGTCCATGCTCGTCATGATGCCGCCGGAGGTGCCGAAGACCTCAACGACCTTGCCCGAGTACTCGTCCGGGCACTCGACAACAGCCTGCTCGACAGGCTCCAGCTTGTTGCCGTTCTCGTCTTTCTTAAACAGAACGCGGGGACGACCAACCTGGAACTCAAAGCCCTCGCGGCGCATGGACTCCATCAGGACGGACAGGTGCAGAATGCCGCGGCCAGAGACCTCGACGCCGCTCTTGTCCTCGAGTTCCTCGATCTTCATGGTTACGTTGTTCTCGGCCTCGTTGAACAGGCGCTCCTTGAGCTGGCGGGCACCCACGATGTCGCCGTCACGGCCGACGAGCGGGGAGGTCGAAGCCTCAAAGACGATGGACAGGGTCGGCGGGTCGATCTCGATGGGCTCGAGCTCGACGGGGTTCTCGATATCGGTGTAGACATCGCCGATATCGGTGCGGTCAATACCCACGACGGCGGCGATATCGCCGGCGCCGACTTCCTGGCACTCGGTGCGGCCCAGGTAGTCGAAGGTAAAGAGCTGCTTGACGGTAGCGGTGGCGCTGGAGCCGTCGTTCTTCACGACCAGAATCTGATCGCCCTGGTGAATGGCGCCGGAGTACACGCGACCGATACCGATGCGGCCAACGAAGTTGGAGTGGTCGATGGTCACGCACTGCATGGCCAGCGGGGCATTCTCGTCAACCTCGGGCGCGGGCATGTCGTCGATGATCATATCGAGCAGCGGATACATGTCCATGTTGCCGTCGTTGGGGTCAAGGCGGGCAAAGCCATTCATGGCGCTGGCGTAGACCACGTGCTCCATGGCGAACTCAAGCTGGTCGTCGGTGGCGCCCAGGTCGGCCATAAGGTCCAGGCAGTCGTTGTAGGCCTTCTCGGGGTTAGCACCCGGACGGTCAATCTTGTTGATGACGATCATGATCTTGAGGCCGGTGTCGATAGCGTGACGCAGCACGAAGCGGGTCTGGGGCATGGGGCCCTCAAAGGCATCGACCAGCAGCAGGGCGCCGTCGGCCATACGCAGCACGCGCTCGACCTCGCCGCCAAAGTCGGCGTGGCCCGGAGTGTCGATGACGTTGATCTTGACGTCCTTGTACTCGATAGAGATGTTCTTGGCGAGAATCGTGATGCCGCGCTCGCGCTCCTGGTCGTTAGAGTCCAGGACGCGGTCCTCGACCTGCTGGTTGGCACGGAAGGCGTCCGTGGCACGCAGGAGCTTATCAACCATCGTCGTCTTGCCGTGGTCGACGTGGGCGATGATGGCGATGTTCCTCAGATTGTCTACGCGCATGTAGTTCCCCTATCTTCTATCCATATACAAACGGCACGCGTATGCGACCCGCCCAGCAACATAACGCTCAGCGGGAATATTGAGCCTTTTACCGAAAACTCGTTTATTTTAGCGATTTTAGATGAGAGGGGTTTCCTCACCTGCAGGTTCAGGGTCGCTCCACATAAAACCATCGCCGGCGCCCATGCCCTCATACAGCACATATGCCGAAAAACCGCTCTCGAGCGTCGTCTCGAAAAAGCTCACGAGCAGAGCGTCGTGGTAGCCACCGTCAATCTCGACGCAGCCGGTATAGCCGATGGCATAGCGAGCGATACGGCCCAGGCCCTCGTCCTTAAGGCCCATCTTGTGCTCGGAGATAAAGTTGGTGGCCGCCTCGAGGCACGCCTCTTCGCCATCCTCATCAAGCGCCGCCAGATAACGATTGGAAGCGGCATCCTCGATCGCCACGACTACGCCCGGATTCTCGCCGGCGGCAAGGTCGTCCAAGAACGCACCAATCAGGTCACACACCATGGCGTCGAGCTCGGCGGAGACGTTACCGGCGTCCTGCATATCCTGTGCCATCTTTAGACCTTCCCATCGAATCCGGCGTCGTTACAGTTCTTGTGCCTCGGCAGCGATCTTGGCGGCGGCGTCGCGGGCGCGCATCATATCCATCGCGCGCTTGTCGAGTACCTTGATCTGGTTGGTCAGCATTACCGCATCGACCACACCCCAGATTACCAAGCCTGTTGAAATCGAAAACCCAAGCGCACCAACTGTACCACGAAGACGAGAACAGATTACCGCGACAAGGGCGGAGATGATAACCATCTTGATATAAGAGCCGCGGCGCTCACGAAGTGTGCGGGCCTGCGTCACATAGGCGATGCGAGCCGCCTCGGATGCCTCTGAGCGCATCTGGGCTTCGCGCGCGATGGCGGCCGCTTCAGCCGATACGCGGGTACCCATCAGCGACCTCTCCGCTCGCGTACCAGACATTTAGAAATCATCGGGGGAGAGCGTATGGACGAACTCGTCGAACTTCTCGAACTCCTGCTCGTCGTCAACTTCCTCGGCATGGGCAGAAACGGTACCCAGGCGATTCATGATGTCGTCTTCAACGAACATGGGGGCATTACTGCGTACGGCGAGGGCGATGGCGTCGCTCGGACGCGCATCGATCCTATGCTCGCTGCCATCGGCCAACACGACAACCGTCGCATAGAACACCGGCGGCTCGGCACGAACGATCTCGATGCGCTCGAGCTTGGCGCCCAGGGCATCGACGGTGTCAAGCAGCAGGTCATGCGTTATCGGGCGCTCGGCGCCACCGCTATCGATACCGCGGCTAATGGCCGCGGCCTCAAACGAGCCGGTCTGAATGGAAAGCGAACGCAGGGGCGCCGTCGAATCCGACTTGCCGCAGCGCTCACGAAGCACGATAAGCGATGGCACGGGACCGGCGGCCATGACGATGGTCTCTATGTCGACACGAACCATGGAACACCTCCGGTACGTAGCGGTTAACACACGGCAGGGTCGCCGCATTGAATAGCTATACTACCCAATCTTTCGCCCAGCACACAAAATCAAAGCAGTTAATTTGGGACGGGGCTCTTTTGACTACCTTTGTTGGATAAGAAAAAAGCCCCGAGGCAATGCCCCAGGGCTCTTAACGTTTTGATGGTGGACCTGACAAGATTCGAACTTGTGACCTCCCGGTTATCAGCCGGACGCTCTAACCAACTGAGCTACAGGTCCATCATGGTGGAGGTTAGGGGGATCGAACCCCTGACCTCAGGCTTGCAAAGCCCGCGCTCTCCCAGCTGAGCTAAACCCCCACGGAGAAAGTAATAAACACCCCAGCGGCGACTCGGCTCTCGCTGGGGTGTTTATTGCGAAAGAAAGTGGTGGACCTGACAAGATTCGAACTTGTGACCTCCCGGTTATCAGCCGGACGCTCTAACCAACTGAGCTACAGGTCCATCGCGCAAGGGATATATTAGACGAGTCGTTACGCGCGCGTCAACAACTTTTTTGAAAAACTTTGGGAGGGGTTCGCCCCGGCCGTGCGGCGGCATATGAAGTCGCCTGCTCGGACAGTCCTGACTCGCACGGAGAGCACATTAAGTGCTCTCTGGCTCGTGCGGAACTCGCGATCGACTTCACATGCCGCCGTGCGACCGGGGCGAACACGAGTCCCAAGGTTTTCAAAAAAGCGGTCGGCGCGCAGGTGCGCCGACCGCCGATATATGGGGTCTGATATTTTCTACCAGCTAGTTCCTCTTACTCGTCGAGGAGATCTTCTGGCATGTCGTTGCCGTCGCCTAGATCGACTGGGGCCTCTTCGGTGTCGGCTGCGGCCTCGGTGCCTTCACCTTCGGGCTTCTCTTTGGCCGCTGTCATGCGGGCTACGGCGCAGATGCGGTCGTTATCGTCGACGGTCATCATCTTGACGCCCTGGGTGGCGCGACCGGTTTGGCTGATCTCGTCGGTCTTGACGCGAATGACCGTCGCGCCCTCCGTCACGATGAACAGCTCATGCTGCGGGCCCACCGTCTTCATGGCTGCAAGGTTACCCTTGCGCTCGGTCATCTGGATGGTGTAGACACCCTGACCGCCGCGGTTCTGCTCCGGGTAATCCGAGACCGGCGTGCGTTTGCCGTAGCCGCGCTCGGTAATGACAAACAGGTCGCCGTTACCGTTAGTAATCTCCATACCAAGAACGCTCACGCCTTCCTTCATGCCAATGCCGCGGACGCCGCTGGTATCGCGACCGGTGGCGCGCACCTGGTCCTCGGGGAACATAATCGCCTTGCCCGCGGTGGTTGCCATGATGATCTTGTCACCCTCGCGCACGCGACGTACAGCGAGCAGCGCGTCGTCGTCCCTCAGGTTGATGGCGATCAGGCCATCGCGGCGGCTACGGTCGTAGGCGCTCATCACGGTCTTCTTGACCATGCCGCTCTTGGTGGCAAACATCAGGTACTCGTCGGCGGGGAACTCGCGGCAGCTGATGACGCTCGCGATCTTCTCGCCCTCCTCGAAAGGCAGCAGGTTGACGATCGCGGTGCCGCGCGCCTGGCGCGTGCCAACCGGCAGCTCGTGCACCTTCAGGCGATAGACTTTGCCCTTGCTCGAGAAGAACAGCACGTACTCGTGCGTGGATGCGATAAACATCTCGTCGATAACGTCGTCCTCTTTAAGGTTGACGCCCGACACGCCCTTGCCGCCGCGTTTTTGGGCGCGGTAGGCGGCCACCGGGATGCGCTTGACGTAGCCGGTGTGGGTGATGGTCACGACCATGTCCTCGTCGGCAATCAGATCTTCGACGTCCAGGTCCTTCTCGACATGGCTGATCTCGGTGCGGCGCTTGTCACCGAACTTCTTGGAAATCTCGCGCATCTCTTCCTTGATGACGCCCAGGATTTTCTCCTCGTGCGCCAACAGGTCCTCGTAGTAGGCGATGGCGCGGCGCAGGCCGTCCAGCTCCTCCTGAATCTTGTCGCGCTCCAGGCCGGTCAGGCGGCGCAGCTTCATCTCGAGGATGGCCGTAGTCTGCTCGGGCGTAAAGCCAAAGCGCTCGATCAGGCGACTGCTGGCCTCAGAGTCGGTCTGCGAGGAGCGGATGATGCTGATGACCTCGTCGATATGGTCGAGAGCCATCAGGTAGCCCTCGAGGATATGGGCACGCGCCTGTGCCTTCTTGAGGTCAAAGCGGGTGCGGCGGGTGACGACGTCGACCTGGTGGTCGATGTAGTGCTGCAGCATCTCGCGCAGGCTCAGACATTTGGGAACGCCGTTGACAAGCGCCAGGTTGTTGGCACCAAAGGTCATCTGCAGCGAGGTGTACTTGTACAGGTTGTTGAGCACGACCTGCGGGATGACGCCCTTCTTGAGTTCGATGACCAGACGGATACCCTTCTGGTTGGACTCATCGCGCATATCCGAGATTCCCTCGATACGTTTGTCGTTGACGAGCTGAGCGATCTTCTCCTGCAGGGTGCCCTTGTTGACCATGTAGGGAATCTCGGTAAAGACCAGGCGGCTGCGACCGGTCTTGGTGGACTCCACATGAGCCTTGGCGCGCACGGTGATGGAGCCGCGGCCGGTCTCGTAGCTCTGTTTAATGCCGGCACTGCCCATGATGATGGCGCCGGTGGGGAAGTCCGGACCGGGCATGATCTGCATGAGCTCGTCGACGGTGGCGTCGGGGTTGTCGATCAGGTAGCACGTGGCTTCGATCGCCTCGGTGAGGTTGTGCGGGGCGATGTTGGTGGCCATGCCGACGGCGATGCCCTGGCTGCCGTTGACCAGCAGGTTGGGGAAACGCGCGGGCAGCGCCTGGGGCTCGGCGAGCGACTCGTCGTAGTTGGGCTGCCAGTCGACGGTGTCCTTCTGCAAGTCGCGCAGGAGCTCCATGGCGGGCTTTGCCAGACGGCTCTCGGTGTAACGCATGGCGGCGGCGCCGTCGCCGTCGATGTTGCCGAAGTTGCCGTGACCGTCAATGAGCGGCGTGCGCATGGAGAACCACTGTGCCAGGCGGACCATGGCCTCGTAGACCGCGGAGTCGCCGTGCGGATGGTACTTACCGATAACTTCGCCGACCGTCCAGGCCGACTTCTTGTGCGGACGGTTGGGGTAGATGCCGCTCTCGTTCATTGCGTACAGGATGCGACGGTGTACCGGCTTTAAGCCATCGCGCACGTCCGGCAGGGCGCGCGCCGTGATGACCGACATCGAGTACTCGATAAACGACTGCTTCATCTCACGGCCGAACTCCGAAATCTGGAGCTGGCCACCGTTGATATCCTCTCCGGCCGAGGCACCACGGTCGACTTCGCCAAAGCTCTCCTCGAGCTCGCCGTCGTCGTCTTCTTCCCCATCATCATCGGCATCGGGGTTATAGGCGTCCGGGTCGCCATCCTCGCCCTGCTCAGCACGGGCAAGCAGGCGCTTCAGATCGTCGGGCATGCCGGCGTCGCCGGCCTCGTCCATACCCTCGTTGTTGTTGATATCGTCTGCCACGTTACCTCCTCTTAAGCGTCAAGGAAGCGTGCATCATGTGCGTGCTTCTCGATGTACTCGCGGCGATAGCCGACCTCGGAACCCATGAGCTCGCGCACGGCGCGGTCCGCCACCACGGCGTCTTCGATCGACACGCGCTGAAGAATGCGGGTCTTGGGGTCCATCGTCGTCGAGGCAAGCTGCTTGGGGTCCATCTCGCCCAGGCCCTTATAGCGCTGGACGGTGTAACCCTTGCGCTTCTTAGTGATCTTGCCGTCCTTGGCCTTGCCGTCCTCGTCGTTGTCGTCGGGGTTCAGTCCCAGGCTCTGGATGGTGTCGCGCAGGATCTCGTCTTCGGGCTGGCGGCCGTTGGGATACACGTAGTGAATCTTGTTGCGCACCTTGATGCCAAAGATGGGCGGGCAAGCGACGTAAACGTAGCCGGCATCAATCAACGGGCGCATGTACTTGTAGAAGAACGTCAGCAGCAGGATGCGGATATGCGCACCGTCGACGTCTGCATCGGTCATGATGATGATCTTGTGGTAGCGCGCCTTGGTGATATCAAAGTCGCCGCCGTCGCCGGCGCTCGTCGTGACGCCGCAGCCGATCGCAGTGATGAGTGACTGGATGGTGTCGCTCGAGAACGCACGATGATCGCCCACGCGCTCGACGTTCAAAATCTTGCCGCGCAGGGGTAGGATCGCCTGGATGTCTCGGCGACGGCCGTCCTTGGCCGAGCCGCCTGCCGAGTCGCCCTCTACGATAAAGAGCTCAGTCAACTCGGCGTCGCGCACCGAACAGTCGGCGAGCTTGCCGGGCAGCGACGCCGTCTCGAGCAGGCTCTTGCGGCGGGTCGCCTCGCGCGCCTTGCGGGCGGCGTTGCGCGCCTTGCAGGCCTGCTGGGCTTTCTTGACGATCTCGCGAGCGGGCTTGGGATGCTCCTCGAGGTAATCGGCAAGCCCGTCGGTCACGATCTTGAGCGTCAGCGCGCGCATATAGGAGCTGCCGAGCTTGGCCTTGGTCTGGCCCTCAAACTGCGGATCGGGCAGTTTGACCGAGATAACGGCCGATAGGCCCTCGCGCACATCGTCGCCGGTCAGGTTGGCGTCTTTTTCCTTGAGCAGGTTCTGCTTGCGAGCGTAATCGTTAATCACGCGGGTGAGTGCGGTGCGGAAGCCCTCGAGGTGCATGCCGCCCTCGGGGGTATAGATGTCGTTGGCAAACGACATGACGTTCTCGCCGTAGCCGCTATTCCACTGCAAGGACACCTCGACCTCGCCCATCTTGGTCACGGGCGCATCCGGATCCGATTTGCCCTCAATATAGATGGGCTCCTTAAAGGTCTCGGGGACATCCTTGCCCTCGTTGAGGAACTTGACGAAGTCGATGATGCCGCCGGCATAGCAAAACTCCTCCACATGGGGAGTCGCCTCGCGCTCGTCGGTCAGCACGATCTTGAGGTTCTTGTTGAGGAATGCCGTCTCCTGCAGACGGTTGTGCAGCGTGTCGAAATCGTAGATGCAGGTCTCGAAGATCTCGTCGTCGGGCCAGAAGCTGACAGTGGTGCCCGTCGCCTCCGAAGTGCCCACGACCTCCATCTTCTTGACGGTCTTGCCGCGCGAAAACTCCATCTCGTAGATGTTGCCATCGCGGCATACCTGCACGACCACACGCTTGGACAGGGCGTTGACAACGGAGATGCCCACGCCGTGCAGTCCGCCCGAGACCTTGTAGGCCGAATTATCGAACTTACCACCGGCGTGCAGGATCGTCATGACGACCTCGAGCGTCGGGATCTTTTTGATAGGATGCTCGTCGACGGGGATGCCGCGCCCGTTGTCGACGACCGTGATGGAGTTGTCGGCGTGGACCGTCACCTGAATCTCGGTGCAGAAACCGGCCATGGCCTCGTCGACGGAGTTGTCAACGATCTCCCACACCAGGTGATGAAGACCGCTGGCGCTCGTCGAGCCAATGTACATGCCCGGGCGCTTACGAACGGCCTCGAGACCTTCGAGAATCTTAATCTCGCCGCCATCGTAATCGTTTTCGTTTGCCACACGTCCTCCTTCAGTTAAGAAAATGTGTACAGCCTTACTAGTTTATCGTAAAAAAATACCCTCGGGAACGAGGGTATTTGGCTCTACAAGGCCACCAGATGCGATTTAAGGCTCTTTTTTGCTCTGCACGCCCTTGGCCCACTCGGCACTGGCTCTCATGGCGTTCTCGAGGGCCTCGCGCAGTTTTTGGTCCTCGATGGGTGCCACTTGGTGCTCGATCTCGGCACGCTCGGCATCGCTGAGGTCGGCATGCGGAGCCGGCGGACGCTCGGCCACGGCCGGACGCAGGCGCTCTTTTGCAGCGGGCGGTGTGTGGCCGGGGGCGGTCGTCTTGAACACCAGCCCATCGACGTGCGCGCCGGCGCGCTCCATGCGCGCGCGGATAATCTCGCGCAAAAGCGTCATCTCCTGCGTCCATGAGGGCGAATCGAGGTACACCAGCAGTTCGTTGGACTCGGGCAGGTAGCGCAGGCCCGTCACATGGCGTCCCTCACGCGTGCCCGAGCACACGGCATTCCAGGCGTGATAGACCGCACGAGATTCCTCTGCAGCCTCCATTTGCGCGCGGCGCTCAGGTGTCGCGGCCGCCAGGATGCGCTGACGCTCGGCATCCAAAAAGCCGCCGAAGGCGACCATTCCGTTCTCGCGCTCGTAATTAGCACGCCTCACCCATGCTCACCACCTTGGCTCGATCAAGCAGGTCATCGGTAAAATACCCCAGATTGGTGGTGGTTATGACTGTCTGGATATCATCACCGATCAGCTGCAGAAAAGCGCCTCGGCGCCCGGCGTCGAGCTCGCTCATCACGTCGTCCAAAAGCAGCAGCGGCGCGGTGCCCAGGATATCGCGCGCCACGGCCACTTCTGCCACCTTCCAGGCAAGTACCAGCGTTCGCTGCTGGCCCTGGCTGGCAAATGAACGGGCCGATCGACCCGCGACGGAAAACTCAATCTCATCGCGATGCGGACCCACGAGCGTCACGCCGCGGCGGATCTCCTCGTCGGCGCGCTCATTGAGCGCCGAGAGCATGTGCTCATACGCCCAGCCCCTAAGCTCGTCGCGATCCTCGGTGCGAGGCAGGTCGCCAAGCGTGGACACATAGGATACGCCGGCGAGCTCGCCGGATGCCACTCGGCCATAGGCGTCGCGCACATGGCCCGACAGCCGGTCGAGCAGGGCCAGACGATGTACGAGCAGGGCCGAACCGGCGCGGGCGATAGATTCGTTCCAGGCGCCGAGCATCTCGCGGCAGCACCAGGTCTCCTTGAGCAGGGCATTGCGCTGGGTCACGCAGCGCCCATAGGCACTAGCCAGATCGGCATAGCGCGCACTCAGCTGAACGCCAAAGTCATCAAGTGCGGTGCGGCGCACGCTGGCACCCCGCTTGACCATATCCAGGTGGTCCGGGCAAAACAGAACGCTCGGCAGCACCCCGCGCACACCGGACGCAGCGCAGCGCTTGCCGTTGCGACTAAACGAACGCTTGCCATCTTCCACGCTCAGCCCCATGTCCAGTACGCGCCCATCACCTTCGAGCCTCAGCTCGACCTTGCATGAGCCCACGCCGTCGTGCACGAGCTCGGCGGCGGTCGGATGCCTAAACGAGGCGCCACTCGTCAGCAGCTGCAGCGCCTCTATGAGGTTGGTCTTTCCCGCCGCGTTGGGGCCCGCGAGCACTGTCACACCGTCGCTCAGGGCAAGGCGGTAGCTGTCGAAGCTGCGATAGCGCGCAACGGAAAGATCGCGTGCGAACATGGTCATGGGCAGCGTTAGATGCGTACCGGCATGACCAGGTACAGGTAGTTGATCTTGTCGTAGGACTTGAAGATGCCAGCCTGCGAATAGCTCTTGAGCTCCAGCGTGATCTCCTTCTCCTTGGACAGGGCATTGAGGCAGCCAAAGATGTAGTGGTAGTTGAAGGCGATGGTGCCCGACTCGCCCTCGGCCTCGACATCGATCGTCTCCTGCGCCAGGTCCTGGTCGTTGGAAATGGAGGACAGGCCCATCTGGCCGTTCTCGACGTCAATCTCAAACTTGACGGCGGGGTTGGCGCTCGCGATAACGGCCACACGTTTAAGGGCGGCGTTAAAGGCGGCTACGTCGATCTTGACGCTCGTCACGCATGAATCGGGGATGAGCTGCTTGTAATTGGGATATACGCCCTCGATGCGGCGCGACACATAGGTGGTGTTGCCGGCCTCAAAGACAACCTGGGTGTCGGTGGCGCCGATCATGATGGTAGCCTGGCTCGCCATGATGCTCAGCGCGTCGTTAAAGGCGTCGGCAGGTACGTTGAGTTCAAAGGAACCTTCGAGGGTCGAGGTCTCGACCTGCGTATCGCACACGGCCAGTCGGAAGGAGTCGGTCGCGACCAGGCGCACGGTGTTGTTCTCGACCTTCATGTGCACGCCACCCAGGATAGGGCGGGCCTTGTCGGTCGAGGTGACGCGCCAGACGCGGCTTACCATTTCGGACAGAATATCGGTCGGCAGCTCGACGGCGCTCTCGATGGCGTATGCCGGGAACTCGGGAAAGTCGTTAGCGTCGAGCGTGTTGAGGCGAAAAGAGCTCTTCTCGCAGCCAATCAAAACCTGACGCTCGGACAGCTCAAAGGTGACCGGGGCATCGGGAAGGGTCTTGGTGATGTTGGAGAGCATCTTGCAGGGAATCACCATTTCGCCCTCCTCCTCGACAAGAGCCGCAATGCGGTGACGAATCGAGATGGTGTAGTTGGAGGTCTGAAATTCCAAGATGCCGTCTTGTGCCTTAACGAGCACGCCCGACAGAATGGGAAGGGTGGATGCCGAAGCGACGCCTTTCATAACGACGCCGATGGCTTGCGTAAGCGAGCTCTGGCTGACGGTGAACTTCATCTTTTAATACCTTTCTATAGATATAAATATCTTAATAATAGTAATAGTACTGACGAAACTGTTGATTACTCCTAAAAGTGCAGGTCAGCCCTAAAAAGAGAATCGACAGGAACCTGTGTGCAACCGGGTATGTTTTCCACGTTCAAAACCTGCGCAAAACTTTTCACCACCGCGGCTCGAGTTTTTGACACCTTATAACCGCCGTTTCGACAAGTTTTCAACAGGTGTGTCCATTTACCTACGAGCGCAGTGTAATTTTATCGCGCAGCGACTTGAGGTCTTCGGTAACAGTCCGGTCTTCCTGAATCATCTTCTGAACCTTTTTATAGCTCGTGCTGACGGTCGAGTGGTTGCGGTTGCCAAACTCGGCGCCCACGGCCGTCGTCGTCATCTCGCACATCTCGATCGCCAGGTAGATAGCGATATGGCGCGCCTTGGCGATGTTGGCGTTGCGGCGAGGCCCGATGAGTTCCTCGTGCGTCACACCGTATTGCTCCTCGATGACGGACTGGACCGTCTGCACATTGATCTTCTTGGCCGATGTGTCGAAGTACTGGTTGGCGATGGCGTCGATGTCGTCAAAGGTGAGCTCCCCGCCCTCGCGTTCGCGATCGCCCGCTTCGCCGGCACAACGCTCGCAAAAGCTCTCGAGCTCGCGAATGTTGGTGCCCGAGACCTCGGCCATGTGTTTAAAGTGCGCGTCGGTCAGATGTCCACCGTCGCCCCCGTAGGCCGCCAGCAGTGAGTCGTTGCCCGCCTCGGGCGCGGCGGCGATCGTGTTCTCGTAATAACGCTGCAAGATCTTGTACTTCATCTCGTAGCTCGGCTCCGCCACCAGGCACAGCAGACCGGCATTAAAGCGACTGGTCAGGCGCTCGTCCATATTAAGGTCCTTGGGAGCGCGGTCGGCGGCGATCACGACCTTCTTGTTGTTGCGGATAAATTCGTCCATCAACTGGAAGAAGTAATCCACGCTCGCGCGCTTGCCGATGATGTTCTGGATGTCATCGATGATAAGCACGTCGACGCCGTGGTACGCCTGCATGATGGGAGCGTTGCTCTTCTTTTGGCGGTCGAATTCCGTCATCAAGTCGTCCAGATATGCCTGCGAATTGGCGTACTTCACCTTGATCTCGGGCGATTTCTCTGCCAGCTCATTTTTGATGGCGAGCAGCAGGTGCGTCTTGCCCAGGCCCGATTTGCCGTAGATGAACAGCGACGTGCAGGTGCCGGGCGTGTCTGCAAGCATGGCGAATTTGAGCGCCGATCGGTAGGCGAGACTGTTCTCCGGTCCGAAGACGAAGTTTTCAAACGTGAATTTCGAATTCGCTGCGAGGGGTGCCCCGTCCGCGTTTTTCTCGACTGCTGCCGGGGCCGCCGCCGAAGGTGCTGCCGGCGCTGCGGACGAACTCGCGCTTTTCGCCGGTGGCCTGCCATTCATTTGGGTCATCATGCGGCGGAAATCGTCGGCGGACAACGTGTTTTTGATTGCAATGCCCGATTCCTCGCCGGGTGTCGCCTCGTGTGCGACGGGCATATGCGTGTCGGTCGGGATGGGCGAGGGGGCTGGTTCTGCCGCCGGTGTGAACGGAGTGGTCGGCTGCGGTGCCATGGTTTCACGGGAAACATCGTCGCGTCGAGGTTCGGGCGCCGGCGTTGCCGCTGCGGCGGCGGTCGCTACCGGGTGAGTGACCGGGGCCGTATCTGCCGAGGCGCCTTGCGGTGCCACGATGTTGAGCGCAATCGGTGCAAAGGCTATCTCTTCTAGGTACGCCTCGATGGTCGGCTGATGCTTTTTGAGCTGGGCGATGGCAAAGCGTGAAGGGGCCTCAATCGTCAGAGTGTCCTCGGTTAAACTCACGGCGCGCGATTGTCCCAGCATATTGATGAGGCGTGCATCTTGGCCGTCGCGCTGACAAAAGGCGATGGCATCTCCCAGGATGATGCTTGCTTCCTCGTCCACTGTTTCTCCCGCTCCTTAACTTTGGGCTCGCACGCGAGCGCTACCTATCTCGGTCAGATGATATTTCTGGCCATGTTTGATTATCAAGCCGGCCTGTGCCAAGTCGTTGAGCGTTCGCGACCACGTGGGCGCTGAGTTTCCAAACGCTCGTGCCAGGTCGGTTGCGCCACACTCCTGGTTTTGAGCCAGATAGCCCAGTGCCGCTTCGCCGCGCTCGCTCACAAATACGTCTTGCTGCGGCTGTGCATATTGATTCGCCGCATTAGGATACATCATTTGAGCTGCTGGTTGTTGAGAACTCTGCATGGGCAGCAGCTGCTGTTGAAAACTTTGCGGCCACTGTTGATAAGGCTGCGGAGGCATCTGCTGGGCCCATGGGTTGTACTGCGCCTGTGGCATCTGTTGGTATGGCTGCTGGTATCCAAGCGGGTATTGCTGGGGGTATGCCTGTGCATATCCCGTTTGCGGCGCGTATTGAGCCGGATACTCTTGTGGGTTCGGTTGATAGGATATCTGCTGTGCAGTCGATGCACCCGCCATCTGCTGCAAGGTTCCCACATCCTGGCCCATCGCTGGCTTTACATCGGGTATGTTCTGCGGAATCGCGCCCGAGGGTGCCTGGGGCTCTTGCATGGGGGCCATGCCAGGCTGCTGCATGGGGGCCATTTGCTGTTGCACCTGCTGCATCGTTGCGGGTTGCTGCGTGAAGGCACCCGGCATGGGATATGCCGGGTGCTCCGTTTCGGGTCGCACGGCTGCCCCGCGCCCGCCGGCACGCTCGATTTCCTGCACGCGCTTGGGGTTCAGACTTACCGTCACGACGGTGCCGTTGCCCATGTTGTCCTCGATGGAGACGGCGCCGCCGGCGTTTTCCAAGTACTCCTGTACCATGGGAAACCCGGCTCCGGTGCCGCGGATATACCGTTTCATTTTGCTGTTTGCACTGGTTACGCCAAAGTCGAAGGCGCGTTCTTTGTCTTCGATCCCCGGCCCCTGGTCTGCGAATCGGATGGTGTCGCCGCCGTCCAGGATCGAGATGATGGGCTCTGCAAAATGCGCGTGGATAAAGTTTTCGACAATCTCGCGGATAACCATCAGCGAGATGCGTCCTCCCTGCTCTTTCATGCACTGGTAGACGGTGTTGGTTGTCTCTTCCAAGTAGGTGCGGACGTCTTGCGGTTCGATGACGATGACACGCGGTGTCGACAGCATGTCATCGTAGACCGCGATGCGCGCTGCATACATGGCCTTCGGTGCTTGTGCGGTGACCTGCTCGCTCTCGTTGCGTTTTTCGCGCACGCCGGTGATGTGCTCGTTGTCGGGTGCCGGATCACCGGAATCGACCATGGTGTAGAAGTCGTCAGACATGCCGCTCGCAATCTTTCAAAAGGTTTTGAACAAATAGTAGCTCACCGCGCAATGTTTCTCATCTTTCGACAAGTTTTCAAAACCTGTTGAAAACTTTGGAAAACGGACGAAAAGTTCTCAACATTTCCAACACGACCTGTTGAAAACTCGATGAAATTTCGTGAAAAGTTGCCTGCAGCCTCAAATGCCGGTTCTGCTTATGGGGGAACCGTGTACTCTTTGCAACCTTTTACCTTTGATTTCTTGACATTTGAACATTGATTTCCCTACAATCTTCAAGCTCACGTGTCTATATCTGCGTCCGCGTCCCCGCGGACACTCGAAATGCAGCAGGAGGAACTTAAGATGAAGCGTACGTATCAGCCTAATAAGCGTAAGCGTGCCAAGACCCATGGCTTCCGTGCCCGTATGGCCACTAAGGGTGGTCGTGCCGTGCTCGCCCGTCGTCGCGCCAAGGGCCGCAAGCGTCTCACTGTCTAGCAGCGATACACACATCTCGCATGAAGACTATTAAGTCTCGGCAAGATTTCGAGCATGTGTTCAGTCGGGGGCGTCGTTTCAATCACCCTCTGATTCGAATGACCATATGTGAATCGGTTGGCGAAGGCGACTCCGGAAGGGTCGCCTTCGTTGGTGCTAAACGACTCGGTTGTGCTGTCGTGCGCAACCGATCTAAGCGTGTGATGCGCGAGGCCGCCCGCAGCTGTGGATTTCCCGTTGCGGGTTATGACATCATCTTGTTCGCGACTCCCAAGACGAGGGTTTCCTCGCCGGAGGAGATGGACAAGGCGTTGCGTTCGCTTATGAAACGCGCCGGCGTTGCCGGGGAGGAGCGATGAGCAATCACGTTTTGCGACGTGTTGCCATCGCTCCTATTCGCATATATCAACAGGTTGTTTCGCCCTTATTACCTGACGCCTGCATTTATTACCCAACGTGCTCGCAATACGCCGTTCAGGCGATTGAGAAGTACGGTGTTTTGAGAGGCTGCTGGCTTGCCGTGAGGCGCATCGCTCGCTGCAATCCCCTGCACGTCGGCGGTTATGACCCTGTGCCTTAGCGGGCACTCGCTATCGGAGGAAAACTTACATGTGGGATTGGATCGTTAACATCCTTTTCGAGCTGCTCAAGCTCATCCAGACCTTTGCGGTCGACTGGGGCCTGTCCATCATCATCCTGGTGGTCATCATCCGTCTGCTGCTGACGCCGCTCATGCTCAAGTCGACCAAGTCGACGGCTCGCATGCAGGTGCTGCAGCCCAAGATGCTCGAGATCCAGGAGCGCTACGCCGACGACCCCCAGCGTCAGGCCGAGGAGATGCAGAAGTTCTACAGCGAGAACAAGTTCAATCCGCTGGCCGGCTGCCTGCCGCTTCTGATTCAGATGCCCATCCTTATCGCCCTGTTCACGCTTCTGCGCAACCTGCCGCAGTACTTTAACGAGGGCACGTTCTCGTTCTTTAACATCCTGCCCGATCTGACCACCACGCCGAGCGCCTCTTTTGCCGATGGCTTTATGGTTGCGCTGCCTGCGCTGATCTGCCTGATCCTGTTTGCTGTCTTGACCCTGATTCCGCAGCTGTATATGTCCCGCAATCAGACTGGTCAGCAGGCCCAGAGCATGCGCATGATGGCTGTCGTCATGACCGTCATGATGCTTTGGATGGGCTGGAGCCTGCCCGTCGGCGTTCTGCTGTACTACGATGTGTCTTCTGCCTGGCAGGTTATCCAGCAGATCTTCGTGACGCAGAAGGTTATCGACAAGGCCAAGGCCGATGAGGAGGAGCGCCTCAAGAACGCTCCGCTGCAGGTCGAGGTTACCCGTCGCGAGAAGAAGCCGCGTCCGCACAAGAAGAAGTAGTCGGGATATCAATCTTATTTAGGTACCTAACTTTTGGAGTACGTTATGTCTGAAGAGATCATCGAGGATATGCTTGAGGAGGTTGCCCCGCAGATTGCGGGCGATTATCCCGAGATTGCACAGCGCTACAAGGCCGGTGAAGAGCTGACCGATGAGGAGCTCGACACCATTGCCGATGTTGCGATTTCCATTCTGCGTTCCATCCTTTCGCACTTCGATGCCGCCAACTCTCCTATTGATGAGTACGAAGGCGACGAGGGTGAGCTGATTTTGGATGTTACGGCTCCTGATCTTGCTGTTCTCATTGGCCGTCATGGTCGTACCCTTGATGCCCTTCAGGTTATGTTCTCTTTGCTGGTGAGCCGCAAGCTTGGCTTTAGGTATCCGGTTGTGGTTGACGTTGAGGGCTACAAGAGCCGTCGTCAGGACAAGGTTGCCTCTATGGCTCAGTCTGCCGCCGAGCGTGCCATCCGCAGTCATAAGACTGTTTCGCTTCCGCCCATGAATGCCTATGAGCGCCGACTGGTTCATATTGCACTTCGTGGCAATGATGCTGTCGATACCCATTCTGAGGGTTCTGACCCTGACCGCCATGTGGTGATTGTTGCTCGATAATCTTCTCGAGCTTATGCTAAGGGGACGTGGTTTCCACGTCCCCTTTTTTTGTCAAAAGTTCTCGATACACTGATTTTTGTCAGAAAGGAGCTTCTGTTGTTGGTACTTACTGATCAGCAGGCTGACGAGATGCTCAGCCGTCTAACTTCCTATTGCAAAGAGTATTCTTTGAGCGTAACTGATACTGAGCTAAGGAAATGTATTCAGCATTTGGATTTAGTTCTGGAAACAAATAAGACAACCAATCTCACTCGTATTCTTAACGTAGAAGATGCTGCGGTACTTCATATTCTCGACTCACTTGTTTTGCTCCCTTATGTCAATAAGGCTCCTGAGGGAGCTTTGCTTGATATGGGAACAGGCGCTGGCTTCCCTGGTATCCCATTAACGATAACCACGCATCGTAAAGCTACTTATATTGACTCTGTTGGCAAGAAGGTTGATGCTGTCAACTCTTTTGTTCATGCTCTTGGATTGAAATATGGACATGCAGTCCATGATCGCCTTGAAGAATATGCTCGAAGCCATAAGAAGCAGTTCTCTGTCGTAACCGCCCGTGCACTGGCTCCTCTATCGATTCTTGTTGAGTATGCAGCTCCATACCTCAAGGATGGAGGGCTATTTGTTATCACGAAGGGCAATCCATCGGATGAGGAGCTTACTTCTGGCATGTCAGCAGCTAAGATCTGTGGCTTCACTTTGCTTCTGAATGACGCAATCGATTTGCCTGAGGGCTTGGGCCACAGGGAGTTCATTGTTCTTAAGAAGTGTCATCCAGCATCCGTTTCATTGCCTCGTGCAAATGGCATTGCAAAGAAGAATCCGCTTGCCTAGATGTTTCACGTGAAACATAATGGATACTAACAACTTGCGGTGTTTCACGTGAAACATGGCGGTTGATTTCGAATCGGAATGTTTCACGTGAAACATCCTCCGTTTGACAGCTTTAATACACACCAGGAGGGACCGTGGGATTTCGCGACGTTAAGCGTTCGAAGAGCGCAAAAGATACGCGTATTATTGCAATCATCAATCAAAAAGGTGGCGTCGGTAAGTCAACGACGGCTGTAAACCTTGCAGCAGCACTGGGTGAACAGGGACGCAAGACACTGATTGTCGATTTTGATCCGCAGGGAAACAGCACCAGTGGATTTGGAATTGAAAAAGAAGACCTAAATCAGTGCATCTATGATGCATTACTGAATGATGTGCCGGCAGAATCGCTTGTTCTTGATACAAATTGCAAAAAGGTATTCGTTATTCCGGCTACAATCCAGCTTGCAGGCGCTGAAATTGAGCTCGTAAGCGCAATTGCTCGTGAAACCCGCCTCAAAGATTTGCTTGAGCCGATTCAGGACGAGTTCGATTTTATATTCATCGACTGTCCTCCTTCGCTTGGCCTGCTTACTATCAACGCTCTGACCGCAGCAGATAGCGTTTTGATTCCGATCCAGTGCGAGTATTACGCACTCGAGGGCGTTACGAAGCTGCTTGAGTCAATGAAGATGGTCAAATCACGTCTGAACAAGGGCTTAGACACCTATGGCGTGCTTATGACAATGTATGACTCGCGTACTTCACTCTCGAATCAGGTTGTTGAGGAAGTTCAGTCGTACTTTGGTGATAAGGCTTTTAAGACTCTAATTCCCCGTACCGTAAAAATCTCTGAGGCTCCGTCTTTTGGAGAGCCGGTAATTACCTATGCACCTCAAAATAAGGGTGCAAAAGCGTATATGAACCTTGCAAAAGAGGTGATCAAGCGTGCCTAGTGCAAAGAAACGTGGTGGATTGGGACGTGGACTCAATGCTTTGGTCTCAGAGGCCGAGTACGAGACCGGTGGTTCGGCTGCGTCGGCTTCAAATGCCACATCTGAAACAAAACTACCTATTGAGGATATCGTTCCCAATCCTAATCAGCCGCGAATTCACTTTAACGAAACTGAACTTCGCGAGTTGAGCGAGTCAATCCAAGAACATGGCGTTTTGCAGCCGCTGTTGGTTCGTAAGCATGGAAATGGCTATGAGATTATTGCGGGTGAGCGTCGTTACCAGGCGTCAAAGCTTGCTGGTCTTGAGGAACTGCCTGTCATCATTAAAGAAGTTAATGATGAGGAAATGCTCGCTCTTGCACTAATCGAGAATCTTCAGCGTTCTGATTTGAATCCCGTCGAAGAGGCGAAGGGTTATCGCCAGCTCATTGATGCCAGCGGCATGACACAGGAGGCGTTATCAAAGGCAGTCAGTAAGTCCCGTTCCGCAATTACAAATTCACTTCGTTTGCTAGATCTTCCCGAAGTCGTACAGCAGATGATTTTTGAGGGCAAGCTTACTGCCGGTCATGCGAGGGCGATCCTGGCCGTTCCCTATGAGGATGCTCGAATTCGACTTGCAGAGAAGGTTGTTTCAGAGGGCCTTTCCGTAAGAGCGACAGAAAATCTTGCTCCGTTGTTTTCTGCCGGAGAGACACCTAAGACTCCGAGGCCTGCAACGCCTCAGTCTTTTAAAAAGGCTGCCCGTGTGCTTCGTCAGTTTTTTAATACCAACGTGCGTGTGAAGAGCTCGCGTGGAAAGAATAAGATTGAGATTGAGTTTAAAGACGAGGAAGAGCTCTCTCGTATTCTTGGCGAAATGATTCAGTTCGATCAAGGAGGCCAAGATGAGGAATAAGATTTTAACAGCGATTGCATTGGTGACGACTGTCGCGGCTGGTGCCTTTGCTGGCTATAAGATCGCGACAGACGATGAGCTTCGAGGTCGTTTGCTTCGTGGCGCGCAAGATATCGTCGATACTTCCAAAAAGAAAATGGATGTTATGACGGAAGATGTTGCCATGCGTACTGCTCAGGTAACGAAGAATCCCAAGATTAATCAAGGTTGGGTTAGCAACCAATGGGAAAATGTAGGCTATTAGGTACCTAATAATTACTCAGCATATATTGAGGGGTCCTTGTCCGGTTCACGAGACAAGGACCCCTTATTTTGGCCGTAAAAAATGGGACAGGTAGCAGCTGATTCAAAATAAAGGTCAATAAATGAAACGACCCCGGTTGCATATTCTGTAACCGGGGTCGTTCGATGTTTCACATGAAACGTTTTGGGGTGCGACTCCCCTATGCGTTCTTCTGAACTTTGAAGCGCTGCTTCAGTTGTCCGCAAGCGGCGTCAATATCGTTACCACGGGAGTTCCGAATCGTGGTCTCGATGCCACGAGACTCAAGGCGGCGCTGAAGATCCTCAACCTTATGAATTGGCGACGGCTTGAGCGGGCTGCCCTCGATGTCGTTAAGCTGAATCAGGTTGACGTGGCACAGCGTTCCCTCGCAGAAGTCGCAGAGTGCCTGCATCTCGGGGTTTGTGTCATTGACGCCTTCGATCATGGCGTACTCATAGGTCGGGCGGCGTCCCGTCTTCTCGGTGTAGAGCTGAAGCGCCTCATGAAGGCGCAGGAGCGTGTACTTCTTGACGCCAGGCATAAGCTTGTTGCGCGTGGACTGGATAGCGGAGTGCAGCGACACGGCGAGTGTAAACTGCTCGGGAATGTCAGCAAACTTGCGAATACCGGGAATAACGCCGCTGGTAGAGACGGTGAGGTGACGAGCGCCGATACCGATGCCATCGGGGTCGTTGAGGATGCGCAACGCCTTGAGAACCTCGTCGTAGTTAGCAAACGGCTCACCCTGGCCCATGAAGACAACGCTCGTGGCACGCTCACCAAAGTCGTTGGAGACATGAAGCACCTGGTCAACGATCTCTTGAGCGGTCAGAGAGCGCTTAAGGCCGTTCAGACCGGTAGCGCAAAAAGCGCAGCCCATGCCACAACCTGCCTGGGTGGAAACGCAGACAGAAAGCTTGTTACGACGGGGCATACCGACAGTCTCGACGGAAATGCCGTCGTGGTACTCGAGCAGATACTTGCGAGAGCCATCTTTAGAAACCTGCTTGGTGAGCTCAGTCGGCGTGTCAAAGGCAAAAGCCTCTTTAAGCTGCTCGCGGAAAGCCTTGGGAAGGTTGGTCATATCGTCAAACGAACAAACGTTCTTCTCAAAGACCCATTCGATGAGCTGCTTCGCGCGGAAGGCGGGCTGGCCAAGTTCGGCAACAAGCTCGCGAATATCGTTTTGGCTCAAGTCGCGAATGTCCTGAGATTTAGTCCTGGGATTCATGGAAGCCTTTCGATTTTGGGGAAACGTAGAGGGTATCGCTACAATATGGTATCAGCTGCAGAAATTATAGAGGAGGAGTCTGCCCATGCCGGGTAAAAGCCTAGAGAACATGCACGTAGCGGTCTTGGCGGGCGGTCATTCCGCTGAGCGCGAGATCTCGCTCAATTCGGGAAAGAACGTCGTGGTGGCCCTGAAGGAGGCCGGCTACACTTCGGTGGAGCTGCTCGACACGGCTGCCGATGATTTTATGGTAACCATGGCGACCGGTGGCTTTGACGTGGCATTTATCGCCATGCACGGCGCCGGCGGTGAGGATGGCGCCATGCAGGGCGCCATGGAGACCCTGGGTATCCCCTACACGGCCTCGGGCGTGCTTGCCAGCGCCTGCGGTGCCGACAAGGAGGTCTCGAAGCTCCTGTACGCCAAGGCGGGCATTCCCGTTGCCCCCGGCATTGCGATCGAGTCGGGCGATGAGATCGATATCGATCATATCGTCGAGGTTTGTGGCGAGCGCTGCTTTGTGAAGCCGGCCGTCAACGGTTCCAGCTATGGCATTTCCCTGGTCCACGAGCCCTCCGAGCTGCCCGCGGCAATCGCCAAGGCGTTTGAGTTTGGCGACAAAGTGCTGGTCGAGAAGTGCATCGAGGGCACCGAGATCACTGTCGGCGTATACGGCGAGGATGACGTGCGCGCCCTGCCGATTGTTGAGATCCGTAAGCCCGAGGACTGCGAGTTCTACGATCTGGACGTGAAGTATGTCGACCCTACGGACATCCATCGCATTCCGGCGCAGATTTCACCCGAGAACTACGCTCGTGCTCAGGAGCTCGCCTGTGCTGCCCATAAGGCGCTCGGCTGCCTGGGTATTTCGCGCAGCGACTTTATCGTGAGCGAGGATGGCCCCGTCATCCTCGAGACCAACACGATTCCCGGCATGACCGATACGTCGCTGTATCCGGATGAGATTCGCCACACCGATGACATGACGTTCCCGCAGGTCTGTGACAGTCTGATTCGTATGGGGCTTCGTCGAGCGGGCGTTGCATGCTAATCGAGGACGCTGTTTCGTCGGGGACGCCGCAGTTTGTCATCGATTCCTATGCCACGCTTGCCGAGCGCGCCAAAACCCAATCGTTTGGTCTCATCGAGGAAGACGTTATCGTCCTCGATACCGAGACCACGGGTCTTTCGGTGCAGGACAATGAACTGATTGAGATCTCGGCTGCCCGTCTTTCGGGCCGCGAGATCGTCGACCGGTTCGATACCTTCGTGCATCCCAAGCAGCTGATTCCCGCCGAGATTACCGAACTCACGAGCATTACAAACGCCGATGTGGTGGATGCCCCATCGGCCGTCGAGGCCGTGGCCGCTCTCGCCGATTTTGTCGGCGGCTGCCCGGTGATTGCGCATAACGCCACCTTCGACCGTTCGTTTATCGAGTCGGTCAAGGGCGGTGTCAACGTCAGCGACATCTGGATTGATTCGCTGGCACTGTCGCGCATCGCGCTTCCGCGCCTGGCATCGCATAAGCTGTCTTTCATGGCCGACCTGTTTGGCTGCGACTCGGTGTCGCACCGCGCCAACGCCGACGTCGACGCCCTGTGTGGTGTGTGGCGCGTGCTGCTCGTGGCGCTCACCGACTTGCCTCAGGGCTTAATGGCGCGCCTGGCCGACATGCACCCCGACGTGCCCTGGTCCTATCGTCCCATCTTCTCGTTCTTGGCGGGGCAGAACCCCGGTTCCATTTTCTCTCTCAGCGCCGCCCGCGCCGACGTACTCAAGGCCGATCGGGCCGATGACCGCGTTGATGCGGACGAGCTGCCGGTCCTTAAGATGCCGAGTCGCGAGGAAATCGAGGCGGACTATGCCCCGGGCGGCCTGGTTAATCGCATGTATCCCACGTATGAGCCGCGCGATGAGCAGATCGCGATGGCGCTCGAGGTCCGTGACGCACTCGTTACGGGAACGCATCGCGTGATTGAGGCGGGCACGGGCGTCGGCAAATCGATGGCTTACCTCGTGCCTTTTGCCGAGGCCGCGCGCCGCAACAACATCACGGTTGGTATCGCGACTAAATCGAATAATCTTGCCGACCAGCTCATGTATCATGAGCTGCCCAAACTTGCCGAGCAGCTGGACGGAGGCCTATCGTTTTGCGCCCTCAAGGGCTATGACCACTATCCATGCTTGCGCAAGCTTGAGCGTATGAGTCGCGGCCAAGTCGAAATTACGACTAAGCGTGATCCTGCTGACACGCTTACGGCAGTCGCGGTCATCATGGCGTACGTGTGTCAGTCGGCCGATGGCGACCTCGACTCGCTCGGCATTCGCTGGCGCAGCGTCAACCGTCCCGACTTTACGACGGCGTCGCGCGAGTGCGCCCGTCGCCTATGCCCGTTTTTCCCCGATAAATGCCTGGTCCATGGCGCTCGCCGTCGCGCGGCGCATGCCGATGTGGTGGTCACCAACCATTCCCTGCTGTTCCGCAATGTTGCGGCCGAGGGCAGAATCTTGCCTCCGATTCGTCACTGGGTGATCGATGAGGCCCACTCCATCGAGCGCGAGGCGCGCCGTCAATGGGCGCGCGTGGTGTCGGCGGATGAATCGCGCGTTCTGTTTGAGCGCCTGGGTGGCTCGAGCACCGGTGCGCTGAGCCAGGTTTCCCGCGATTTGGCAACCTCGGAGGGCTCTACGCTTTACCTGGGTCTTACCGCCAAGGCGACGTCGACGGTTGTGCGTGCGAGTATGGCGATTGCCGATGTGTTTGACGGCGTTCGCGAGCTTGGCCGCCGTGCGCGCGGGGGCTATGACAACGCGAACCTATGGATTGGCCCCGAGCTGCGCGAATCTGACGACTGGCATGATTTCTTACAGTCGGCCTACACTGCCATCGACGCGTTGGAACAAGCTGACAAGAGCGTCGACGCGCTGGTACAAGCAGTTGCCGCCGATAAGCCCGAGGTTGTTGTCGACCTGGGTGATATCTCGCGCCGCCTACACGAGCTGGTCGAGAACCTCAAGCTCATCATTGACGGTACCGATGAACACTACGTGTACTCGCTGCAGGTCAATCGCAGGCTGCGTGCCGGCGGAGAGTCAATGACCGCAGAGCGCATCGACATTGGCGAGGCCTTGGCAACCGAGTGGCTGCCCGAGGTTCACACGGCTATCTTTGCATCGGCGACCATGACGGTTTCCAAGAGCTTTGAGCACTTTAACCATGCCGTCGGCCTCGATCGCATCGGTGCCTCGACATCATCGTCACTGCACTTGGATTCGAGCTACGACTTCGATTCGAATATGGCCGTGGTCGTGGCTGGGGATATCCCCGATCCGCGCGATCGTGAGAGCTACCTTTCGGCGCTCGAGCGTGTGCTGGTCGACGCTCATCTTGCTATGGGCGGCTCGGTGCTCACGCTGTTCACCAACAGGCGTGACATGGAGGAACTGTACGCTCGCGTCGAGCCCAAGATGGCTCGTGCGGGTCTGGAGCTCAACTGCCAGCAGCGCAACTCGTCTCCTCGCCGTCTGCGCGATCGCTTTATCAACGAACCGACCTCATCACTCTTTGCGCTTAAGGCCTTTTGGGAAGGGTTTGACGCCAGCGGCGAGACGCTGCGCTGTGTCATCATCCCCAAGCTGCCGTTCTCGAGCCCCACAGACCCGCTCTCATGCGAGCGCAATCTGCGTGAAGACCACGCTTGGGCGCGCTATTCGCTGCCCGAGGCCGTGCTCGAGGTCAAGCAGGCCGCCGGTCGCCTCATTCGCTCATCGACCGATTGTGGCGTACTCATCTTGGCCGACCCGCGCCTGGTGACGAAGGGCTACGGCAAGAAATTCTTAACGTCGCTGCCCACGAGTTCCTATCAGCGCATCGAGTCGGCACAAATCGGGCACTATCTACAGCTGTGGCGCGCGCGCCACGAGCGGCGCCGCTAAAGCGGACAGACGAGGGATTTCGCCATATCGCACAGACGCTCTGACAGGGCGGGGTCATCCAGGATGCGGATGGCCCCGCCCGCTGCGATTACCTGGCTTAACAGCCAGCGCTCGGAGCCGTAGCGCACATTCACTGTCGAGCTGTCCGCCCCATTGGGTTCAATCGACATGATGCCGGGCCAGTCTAGGCGCTCTGCCAAGGCGCGAGACATGAGAAGCTTCGCACTCCGCTCCGCCTGGGCGAGGGAGTCGTGGAGGGTTGCGGGCTCCGGTGCATGGCGCACGACGGAGTCGTCGGTCAAGGTCAGGCTCTCGATTTTATCCATACGATAGGTACGCTGTTCGTCGACCGCGACATCCCAGGCAATCAGATACGTTTGGTCGCCGTTTGTTGTGATGCGCAAGGGGTCGACCAAACGTTCACGCGCTTGTGCGTCATCCATCGAGCGATACGAGATGCGGCAGCGAACGCCGTCCCGAATGGCGCAGCTCAGCTGCTGCCAGTGCGATCCGTGGGCGACGGTGTCAAAGACGCGCTGGTTGTAGCCGAGCTCTTTGGGAAGAAGGGCGCGCCGTATTCGAGCCGCCGCTTGGGGTTCGATCCCCAGTGATTCAAGTTCATGGTTGAGCACAGCGCCCTCGGCGGCACTCAGGCGCAGCGGTAGCACGCGCCCCGCGTCACCGGTGAGGACCACGCACTCGCCGCGGCGTTCACAGATAATACGTGCACCCGATTCTCGGTCCGCAAGCGTCGAGACGATCTCGAGAATCTCGTCGAGCGATGCCCCCGTGATATCAAAGCGGCTGCAAAGCTCGTCTCGTGTCATGCCATTCTCGCCGGCGGCGTAGAGGGCCTCCATGATATCGATGGCGCGCGAGAGTCTTTGCTCGCTGGTGAGTTTACGCACGGGCATGCTCGTGCACCGTCCTTTCGATGAGGTGATTCCACGCCTGCTTGAGAGAATCGGGGGCGACGGGCCTCATGCCATCCATGGCATGGGCCATGCAAAACGAGGCTGCGGCTTCAAAGTCGCGCACGTCAACGGTCCAGGTCCAACCTGCTTCGGTGCGCATGAGCTCGCCCCGTCCGCGTGTGAGACCGCTGATCATATCGGCCTGCGCTTCACGCGCGAACGAGAACGTAGCCGCAACGGGTGGGCGGTCGGCAAAATCGAACTCAAAGAATAAGTAATCGTTGAGGTTGAAATCCGCAGGAATGGCGTAAGTTTTCGAAGGTCTCCAGGCGCGAATGATGCGGTCGCAGCGGAATGTTCTGATATTGCCGGTGGCATTGTCGAGGCCGCAGAAGTATGCCGTACCCTCGCGCTCGAACATGCCGTAGACGCAAACGGTCCGCTCGCGTTGTTCACCGCGTCCGTTTTGGTACAAAAAGCGCAGCGCGCAACGCTCGGCAAAGGCACTCCATACCGCATCGACGGCGGGAGAGCGGCGGATCGGTGCCTCTCCTGTCGTCGACATGCCGGTGAGGTAGGCAATCTTGGAGCGAATGTCGGCAAGCGGCGCGGCAAAGGTGGATGAGCCTGCCGCGAGTGTCTGGTCGATGGCGTTGAGCAGGATGTCGGCATCGTCTGCGGTGATGAGACCGCCCGCGGCAAACGTGTGCTCGCGGTCGATCGTCCACGCGCTCTCCTCGGTTTCCTGCGCTCCGGCAGCACGAACCTCCCTGATAACGATGCCGCGTTCGAGCAGCTTGTCGCGATCGCGGCGGAACTTGCGCTTGTCTGAGTCGATATTGCCCGAGCCGTACCCCAAATCGGAATCCAGGACGATTTGCTCGGTCGTCAGCGGTTCGGGAGAACTGTTGAGTACAAAGAAAAGGTTGAGGATGCGCTGAGCCGTTTTATCGAAACCGGGCTCGGGTGCACCCTTTTTAATTGTCGCGGTCGCGTCGATTGCCGTCATAGAATCCTCGCATGAGAAGGTCGTTTGATGCCATGATTTTAGTCCGATATGGAGATTAGGCTATATCCTTGTCCGCTCGCGGCGTTAAGATGCCCCGAATTCGGTCGTTTGCGCTCGCTCGGGGTATACTTTCGACTATATACGGTTCTAATGTGCATGCATTGGGCCTATTTGTCGGATTATGGATGTGGAGCGCACATGGCGAACACCCAGAACTATATTAACCACCTGCTGCAGAACACCGGCATTACGCCGGCGTGCAGTGAAGAAGAGCGCCTGGCTGCTGAGGATATCGCTCAGATTTTTCGCAACCACGGCTTTGACCCCGAGGTGCAGGAATTTAATGCTCCCGCACCCAGCAGGTTGGCGTTTGCCGTTACCGGTATCCTGGCGTTTGCCGGCGCCTTACTGATGGGCATCGGCGGCGGTATCGGCTTGGTCGGCACCTTGCTGGCCATTGTCGGTGCCGTGCTCTACGTGCTCGAGCGCACGGGGCATCCCGTGGTTTCGCGCCTGGGGAAGACCGGTGTGAGTCAAAATGTCATCGCCTATCACAAGGCCTCGGGCCCGCTTGCGTCTCCGCGCAACCGCCCGGTCGTCGTGGTGGCCCACTATGATTCCCCCCGCGCCGAGCTCCTTGCTCGCGAGCCCTACGCTCCGTATCGCGCGCTCATCGCCAAGCTCCTGCCTGTCGCCACGATCGCGCCCGCGGCTGTCGCCATCCTGCGTATCCTGCCGCTTCCCGGCGTGCTCAAGGTGCTGCTGTGGGTTGTCGCGATTCTGGCCTCCCTTGTGGCACTGGCCAACGCCGCCAATATCATCTCCAACCGTTTTGTGCTCCCCTACACGTCTGGCGCGGTGTGCAACAAGTCCTCTGTTGCCGCCATGCTCGGTGTCATGGACAACGTTGCCCCCTATCAGGGCGAAAACGAGTTCCCCGACGACATTCCGTTCGATACCTATTTTGGCGAGCAGAAGCGTCGCGCCGAGGAAATGGCGCGCGCGGCGGCCGAGTATGCCGCGGCCCAACAGCAAAACGACTACGGCAACACCATTGAATATGAGGAACCTTCCTACGACGAGGACGAGTTTGGCCAGCCGGTGGCGCCGGGCGATGTACCCGAGCAGGACGAGGCTTTTGATGGACAGATCGATGGTTTTGAGGGTGCCTCTGCCGACGAGACGCTGATCGGCGTTATCGCGCCCGAGGCTCAAGACCAGACTGCCCAGGCCGAAGTGTCCACCGAGGAAAAGTCCACCGCCGAGCCGGCGGAGGAGCCCGCGGTGGTCGAAGTCGCCGAGCCCAAGCCCAAGCTCTATCGCAATGCCGCCGGCAATATCCGCTTTGGTTCGGATGCCATCCGTGCGCTCGGCATGCTTCCCGAGTCCTGCACGCTCGATTACGAAGAGGGCGAGGAGCCGACGTTTGAGCCGGAGTCAGCTCCCGTTGCACAGGAGCCTGCGCCCGCGGCCAATACGGCTGTTGCTCCCACCGAGCCGGTCGCTGTCCCTGTTGCTGCCGCGGAGTCTGACGCAAAGCCCGTGCTCGATTCTGCAGCCGGTCTGGATATTCTGGCACCTGCCGCTCCGGCACAGGTTGAAGACGAGACCGCCGACGAAGACTATGACGAGTATCCGCAGCGCGTGTCCTATGAGAGCGACACCGATTTCTCGGCTGAGCTTCCCTCGACAACGCCCCATGCCGATATCGCTTCCGCGTTCTCCTCGATTGGTGCCAGCGCTTCAAGCTTCTTTAAGGGCGCCTTTGCGAAGGGCAAGAAGTTCGTTGACGACTTTGAGGAAAAGCGCGCCGCTGCCCGCGAGGCCGCCGAGCGGGAGGCCATCGCTCAGCAGCAGGCCGCCGAGGCCGAGCGCGAGCGTGCGGCACAGGAGTTCGAGCAGAGCGAGGCCGAGCAGCCGGAGCCTGTCGATGTCGCCGACGCCACGACGTCCTTCGAGGCTCCGCAGCCGACATCCGCCGACGTTGCCGAGGCTACGACGTCCTTTGAGGCGCAGCAGCCGGCCGATGGCACCATGTCATTCGATGCCACGATGACGTTTGAGAAGCAGGGCACCGCAATTGCTGAGCCCCTTCCCATCTCCGATGGTGCTCAGGACGCCGCCGATGATTCGGTTATCGACGAGGCCGATTCCGTTGAGGCCAGCGCACCCGAGCAGGTCGAGGCTCCTGCTATGGAGCAGGAGTCCCCTGCGATTGACGAGGCTCCCAAGACGGATAAGTCCAGGCCTTATTCTACGCAGATCTTTACCATGCCCGCGCCGAGCGACCCCGGTGCCACGGTGGCCAATGTCGCTCCCACGCAGGACGAGACAGTTGACTCCCTCATGGCGCAGATTTCGTCTCAGGTGCCTCCGCGCCAGCAAATGAATATCCCCGACCCGGCTTCCGCGCCTGCGCCCTCTTCGTCGCCGCTGGCCTCGGTCCCCGATCCGTCGCTGCCTTCGATGCAACAGGCCAACGTCGCGTCCCGCACGTCGCTGTTCGATCTTCCCGATCCTTCGGCACAGACAAATGATCCCTTTGCGACGGCGCAGGGCCCCGAGCCCACATCGGCACCGGTTTCGACCCCCATGCCCATCTCCTCGGGCGCACAACCGCTCGAGACCATCTCGGCTCCTGCTTCGACGGGCGCCAAGCCGCAGAAGCGTGGCCTGGGTGGCTTGTTCGGTCGCAAAAAGAAGAACGAGCAGGACAGCATGAGCGACTGGCTGGGCGTCGAAGACGATTACGATGCCAAGAAGTCTGGTCGCGGCATTGGCTCGTGGGATAACTTCGAGGATGACGACGACGGTTGGAAGGGCGGCGCCACCTCCTCTGATGGTGCTTCTGCCGAGGATATGCTCTCGGCCGTTGCCTCCATGGGCGACGATGAGCTGCTCGGCCACGATATCTGGTTCGTCGCAACGGGCGCGTCCGATTGCGACGGCGCCGGCATGAGGGCGTTTTTGGCCTCGCATCGTGACAAGCTCCGCGGCGTGTTCTTCATCAACCTCGAGTCTATCGGTGCCGGCAGGCTTTCGGTGGTAACGGTCGAGGGCGAGCAGCAGCTGTTTAAGGGCGATCGCCGCATCATGAATCTTGTCAGCAAGGTGTGTAAGTCGTTCCACGTCGATTGCGGTGCGTTCGAGATGCCCTATGCAAAAACCGATGCATCCGCAGCGCTCGAGGCGAGCCGTCGCGCCCTTACGATCGCCGGTGTGGACGGCCCGCGCCTTGCCTGCGCTCGCACCGAGGATGACCTGCCGTACAACGTCAATCCGACCAATATCGCTACGGTGTCCGAGGTCGTGACCGAGGTCATTCGTCGTTCGTAGACAGACCCGCTAAGGAGTCAGCGTGTTTTCGTACATCAAGCGCCATTGGCCCATCTATCTGATTTTGACCCTGATCGCTATCGCATTGGGTTTTGGGGCCGCGTATGTCGTTGGCGTTAAGGGCTCGACGCCCGAGACGACAATGAACGAAGAGGTGGAGCAAGAGCAAAGTTTGGGTGCTGACGGTATTTCCGAGTCCGATCAGGCAGCCATCGATGGCGGTTCGTCATCTGCTGAATAGTCGATTCGTCGTTTATGCCCAAGGCGGGCGAGCCGGGAGACTGGCTCGCCCGCTTTTTCATCGTGCTAGCGCTTCTTTGTGGCTGATCTAAGGCGAGCGAACCATATGGCTGCAGCGCCCGAGGTCAGGAGTGCGGTGATGCATGCGGCGACGGGAACAGATCCCGTTGCCGGCAGGTTCTGAGGCAGGGCGCATCGTTGGATGACGCGGTCCTCATCATGCGCCTCGAGTTTATCGCCACCGCCGTTGCGACAAAGATCGACGCGCGCGCTGTTGGCAAGTGCGGTTTGGGGCGTATAGGACGGCGTTGCCTGCATATGCACGACTGCGCCTCGGGCATCCGAGCTAAGGGCCGCCTTGGCATCGTCAAGATCGTCATGTTCGTCTTTAAGGTCATCCCGGGTCCAAGAGCCCGCCTCGCTTCTGGTTGTAAAGCCGGCGGCTACCGCACCGTATTCAAAACGGATGCCCGTGATGACGGCGTCGTCTGTAAGATCAATCTCTTTCGTATCGAGCGTGACGGACTTGTCCGTCGGGATATCTGCTTTCCATAGGTGCCACCCGTCGTAATCGACGAGACGCACATCGCCGCCCAGCAGCTTTGTGACCTCTTCCGTTTCGAGCCAAGGATTTCGATGCCCGTCGTCAAGCGTTGCATTGACCTGCTTGACCGTATCGCTTGTTCCTGCCGGAGACGTTCGATACCACACGTTGCACAGCCCGTTTAGATCACCGACCGCAATAGGGGTTTCAACGGCAACAAGTTTCGCTGCACCATCTTTGGCGCACTCAAGGTCGTCGGTGATGGTCAACTCGTCGACCCAGGTGCTCGACTCATTTTTAGCGTCGATGGTATAGGAGAAGGCGCCTTGCGTGTTGGCCCGTGCTTTGGCTCGGTTTTTTCCGTCGCCGTTGGCAACGAGTTTGCTTATGACCGGCTGTGCAATCTCTTGGCGCTTATCGACGCTTCCCCTGATTTCGATGGGGGCATCCTTCATGGCCATGGTTTGAACTTCTCCCGTGGCCTTTACTTCAAACGTTATCTCTTCGGCGAGGTCATAGGTACGCGGAGACATCGTTTCGCGCAGGGTGTAGGTGCCGGGTGAAAGGTGCTCAATGCGGTGCGGTTTGCCGGATGAAGTCCAAGAATCGATTTCGTTGCCATTGGAGTCGTAGAGGACAAGCTCGGCGCCTGTCACTTCCTGACCTCCGCACGCGTCGACTTTGGTGACATCGAGCTTGGTGTAGTCGTTGGAAACGTCAAGGTGCACTTCGATCACGGGCGTTTGCTGGTCAGCGTACGACAACTTCACAGTGTGTGGGGTCGGGTTGAGCAGATAACCTTCGGGCGCTTGTGTCTCGACGACCTCGTAGGTGGCGGTACCGCATCCCAACGAAAGATGGTCGACTCGCGCATGCCCCCGTTCGTCGGTTGTAACGGTGGCGACGGTTTCGCCATCCAGGGCGACGATGCTGCCGTCGGTTCGCACGATGTCGCTGTCAGCGCGGATGTCAAACGTGGCTCCAGCGAGGGTGTGCCCATCTACGGCATCCGTCTTAATGATTTCGATGCTTCCGGTTGCGGCGTCGTCATAGAACGAGGCGACGGCGACCGGTGTCAGATTTCTGTCGGCGGGAATCGTTATCTCCAGGTCTCCTCCGCGCAGATACGGTTCCTTGGCTGATGCCTCGCGCACGTAGTACGTTCCGGGATTAAGTGATTCGGGCAGCGTGACGGCGCCGGCTGTATCGGTTGTGAAGGTATTCATTACATTGTGGGCCGGATACCAACATGTTTGCGAGACGGGCTCGTGGTGGCTATCGAGCAGCTGGAACGTAAAGCCGGCAAGTGGTACGGTGCCGCCGGTCTGAGCATCGCGCTTTACGATTTGAAGGTGTGTCGATAGGGCATGGTTGTCAACGATGTACTGAAGCTCGGTGCCATCTGCGGTCTGCTCTGCTGTGATGGTCCATTCACCTGCTTGCTTAAATCCTTCAGGGACCGTTTCTGCAACCTCGCGAACGGTGTAGCCCGCGCGGTCGTAGGGAATGGCACCGTGAGCGCCGGCGGGTCGCTTGCCTGCGCCAAACCATGCTTCGGGCTGGTCTTTGGTGGAGGCAAAGCCGTAAACGTTTGTGGTCAACGTGCCGACGACTTGTTGTGAGCTATTGCTGACAACTTCAAAGACGACGCCTCCCGCCGGCTGCTCAAGGCCGGACTCATCGTTATCGCCATGGTCCTTAAACTTCGAGATCTCAAGGTCAAAGGCGATGGGGATGTTGGGAATACGGCTTTCGAGCTCAACGGTGCCCGTATCTCCGAGTTGCTCGGCACCGACGGTGTAGCTCCAACAGTCGTTTGAAATCAGGTAGCCCTCGGGCGCTTTCGATTCGTAGATGGTAAAGGTACCCAGAGGAACGTCATTGAGGATCGCCCGTCCGTTTTCGTCGGTCGTAAGGGTGCGAGTCCAGCCGGGAGTTGATTGCGAGGCGCAGGTGAATTCAGCGCCCGCAAGCGACGCCCCAACCTGGGCGCCGGCATCCGTGGCGGCATCGACTTTTGCAATACGCAAGGTGATGGTGCCGGGCTGCTCGTTGACAGTGACATGCTCGCCGCTGTTTTGTGTGGTGAAGGCTATTCGATCGCTTCGAGGGATATAGCCTGCCGGGGCTTTGGTTTCGACCAGGTAATATGCCGTATTGGGCAAAAGCGTTGCTTGCGCACGCCCGTTTTCGTCCATCTGGATAGTGCCGACACGTGCGTCGCCCGCACTTTCAAAGATATCGAAGGTTGCGCCACCGAGTCTGTAGGTGTCGTTACCGGCGGTGATGTCAGCCTGGGACGATTGTTTTTGGAAAGATACGGAGACGGCGGGCAGAACATAGAGCATGTCCTGGTGTCGACCCTCACCCGAGACCGGGCCGTGATAACGCCTGGCTCGATGTGGGGCTGCCTTAATGGATCCGGACTTAGCGCTGTCGTAGAGCCAACGTGCAGCCGCTACGGCCTCGGCGTTTTCGTAAAACCTACCACTCCTGGCAACTCCCTTGCTATTTGTATACGAATAGGTGCCGTCGGGATGCGTGGTTCCCTTGAGCATCCACACGGCAATCTGGGTGGCGGCACGGGCGAGATCGGGCGACAGGTTGTGGCCGCCAAAAGATGTATTGGAGGGGTATCCGTGACAGACGATGGCGGCAAATTCGTCATCGAGCCATGTCCAGCCCTGGTTATATGTACGCCATGGCCCTCCCGGCTTGCTGGGGCCGGGGCAGTCTTGATTCATGCAGTACGAAATCGAAGTGTCCTGTGCCTCGTATTTACCGACACCGAAGGGGCCGCAGCCGTCGCTTATGGTGCGGAAATTAAGAGCGTCACTTCCGTCGACGGCGAGTGCGGACCCTGGGGCCAGGCAGCCGATCAGAAAAAAGAGGAGCAGGAGCAGCGGGCCTGTTGCGATTGCGCTGTGGACAGAGTGCGTAGGTGCGTTGGACATGGCTGCTCCTTATCCCTCGTGCGCCGCACGGGGAGGCCGCGGCGCTTGGGATGAGGCTACCGCCATGGTTCATGCGGGTAAGTACCAGAAGCTGACCAAAAGCTTGCCCGATTTCTGACAAATCGAGCTCAAATACAACAATCAGATAAAGGCGCAGGTAGAAGATGGCAAGAAAAGAAAGACAAAGGTCCTCATCTCCACAATTGGCGCGGTTTTCAAACGATTCTCCACAGCTAAAACAAGCATCGACACCCTTGTATCGAACAAGACAACCGCGTTATACTAGCCAACACACAAGCGGGCATCGCCAAGTGGTAAGGCATCAGCTTCCCAAGCTGACACTCGCGGGTTCGAGTCCCGTTGCCCGCTCCAGTTAAGAGCACAAGCACGGCACCATCACGGTTCCGTGCTTTTTTCAATAAAGTGCCGGGACTCGAACCCGACAGGGTGCGAGCGTTAAGCAAACGCGAAGCGTTTGTAGCGAGCAGGCGAAGGCGCCGACAGGCGCCTGAAGCCGGTGCGGATTTGCGAAGCAAATACGCGGACGTCCCGTTGCCCGCTCCACCGAGCGCGGAAGACCTCGGGACGGCCAATTCAACAAAGTCTTCCCTATCGTCTCCGTGAATCCGAGGAGATCGCCGCAGCCGGTCCGCGTCCGCGACGCGGACGCGCGGATGTCCCGTTGCCCGCTCCGTGGAGCAAGGAAGGTTTCGGGAATGGTAGATTCAGCCCGCTTTGCTCCCGCACTTCCCCGGATCTCGGTATGCCACTGAAGCCGGTGCGGATTTGCGAAGCAAATGCGCGGACGTCCCTATGCTCGCTCCAATTCCAAAATGTTAGGTTAATGCCTGCTGCCCATACTTGCACCTGCGCACGGTACAATAGTTGGGTTACGACCAACGTGCCAATAACCAAAAAGGAGCCGCTATGATCGATCGCTATACCCGCCCGGAGATGGGACACATCTTCTCCCTCGAGAACAAGTACGCCATTTGGCAGGAGATCGAGGTCTTGGCCTGCGAGGCCCAGGCGGAGCTCGGCAAGATCGGTATTTCCAAAGACGAGGCCCAGTGGATCCGCGACCATGCCAACTTTGAGAAGGCGAAGGTCGATGAGATCGAGGAAGTCACGCGCCACGACGTCATTGCCTTCCTGACCAACATGAAGGAATACATCGATGCCGATGTTCCCGAGGGCGACCCCAAGCCCAGCCGCTGGGTTCACTATGGCATGACCAGCTCGGATCTGGGCGACACGGCCCTGTGCTACCAGCTCACCCAGGCCTGCGACCTGATCATCGAGGACGTCAAGAAGCTCGGCGAGATTTGCAAGCGTCGCGCCTTCGAGGAGCGCAACACGCTCTGCGCCGGCCGCACTCATGGCATCCATGCCGAGCCGATGACCTTTGGCATGAAGTTTGGCTCTTGGGCCTGGGAGCTCAAGCGCGATCTGGACCGTCTTGAGGATGCCCGCAAGAACGTTGCCTTTGGTGCCATCTCGGGCGCTGTCGGCACGTACAGCTCCATCGAGCCGTTTGTCGAGGAATATGTCTGCGAGCACCTGGGCCTGGTTCACGACCCGCTGTCCACGCAGGTTATTAGCCGCGATCATCACGCCTACCTCGCCGGCGTTCTCGCCACCACCGCGGCCACCTGTGAGCGCATCGCTACCGAGGTTCGCAATCTGCAGAAGACCGATACACTCGAGGCCGAGGAACCGTTCCGTAAGGGTCAAAAGGGCAGCTCCGCCATGCCGCACAAGCGCAACCCCATCACCATGGAGAAGGTCTGCGGCCTGTCGCGCGTCGTGAAGGCCAACGCGCAGGTTGCCTTCGACAACGTCGCCCTGTGGCACGAGCGTGACATTTCGCACTCCTCTGCCGAGCGCGTCGCCCAGGCCGACAGCTTCATCGCCCTCGACCACATGTTCCAGTGCCTCATTCGCGTTATCGACGGCCTGCAGCTGTACCCTGCCCGCATGATGGCCAACCTCAATAAGACCCGCGGCCTCATCTTCTCCTCCAAGGTGCTGCTCGCCCTCGTCGATACGGGCATCACCCGCGAGGACGCGTACGCCATTGTGCAGGAGAACGCCATGGCAACCTGGCACGAGGTACAGGATTGTGTCTCCGGCCCCACCTTTAAGGAGCGTCTCGAGGCCGACCCGCGCTGCACTGTCAGCCAGGAGAAGCTCGACGAGATTTTTGATCCATGGGACTTCCTCACCCGTATCGACACGGTCTTTGATCGTCTGGAGCAGCTGAGCTTCGAGTAGGTTCGGGCATAACGTTAGCTTTTTAGGGCGCTTTGCTGGTAATGTGTGTTGCCGGCAAAGCGCCTCGTTGCATTTAGGGAAAGACGGGGATAATAGTCGTCTCGAATAACATTCTGAGAGGGGATCGCATGATTTCGTTTGATTACAAGCCTCAGGGCGTGTGTGCTCGCAATATTCACCTTGACCTTTCCGATGACGGCAACAAGGTGATAGGCGTTGAGTTTACCGGTGGCTGCGACGGCAATCTCAAGGCAATCTCCAAGCTGGTCGAGGGCGCTCCTGCCGATCGCGTAATCGAGGTTCTCGCCGGTAATACCTGCGGTATGAAAAAGACCTCCTGCGCCGACCAGCTTACGCGCGCCATCGAGGCCGCTCGCGCCGAGATCGCCTAATGGGTATCGCCGATCACATCAAGAACGGAATATCGCGTCGCGGCTTTGTACTCGGTGGGGCTGCCGCGGGCGCTGCCACGGTGCTTGCCGGATGCTCGAAAAAAACGGGCACCAGCGATGATGCCGCCGGCGAGCCGCAGGTTATCAAGGATGATTCCAAAATCATCTCGATTACGGATGAGTACGAGGCAGTCGACATCGATCTTGAGCCGGCGGCGTCATGGACGCTGCCTCTGGGTACGCTGCTGTACTACTGCGACGGCGATTACGCCGCGGCGATGATGGCGCCCGCATCGGCACTGCACGCCAACACACTCGGTGTGCTCAACCTGGGCGATGGCTCGCTAACCACATTAATCGAGGATCCTATCGAGGGCACGGGATACGCATTCTACGATGTCCGTGCCGGCGACGGCGTATTCGCGTGGGTTGAGATGAACTTTGCCAATTCATCGTGGAAGCTCTACGCTCAAAATCTGTCGGGCGCTTCGCTCTCTGGCGATGTGGTTGAGCTCGATCGAGGTGGCAAGGACTATGATCCGCCCCTGTTTACGGCGTTCGGGTCATCGGTTATCTGGTATAAAATGCCTTCGGCAGGCGGCAATAAAACGAGTAGTGATTCGTTTTGCTATCGTCGCTCGCTTGATGAATCCAAGGCCGAGATAATTTGGAAATCGACGGGTCGCTTTGCATCGGCCCCGCGCGCGAGCGACGGCATTTTGACCATCTCGCCGCGTGTCCGCAACGACGAGGGCGTCTACTACGGCATAACGGCAATCGATCTGACCGACGGCAACAACACCAAACGTGCCCAGCTAGTTCTTCCCTCGTCAGTCTCGCCTTTCGAGGCCGTATACATGGGCGATACCTTCGTGTTTTCTATCGAGGCGACCTATAGTGGCGTGGGCAGCCTGGGCAACATGGGCACGTATATCGGTAATGAGGGAGGGCCGTATCTCTTCCTGTCCCGCGAGCCGCTCGCATGTGCGGCTGGCAAGAAGAATAAATACCTTGTTAAGGTACAGGCGTCGCATTTCCTGATCGACACCTCTGCCAAGACCTATGGCTCGCTGCTGTCGCCCGACCGCGCTTTAGAGTATGGCGATTATCCAGCTACGGCGGGAAAGTCGGACTCATTTCTTACGTACGCCACGGTACGCAACAGCCAGGGTATACCCGAGACGGTCACTGCACGCCTATTCTCTCTTTAAGCTTAGAGGGGTTAAAGAGGCGCCAACAGGGGAATAAACGCGTTGTAATTGTGAGTACCGCCCGCCGAGCTGCCGCGTCATAGCGGCATCCGGCGGGCTCAGGTGCGTTAAAATGGGCTTGTTCTTAGCTAATTGAGACAGGGGGGGCCGTGTTATGGCTTCAGATGCAAAAAAGATTCTGCTGGTCGAGGATGAGAAGGCAATCCGTGACGCCGTCGCTGCCTATCTCGAGCGCGAAGGCTACTGGGTTGTGGGCGTCGGCGACGGCCAGTCCGCGATCGAGGAGTTCGAGAAGCATCAGTTCGACCTGGTCGTGCTCGACCTTATGCTCCCCAAGATCCCCGGCGAGCGCGTTTGCCGCACCATTCGCGATACCTCGGATGTCCCCATCATCATGCTGACGGCTAAGGGCGAGATCGAGGACCGTATTATCGGTCTTGAGCTCGGCGCCGACGACTATCTGATTAAGCCGTTCTCGCCGCGCGAGCTCGTCGCTCGCGTTCGCGCTCTGTTCCGCCGTGCCCATCAGGCCGACGAGCCCGCCGTCGAGGTACTCGACTTCGGCGATCTGGTCATCGATATCTCGGGCCACAAGATCTTGGTCGAGGGCAAGGAAGTCGATCTGACGGCTTCCGAGTTCAAGCTGCTCACCACGCTTGCCCGCCATCCCGGCCGTGTGTATAACCGCATGGAGCTGGTCGAGAAAGTGCTTGGGTATGACTTTGAGGGCTATGAGCGCACCATCGATAGCCACGTGAAGAATCTTCGCGCCAAGCTGGGCGATGATCCCAAGAAGCCCAAGTGGCTCTACACCGTCCATGGTGTCGGCTATCGCTTCGAGGCTCCGGCCAAGACCGATAAGTCGGACGAGAAATAGGGAAATCACTTATGACACCTGCGCGCTTTGAAATCGGACAAAAGCACAAGCAGGAGAGCGAGGCGGGTTCCAAGGCTAGTTGGAACACGCCTCGTTCCGATTCACGGCCAACGATGAGCTATCCCTCGCGCATGGCACTTGCTTTTGCTCTGACATCGCTCATGACGGTATTGGTGCTGGTGGGCGTTGTCTCTGTTGTGTGGGGCACGGTCTTTTCGGATTACACACGCTCCAATATCGTCGAAATCGCAAATTCCGCTGCCGAGAAGTTGGCAACCTCATATGAGGAAAACGGCTCTTGGACCGCGGGAGAACTGCGCACGGTCGCAACGTCGAGTTTGGTTTCCGACGATCTGGGCATGCAGGTCGTCAATAAAAAGGGCGTGATCGTTTATGACGATTCCTGGCCCTCGGCAAGCGCCACCGCCGATGTACGCGAAAACCAGGCTACGACCGACGACACGAGCGGCAAGAGGGCATCGCATAGCCCGGTCTCGTCTGCTCCAACCGACTCCGATAGCGTTGCTAACGTCGAGATTGTAACGTCTTCCGGCGAGCATGTCGGACAGGTAAAGCTGTGGGCCATCGGCTCCGACGCTCTGCTCACCAAGGCGGACTCTGCGTTTAGGGAGAAGACCTTTAACGCCATGGCCCTCGCCGCGGTTGTTGCAATCTGCATTTCGGTCGTTATCGGATCGCTCGTGTCGCGCATGCTCACCAAGCCGATTCATCGCATCACCAGTACCGCAAAGCAAATCCGTGACGGCGACCTGTCGGCTCGCACGGGACTGCGCGGTGATGACGAGATCGATCAGCTGGGTGAGACCTTCGATGAGATGGCCACTTCGCTCGAGAAGGATATGAAACACGAGAAGCGCCTGACCTCAGACGTTGCACACGAGCTTCGCACGCCGCTTATGGCCATGCTCGCAACGGTCGAGGCCATGCAGGATGGCGTGTATCCCACCGACGATGAGCATTTGGAAACCGTTGCTTCCGAGACGCGTCGCCTGGCTCGTCTGGTGCAGCAGATGCTCGACCTGTCGCGCATGGAAAACAGCACGGCTCCGCTCAACCTTGAGCCGGTGGACATGGTTCCTTTTGTGCGTTCCATCGTCAATGCCCAGGAGCGCCTGTTTGTCGACCGCGATCTGCGCCTGCGTTTTGCGGACGAGACCCAGGGTCACGACGATGTCGTTGAGGCCGATCCCGACATGATCACGCAATGTGTTATCAACCTCATGAGCAACGCCATGCGCTACACCCCCGAGGGCGGTTGGGTCGTGGTGTCGGTGCTCAGTGACCGCAAGCACGTCAGCATTGCCGTTTCTGATACCGGCATCGGTATTGCCAAGGACGATCTGTCGCGCATCTTCGGGCGGTTTTGGCGCGCCGATGCCAGCCGCGCCCGCGAAGCTGGCGGCCTGGGCGTTGGCCTCGCCGTGACCAAGCAGATCGTCGAGCGTCACCATGGCTACATATCCGTGGAGTCGGAGCTTGGAAAGGGTACGACTTTTACAATTCATCTGCCCCGCGAGCACACGGCGGACGCGGCATCTACTACAATGGAGCACTAGCTTTTCGCTATTCGGTGAAGGAGGGGCCGCGTCCCTGCCGCTCCGAGTTTGCGAAAACATGCGGGAAAGAACCCGCATTTCTGTCGTATTTAGGTAAGGAGTGACTCACGTGACAACGATGGAGCGTCGTCCGGATTCCCGTGGCAAGGTTCGTGATATTTACGATGCCGGTGAAAACCTGCTGGTGGTCGCCACCGACCGCATTTCTGCGTTCGACTTCATTCTTCCCGACGAGATTCCGTTTAAGGGAGAGGTACTCAATCGCATCTCGGCATTCTGGTTCGATAAGTTTGCCGACATCGTCCCCAACCATCTCGTTTCCATCGACCCGGCGGATTTCCCCGAGGAGTTTGCTGAGTATCGTGACTACCTCGCTGGCCGCGCCATGCTGGTTAAGAAGGCCCAGACGATTCCTATCGAGTGCATCGTCCGCGGCTATCTGACCGGTTCGGGCAAGAAGACCTACGACGAGAACGGCACCGTCTGCGGCATCCAGCTGCCTGAGGGCCTGACCGAGGCTTCCAAGCTTCCTGAGCCGCTGTTCACGCCGTCCACGAAGGCCGAGATCGGTGACCACGACGAGAACATCTCGTTCGAGCGTTGCTGCGAGATCGTGGGCGAGGACATCGCCACGCAGATTCGTGACCTTTCCCTCAAGATCTACAAGGCCGCTGCCGAGTACGCCGCGACCCGTGGCATCATCATTGCCGACACCAAGTTCGAGTTTGGTGTTATTGATGGCAAGGTCACGCTGATCGACGAGTGTCTCACGCCCGACTCCAGCCGTTTCTGGCCTGCTGCCAGCTACGAGGAGGGCAAGATCCAGCCTAGCTACGACAAGCAATTCGTCCGCAATTGGCTCAAGGCCAACTGGGATATGACGGGGGAGACCCCGCACCTGCCCGCCGAGGTCATCGATGGCACGTCCGAGCGCTATCGCGAGGCCTTCCAGATCATCACGGGCTCCCAGTTCACAAGCATGAAGGAGAACGCATAAGTGAGTACCCGTAGCGCCACGAACAAGCGCACGCAATCCCACGAAGTTACCGGGGTTGCGCGCAAATCTGCCGCATCTGCTAAGCCCGCCCGCCAAGCAGCGAGCTCCGTTCGCGTCGTGCCGGCTTCGTCTAAGGCACGCCGCAAAGAGCTCGAGAAGGGCGAGAACCTCGAGGGCCTCTCTAAAGAGGAGAAGCGCGCCCGCAAGGCTAAGCAGCGCGCCAAGGAGGACCGCATCTATACGGTGTCGAATATCCTCCTCAAGCAGGACGAGGACTACACCAAGCGCCGTCGCATCTGGTGGATTGTGCTCGCCATTGGCATGGTGCTCGTCGTGGCAATTTGGGCCTCGCTGTACTTCGCTCCCGCTGGCATGGTGTCCAGCCCCGTCCAGATGGTCGGTATTGTTTTGTCCTACGTCGTCATTCTGGGTGACTTTATCTACGACTTCGTTCGTATTCGTCCCCTGCGCAACATGTACCGCGCGCAGGCCGAGGGCATGTCCGAGAACAAGCTCAACGCTCTTATCGAGCGTTCGGCTGCCGAGGAGGACAAGAAGGACTCCAAGAAGAAGTAGCGTTTGCATACATACTTATCGCTAAGATATAAGGCGCGTCGTTTTTGCGGCGCGCCTTTTTACTGTTCTATAGATAGATGGAGTGGCACATGATTCGAGCTGCCCTGACGGTCGAAGAGGCTCTGGAGGGCATGAAGGCCCTGGAGCCCAAGATTAAAAACTACGCGCGCCTGGTCGTCCGCAAGGGCGTAAACGTCAAGCCCGGCCAGGAGGTCGTCGTTCAGTCTCCGGTCGAGTGCGCGCCGTTTGCGCGCGTGGTGGTCGCGGAGGCCTATGCTGCCGGCGCCGGCCACGTGACGGTCATTTGGGCCGATGATGCCGTGACGAGGCTTACGTACGAGCATGTCGAGAAAAGCTATTTTGAGCAGACGCCCGAGTGGAAGCGCATGCAGCTGGATTCCTTGGCCCAGGATGGTGCCTGCTTTGTCTTTATCGAGGGTGCGGATCCTGCGGCCCTCAAGGGCATCAATCCAGCCAAGCCGGCCGCGGCATCAAAGGCGAGGAATACGCAGTGCAAAGTTTTCCGCCGTGGACTGGATTACAACATCAATCCGTGGTGCATCGCCGGCGCTCCGGTCGTGGCTTGGGCGCACGAGGTGTTCCCAGGAGACGCCGATGAGGTTGCAATCTATAAGCTGTGGAATGCGATTCTGCACACCGCGCGCGCCGATGGCCAGGACCCAGAGAGCGACTGGGAACTCCATGACGCCGCATTCGAAAAGAACCTGCGTTTCCTGAACGACAATCGTTTCGACTACCTGCATTACACCGCGGCAAATGGAACCGATCTGACGATTGGCATGACGAAAGGTCACGAGTGGGCCGGCGGCAAGGGCAAGACGCCCGATGGGCACCCCTTCTTCCCCAACATTCCCACCGAGGAAGTCTTCACTTCGCCCGATCGCATGCGCGCCGACGGTATCGTGTACTCTGCCATGCCGCTCATCCACCACGGCAATAAGGTCGACGATTTTTGGATTAAGTTCGAGGGCGGCCGCGTGGTGGACTACGACGCCCGCGTGGGCAAGGCAACGCTCGCAAGCATCATCGATACTGACGAGGGCGCTGCTCACCTGGGAGAGGTCGCACTCATTTCCAAGAACACGCCGATCCGCGAAAGTGGTGTTCTGTTCTACGATACGCTCTATGACGAGAACGCTAGCTGCCATCTCGCGCTAGGTGTAGGTTTCCCCGAATGCATCGAGGGTGGGTATGACATGTCCAAGGAGGAGCTCCTGGAGCATGGCGTTAACGTCTCGAGCACGCACGTCGATTTTATGATCGGCACGGACGACATCGATATTACGGGCATTACGCCTGATGGACGTGAAGTTGTGATTTTCCAGAACGGCCAATGGAGTTGGGAATAGTCCCAGACCGTGGTACAATGCCACCCGCGGGCCGTTAGCTCAGCTGGCAGAGCAGGGGACTTTTAATCCCAAGGTCCAGGGTTCGAACCCCTGACGGCCCACCATGGAATAGAAAGCGATCAACTCCGGTTGGTCGCTTTTTTGTTGCCGGTGCACGGGTTCGAACCCGTCGGGGCGCGGAGCTGAGTAAACGCGTGAGCGTTTGCCAGCGCAGCGCGCAAGGCGCGAAAGCGCCGCAGCGGCCGCCTGCGAAGCAGGCTGAACCCCTGACGGCCCACCCAAAGATTGTTGAGACGGTCAACTTCGGTTGGCCGTCTTTTTTGTTGCCGGTGCACGGGCTCGAACCCGTATCTATCTATATATAAGAACGCTTGGCGAACAAAACCCGCCTTTTACCGATGGGAAACAAATAGCTGATGCCTTTGGAGTAAAGTAGCGCTCCAGAGATGACCGATGTCTCAATACTCATAAAACAGCTGGTCATCGCCAATATCAGAAGCCAATGCTTCAGTTTTAACCTCAGTGATGCGACTGAGGGCCCTATTCATTTGTGAACAAAATATGGAGTGCGCGATTCCCGCCCACGGCGCCCCTCCGGTCTGGCAATATATCTCCTTGCCGCGCGGCCCGGTCGGACCGGATCAGCCGCGGGGCGTGCACCTTGAGAACCGGATACTGCGAGGATGGACAC
>CABUSV010000003.1 GCA_902494345.1 uncultured Collinsella sp.
CGACGGCTCCTGGTACTGGTTTGCTGACGGTATCGCCTCGACCGGCTGGCTTTACACCGGCGGTTCCTGGTATTGGCTCGACCCCGACGCGGACGGCGCCATGGCGACGGGCCTCCATGCGTGCGACGGCTCCGCATACTGGTTCGACGGCTCCGGCGCCATGGCGACCGGCTGGGTGCTCGACGGCGGGACCTGGTACTACGCGACAGGCTCCGGCGCTCTCGCCTCCGGCTGGCTCAACCTTAACGGTACGTGGTACTGGCTCGACCCCACGACGCATGCCATGGCCACTGGTGTTCAAACTATTGGATCATGTGAATACATATTTAATAACTCTGGCAAGATGATGGCTAATTGCTGGTCAAACGGTGATGGGTCTTGGATGTATCATTCGTCATCCAGCGGCGCAATTGACCTTAAAGGCATCATGACCGATTCGGGAATCCAGTTGATTGACGATGGCGGGAATGTTAGAACGGGCTGGATTGAGAGTCAGGGTTCTCGATATTATTGTTCTGCTGATGGGGTAATTCTGACTGGATGGCAGCAAATAGCTGGGTCTTGGTATTACTTTAGCTCGGATGGTCGAATGGCGACCGGCTGGCTTTACGATGGCGGTAACTGGTACTGGCTAGATTCCGCTTCTGGCACAATGAAAACGGGATGGCTTTCCCTTGGGGGCACATGGTATTACCTTGATGCCGCACGTGGGGGAGTAATGTTGAGCAACGGTTGGTATTGGATCGGCTCTACTGACTACAAGTTCAGTTCATCCGGCGCAATGGTTGGCGCTTGGGTCAATGTCCCGTGCTATTCACAGTACCCGGAACTTCCTACTGGCTGTGAGTCGGTTGCCCTTACAAACTTGCTTAACTACTATGGTTTCGGTTTAGGTAAGACGATTATTGCGGATTATTATTTGCCCAAGGGAAGCAATGGCAACTTTGTTACCGCTTTTGATGGCAACCCAAGGCGCAGCAGCGGGGGTCTCATGGGATGCGTCGCACCTGCGATTACTATTGCTGGTAATAACTTTCTGTGTGCTGCCGGAAGTGGCAAGCAGGCAAAAGACGTCTCTTTCTCGTCAATTTCTTCCATTAAGAACAGACTGACCTGTGGTCAACCTGTTGAGATGTGGAATACCGAGTGGGGAAGTTGGCCGGGAGGCCGTTATGCTACGCGTTGGTATAACGGTCATTCCTATGGCCTGTGGGGCGGTAATCATGCCGTAGTCCTTAAAGGCTATGATGACGAGCAGGGAATTGTATATCTTTCGGATTCGATTAACGGCAATGTTACGCGAAATGCCCAGGTGTTCTTCGGCACGTGGCAACAGATGGATAGCCAGGCCGTGGTAATTGAATAGCCATAATGCTAAAAAAGGGAGAACTCGACGAGCTCTCCCTTTTTTAATGCATTGTTAATCAAGCTACGCCGTCTTATTTCGTCCAAATAGTTCGTCCCAGTTACTGGCTGCCAAAACTGTTCCGCATACAATTACAATGCAGCAGATTACAGATGCCATGTCGGGAATTGTTCCAAGCAAGATCAGGCCAAAGACCACCGACCATGCCGAATAGGATATATTCAGAGCCATCGCACGCGCTGCTCCGATTGCCGCAATGCCCTTGTAATAGAACAGATAGGATGCAGTTCCTGCGAGTCCGGCGAGTGCAATAATCAATGTCGGCATGCTCGGGATAGCACCCAGCGTGAAATGCCATGCTCCGAAGAGAGGGAGTACGAGCACTCCATAAACAAGCGCACTCGTAGTTTCACGGATTTGCAAAGCCGTTTCGTCATCAACGGCATCATCTTTCATTCCCCATGCGCACAGCACCGCTTCGGATCCCCATCCAATAACGGCAAGCACCGCGCCGAGTAAGCCGAGAGGGGCATTTGCAATCTCGCTCGATCCGGCCGATAGATAGCCCATCGTCATTACGCCGCAAAGGGCAACAAGAAGGGAAAGAATCTGACCTTTGCCCATTTTCTCCTTCAGCAGCACGAACGAAAGGAATGCTCCGACTGCGGGATAGAAGGCGGAGATAATTGCCGTGTAGGCTGCTCCGATATTATTAATCGCCAATACGTATCCGGTCATTCCGATAGGTCCACCGAGCAGTGCGCCGGCGATGACGACCTTGCCAGAACGAGTTTTAAGTGCAGCGAGCGTGTCTTTTAATCTGCCTCGAACTCCCATGTATCCAAAGAGCCAGATTGCACAGAAGGCATCATGGAGAAAAGATCCCGCAATGGAGGCGCATGCAAGCGCTTCCGCCGATCCAATATAGGGCGCGAGCGCCAAACCGATTCCAAGAATTACTGTATCAAGGCCCCAAAGAAGGCCGCTAAAAAAGCCGAATTGCATCGTTACTCACCTTTCCGATAGATCTCCAGTGCCTTTTTAAGGTATTTGGCACCGTAATTGAAGTAGATATAGAGCCACTCGCCCACGAAGTCACCTTCGGCTTCTTTCAGAAGAGACCAGAGGTACCAGCACCATCCTGCAAGGGCAATGTGCGCATAGTTATGCGCAACTTCGTTGTTTGTTGCCTTGCGCCCAAAATATGCATCAAGCGCGCGGTCGACTTCATCTTCGGAAAGCTCGCAGCAGACACTGCACGTTCCAAAATCGTTCGCGTAATCGCTCATGCCAGCATATTCCCAGTCAATGAGATAGTACTTGTCGTTCTCATCGATAAGGAAATTGAGGTAAAAGAAGTCATTGTGGCAAAGGCATTTTGGTGCATTATCGGCCTGTACAAAGCGCTCCAATTCATCGATTTCGGCGGACATTTCCATGTAGCCTGGAATGTCGATGGGACCTTTTTCCGGAAGAAGTGATTCGTAGCGCTTCGCTTCGAGGTAGAAGTCAAATTCGGTTTCGACATTTGCACCACTCTCGTGAAGCGAACGACACATCTGCATCATTCGATTCATTTGGGCAGCATCATGCGGATCAGGCTGCTTTGCGTTGGGTACAAACTTCGAAATTTTCCAACCACGCTTTGGGTCCTCATGAATGAACGTGTCGTCAAGGCCAAGTTCCTTAGCTTTTTTAAGTGCGGCTACTTCTCCATTTCTGTTAATAAGCAGTTCGGTCCCGACTCCCGGATGGCGGTAAACGTACTCTCCATCATTGGTTCTAAAGTGGCACGATAGGTTCGTAAGACCTTGTTTAAGGGGATAAACGTCGTGAATCTCTGATTTGGAGCAGCCGAGCACTTGCTCGATGTTATCGAAAATATCGGAGTCAACGTTTTCGATAAAATGCGGATCAAAGACACGAAGCTCATCAAGAGAATCGAATTCGTTAATCTCGCCCTCAGGATACTTCTTGATCACCATATCGAGCTCCTTGATGTGCTCGATATATAGATCTTCCCAAAGCTTGTCCGTTGTCTCGGGCTTGTTGTATTCCGTTTCAAGAATCTGCTTAAACGCAAGCGAGAAGGCTTTATCAAAGTAGACATGTCCGAGCATGTACCATGCATCGGAACCGCCAATCGTAACATTGGTGATTCTATCCATTGCTCCCGTTTGAATGCACCATTCTTTGGTGGCGCCTTCAGCATATTGAGCAGAATAAAATGCTTTCCAAACGTATGCTTCAAACGGATTGTTTAGAAGGTAATCATCGCTTGAGCAAATGTAGGTGTTGCCAAGTCGCTCTTTTACGCACATAAGCGATGCGTGGTTATTTTTGGATGCGTATTCGTTGTTGACGACAATCGAAACGCCGAACTTGCTTTCAAGATAGAAGAAATACTCTTTTTTATAGCCGACAACGACGGTGATATTGCTGATACCCGCGTCTTGCAGCTGCCTGATCTGACGCTCAATGAGAATCTCACCACGTACTTTTAAAAGGCCTTTGGGCTTTTCATACGAAATAGGAGCAAAGCGGCTCGAAAGCCCCGCAGCTAATATCACTGCGTTTTCAACCTTATAGGGGTGAAGTGCTTCGTAACCGCTGTCGGTTAGGCTGTCCGATTCGAGAAGGCCCTCATTCGTAAGCTCTTTATTTGCTGCGTTTACTGATCCAAGTGAAAGGCCAGTGCGCTCGGCGACTTCTCGCTGGCTGGCATATGGGTTCTTTAGGTATTCGTACAGAACTGTAAAGTTACGCTTGGTCAGTTCCACTGCAGGCCTCCAATTAAGATGTTCATTGCTTAGGAAAAGAATAGAATGATTGAACGATATGTTCAATCAATTGTATTTAGCTACATAGACTGAACAGAAAGTAGCGAAAATCAATCTCGAAAGGTGGATTAAAATAACTAAATAGGATATCTGGGAGGGTCGCTTATGTATCGATTCGAAAAGAAGGCCACGCTTGTTTGTGCTGCTGCGTCATTAATTTCTGCTTGCTGCTTGCCCCTGAGTGCGAATGTCGCGTTTGCACAGGATTCCGTTGAGGCTCAGAGTATTGAGTCAAAAGCGGATTTTTCTTCTGTGGTTTCCGATGATTTGCAACCTGATAATTCTTCCGTCATAAAAGATGGCTGGCAACGAGACGAGTCGTCTGGAGTTTGGTATTACGGAAAAACGGTAAACACCAAACTGGCTGGCTGCAAAGCGGGGGCTATTGGTATTGGCTTGATCCGGCCAATGATGGTGCAATGCAGACAGGTTATTTCAATGTGACCGATGCTGGTGGATCGACTGCTTCGTTTTATGCGAATGACGGCAATGCCGCAACGCCTTTTGGCGCGCTATATCAGAACTGCTGGCTACGTAACTCAGATGGAAATTGGTTTTATGCCAATGCTGGAGGCGATTTAGCTGCTGATTGGTTTTATCAAGACGGCACATGGTATTACCTGGATCCTGCCACCCATATAATGCAGGTTGGTTTTGTCGACCTCGGGAGCGGGAAATACTATTTAGATGCCACTGGTGCTATGAAAACCGGCTGGATTCTCGTTGACGGGAATTGGTACTGGGCATATCCATCGGGCGCACTTGCTTCGTCATGGCAGACGATAGGTGGGACTCGCTATTATTTTGACTCTCAGACGCTGGCTATGTTCAAAGGTCGTCACGAGATCGATGGAAGTACCTACATTTTTGGCGACTATGGCCTCGTAAATGGATGGTTCAAAGATGGAGTAGATTGGTATTACTGCTCTAATGGTATTGCGGTCACTGGCTGGCAACTCGTTAACGGAACCTGGTATTATCTCGATCCGGCTTCCGACGGCAAAATGTCTGTTGGGTATTTAGACCTTGGCAATGCAGCATATTATTTGAATTCGAATGGGACTATGGCTATTGGTTGGGCTCAGTCCGAGGACGGCTGGTATTTTGCCTCTGAATCTGGCGCGCTTATTTCTGGCTGGTATAAAGAGGGCGTGAGTTGGTATTACCTGGACCCTGCTAGCCATCTCATGAAAACGGGCTTATTTGAGGTGGGCGGCAACGATTGTTTCGCAAACCTGAGCGGTAGACTTGTGGTGTCAAGCTGGATTACCGTTAAAGACGGCGTAGAAAGATATGCCGATGGCAATGGATATCTTTGCAAAGATGTGATCCGCGAAAACGGTACTATCCTAAAAACAGCTGGAGCTGATGGCTGGCAGGTTGCGTCCGGTTGGGTTAATGTTGCAAATCAAAGGTTTTATGCTGAGCCCGGAACGGGCGTCATTCATCGTGGATGGCTGCAGATTGATGGCGATTGGTATTGGCTTGATGCCGATTCTGGTGCGATGAAAACTGGATGGGTTTTTACTGACGGTGCATGGTATTACCTAAACGCCGACGGAAAAATGGCAACTGGTTGGAAATGCCTCAATGGAACATGGTATTACCTTGACTCCAACGGCAGCATGCATGTTGGCTGGCTTAAAGATTCGGGTAAGTGGTATTGGCTAGACGGCAGCGGTGCTATGGCAACAGGCGCAAGAACCATCGATGGCGTGCGTCGAATTTTCTGGAGCGATGGCCAGTGCGACAAGGTTGGCTGGCAAAATCCTCCGCAGTATCCCCAGGTCAGCTCTTGGACTGTTCAGTTGCCTAGCTACTGCACTGGCTACTTTACCTATGTGACTCCTTCTCGCATTTCTGTCGAAGCGACGCGGGAAGATTGCGTGAATGCCTTTATTCAGCGTGCTTACGAATATATCGGTACGCAATATATTGAGCCTTGGTCTACCGCTCCCGGCGGGGCTGTTGATTGCTCTGGTTTTGTCTTGCAATGTCTTTATGCTACTGGCATGGATATGGGTGTTTACAACCCTTATAACCATCGCTGGGATCCAAGCCAAACCTACAATTCGATGAATTGGTATCGAAGCAACATCTTTATGCCCGTGAGCACCAGCTCGATTCAGCGTGGCGATGTGATTTATTATCGCGGGCATATCGCAATCGCACTTGGCGGCGGTATGATGATTGACTCCTGGCCTCATCAGGGTGTCGGTATTCATCCCGTCAGCGCTAGGGGAAATGTGATCGGCGCAGCCCGTCCGTTTATCTAATTGATTCCTTGTAAGACAGTCGGTACCGGTTGGGGGCCTGAAATGAATGCTCGGATTGATCATCGAATTTGCTGGCGAGCAATCGGCTTGGTGCTACTATCCGCCTCGCTCTCGGTTTTCGCCCCCGCGTTTTCTTGCACTGCTTATGCCGTGGAAGAGGGGGCGGATAACGATATCGTAGAGCGCGACTCGACGGAAGGGTCGGGTGCTTTTGTCGGCGGCGGTCTCGCTCAAGATTCCAACGATTATGCTGGCAAAACAGCGGAAGATTCGAATCCACAGGTTGTCGAAAGCCAAGACTCGTCGACGACGGAAAAACTATCTGGATGGCAATGGGACGGTTTGTCCTGGTATTACTATCTTGACGACTGCCGTTTGACCGGAATGCAGAATGTTGACGGCTCGTTGTTTTATTTGGACCCCGCTCGTGACGGCGCGATGAGTTGCGGCTGGATTTTTACTGACAATAAGTGGTATTACGCGAGTCCATCAGGCGCTTTGGCAAATGGTTGGCAGCTTATCGGAGGCCAATGGTACTGGTTTGACTCCCTTGACGGCTGTTCCATGGTTACTGGGCGACGTGTTATCGATGGGCATCCTTATCTTCTTGGAACCTATGGACTGATTAATGGATGGTGTCTTGATAACGGTTTATGGTATTGGGGTAGCAATGGTGAAGTCTTAACCGGTTGGCTTCAAACTGGCAATAACTGGTATTGGCTTGATCCCGCCAATGATGGTGCTATGTCTAGGGGAATCGTTTCCGTTGGCTCATCACGTTATTATTTATCGGATTCCGGTGCAATGGCTGTTGGTTGGGCGTTTGATGGTACGGACTGGTATTACGCAGACGGTTCCGGCGCACTTGCGTCGGGCTGGCGTTCGGTGAACGGCGCTTGGTATTGGCTCGATATCGCAAATGACAATAGAATGGTTACCGGCTTTTTTTCCATCGGATCGAATCGGTATCATTTTTCTTCAACGGGAGCGCTGTCACTCGGCTGGTTTATGAGCGATGGAGACTGGTATTACGCTGAGCCATCTAATGCATCGGGTATTGTAAAGACGGGTTGGCTGAAGGACGGTAGCCAATACTATTATCTTGATCCTGCCGTCGACGGCAAAATGCTGCTCGGGCATTTTTCTGTAAATGGGAAAAGCTATTATGCAAAAGGCTCAGGCGCTGTTGCTTGTCGTGAATGGGTAGATGTCCAGGACTCGGTTCAGGATGGTCCGTCTAAGGCTTTTGCTGGTTCTGACTGCTCGTTGTGCGGAACATTGCGCAATGGGAAGTTATTTACTTCAAACGGCGATGGCGAATTGGTCGAAGCGCGCGGTTTCGTGACGCTTGGTGGCTGCATTTTCTATGCTGATCCGACTAATGGCTCCTTGAGCGTCGGCTGGCAGAACGTTAACGGAAAATGGTACTTCTTTGATGAGATCGCTGGCTATGCACGATCTGGCTGGCTGAGCAAGGATGGCTCCTGGTTCTATTTAGATCCATCTACTTACGTTATGAAAACCGGTTGGGTTGCCGTTAACGGATATTGGTATTACTTGAATTCGTCTGGTTATATGCAGACGGGATGGCTCAATTTGGGCGGCACCTGGTATTGGCTTGATGCTAGTGGGGCTATGGCTACTGGCTGGCGCGTTGTGGACGGATCCTGGAATTACTTCATGGCTAACGGCGCGTGGGTGTCAGACTATATGGACGCTAAAGCTCAAAGTTATTCAAGCAATACAAATTGGCTGATACTTGTCGATACGTCGCGTTGTATCACGAGCATCTACACTGGGTCATGGAATAATTGGTCCTTAAACCGTCGATATGTATGTTCGACGGGAAAAGCCAGTACGCCAACTGTGATAGGGGAGTACCAAGTCTACGGAAAGGGATACTCCTTTGGGCATGGATATACTTGCTATTACTACACACAGTTCTACGGTGATTATCTATTCCATTCTTCGCCCTACTACGTCAACAGTAACCGGGTGATGGATCCCACGATGGGCGTTCCATCCTCTGCAGGATGTGTGCGCCTTGAGATCCAGAACGCAAAATGGATTTACGATAACATTCCTTATGGAACAAAGGTTGTTACCTATTGATATTGGACAAGTGTCTTTAAAGGTGGGAGAAAGACACTGATTCTTAAGGGACTCTTTTCCAATTGAGGTGCTTTGATTTGGCAAGCGGTTTCATGAGAAGGCATTCATAAACTGTATGCACTTCCGGTGCGCAGGATTTTAATTCTCTACGAGCTTCCTTTTCAGATTATTTTGAAAAGCCAACCATCTCGCTCCCTCTAGGGGGGCGAGATGTCGGTGTTGGTGTTAAAAATTACGGGAGCACCATTCAATTTGCCGCCATGTATTATCTAAAGGCCGAGCCTTCTCCTGTCTTTTTTGAGCGTAATAAACAACACCTTAAATCTCTAATGATTGCTTTGCTAATCTTGAAAACATGACTTTGGGAGGATTTTTGGAAATAGAAAAGGGAAATGGTACAGGCGTATGCGTACTTCTTTCAGCATATAAACCTGATCTTAAGTTTTTCGCCGCTCAACTTGATTCGATTGATGAACAAACGTTTCCGGTTACGCTTTTGGTCAGAAATGACTGCCCCGAATCGGCCTCTTTAGAGGGGTTTATCCAAGAGCATATAAAGAAAAACGCCTATCGTTATTATCATGGCGATAAAAATCTCGGTTATGTCAAATCGTTCGAGGCACTACTCTCTTTGGCAGAAGGGGATTACGTAGTATTTTGCGATCAAGATGATATTTGGGAGCCTAACAGAGTTCAAGTTTCGCTCAACCATATGCTAGAAGAAGGCTCAATTCTTGATGTTTGCGATAGATCGGTAATCGACGAAAACGGAAACATGCTGGTAGAGAGCTACAGAAAAGCTCATCCAAATTCGCCTGAAGTAAATTGGTGCTCCGGAGAGGATATTACTATTCAGGCTGCAAGTGTATGCTACGGCATTGGTATGGCTCTCATGCTAGATGCGAGTGCTGCTAAGTCGATGATTCCCTTTCCGGAATCCACTGCACATGATTTGTGGTTGACATTGGGCTGCAGCGAACTGGGGAAGTGCAGTTTTACAACGACTCCCTTGGTTAAGTATCGTCGACATGGCGGGAATGAAACTGGATTCCTTGCGGGTGTTGCTTCAAAAGATGATTGGTATTTAACAAGAGTTAAAAACAGGGTTGATACAGCTAAGCAATTTGCCGAAAGATTTCCTGATTCACCGCACCTAAAGGAAATAATGGGGTTCGCCGATGCAAGAGAGCGACGCTCCATAATTGGCTTGCTTAAATATCGACGAGCTTGCCCGTCCATTGCTAAAGCTGAAATCATTATGCGACTTGTACCGAATTGGCTGTTTCTTTTGATTTTAAACATGATTAAAGAAGCAAAATAGCTTCGTATCCGAATCGCGACTTGTTCAGAAGGGCGCTTATATTTGTGGAAGCCACAGAGAAGACTCTTTCGATTAAACACAATATGTTCTGGAATACCGTTGGCTCGTTGACGAATTTAGGCTGTCAATGGCTAATCACTATATTGGTCGTTCGACTGTCTGATGGATATAGTGCTGCTGGAATTTATTCCCTTGCTATGTCTATTTTCAACATGTTTTCTCAATTGGCCCAATACAGGATGTACACGGTACAAATTGCAGATGTTGAAAGGAAAAACTCTGCTGGTGAATACCTGACTTTTCGTTTCTTTACTACGTTTATGGCGTTTGCAATGTTGGCCGTCTATTCCATTGCGACGTGTCGTATTGATACGGTGCCTGCTGTTCTTTTGTATGCTCTCTATAAAACCGCCGGCTTAGTTATTGATGTCATGCATGCCAATGATCAGGTTGGCCATAGGATGGACTATATTGGGAAATCCCTCATAATGCAGGGCATTGGTTCTCTCCTTTCGTTCATTGTTGTCTTTGGGCTGTTAAATAGCCTCGAAGGTGCATTGTTGCTAATGACGGTAGTGACTATAGGTATCGGTGTTATTTACGATTATCCGAGATCAAATCGAATCTCTGCAATCAAACTTGGAATTACCCAAGCGAAGGTCAGAGCTTTCCTATGTGGCTGTTTGCCCATCGTTCTGGGCGGCATTGCTGCTTCTGCGGCGCCGAATATTCCAAGGCAGTATTTATCTTATACATTCGGAGATTCTGCTCTAGGCATTTATGCATCAGTTGCTGCTCCCGTGGCAATTATCCAAATGGGTGCGACGTATATCTATAATCCTTTATTAGGTTATTTAGTAGAGCGTTACTATTCTAGGGAAAAGTCCTTTTTTACGCTTATAGGTAAAATACTTGCCGGTATTTTATTTGTCGGCGTCATATCAGCAGTTGCGCTTTTCTTTTTCGGCAAATTATTGCTGTCTTTGTTTTATGGCGCTGGAATAGCCAAACATTCTGATCTCCTTCAGCCTATGTTGGCTTGTGCCTTTTTGACTGGCATTGCTTGGTTTGTCAACGATTTGCTGGTTTCTCTTGATAACTACCGAGGGGTATTTGTTGGCAGCATATTGTCCTTAATCAGTGCTGTTGCTGTCATGGCTCCCGCGCAAGTGTTGTTTGGCTTAAATGGCCCTACTGTAACGGCGCTTATATCCAATGCTATTTGCCTTATTTATCAGTCTTTTGTTTTGGGGAAACAGACGCAAGAATGGTTTGGGGAAAAGAGATAGGCCGATGATGTCTAAAGCTCACGCGCTATTAAAGCTTCAAAACACTGAATTGGATATCCTTCAGGTTGTCGCTGCATTCTGCTCTAAGCACGGCATCAAGTGGTGGCTTGATGGCGGAACATGTTTAGGAGCAATGCGTCATAGGGGGTTTATCCCTTGGGATGATGATATAGATATCGGAATGATGCGTTCAGACTATGACCGCTTTTGCTCTTTAGCCGAGGATGGTTTACCGGAAGGATATTCGCTCCATACATCGCGGAATACTATTGGCTATGCTGCGATGTTTGCTAAGGTGTATCGCGATGAAACTCGCTTCGAGAATCAGGAGGCTCGAGAGGCTTCCAGTTCGATGGGTATTTTTGTCGACATCTTTCCATATGACCAGCTCTATACAGATAAACGCCTTCGTGCAAAACAAGTCCGAACTGCATCAATTGCACAGAAAAGAGCTTATTTATATCACTCTTCTTCCATTGTTGTCCCTCATAAAGGGTTCCTTGGACAACTCGAGCAAATTGGTTGTTCTGCTATACACGTAGTGGAACGACTGGTTTCTCGAGGCGCATGCTCTTACCAGGATTTGTTCGACTCCTGTATTGCCGACTCAAATACGGGTGAGGTCTCTGATTATTGTCTGACGTTAAGCTGGCCGAATATGGCGCCAGTGCCTATTTCAGAGATTTTCCCTCTGAGCAGTGCGGTTTTCGAAGGCAGTGAATTCCCCGTTCCTCGTATGACGGATAAATATCTTACAACGATGTATGGCGAATGGAAGAAAATTCCGGAGCCGGAAAATCGACATACCCATCTTCCTCTTCTGCTTGACTTTGGGGATGGTGAAGTCTGGACTGCGCAGAATTAAGGATATGAAATCTTTACCAGATGAGGTTATGTAATGAGTTCTTCTATTTGTATTTTCACCCATCATTATCACCCGCAACTTAGTGGAATTGGTAATTTTGTCGATGGTCTCGCTCATGCCCTAGCTGCCCGCGGCGACAGGGTGGTTATCGTTACTAATGATTCAATGCGCGTAGGAGTCGGTCATTCAGTCGAAAACGGTCTCGAGATAATTCGGCTTCCATGTATTTCATTGCTTGATGGAAGGCTTCCTCTTCCCAAAAAAACCGGCGATTATTACCGGCTCCTGCAAAGCCTTGATGATTATGAGTGGGACGGCGTACTTATCAACACGAGGCTTTTCCCCCTCTCACTCGAAGGGCTGAAGTTTGCTGTGGATCATAACACTAGGGCCGTCGTTCTCGACCATGGTTCAGCGTATCTTTCTTTCAATCAGCCATTCCTTGATTATTTTGTGCGCCGATATGAGGATTGGATTACTGATCGCGTAAAGACGTTTGAACCTGATTTCTATGGGATTTCTTCAAAAAGCGTTGAATGGCTTCAGCATTTTAATATCGGTGCAAAGGGCGTAATATCGAACTCAATCAATGCTTCAATTTATAGGAGCATCTCTTCGGGTAGAGATTTCCGATCAGAATTAGGTGTCCCTCAGTCATCTTTAGTTGTGGCTTTTGTTGGGCGGTTTATTCCTGAAAAGGGAATTTATTCAATTATTGAGGCAGCTCGCGCAAAGGATATTACCAAGCGTGATATTTGTTTTGTTCTTGCAGGGGATGGTCCGCTGGCCAATGAAGTCAAGGAAGCCTGTTCGTCGAACTTGTTTTGGCTTGGGAGATGTAGCGCAGAGGACATTTCCTCCTTACTTCAGCAAGCAGATGTGCTTTGTCTTCCAACTCGGTCCGAAGGCTTTTCGACGGTACTTCTTGAGGCTTCAGCTTGCGGAACGCCTGCTGTGGTAACAGATGTGGGAGGCGCGCACGAGCTTATTCCAGATGATAGCTACGGCACGATAATTCAGTCCATGTCATCTGATGAGGTGGTTTCGGCATTATGCAGGCTTTTTGATGATCGAAAGCTGCTTTCTCTACAGTCTCGAAACTCTAGGGCCCTTGTTGAAAATCGATATAGCTGGGACGCCACTGCTATAGATGTCGAGAAGGCGTTTTGTATTTGCTAAGTGATACTTGGCTGGCTTTTACTTAGCTTTTGAGTGAAGTTGGATCTAAGACCCGAATTTGTTATTGTCGACTTATCCTATTCGATTTTGTCTTTAGTTGGAGATGCACGTTTTGAATAATCCTGCAATTAAGAAAAGCGAGTACGCGCTTGCCATCTTTGGGCTGGGACTTCTTTTGTTAGCTGTCGCGACATCATTGCACTATAAGAATTTAAATCTATTCATTCTTGAACTCTTTTGCGATGTCGTTGCTGTTGCGTGCTTATATTTGCAACCGAAATCACAGTCGAGCGGTGATGCTATTCGTCAGATAACCGTTCTCGTCGCGTCCAGTATCCTCAGCAGCTTTCTGCTAGTTTTCATCATATTGGCTGGCGCGAAGACGTTTGGCCCCTTCGGTCTTGGTGCATGGAATATCTCAGGTCTGGTTATATGCTTTCATTTAGTTTTAGCGTTCCAGGGAATTGAGCTTTGCTATGGCCTGATGAAGAGCTTCGTAACCTCGGTTAAGAAAACTGATGCTAAGAAGTGTTTCTTTTATTTGGCGGTTTTTGTTGGCTTTGCTGTTTTAATCGCTTTTATTGGCATTCCGCTCGATAAGTCAAAGACGGTGTTGTTCGCGTCTGCTTTGCCCATTACGGTTTTGATCGGATTGATTGCTATTAATGGGGGCATTTCTTATCTGAAGCCCGAACTGTTCGCTTTCGCATGCATTGTCTCAATTGGTCTATCCGTAATTATTTGCTTTCCCGTTACAAATTTTTTGACATGGGATGATGAGGTCCACTATGGAAATGCAAACAGTTTTTCCTACCTCACAAATGCTGAAATAACAAATTCTGACCGAATGATAGTCGAGCAGTTTTATATGGGGGACGGCTTTAGTTTGGATGCAGCTTTGGGTAAGTACCCAATAGATGAAACAAGAGAGTTTAACCGTGGCTCTGTTGAGCAATTGGTCAGAGAGGCTGATAAAAATGATTTAGCTGAAGGTATCGAACGTTTTAATTGTTTTGATAGTGTGGCTCTTTCTAAAATTGCCTATATTCCTTCATCTATCGGCCTTTGTTTGGGTCGCTTGCTTCATCTCCCATTCTCTATCAAATTTGCATTGGGTAAAATTTTTAATTTGTTTGCGTATGCAGTTATCTGCGGAATCGCAATTCGTATAGCCCCTTGCAGAAAATGTCTTTTCACTTGTATTGCGTTGTTCCCGTCTGCTGTGTTAATGGCAGCCAGTTACTCGTATGATCCCTGTGTGATATCGTTCAGTTTGCTAGGAACAGCTCTTTTGTTGAAGATGCTTATTTCTGAAGAGGATATTTCTGCTAAAACGTTCTTCGCATTTCTACTATCTTTTGCAATCGGGTTTGCAGCTAAAGCGATTTATTTTCCCTTATTTGGACTTGCGCTTTTAATTCCTGCAAATAAATATGTTTCAAGCAAGCAAAGACGTATCTTGATTGGTACTGCTCTATTCGTTTGTGCCATTATGATCCTATCTTTCTTGACGCCATATTTCTCATCTGTCGTAAATAATATTTCTGATGCACGTGGTGGCTCCGAAGTCTCTACGGCTGGTCAAACGACGGGAGTGCTTGCAAATCCAGTTGGAACTATAGCTGTAATCTCGAATTTCGTTTTTGGATCGATGCTGACCCCGGCGTTTCTCAATTCAATATCAACGAATATGGCTTATCTTGGGGACGTGTCTAATCTGTTCCCATGGCTTTCGTATCTCCCCATCATGCTGTTTGAAGCTATTTGCATTATTGATAATGAAAAAGATACTAAAATAAAGCTTAGCCGTTGCGGAATTGTTTGGACTCTATTCCTGGTTCTTGCTACTTGCCACCTAGTTGCTTTGGCTCTATACATCGCTTTTACAGGAGTTGGAAGCCAGACAGTTGCGGGTGTCCAAGCGCGATATCTCATACCTTTGATAATACCTTTTGCCTGTCTATTGCTCAGGTTCCCTATTTACTGCGATGAGGAGGTGAAGGCTAAAGTTACAGCCTTTATGCTCGGGGCTCCATTTGCGCTGCTGTATTTTGTGATGTTCGAGCTTCTGTATATCCGTTTTTTCTAAATTAGCGATATAGGTCATGGTTATAGTAGGAGTGGGCAATTAGTTGGATTCGATTGGATCGAATGGGACGGCGTTGAGGGTTCGCTCAGGACATGCGCCCCGTATTTGAGGCAGAACTGCAAGGGGTCCTTTTCCTGCGGTGATGGATGGGGACTCCATGTGTGCCCTAGTTGAGCAAGCTAAATATCTAAGCTTGAGATGTAACTTCCTAATGGTTAGACAGGATACAGTAAACTTAAGTCTGAGTTAAGCTATGCGTTGGACTGTAAGAGTCGCAAATTCTTTGGGCGTCGCTAAGAGCCAACTGTTTTTGGAATGGATGAATCTCGATTGTCTTTTACTTCAACGACATGTTCAAAAGGACATCTGCGTGTTCTCGTAATAATTCCTGCCTATAACGAACAGGAGTGCATTCTCAATACCGTTGCAGCTATAAAAGCTGCGGGTTATGACTATGTCGTAATCAACGACGGCTCACAAGATACAACGCTTGAGCTTTGTCGAGAGCATGGTATCAACATATTGGATTTGCCGCAGAACCTTGGTATCGGTGGAGCGGTCCAAGCGGGCCATAAATATGCCCAGAGATTTGGCTATGATATCGACATTCAGGTTGACGGCGATGGCCAACATGATCCTTCTTATATTCCTGAGCTTGTAAAGCTGATTGAGAGCGGTGCGAGTTTGGCGATAGGCTCTCGATTTCTGGTTGAGACTGATGGTTTTCAATCAACTTTTATGCGTCGTGTTGGAATCAGGTGGCTTTCATTTTTGCTCGAGTTGCTTACGGGTAAGGTGGTCACCGATCCCACTTCTGGCTTTAGGGCCTGCAATAAAGATGCTATCGACCTGTTCTGCAAGAGTTATCCTGATGACTACCCGGAGCCAGAGTCGATTGCTTTGGCTATGAAGCTTGGTCTTCCCGTTATGGAAGCGCCTGTAAAGATGAATGAGCGCCAAGGTGGACGTTCATCTATCGGGGGCTTCTCTTCCGTCTACTATATGGTCAAGGTTACGTTAGCCATTGTCCTTGTGTGCTGGGTTCATAGGGGAGACAAATAATGAATCTTATTTTGAGGATTGGTGCGGCCCTCTTTTTCGGCGGATTCCTCGTCTATGTTTTACGTCTCGTGTCCAACGGAAAGATGCTTCTTAAGTACTCTTTGCTGTGGATTTTGATGTGTATGGCGGCCTTGATCTGTGATTTATGTCCTCAGATTATTTATAGTTGCTCAACAGCTATTGGGTTTGTCAACCCGGCCAATTTCCTTTTTTTGGGTGCAATCGTGCTGTTGCTTGCAATCTCTCTGTCTCTTAGCGTTGCCGCGAGTCGTCATGTTTTGGCGATCAAAAACCTTACTCATAGGATTGCCCTGCTCGAAAAAGAGCTTGAGAAAAGGTCTGATCATGAATGAGCTCAATACATGGTTTGATTCAGTTCCTTCGGCTATCCCTCATTAGGGCTCCTAAGTTTGTGCACCATTGATCGCGCTCGACTGCTGGTTGTGGATTGTCTAACAAATAGACAATCCCTATGTTGAGTGTCTTATCGTTTTATCTGGTGCAACGTATCAAGCGAGTTGTCTTGCATATTAATTAATTTGGGAACTGCATCTCTGGGTCGACTGCATCTGGATATTCAAAGGTTAATTTGATTTGGCGAGAAGAGAAAAATGATGAAAAATCGACATCTGAGTTTAATCAGCGTGGTTTGTCTAACATCTATTTGTTTTATCTCTCTTTTATGGCCCGCAATCGCATTTTCATTAACTGAAGATTGCGTGGCTGAAGGCACTGATGGCTCTTTGGTTCAATCGGGTCAGGAAGCATTTGGGACATCAGGTAGCGATCGTTTGACTTTGGATTCCGATAATTTCAAAGCATCGATCGATTCGTCGATATATGAATATACTGGCGATGTGATTACTCCTGATGTCTCTGTTTTGACTGCCAGCGGTTCTGTGCTAGCAAGCGGAATCGATTATGAAGTCACGTATTCAGATAATGTTGCCCCTGGCTGCGCCACTATAAGAGTGAATGGGCTAGGGAATTACGCCGGCGTTACCTCTCAACTGTCGTTCCAGATCGTTCGTTCCTCTGATAATAACATCGCTCTTCCTGGTTCTTGGGCCTACCAAAACGGTAAATGGTGGTGGAGATATGAGGCTGGTGGTTGGCCGTCAAACTGTTTTCTGTCCATTAGAGGGGCGGAGTATTATTTTGATTCCGAAGGTTATGCAGCTACTGGCTGGAAATACTTGAACGATGGCTGGCATTTATTTTCTAACTCCTGTGCACATTTGAAGGGATGGGCTGCCACCGGTGGGCGCTGGTTCTACCTTGACGAGACATCGGGTTCAATGAAGACCGGCTGGGTTTTAATTGATGATAGCTGGTACTATTTGGACAGTTCGGGCGCTATGCAGACCGGGTGGTTACTCCTTGGCAATACTTGGTACTGGCTTGAGCCTTCTGGATTAATGGCTACGGGCTTTAGGCTTGTTAACGGCTCTTTGTATCATTTTTCCGAATCCGGTTCTATGAGCTCCGGTTGGTTTATTAACGATGGGGCATGGTATTGCTCCAACGCATCGGGAGAGATTCGTACCGGGTGGTTTTACAATGGTTCTAGCTGGTATTTGCTAGACCCCAATAATAATGGCGCCATGCTGGAAGGATTTCAAACTGTAAATGGCTCCATTTATTATTTGGATCCGGATAGCGGCGGTGCATTAAAGTGCAACACTTGGGTCTTCTCACAAGATGAAAACGTATATTATGCGTGCAGCAGTGGTGCGATTGTGCTTTCGGGCGTCAAGGACGGCGCGGGTGGAATTAAGCTCAGGGATCCCGAGGGAAAGCCTGTCGCTGGCTGGTATTGGTCCTCAGCTGCACAGGTGTGGTTTTACACAGACTCAGATGGGGTTCTGCAGCGCGGTTGGCGATTCATTGACGGTAGGTGGTATCACCTCGACAACGAATCCGGAGCCATGAATACTGGCTGGTTCCTCGATGATGATGGAACGTGGTACTACCTTATGTCTTCTGGACAAATGGTAAATGGCTGGAACAGAATTGGAGACTCCGAGTATTTCTTTAATGCCTCAGGTGCTTGGATGGAGCCTGAGCACTCCGCGCGCGCCTCCTTGCAGTCCCAGATCGTTAATCGTTGCCATAGCGTTCCTTCTCCTGGGGCGGGACTGTGCTCGGAGTGGGTTAGCCATGTGTTTTACCCCGTGCTGGGGTCATATCCCAACGGCGACGCATGCGACATGTTCTGGAATTGGTGTTACAGCCGAGATATATCTCAGCTTAAAGTTGGAATGATCGTTGCGGTCCCTACGCATACTCATACAAGTGCTGGTGCCCGCTGGGGCCATATTGCTATTTATATCGGAAACGGTATGGTTATGGATAACATCGGTTACATCAGGACAACATCACTTGCTTGGTGGCTGAACTACTACCACACTACCGCTATACCACAGTGGGGCTGGGTTTTAAATACGCCTTTGGAATGATGCGGATTCTGGCCAGCATGCGGAATCAACGCCTGCTTGTGTATCGAATCACAAACGCTTCTTAACTGTATATCATGTATGGAATGCAATTATTCATAGTAAGGGAATCGAGGGTTGACCCTCGATTCCCTTATCTATTAGTCGCATTTTAATAAGGCTAAAATTAGAAAGCGCAGAATTAAGCTAACACTTTATAAATGATAGTAGCGATTTCCGGGTTCTCCCACGCTGAAATTTGGGTTAATGTACGGATCGCCTTCGACATAGTATTTTGCCCAGCGATAATTCATGTATGCGACTTCTTTGTGGAACCGAATCTGCTTTTCCGTATTGTTTTCAACGCCTCTAGAAATCGACTCGTAGTGATAGAGCTCGACTTCGGGCGTGTATACGATCAGGTCGTTAATCTCGCGTAGCTTTAAGCAAAAGTCAACATCATTAAATGCAACTTGAAGCTCTTCGGTGAAACCTCCGACTTTCTCATATTCGCTACGCTTGGTCATTATGCAAGCTGCAGTGACAGCGCTGAAGTCTTGTTGCGCATCGTTGAGTGCAAAGTAGCCCCAATTATTCCTTGGCATGCTCTGGCAAAGATGTCCCGCCACGCCGCCAGTGACGCATAGGCCCGCGTGCTGAATGGTGTTGTCGGGATAGTAGAGTTTTGCACCGACTGCGCCAACATCCTCACGTGCGCAGATGCCAAGCATGGTCTCGATCCAATTGGGCGTAATTACCTCAGTATCGTTATTCAATAGCAAGAGATAGTCGCCCTTGGCGTGAGCAACGCCAAAGTTCATGAGCTTGGAGAAATTGAATTCGTGTTCCCAAGTTACAAGACGAACGATGTCAGGATATTTTGCTTGCAACTTATCGTAATAATCGAACGTCACCTTTTCTGTGCTGTTGTTTTCGATTATGACGAGCTCGTAATTGTCGTACGTTGATTTCTCAACAATTGATGTAATGCAGTTGTTCAGAATGTCGGCGTGGTCTTTAGTCGGGATGATAATTGACACGAGTGGGTGGGAATCTGGCACAGCGTAGGTTACTTTATATGTAAAGGGACGACGCGCTTGTTCGACCTTCGCATTGAGCCCAAGCCTGTCCAAATGACTCTGGACCGCTTTGATACCTGCGATAGTGGCATACGGCTTGCTATCGGCATTTGCTGCGGTGGAGGTCTCGCTTAGGCGCCAGTGGTATAGAACCTTCGCAACATGATGAACTTTCCTTGCCTTTTCCACGGCGCGGAGAGTCAGATTATGATCCTGTGCTCCATCGAACTCTTTTGTGTTCGGCTCTAGAGTGTCTAGCAGGGACTTACGGATGGTAAGCATGTGGCAGATATAGTTATTGTTTCTGAGCAGATCGATATTGAAATCCGGCTTAAAGAACGGCTGCGCTAACTTTCCATCGGGCATGAGTTTATCTTCATCACAATAAAGAAGATCGACGTCATTATTGTTTTCAATTGCCTCGGCATATGAGAACAACAAGTCCGGTTCAAGAATGTCGTCATGGTCAAAGAAGCTAACGAAATCGCCCGAAGCTACGGCAACGCCTGCGTTTGTGTTTTCGGAAATACCCTTATTTTCGGTAAGATTAATTGACTTAATTCTGTTGTCGCGGGCTGTTTCCTGCTCAACGCGAGCCTTTAGTTCCTGATTGTCAGGGCTTGCATTAACTAGGAGGAGCTCCCAGTTTGCATAAGACTGGTTTTTTACGGATTCGACCATATCGTTAAAAAACGAAATCGGCGTGTTGTAAAGAGGGACAATGATGCTGAATTTCGGAGCGCTATTGAAGACGATTTTTCTCTGCTTCTCCAGTGCGCCAATGGTTGCCTTATGCTCTGTAAACCATTCGGGGTATTCAGGGTCAAACTGCGCATGGGTAAAGAGGAAGTTGGTCTCCTCAAGAAGCAAGCCTAATTTATCAGGCGTTAAGCAGTCAAATGCACTGAATGATGGGTGATTTTGATCGTCAATAATAAAATAGTAACGATCAAACGCCTTTGGCATGCGGATCGAGAGCTGCGTTTCAAGTTGCTTTTTCTCGGATGTAAATCCAACGCTCGTTACATTTGAACCGAAATTGACTATGCTCAGCCCAACCTCATTGAGGAACCGGTCGAGGCAGCGAAGTTTGATTTGCGAGTCATTGCGGTACGGTGTTCTAACCGTGCACCTCAGGATATACTCGTTTGAATCTTCGATGCACTGCCAAAAATCAATCGTCGCCATCTCAAACTCTGAAACGTCATCGTAATTTCGGAGTTTGCTGCACATGTCAGGTTTAATTTTGTAGTTAAGACGCGACTCCCATTTGATGTTCTTGCAATTGAGCGAAAGGGAGTCGCTGCTCAGGTTGCAACCGTCTTTGCCGATTTCGTTAAACTCAATTTTAATGGCTCGGGTATCGGGGTCGGGGATTACAAGAACGTATGAGTTCGATTCGCCGTTATTGTCCTTGAATTTTAGAAGAGACAAAGGTAAGCGGCGGTCGTCATCCGTTGCCGCTTGAGCTTTTATGCTGGAGCCTTCATGGATGCCTTCTATTTTAAGTTGCTGGTAGATTTTCCAGTTTCCTCTGCATACTCCGGTTGTTTCGACTCGCATTGTTTGCCTTTCGTTTGTTGGACACTGCTCATTGTACTTATTCACTTCATGTCTCGCTATAAATGCAGAGAGGAGTTCCGTGATTTCTGGCATTCTTAGATGTGTCGCTATGAGTTCGTCAGACGCTCCGTTCCGCTGTGTTAACATCGAAGAGGACATCTACGTACATCACGCTTTCTGTCGCTGTTGAGGTTCAGGTTATTGTCCTCGCGGCGCTCTGCTTCCTAGTCGTTGCTCATTTCGGGTCCATTGACTTCAAGGGGGTTATTATGAAAGTTGTCTTGTTTGTTGGAGGGGTTGCAAGGGTCCTAGGCGGGGGCTGCGCCCAACGAACGGATTGACGTGACGTGCGAGGTGTGTCCTAGGCCCGGGGGTTCGAATCCCCCGGCCCCCTCCGTAAAGAAAGAACCGCCATTGGGGCGACCCTTATCTCCTGGGGTGGCCGATTCGGCCGCCGCCACTCTTTTCCAGGTCTGCGGACCTGTGTTCGTCCTGGAACGGAAACAGGCTCCTCGCTATCACCCAGAGTATTCCGATGATCTCGGCGGTCGTCGCGCCCATCCAGGAAATTATCACCTCGGTAGGGATTTCGCGCTGCAGCCACATGAGACGGGCGGTGTACGCGACGACGAGGGTGTTGCATGCGACCAGCTGCCACTTGACGCACTTGAGCGCGGCCTTTCCGAGTTCGGACCGAAGGTCGTTCTCCGCCTCCATCCTCTTGACCACGCTCTCGGCCTGGGCCGCCTTGGCTCGCCGTTCCCGCTCCTCGCTCGAGCATTCGACCCTGACCTCGTCTAAATGGGCGCTTTCGATGGGGAAGACGTTTGCTCTCCTTTGTGCCGAACCCATGAGGTCGATTGCCTCTTGTGTCCCTTTTGGTGACCTGCTTCCGCGCTGGTCTGCGCTATCGCAGCCCAAGGTTTTCCACCCTATGGCCCACGGCGGTTACGGATACGTCGAGTATGTCCGTCATCTCACCGATGCTACAATTGCCCGCCCAGAGTTTCGCTACGACCTGTGCCGGCATGAGGAGCGCGGCGGCAAACGAGTTCGCCCATATCTCCTCGGGGTCTGTCCCTCGAGACGAGAGGGCGTCCCTTCGCTCAATGACCCCAGCAACCTCCCCGTCTCCTAGGTTTTGGTACGAGTGGATGTAGAGGCGCTCCGTCACCTCGCACGCCGTTATGTGCCCACCGCCTCATCCAGCTCGTCCGCGACCCTGTAGTGCGTGTTTGTGTCAATGGCTAACTGAACAGCGCATTGGACCAAATATGGTCCAATGGTTGGAGTCTTGTGGTCCGTAAGGACGTGAACCAAAGAGGCTGCATGCTTGGCTCTCTCCGTCCTTCTTTTGTGCAGTTCTGCAACCTAGGTTCGGCCTCGCGTATACTTATATCATCTGTGTACACCCAACTCTGGAGGTCCAACCTATGAAAGGCATCATCCTCGCGGGTGGCTCGGGCACGCGTCTGTACCCGCTCACGCTCGTCACCAGCAAGCAGTTGCTGCCGGTCTACGACAAGCCCATGATCTACTACCCGCTTAGCACCCTCATGCTGGCGGGCATCCGGGATATCCTGGTCATCTCCACGCCGACGGACCTGCCCAACTTCGAGCGCCTGCTCGGGGACGGCTCGCGCTACGGCGTGAACCTCTCCTACGCAGAGCAGCCCAGCCCGGACGGCCTGGCGCAGGCCTTCACCATCGGCGAGGAGTTCATCGCCGGCGAGCCGTGCGCCCTGGTGCTCGGCGACAACATCTTCTACGGCAACGGCCTGTCGCGCCACCTGACGCGCGCCGTCCAGAACGCCGAGTCGGGCCGCGCCACGGTCTTCGGCTACCACGTGGACGACCCCGAGCGCTTCGGCGTCGTCGAGTTCGACGGCGAGGGGAGGGCCGTCTCCATCGAGGAGAAGCCAGCCGAGCCCAAGAGCTCCTACGCCGTCACCGGCCTGTACTTCTACCCTGGCGACGTCGCCGCCAAGGCGCATAGGGTGCAGCCCTCGGCCCGCGGCGAGCTCGAGATCACCACGCTCAACCAGATGTACCTGGAGGAGGGGACGCTGTCCGTGGTCACCCTCGGCCGCGGCTACGCGTGGCTGGACACCGGCACCATGGAGAGCCTGCACGAGGCCGCGGAGTTCGTCCGCGCCGTGGAGCACTCCCAGGACCTTCCCGTGTCCGTCCCCGAGGAGATCGCCTGGGAGAACGGCTGGATCACCACCGCCGAGCTCGAGGAGGCCGCCAAGGCCTACGGCAAGTCGGTCTACGGGCAGCACCTGAAGAAGGTCGCCGCCGGCGAGATCGTCAACAGCCCGCGCGAGTACTAGCGCCAGCTTGTTTTCTTTTAGGGGCCACCGTTTATCTGGTGGCCCCTTTCGTTATGATTACGTTGACCATAAAGACAATATGATTGGGAGTGGATGTGTTAAGCGTCTACTTTGGCGATATGCCAGAAGCGATTTACAACACAGCGACATATTTCAAAAACTCTTACCGGTCTTCTTGGATTACGAATCCCTATGCAGTCTCGATAATTAAAGATGTCGATCGATCGGATGTTGTCTCCGAAAACGTCATCGAAAGCCCTGTGCTTGGATCCATCTCTCCACTCCAGCTTTCTGGTGGCGTGAAAACGCTGCTGCTTATGAGATTTGATCGTAAGCAAATTTTTAACGCTTCTACCTGTGGTGACAACTGTGCCAAGTGGATTCTCGACATGGCGAAAGATCGCAAGCTCGTTGTGAATCTCTATCATGTGATGGACTTTGGTCGCGAGGATTTTAAAATTAAAGTCGTGAATAGCGGCCGAATCGTTCACAGCATGGCCGAATTGATTCACGAGTCGATTCCGTATCTGTAGGTACTGCTTATGAACGGTTCGCATTTCGTTAAGATTTCCCGCCGCAGGGGAACTAAGTACACATTTACCATCAAGCGGAACATCACTATTGTGCGTGGCGATAGCGGCACGGGTAAGACGACACTGTTTGACATGGTCGCAGACTACATGCGAACGGGCGAGCAGTCGGGTGTTTCCTTGCAATGTGATTGTCCCTGTGTCGCTTTGACCGATTATGATTGGCGAAACCAGCTTTCGTCCGTTCATGACTCGATTGTATTTGTCGATGAGGGCTTAAAAGAGATTCATTCTGATGAGTTTGCCCATCATGTGCTGTATTCCTCGAATTATTTCGTGCTGATCTCAAGGGCTGATTTCCCCAATCTTCCGTATAGCGTGGATGAGATTTACAAGATTAAGACGAGCGGAAAATACCATTCTTTCGTCCCTGTTTATCAAGATCGCGGAAATCATCGTTATGCTATTTCCCGATCGGCGCCAAAACAGGACATTACTTACGTGAAATAACTGGGGATTCGGTTTTTCACTACGACAAAGATTGCATTCCGGAGGCGTTTTGTACGGGAGGTAATTCTGCGAAGGTTATGGCTCTTATCGCATGCCGAAATGTCCGATAGTTTTGTTGAATAGTGTCGCGTCGTCACTTCCTGCGGCATACTAAAGAAGCTGTACATGCTTCAGATTGGATTTTCATGTCTGAGATCTTTGAACCCAAGAACATCATCGTCACGGGCGGCTGCGGCTTCATCGGCAGCAACTTCGTGCACTACGTCGTGGACAACCACCCGGGCGTCCACGTGACCGTCCTGGACAAGCTGACCTACGCCGGCAACCCCGAGAACATCGCCGGGCTGCCCTCGGACCGCGTGGAGCTCGTCGTGGGCGACATCTGCGACGCGGAGCTGCTGGACAGGATCGTCCCGGGCCACGACGCGATCGTGCACTACGCCGCAGAGAGCCACAACGACAACTCCATCGCCGACCCGGAGCCCTTCCTGCGCACCAACGTCGAGGGCACCTTCCGCCTGCTGGAGGCCGTCCGCAAGCACGGCGTCCGCTACCACCACGTCTCCACCGACGAGGTCTACGGCGACCTGGCGCTCGACGACCCCGCCAAGTTCACCGAGGAGACGCCGTATCACCCGAGCAGCCCGTACTCGAGCACCAAGGCGTCCTCTGACATGCTGGTCCGCGCCTGGACCCGCACCTACGGCCTGCGCACCACGATCTCCAACTGCTCCAACAACTACGGCCCCTACCAGCACGTGGAGAAGTTCATCCCCAGGCAGATAACGAACATCATCGACGGCGTCCGCCCCAAGCTCTACGGGAAGGGCGAGAACGTCCGCGACTGGATCCACACCGAGGACCACTCCTCTGCCGTCTGGGACATCCTCACGAAGGGCCGCATGGGGGAGACCTACCTCATCGGCGCCGACGGCGAGAAGAACAACATCACGGTCCTGCGCATGATCCTGGAGGCGATGGGACGCGACCCCGAGGACTTCGACTGGGTCGCCGACCGCCCCGGCCACGACCGCCGCTACGCCATCGACAGCACGAAGCTCCAGCGCGAGCTGGGCTGGAGGCCGGCGCACACCGACTTCGCCGGGGGCCTCAAGGCCACCATCGACTGGTACGTCGCCAACGAGTCCTGGTGGCGCCCGGCCAAGGAGGCCACCGAGGCCAGGTATAAGGCGCAGGGCCAGTAGGCCGCACCCCGGCGAACCGCACCGCGGGGCGCCCGCGCGGGGCCGCAGGGCATGGGGATGATCCTGCGTCCCCGCGCGGGCGCCCCGGTTTCCCAACCTCTTCGATAGGAGCTTTTCCCACATGGCTGACATCGCATTCGAGAAGGACCTCTCCGTCGCCGAGACCGGCATCGAGGGCCTCAAGGTAGTCGACCTCGCCGTCCACGGCGACTCGCGCGGCTGGTTCAAGGAGAACTGGCAGCGCGCCAAGATGACCGCCCTGGGCATCCCGGACCTCAGGGTCGTCCAGAACAACATCTCCTACAACGACAGCCGCGGCGTCACCCGCGGCATCCACGCCGAGCCCTGGGACAAGTTCATCTCCGTGGCCCGCGGCAGCGTCTTCGGCGCCTGGGTGGACCTGCGCGAGGGCAGCGAGACCTTCGGCAAGGTGTTCACCTGCACGCTCGACCCGTCCAGGGCCATCTACGTCCCGCGCGGCGTGGGCAACTCCTTCCAGGCCCTGGAGGACGGCACCGCCTACACCTACCTGGTGGACGCCCACTGGTCGCTCGAGCTCAAGAGGACCTACACCTTCGTGAACCTCGCCGACCCCGAGCTCGCCATCGAGTGGCCGATCCCCCTCGACGAGGCCACCGTATCCGAGGCCGACCTCAACCATCCGTACCTCAAGGACGTCGTCCCCATGGCGCCGAAGCGCACCCTCGTTACCGGCTGCAACGGCCAGTTGGGCCATGCGGTCCGCGCGCTGGCGGAGGAGCGCGGCGTCGCCAAGGACTTCGACTTCTGCGACATCGACACCTTCGACATGTCCGACCCGGAGGCCTACTCCAAATACGACTGGTCGCTCTACGGCACCGTGATCAACTGCGGCGCCTACACCGCCGTGGACAGGGCGGAGACCCCCGAGGGCCGTGTCATCGCCTGGAAGGCCAACGCGACCGGCCCCGCCCTCCTCGCCCGCACCTGCGCCGGGCACGGGATCACGCTCGTGCACGTGTCCAGCGACTACGTCTTCGACGGCACCGCCGAGGTCCATACCGAGGACGAGCCCCTCAGCCCGCTTTCCGTCTACGGCCAGACCAAGGCGGCCGGTGACATCGCCGTGGCCGGCTGCCCGCGCCACTACATCATGCGCTCCAGCTGGGTCATCGGCGAGGGGCACAACTTCGTCAAGACGATGAAGGCGCTCTCCGACCGCGTCGCCGACCCGGAGGACGGGCTCACGCAGGTCACGGTCGTGGACGACCAGCTGGGCCGCCTGACCTTCACACGCGACATGGCCGAGGCCATCTTCCACGTGCTGGGGACGCACGCCCCCTACGGCACCTACGACTGCACGGGCTCCGGCGCCGTCAAGTCCTGGGCCGACATCGCCCGCGCCGTCTTCGAGGCGGCCAACGGCAACGGCGAGAAGGTCTTGCCGGTTTCGACCGCCGACTACTACGCGAACGCCGCGGGCCCCATCGCCCCGCGCCCGGTCCACTCCGCTCTCGACCTGTCCAGGCTCGAGTCGGTCGGCTTCCACATGCCCGACTGGGAGGAAGAGCTGGGGGAGTACCTCAAGACGCTCTAGCCGCTATTAACTTTTCGAGAGTAAAAGCCGCCGTTCTTTAACGGCGGCTTTTCTTGTTGGTGGCTATCTGCGCAGTGGTGCCAATAGTATTTTGCGGAAGATCTACCTCTCGCTTGGCTTGGAAGTAGGGTGGCCGGGCTGGTCATCGTAGGCGTATTTGCTGTACACGTTGACCTCCCACTGCTTTTTCTCAACCTTTGCCACAGAATCCAGGATGAATCCGGTCGCAAGGCTCAGTCCGCACAGGAACATAAACGAGGCGGCGAGCATGGCGGTGGGGAAGCGCGGGACCAGGCCGGTCTGAAAGTACTCAACAAAGATAGGAATGCCCAAAGCCAGGCCGATAATCGCGAATAAAAGCGCAACCAGACTGAAGAACTTCAGCGGGCGGTAGTCCTTGAACAGCGTGCCGATCATCGTAACGACTTTAATGCCGTCGCTCACGGTATTGAGCTTGGACTCGGAGCCTTCCGGACGGTCGCGGTACTCGATGGGTACATCTTTGATGCGCCAGCGGTGGTCGACGGCGTGAATCGAGAGCTCGGTTTCAATCTGAAAGCCCTCGGAAAGCACGGGGAAGGTTTTAACGAACGGGCGGCTCATGGCGCGGTAGCCGGTCATGACGTCATCGAAGCTGTAACCATAGATCCACTTGATCATGGCGCGGACCAGATTGTTGCCAAAGCCGTGGAAGGCACGCTTGTTTTCCTCGGCGTAGGTGCCGTTGGAAAGGCGATCGCCTACGGTCATGTCGGCCGTGCCGCTGAGGATAGGCTCGCAGAGGGCTTTGGCCGCCTCGGCGGGGTAGGTGTCGTCTCCGTCGACCATCAGGTAGCAATCGGCGTCGATATCGCGAAACATCTGGCGGCACACGTTGCCCTTTCCCTGACGGGGCTCAAAGCGGACCGTGGCGCCGTGCTCGGTGGCGATGCGTGAGGTATCGTCCGACGAGTTGTTGTCATAGACATAGACCGTCGCCTGCGGAAGCTCGCGGTGAAAGTCGTCGATGACTTTGCCGATCGTGAGCGCTTCGTTGTAGCAGGGGATGATGACGGCGATGGAATCAGAATTCACTCAATGCTCCTTATACATTCAATCCTTGAAAGTATAGCCGTTTGGGCTTGGCATCCTAAGATGTGGGTTAGTTCTCCAGTTTTGTTGCGCGAATCGTTTGCATGGCCGTCGGGTCTATACTGTTCGTTTGTCAACGATTACGAGTAAAGGAGTTGCATCCGTGTCGGATCAGACAAAGCAACAAGAAACTCGCAGTCTGCCTGCGACGTTTGCTAAGAACGAATTTGAGAAGGACGCGTTTATCCTTCGTCAGCTGGTTACCAAGGATTTTAAGATCAAGTATCGCCGTAGCGTTCTGGGCGTCGCATGGTCGGTGCTCAACCCGCTGCTGATGATGATCGTCATGGCCATCGTGTTCTCGACGATTTTCGCCCAGGGCCGCAATGGCTCAATTACGCCCGAGATGTACCCGCTGTACTTGATCGTGGGTAACGTCACCTTTGCCGTCATGTCCGAGTCCACGAACCAGGCCCTGACGTCGATCGTGGGTGCTGCCCCGCTGCTCAAGAAGGTTAAGGTGCACCGCTGGGTCTTCCCAGTACAGAAGGTGCTCTTCTCGCTGGTTAACTTTGCCTTTTCGCTGGTCGCCGTTGCCATCGTTATGCTGTGGTTCCACGTTATGCCTTCTTGGCACCTTATTCTGCTGCCGGTCTGCCTGCTGCTGCTTATGTGCTTCTGCATGGGCCTGGGCATGATGCTCTCTGCCCTTACGGTCTTCTTCCGCGATGTCATGCATCTGTGGAGTGTTGTCATCACGGCGTGGACTTATATCACGCCTATTTTCTGGACGACCGATTTCGTTGCGCAAATGCCGCATCTCGTGCGCATTCTGGTCTATGCGAACCCCATGTATAACTACCTGCAGTTTATGCGCGATATCTTTCTGTTCCAGACCACGCCCTCGCTTTTGACGTTTGGTATGTGCGTCGCTTGGGCGGTTCTTGCGCTTGCTATTGGCTACACCGTGTTCCATAAGTCCGAGCGCAAGTTCATCCTCTACATCTAAGGAGTGCTGTGATGACTGAATCTGTTGTTGATTACAGCGAGCAGCCTCTGGCTGTCGAGGTCGACGACGTCACCATGATCTTTAACATGGCGTCCGAGTCGCTGACCAACCTCAAGGAGTACTTCATTAAGCTTGCCAAGCACGAGCTGTTCTTTGAGGAGTTTAGGGCGCTTAAGCACATCTCGTTTGATATTCATCGCGGCGAGGTCGTGGGTCTGGTCGGCACAAATGGCTCCGGCAAGTCTACGATGCTCAAGATTATCGCCGGTGTGCTTGAGCCTAGCGAGGGCAGCGTTAAGGTGCACGGTAACATTGCGCCGCTGATTGAGCTTGGTGCCGGTTTTGACCCCGAGTTGACCGCCCGCGAGAACATCTATCTGAACGGCGCCCTGCTCGGCTATACCAAGGAGTTCATCGACGCCAACTTTGACGGCATTATTGAGTTCGCTGAGCTTCAGAACTTTGTCGATATGCCGCTTAAGAACTTCTCCTCGGGCATGGTGGCGCGTATCGCCTTTGCAATCGCGACGATTACCGAGCCCGATATTCTTATCGTTGACGAGACGCTGTCCGTCGGTGATGTGTTCTTCCAGCAGAAGTGTGAGGCTCGCATTCAGCACTTTATCCAGAGCGGTGACGTGACGGTTCTGTTCGTTTCGCACTCCATGGAGCAGGTTGAGCGCATCTGCCAGCGTGCCGTTTGGATTGAGAAGGGTGACCTTCGCATGGACGGCCCGGTCGATGAGGTCTGCAAGGCGTATCGCGAGCAGTTCAACTAGGTTATAATTACTTGCGCCCGACAGGCTTGCGCTTGCTTGGGCGTGTGGTTATTTGCTCCATTAGCTCAGTTGGATAGAGCAGGGGACTTCTAATCCCAAGGTCGACGGTTCGAATCCGCCATGGAGCACCATCGTTTATTAAGCCCGGACCGCTTGGTGGTCTGGGCTTTTTTCATCTTGTATGCTGCTGAAGCCGAGCGCGAACAAGCCGCTGCTGTTTGTTGGGGTTGGCATTTTACTTTTCCAGATGCTCTTTCAGCAGCTCCAGCGCGTGGGCATATCCCTGCAGGCCTTCGCCGGTGATGGTGGCGAAGCAGGCTAGGCGGGCGTAGCTCACCTGGCGGAAGTCCTCGCGCGTCTCGACGGCACTGATGTGAACCTCGACGGCAGGGATGGCGACGGCTTTAAGGGCATCCAGGATGGCCACGCTGGTGTGCGTGTAGGCCGCCGGATTGATGACGATGCCGTCGACCTTGCCGTAGGCCTCCTGGATCTTGTCGACGATGCTGCCCTCGTGGTTGGACTGGAAGACCTCGACCTCGTCGAAGCCCTGCGCGGCACCTGCCTCCTGGCAGATCTGGACCAGGCGGTCGTAGTTGTCACTGCCATAGATGCCCGGCTCGCGAATGCCGAGCATGTTGAGGTTGGGGCCGTTGATGACGAGTGCTTTCATGGTTGCTTCCTTTGCAGTCGAGAAACCACCACAAAGGTGCCTGTCCCCTTTGTGGTGGTTTTGGTTAGAGAGCGGGTGGGAGGGTGTCGAGGAGGGCTTGGGCGGTATTGGCGGCGCAGTCGCGTGAGTCGATGATGTAGTCGGCCCAGGCGCGGTAGCGCGGCATGCGCTGTTCCGCCAGCTTATCGATGCCATCGCGGGCGGTGATGGGGCGACCCTTGTGGGCAAGTTCGTCGAGCTTGCGGTTGAGCATCACGATCTGGCTGTTCTGGTGCAGCAGCGGATAGTTTTCGTCGCGCGTGACCACGCCGCCGCCGGTGGAGAGCACCAGGCCGCTGCGCTTGGAGATGTCGGCCAGCGCCGCCGTCTCCTGCTCGCGGAAGGCCGCCTCGCCGCGCTCGACGATAAAGTCGGCGCAGGGCATGCCCAGGCGCTCCTCGAGGGCGCGATCGAGGTCGATGTGCTCGCGTCCCGTGAGCTGGGCGATCTGCTCGCCCACGCGGGTCTTGCCCGAGCCCGGCATGCCGATTAGCGCGATGTTCTGCTCGCGGCGGGACAAGCGCTCCGTTACGTCCAGGATGCGCTCGCGCGGGGTGGCTTGGCTGGTGTAACGCTCGACGGCCTGTGCTGCCTGGGCAACAAGCATGAGCAGACCGCCGATGCAGGGGATCCCGCGGCGCTCGGCCTCGAGCATGAGTCCCGTGCGGGCGGGGTTGTAGACGATATCGATGACGCCCTCGAGCGCGTCGAGGCCCCCGAGCGTGCAAGGCGCGTCGGGGCAGTGGGGGAACATGCCAGCGGGCGTGCAGTTGACGAGCAACGCGGCGTCGGACTGCTGTGCGATGTTGTCATAGTTGACCTCGCTCGTGCGTCCCACGGGCACCACGATTGCGCCCAGGTCGCCCAGCACCATACTTGCCGTGGTGCCGGCACCACCGGTGGCACCGAGGACGAGGACCTTCTTGCCGGCAACCTCTACGCCCAATTCCTCGACTAGGCACTGAAAACCGAAATAGTCAGTGTTGTCACCGCGCAGGCGGCCGTCGGGCAGGCGTGTGATGGTGTTAACGTTGCCCATGCGCTCGGCCAGCGGGCTCAGCTCGTCCAGGTACTCCATGACGGCGCGCTTGTAGGGGATGGTCACGTTGGTGCCCTCCCACTCGTCGCCCCTCATAAAGGCCGCGAGGTCCTCGGGCTCGCGCTCAAAACGCACGTACTCAAGCCCCGCCAGCTCCTTGTAGATGGTCGGGGTGTAGCTGTGGCCCAGCACGCGGCCCAGCACGCCATAGGGACGGGTTGCGGCGGTATCGGTCATCTAGAGCACCTCCGTGTAGCTGCCAAAGTAGGTAAAGCTCTCGCACACGTCGTCGATGGAATCGAGCAGGTCGTCGAGTGCCTTGCTGCCAAAGGGGCAGTCCAGGTCAAAGTAGAACATAAACTCAAAGTCGTGCCCGGGGATGGGACGGCTCTCGAGTTTGATGAGGTTGATGTTGAGCGCGTAGAAGCGCTCGAGCACGCGGTAGAGGGCGCCCGGCTCGTTGGCCGTGGTGATCATGAGCGAGGTGCGGTTGGCGCCGGGGTAGACGCGCGGCTCGCGGCTGATGACGACAAAGCGCGTGTAGTTGTTGTCCGAGTCCTGGATGTTGGATTCCAACACCTCCATACCATACAGCGCGGCACAGCTGCGCGAAGCGATAGCGGCGACATCGGTACGCTCGGAGCTGGCGACCATCTCGGCCGACATGGCCGTGTTAGGGTACTTGGTGGCGTGCAGGTCGTGGGACTCGATAAAGCTAGCGCACTGCGCGATGGCCTGACCGTGGCTGTAGACCTCGCGTATGTCCGCGAGCTTGGTGCCGGGCTTGACGAGCAAGTTGTGGTCGATCTTGAGGCGAAGCGAGCGCACGATGTGGAAGTCGAACTGGGCGAGCAGGTCGTAGACGGCGTTGACCGAGCCGGCGGTGGAGTTCTCGATGGGCAGCACGCCAAACTCGCAGAACCCGTCGCGTACGGCGCGCATGACGCCCTCGAAGGTCTCGAAGAACGCAATATCCGGCACGTCGAAGAGCTTGCACGCGGCTATCTGACTATAGGCACCTTCCACGCCCTGGCAGGCAACGGTGGCCGTTTGAGGGAAGGGCGTGTCGGAGGCTGCAGCCGTGGCGTGTGCCTTTTGCGAGACGGTGATGCCCTTGAGCTCGTTGATGTAGCGCTGCTGCTCGGCCTTGCTCATGCTCATGAGGAGGCGGAACAGGGTGATGGTCTGCGCCTCGTAGCGCTCGGGTGCGCGGCTGGCGAGATTGTTGAGCTTGGAGCGCTCACGGGCGGGGTCGAAGACGGCCTTGCCCATCTCGATTTTTGACTTGGCGACCTCGGTGGCAATGTCCATACGCTCGACAAAGCTGTTGAGGAGCGTGGTGTCGATGCCATCGATGGCCTGGCGGATGTCAGCAAGGTCCATGGAGGCCCCTTTCACGTAATGGCAGAGTTGACGGGCAACCCAGGTGAGTCGGGTTAGAGCTGGGCGGCGTCCTCGAGGAGAGCGTCCCAGATGGCGAGGGCGGCGGCTGCTTCGGCTACGGGGACGGCTCGGGGGACGATGCAGGGATCGTGGCGGCCGTGGACCGAGAGCTCGGCATTTTCCATAGCGTCCATGTCTACGGTCTGCTGCTCGCGGCCAATGGAGGGCGTCGGCTTTACGGCCATACGCCACATGACGGGCGCGCCGGTCGAAATACCGCCCAGGGCGCCGCCGGCGTTGTTGGATTCGACCTCGATCTTTCCGGTCTCGGCATCGATGCGATACGGATCGTTGTTCTCGCTGCCGCGCATGGCGGCCACGGCAAAGCCCATGCCAAACTCCACGCCCTTTACGGCGGGAATCCCGAACGCGATTTGAGCGATGCGGTTCTCGATGCCGTCAAACATGGGGTCGCCGATGCCCGCGGGAAGCCCGTAAATGCCGCACTCCACGATGCCGCCGATGCTGTCGAGTTCGTCGCGCGCGGCTAGGATCTCCTCGCGCATGCGGCCGGCTGCGGCGGCGTCAATGCACGGCAGATCGTTCGTAAGGATCGCCTTGCGGTCGGCCTCGCGATAGACCATATCGTCCATCGGCAGGTCGGAGATGCCGCCGATCTGCGCCACGTGAGCCATCACCCGAATACCGCGGGCCTCGAGTGCCTGCAGCGCAATGCCGCCGGCGATGCATAAGGGTGCCGTTAGGCGGCCGGAAAAATGCCCGCCACCAGCGACATCGTGCATGTTGTGATACTTTACGCGCGCAGGGAAGTCCGCATGTCCGGGACGGGGCTTGCGGCGCAGCTCGGAGTAATCCTTGGAGCGCGTGTTGGTGTTCTCGATAATCGCGGCGATGGGCGCGCCGGTGGTATGTCCATCGACAACACCGGCGATGATGTGGGCGGCGTCGGCCTCGCGGCGTTTGGTCGCGGTCTCGTCGCGACCGGGGGCGCGACGGTCGAGGAAGGCCTGCAGCTGCTCCTGGTCAACAGCGATGCCCGCCGGGATGCCATCGAGTGAGCAGCCGATGGCGGGGGAGTGCGACTGGCCGAAAATGCTCAGATGCAAGACGTTGCCAAAGGTCGAGGACATGCTATTCCTCCTCGAGTGTGACCTTGCCGCCCAGCAGACGGTAGTGGTCGAAGAAATCGGGATAGGACTTGTTGACGGCCTCGGCGCCGTGGATCACGACCTCGCCGGTGGCACGGCTCGCGGCGATGGCGGCCATCATGGCGATGCGGTGGTCGTTGTGCGAATCGACCTCGCCGCCGGTAAAGGCATCGACACCCTTGATGATGAGGTCGTCACCGGCAATGCGCACCTGCGCGCCCAACGCGGTGAGCTCGCGGGTGGTGGTGGCCAGACGGTCGGATTCCTTGATGCGCAGACGGGCGCAATCGCGGATAAAGGTGCGGCCCTGTGCCAGTGAGGCCACGGCCGAGATAACGGGCACGAGGTCGGGAATGTCGTGGGCGCTCATCTCAAAGCCGGCGAGTTTGTCAGACTGCACGGTGGCGGCGTTGGTGGAGCGCACGATGCGGGCGCCAAAGCGCGAAAGCGCGGCAAGTACGTTGCGGTCGCCCTGGGCCGAGCTAAGTGACACACCCTCGACGGTGATGGGGTCGGAGCCGATGGCGCCGGCGCACAGCCAAAAGGCAGCGTTGGACCAGTCACCCTCGACGGCCACGCTGCCGGGCGTGCGATACGAGCCACTGCTCACGCGGAAGTTCGTGACCTCGGGCTGGCCGTCCCGGGCGGGAATACGCTCGACGTTGACCTCGACGCCGAAGGCCTTCATGGCCTGGATCGTCAGGTTGATGTAGGGGCGGCTCTCAATGAGGCCGGTCACCTGCACGCAGGAGGGCTGGGCCAGCAGCGGGGCTGCCAGCAGCAGGCCCGAGATGTACTGCGAGCTCACGTTGCCCGGTAGCACAAAGGTGCCCGGGCGCATGCGTCCGCTCGTCTTGAGCGGAAAACCGCCCAGACCCTGTAGGTCGCAGCCGGCGGCGATAATCTCGTCCGAGAGCGGGGACAGCGGACGGGCGCCCAAGCGTCCCTGACCCACAAAAGTTGCTTCTGCGCCCAACGCGCAGGCGACGGGCAGCATAAAGCGGAGCGTAGAGCCACTTTCGCCGCAGTCAAGCGTGCCACCGGCAAGGGCCTTGAGCAGGCCAAACTCAACACTCTTCATGGTGGGGTGGACCTGGAAGCCGTCCTCGACAGTCTCGATGCGGGCGCCCAGGGCCGTAAGGCAACGCACCGTGGCCTCGATGTCGGCGCAGGTCGTGTTACAAGCAACGTGTGTCTCGCCGTTGGCAAGCGCGGCGCAGATGATCAGGCGGTGCGCCATCGACTTGGACGCGATGGCGGGAACGGTGCCCTTAAGTGGGGACGGGGTGATGCGGGCTAGCATGCGGATGCGTCTCCCTTCTGGCCGAGGCCTTCGGCAATGAGTTCGTGGAAAGTGGAAAGCGGCGTGCGGTCGATGCTGCAGCGGCCAATGCCGTGCGGAATCACCAGGTCGATGGTGTCGCCCGCGCGCTTCTTGTCGTGGAGCGCCTCGGCAAAGACGGCATCGACATCGAGGTCGCAGCGGGTCTTGAGACCGTGACGTGCACAGAGCTCTTCGATGCGCTCCGGCAGTGCAGCATCGCAGACGCCGTGCAGGGCCGCGGCGCGCGTGATGATGCCCATGCCGATCGACACGCAGTTGCCGTGTCCGAGCTCAAAGTGCTCGCAGGCCTCGACGGCGTGTCCGGCGCTGTGTCCAAAGTTGAGGAGCTTGCGCTGGTTGGTCTCGCGCTCGTCGGCGACGACCACGGCGCGCTTGATGTCGATGTTGCGGGCGATGATGAGCGCTACGCGGGCCACATCGCGGTTGAGCAGCTCCAGCGTGAGCGGGGTCTTCTCCAGCTCGGCGAAAAGCTCCGGGTCGGCGATCACGGCGTGCTTGACGACCTCGCCGCAGCCGTCGGCGAACTGCTCGGGCGTGAGGGTGGCCAGGCACCCCACGTCGGCGATAACCACGCTCGGCTGCCAAAAGGCGCCGGCCAAGTTCTTGCCTGCAGCCAGGTCGATGGCGGTCTTGCCGCCCACCGACGAATCCACCATGGCGAGCAGGCTCGTCGGAATCTGCACAAACTTGCAGCCGCGCATGTAGGTGGCGGCCACAAAGCCCGCCACGTCGCCCACGACGCCGCCGCCGAGTGCCACGATCACGTCGGAGCGCGAAAGCTCGTGCTCGGCCACAAACTCCAAAATGGCAACATAGGTTTCGGCGCGCTTATGGGCCTCGCCTGCTTCGAAGGTGCAGACGCTCACCTCGTAGCCTGACGCCTCCAGGCTCTGCTTAACGGGCATCTGGTAGAGCGGGCCCACGTTGGTGTCCGTCACGATGACGGCCTTGGTGCCGCCGGCAGTGGCGCGCACGAGCGGTCCCGCCTGCTCCAGCAAAAACGTGCCAACATGCACCTGGTAGGGGCGTGCAGTGTCGATATCGATGGTAATCGCCATAAGCTTCGGTCCTTTCGACCTGGCGTGATAGGTTGGTCTAGTGGGAGGCCTCGTCGTCGAGTGCGCGCTTAATGCGGTCACCTTCGGCAAGGAGATTCTCCAGATAGCGCTGGTCGCGGTCTTTGAGCGCACGGCTGTAGGCGCCAAGCGACTCGATCAGATGATCGATCTCGAAGGCGAGCGCGTCGGCGTCGTCGATCATGAGCTCGGACCACATTTGCGGGTTGAGGTGCGCCACGCGGGTGAGATCGCGGTAGCTACCGGCCGAAAAGCCGTGGTGGACCTGGGCAGTGGGGCTTTTGACGTAGGCGTTGGATACCACGTGCGCAAGCTGGCTCGTGAAGGCGATGACGCGGTCGTGCTCGGCGGCGCTGGTCACGCTGAACTTGCCAAAGCCCAAGGGGCGCACCATCTCGCGCACCTGGCCCAAAAGCTCGAGCTTGAGCGCGTCGTCCACTGCGGGCGGTACAAGCACGAGCGGTGCGCCCTGGAACAGGTCGGCGCGAGAGTGTGCGTAGCCCGAGAACTGCGTGCCCGCCATGGGGTGCGCACCCACAAAGTAAAAGCCGTGCTCGCGGGCAAGCTCAAAGGCGCGCTCGCACACGATGCCTTTGACGCCCACCGTGTCGATCACCACGGGGCCCATGATGGCCTCGGTGTCGGTGGCGTCGGCGAGTGCCTGGGCATGCGCCTCGAGCCACTCGATGCAGGCCTCGGGGTAGCAAGCCAGGACGATGATGTCGCATTCGGCGAGTGTCTTGTCGTTGAGCTCTCCGGCGACAGTGCCCATGCTGGCGGCCGTCATGACATCGTCATCGGGGTCCCAGGCCAGCACGCGGACGCCCGCCTGCGCATAGCCGCGGGCAAAGCTGCCGCCGATGAGGCCAAGGCCGACGATACCGGCGCACTTGGGGCCGCCCTGGTTAACGCGCGCGTTTCTCACCGTACCCATGGGCTACTCCATGGTCTCTTGGCAGACAACCTCGCGGATGGCTCGGATGCGGCGCATGGTGTCATCGAACTGATCGGGGGTGAGGGCCTGGGCGCCGTCGGACCAGGCTCGGCTCGGCTCGTCGTGGACCTCGATCTCCAGGCCGTTGGCACCGCAGGCGGTCGCGGCGAGCGCCATGGGCTCAACGTAGCGGGTGTAGCCGGTGGCGTGGCTGGGGTCGGCGACGACGGGCAGGTGCGACAGGTGGTGCAGCACCGGCACGGCGTTGAGGTCGAAGGTGTTGCGGGTGCGGGTCTCGAAGGTGCGGATACCGCGCTCGCACAGGATGACGTTGTCGTTGCCCTCGCTCATGATGTACTCGGCTGCCATAAGCAGCTCGTCGATCGTGCCGGACATGCCGCGCTTGAGCAGAATCGGTGTCTGGGTCTTGCCGACCTCCTTGAGCAGAGGGAAGTTCTGAGCGTTGCGGGCGCCGATCTGCATGACGTCGATCTTCTTGTCCAGGAAGACCTGCACGTCGCGCGGGTCCATGATCTCGGTGACGATCGGCATGTCGAGCTCGGCAGACGCCTCGCACAGCAGGTCGAGGCCGGCGGGGCCCATGCCCTGGTAGGCGTAGGGGGAGGTGCGGGGCTTGTAGGCACCGCCGCGCAGCATCGAGGCGCCGGCGGCCTTTACGCGGCGGGCGATGCGGATGAGGTTCTCGCCCTCGACGGAGCACGGGCCGGCGATGACCTGGAACTGATCGCCGCCGATCTTGACGCCGTGGCCGCAGTCGATGACGGAGTCCTCGGGGTGGAACTTGCGGTTGGCGCGCTTGAACGGCTCGGAGACGCGCTGTACGCGCTCGACGACATCCATGGACTCGAGCAGGAACGGGTCGATCTTGGTCGTATCGCCCACCAGGCCGATGATCGTCTCGTTCTCGCCGCGCGAGACATCGGTCTTCAGGCCCTTTTTCTCAATCCAGCTGACGATATGGCTGACGGCCTCGTCGCTGGCGCTCTGCTTTAAAATTGCAATCATGGTGTGCCTCTCACCTCGATGGATAACCCTTGCAAAAACGGCCCGCATCGCGAGCCGTGTATATATGGTGCATGAGAGTTTATACTATCTGACTTGCTTTTGCCTTCTAAAGTGGGCCGTTGCACCGCGTCTTCCTCGGAATTGCAAAGCTTTTTCTTTTATTTTGATAGCCCGTGGTGCACTTGGGTATAATGCCAAACGTTGGCCCTATTAGCTCAGGGGATTAGAGCGTCTGCCTCCGGAGCAGAAGGCCGTTGGTTCGAATCCAACATGGGGCACCATCGAACGTAAGACCGTCCGAACCTCGCATGGTCCGGGCGGTTTTTCTTATACCGACGCGACGTGATGGGACGTGGTATGGCAGCAACGGATATCGAGCGCGGACTCTCGACCGCCGAGGTCGAGGAGCGCATCGCCGCCGGTAAGATCAACCGCAACATGGAGCTCAAGACCAAGTCGGTCAAAGAGCTCATCATCGAGAACCTCTGCACGCTGTTCAATTTGATCAACGTGATCTTGGCTTTCCTGGTCATTTTGACCGGTTCGTTTAAGAATCTGACGTTCCTGTTCGTGGTGTTCTTGAACACCGCTATCGGCGTCATTCAGTCCATGCGTTCCAAGAAGATGGTCGATAAGCTCACGCTGCTGACCTCCAAGAAGGCCATCGCGGTGCGCGACGGTGCCGAGGTGGAGCTCGACTTGGACCAGATCGTTCTCGACGACATCATCCGCCTGGGGCGCGGCGATCAGATTCCCGCTGACGCCGTGGTGGTTTCGGGCGAGGCGCTCGTGAACGAGAGCCTGCTGACGGGCGAGAGCGACCTTATTAAGAAACAGCCCGGTTCCGAGCTCATGAGCGGCAGCTTTATCGACTCGGGCTTGCTGCGCGCCCGCGTGATTCATGTCGGCGCCGACAACTACGTGGCCAAAATTAATAACGAGGCCAAGTACGTCAAAAAGGTCAATTCCGAGATCATGAACGCGCTCAACGCCATCGTGCGCTTTGCGAGCATCATCATGATCCCGCTCGGTTTGGCGTTGTTTGCCTCGAATGTGAGCGAGCTGTGGGATGGCGCGGGAACCCCGGGCGATAGCGCGCTTTCGTGGTGCTTCTCCGAGCTGTTGGCTGGTCATGTGCCTTCGTCGGCGCTGCTGTCCACGGTGGGCGCCCTGCTGGGCATGATCCCGCAAGGCCTGGTGCTGCTGACCTCGTCGGTGCTCGCCATCGCCACGGTGCGCCTGGCCCGCCGCAAGGTGCTGGCGCAGCAGCTCTACTGCATCGAGACGCTCGCTCGCGTCGACGTGCTGTGCCTGGACAAGACGGGCACTATCACGTCGGGCCGCATGGAGGTCGAGGGCACCTACCCGCTGCCTGTTGAGGGTGTTGGCTTTGGCGTGGACTCGGTCGAGGCGGCTGTTCCCGTCGATACCACAGTGCTCGATTTTGCGCTGGCTAACGTGGCACGTGCGACTTCGGCCGATGCCAACGAGACCTGCCAGGCGCTGCTCAACTATTACGCCGATCGCCCGGTCGAGGTGTCTGAGCCGCTGTCGGTCATTCCGTTCTCGTCGTCTAAAAAATGGAGTGGCGCTTCGTTTGCGCAGGGCTCCTACGTAATGGGCGCTGCGCAGTTTGTGCTTTCTGATCGTGTGTTTTCTCAGGTCGAGAACCGTGTCGCCGAGCTTGCCGATACCTGCCGCGTGCTCGTTGTGGCGCGCGTGGACGGCTTTACGCCCGATGGCGATATGGTGGGCGTGGCCGAGCCCGTGGGCTTTGTGACCATCCGTGACGAGATTCGTACCTCGGCGGCCGAGACCATCGGCTACTTTAACGAGCAGGGCGTGACCCTCAACGTGATCAGTGGCGACGACCCGCGTACGGTGTCGTCGATCGCGCGCGTGGTGGGCGTGCCGGGGGCGGACGCTTATGTGGACGCCACGACGCTCGACACGCCGGCCAAGCTCGATGCCGCAGTGGACCGCTACCATGTCTTTGGTCGTGTGACCCCGCAGCAGAAGCGCGAGCTCGTGCAGGCGCTCAAGCGCCGCGAGCACACCGTGGCCATGACGGGCGACGGCGTCAACGACGTGCTGGCTCTCAAGGAGGCCGACTGCTCCGTTGCCATGGCGGCCGGCTCCGATGCCGCGCGTAACGTGGCCGAGATCGTGCTGGTCGACAACGACTTTGCCTCGATGCCCGCCGTGGTGGCCGAGGGCCGTCGCTCCATCAACAACCTGCAGCGTTCGGCCTTGCTGTTCCTGACCAAGACGCTGTTCTCGATGGGCCTGGCGGCGCTGTGCATTGCGCTGCCGCCGTATCCCTTCGAGCCCATCCAGATGACGCTCATCAACTTCTTCTGCATCGGCGCGCCGGGCTTTGTGTTGGGCCTGGAGCCCAACAATGCTCGCGTGAAGGGTGCGTTTTTGACCAACGTGCTCAAGCGTGCACTGCCGGCGTCGATTGCGGTCATTTTGGCTGCGGTGCTCGATATCTTTGTGGCGCGCGTGTTTGGCTTTAGCCAGCTCACGCTGTCTACGATGTGCTTGCTTACGTCGTGCGCGGCGAGCGTCAGCCTGATCTGGCGCATCTCGCAGCCTCTCACGCCCTTACGTGTGGTGCTCTTTGTGTTTGTAGTCGCCGGCATCCTGGTGGGCGTTATCGGATTCCCAGAGCTGCTGTCTATTGCCAACCTGTCGATGGGCCAGATGGTTATCTTGGCTGTCATTGTGGTCTTTACCTGCTCGGTGTTCTTTAAGCTCGCTACGATGATGGACTCGCTCAAGCCGCGTCGTCGTCATGCCGCAACTGGTTTTGGCCGCGGTGTGCGCGTCCACCTGGGTCGCGGTGGCGGCAAGGTGAGCTCGACGGGTTCGACGGCCGAGCGTTTTGCCAAGCGCTTCGCCGCCGACATGGCGCAGCGCCGCGAAGATCGCACCGCTCGCGAGGCCGAGGCCCGCGCACTCGAGGGTGTGGCCCAAGCCCAGCCCAAGAAAAAGAAGAGTACCGGAGCCAAGCGCTCTCGCGTGACCAAGTCCGCCCAAGGCATCAAAGTCTCGATGCCAAGCAAAAAGAAGAAGTAACTACGCGCCCTGGCGATGTTGAATTGGTGCCTTGCTCCAGAGGGGCCGTGGCGATGTTATGCTCTAACCTCGATTGTTTGAATTGCTTCGAAAAGAGGATGCCGTGATCTGCCCGCATTGCCTTAAGACTATCGAGGACGGCGCCTCGTTCTGCCCCTACTGCAACGCCTATGTGGGTCCGGGCGATGGTCCCGAGCACACCGAGTTCGTGTTCTGTGAGGGCTGCGGTGCCCGTCTTTCTCCGCATGATCGTACGTGCCCCAAATGCGGACGCCCCGCTCCGGGTATCCTCTCCGAGGACGCGGCCGCATCCGACTTGGCTGCGGGCCGCACGGCGGGCTTTCCGCGCCTAACGCAAGAACAGATCGATACCGAGGTGCCGCATGCGCCGGCCTCTGCCGCTGCAGTGCTTTCGGACGCCGCCGACCCCAATGAGACCTGCGTGCTGCCGGCTTTCGATAAGGATTTCGGTATCCCCAAGGTCGATATTCCCACACCCGTTTCCCTGCATGACGATGCTCAAAAACCCAAGCGCAAGGTGCACCCCGACGAGGACGCCTATCACAAGCACAAGCGTCATATTCCCAAGCCGCTTATCGTCATCGCGGTCCTTGCCCTTGTGTGCGGTGGTGCCTATTGGTTCGTGACGACTGATCCCATGAGTGTCATGCCTGGCTTCTATGACCAGTTTGGCCAGGCCGCGCAGACGACCTTCCCTACGCGCCAAAAAGGCGAGGCGACTGAGGACGATACCAAGCAGGACGATTCTGCCGAGGTGGTCCAGGAAGAAACCGTGCTGACCGATGATCAGCTCTATACCAGGCTCGACGGTCTGTATCAGACCATCGTGTCCTACGGTGACGAGGATCAGATTGGCGAGGTCATCGATTCCTTTAACAACGGCTATCTCCGAACGCCGCTGTCCACCCGTCAGGAGCTGTCGCAGAGTGCCTACGCCCTGCGCGACCAGATTAAAAAGACGCAAGATGAGCTCAACAACCTTAAGTACCAGGACGATACGGTCTATGCGGATGACATCGCCCACTTAAAGCAGCTTGCCGAGTGGATGTACGAGCGCGTCGACGTGATCTGCCAGAGCTGGGACATCTCGCTGGCCATTCCCGATGGCGAGTCGATGAGTTCCCACCAAAGCGAGATCCTGGCGCCCATCGCACAGGGCGGCAACAGCGCGCTGAATCAGTACGACGCCAACGTGGGCTCCTGGAAGCCGCAGCAGCGTTCCTAAAATTAGTTCGCCATAGTCGGCATAACCTACGTGCGCAATTGATGTAAGCGCATGCTTATTGCTACAATTCGTACAAATATGCTTTAAACGCACGAGGAAGGAACCACATGTTTGGTTTTAAGAAAGAGCTCTACACGCCCGAGTATCAGCTTGCCGGCGACGAGTGCGCCGTTATCGAGACGTCGAAGGGTACCATCAAGGTCAAGTTTGACGGCGAGGGCGCTCCCATTCATGTCGCGAACTTCTGCGAGCTTTCCACGATGGGTTTCTATGATGGCCTTAAGTTCCATCGCTATGTGCCCGGCTTCGTCATTCAGGGCGGCGACCCCAATACCCGCGACATGTCCGGCGCCGACGTCGCCGCCGGTCTTGAGGGCCCCGACGGCATGCCCGGTACCGGTGGCCCCGGCTACTGCATCAAGGGCGAGTTTGCCACCAATCCGCGCAATAGCCATGTCGATGGCGCCCTTGCCATGGCACGCTCCATGGACCCCGATTCCGCGGGTTCGCAGTTCTACTTCTGCTTGGGTGCCCAGCATAACCTCGATTCCGGTTACACCGTCTTTGGTACCACGGTCGAGGGTCTCGATGTGATTTCGCAGCTGCGTGCCGGCGACGAGATCGTTCATGTCGAGATCGTTCACGAGTAAAGGGGACTTCCTTGAATAGCCAGCTGATCCAACAGGGCCGCGCCGCTTACCGCGCGGGTGATTTTTCCGCTGCAGCCCAGATGCTTGGGGCGGCAAAGACTCCCGATGAGATTATGGGCGAGGCCGATCACCTTCGTGGCAACGCCTTGATGCACCTGGGCATGTATGCCGAGGCCGCCGAGGCTTATGCTGCCGCCCTCAACGACGGCACCTATGGCAAGCGCGGCGCGCTGCTCACCAACCGCGGCAAGGCACTCGCCGCCGTGGGCGACTACACGACGGCCGCCCAGGCGTTCTCTGCCGCTACGCAAGACGCTTCCTATGCCACGCCGTTCAAGGCCTATCTGGGCCTGGGTAACGCGCTGTTCCAGTCGGGCGACTATGCCAACGCGGGTACTGCCTTCCGTCAGGCTGCCATCGACGGCGCCAATCCGGCTCCTGCCGCCGCGCTCGGCGAGCTCGGTCGTTGCTTCATTAAGCTCGGCCGTCCGGCGGATGCCGTGGAGACCTACCGCACGGCTATCGACTTTGCCGGCCCCCGCGATGACACGCGTGCGCTCAACGCCGGCATGGGTCAGGCGCTTTCTGCCGCCGGCCGTCCCTCCGACGCACTCGACGCCTTTAACGCCGCTACTGCAGATGGCATCTACCAGCTCACCTCCGAGCAGGCCGATGAGCTTGCCCGCGTGCACGATTCGCTTGCCGCGCTGTCTGCCCAGACGGCTATGGCCACGGCTCCGGCGCCCGCGATGGACGCTCCTGCCGTCGATCCGCTCGATCCTACGGGTGCGACCGGTCAGTTTATGCCCGATCCCTCGGACACCGGCTTCTTTACGCTGTCCGAGTCCGAGATGGTCCAGCAGGACCGTCAGGATCGTAAGCAGGCCAAGGTCCGTCGTCGCCATCGCCACACGGGTCTCAAAGTCTTCATCGTGCTGCTTCTGCTCATTTTGATCGCCGCGGGCGGTCTGGGTTTTGCCTACACGCGCGGCTTTGGCTTCCCGTCTCAGGAGTCTGTCGTTACCGATCTGTTCCAGGCTGCCGGCGACGGTGACACCGCAAAGGCCGAGTCTTGCCTGGCCTCGAGCCTGCCCGAGGACGCCAAGTCGATGATCATCTCCTCGATTCCGCAGGGCGCCACCGTGTCCGTCGAGGGCATGGATCAGTCCATGACCGAGACGACCGCCAAGGTGAAGGCTTCGCTGTCCAAGGGCGGCGAGCAGGAGTACACCGTCAAATTCGTGCGCTCCGACAATCATATCGGTTGGGCCGTTTCCTCACTCGATATGGATTTCTCGGCTGCTGACAACCAGTAGTGACCTTATGGGATTTAGCTTTGCCCGGCGCTTCACCGCAAGTGAGGTGCCGGGCTTGCGCTAGTATGATGAGCTAGTAGTTTTCCAGCAATCATCCAACACATCAGGAGTTGCGTTGTTTTCTTTGATGGATATGTTCTTCGGTAGCTATGCGGGCGATCTTGCCATCGACCTCGGCACCGCAAATACGCTTGTCTCCGTGCGCGGCAAGGGCATCGTCATCCGCGAGCCCTCTGTTGTCGCTATCGACAAGAACGACGAGCGCATCCTGGCGGTCGGTATCGAGGCAAAGCGCATGCTCGGCCGTACGCCCGGCAACATCGTGGCCGTTCGCCCCCTGAAGGACGGCGTTATCGCCGACTTCGATGTTACCGAGGCCATGCTCCGCTACTTTATCGACAAGGCTTCCGAGAAGCGCTATCCGTGGACCCCGCGTCCGCGCGTTGTCGTCTGCGTCCCCTCCGGCGTCACGTCGGTCGAGAAGCGTGCCGTCTTTGAGGCCACGATCCAGGCTGGCGCTCGTCAGGCCTACCTGATCGAGGAGCCCATGGCTGCCGCTATCGGCGCCGACCTGCCCGTCGAGGAACCCACCGGCTCCATGGTCATCGACATCGGCGGCGGTACCACCGAGGTTGCCGTTATCGCTATGGGCGGCATCGTCGTCTCGCAGTCCATCCGTATTGCCGGCGACGAGTTCGATCAGGCCATCCTCACGCACGTTCGCGATGCCTACAACCTGGCCATCGGCGAGCGTACGGCAGAGGACATCAAGATCAAGGTCGGCTCCGCTGTGCCGCTCAAGGACGAGCTCGACGTCGAGGTCAACGGCCGCGACGTGATCACCGGTCTGCCCAAGACCGTGCGCATCGAGAGCGAGGAGATTCGTCGCGCACTCAACAAGCCGCTCGACGAGATGGCCAAGGCCGTCAAGGATGCACTCGATGCCACGCCGCCCGATCTTGCCTCTGACCTTATGTACTATGGCATATTGCTGACCGGTGGCGGCGCGCTGCTGCGCGGTCTCGACGTGCGCCTGCGCGATGAGACCGGCGTTTCGGTCAACGTCAGCCCCACGGCGCTCGATAACGTCGTTAACGGCTGTGCCCGCGTGCTCGAGGCCAATGCGTTTGATGGCGGCTTCGTCCAGACCAATGCTTAATTTCCAAAAGGTGGATTCCATTTGGCACGATCTTCGGGTTTCTCCACAAATCTGAATACCAAGCGACAATCAACGGGTATGCGCCCGTTGATTGTTTTCAGCCTGATTTCGGTGTTGCTGCTCACGTTTTACATCCGCGAGGGCGAGGCAGGACCGATTCATGCCGTGCGTTCGGGCGTAACGACGATTACCTCGCCGGTGCGCTTTGTGGGCTCGGCCGTGGCGGCTCCCTTCAATGCGATCGGCAACGTGTTCTCTAACCTTACGGCGTCGCAGGACACGCTTGACGAGCTTAAGAAGCAAAATGAAGAGCTGACCTCTAAGGTCGCCGAGCTCTCCGAGGCTCAAAAGACCGCTGAGCGTCTGGAAGGGCTGGTCGGCCTGCAGTCGACCTACAACCTCAAATCGACCGCTGCTCGTATCGTTGGCGCCTCCGGCGATGCCTGGACCTCGACCGTTACCATCGACAAGGGCTCTGCCGACGGCCTTACCATCAACATGCCCGTGACGAGTTCTGCCGGTGTTATCGGCCAGATTATCGAGGTATCGGCCAAGACCTCTACCGTGCGCCTGATTGGCGACGAGAACTCGGGCGTGTCCGCCATGGTGCAGGACACGCGCGCCCAGGGTATGCTGCAGGGTCAGGCTGACGGCACGCTGCGTCTTGAGTACGTGAGCGTCGACTCCGACGTTAAAGTCGGCGACATCATCGTGACCTCGGGCATCGGTGGCGTGTTCCCCAAGGGCCTACCGCTCGGCACCGTCTCGTCGGTTGAGAAATCTGCAAACGACGTGTACTACACCATTGTGGTGCGCGCTCAGACCACGGCCGAGAATAACGAGGAAGTGCTGGTCATTACCTCGCTGACCGACGAACAGTCGGCCTCGGATGAGGACGTGAGCACGGCCAACAGCACGCCGCAGGGAACGTCGCGCGACGCTGCGACCAAGACGAAGGACGAGAGTTCGGATGACAGTTCCGACACGTCCGAGACGACCGATTCCGGCTCGAGCGAATAGGGGGCATGTCCATGGATCTACACGAGCAGGGGATGAGCTCCCGCACGTTTGTAATCGCCGCCATTGTGTGCGTGCTGCTGCAGGCAGGCCTGGCGCCGCAGATCTCCATTGCGGGCGGTCGCGTCAACTTCATGATTATCCTGGTGTGCCTAAGCGTGTTCTCGGGCGACCCGACCCGTGCCGTCGTGTGCGGTTTTTGCAGCGGCTTGTTTTATGACCTGTCCGCTGCCGTGCCGGTGGGCGTTATGTCGCTCCTGCTGACCGTGGGTTCTTTTGCCCTGGTGCACAGCGCCGTCGGTCAGACGGGCGGTACCCCGAGTGCGCGCGGCGTCACTGTTGGCGCCTTCGCGCTCGTCATTAATGTGATCTACAGCATCATCTTGCTGTTTATGGGTTTGGAGACGAGCTTTGTCGTGGCGATCTTCGGCCATGCGCTGCCGTCCTCGATCCTGACGGGTCTGGTTGCCATTCCGTTTTTGATGTCCGGCGTCGTGCCGCAGTCCGGCTATGGATTCTCCGCACGTGGCGGACGCCAGGCGGGTATGCGCTTTAAGCCCAAGACCCGCAAGCTCAAATAGGGGAGGCCCGTAGATGTCTTCCCAGATGACGGTTATTATCGCCGGTATCGTGCTGGTTGTGGCCATCGTGGTCGCGCTGGTCATCATGCGTCGTGGCGATTCCCGTTTTACCTACGATACGCAGCATGGAACGGCCCCGCGCGCCACCGAGGGCGAGGGCAATACCGCGTCGACCGCCTTTAAGGGCCGCTTTTCCATCCTCACCACGGGTGTGGGCGCGATGTTTGCGGCGCTTGCCGTCAAGCTGTGGGGCATGCAGATGGTCTCGTCGGACTATTACGAGAAGCAGGCCAATAGTAATCAGACTCGCACCGTTACCACACCCGCTGTGCGCGGCCGCATCCTCGACCGCAACGGCGTGGCGCTTGTCCAGAACCGTCCCTCACTTGCTGTCGTGGCCTACCGCGACCTTGCCGAGGATGAGGTTCTGGTTCGCCATCTTGCCAACGTGCTTGGAATGCCTTACGTGGCGGTCCTTCGCAATATTCAGGACAATACAGAGGGCGCTCAGAGCCTGCATACCATCGCGACGGACGTCCGTCGTTCCACGGTTGCCTATATTCAGGAGCATGCCGGCGAGTTCCCGGGCGTCAAGATTGCCGAGCGTACCGAGCGCCAGTATCCATATGGCGAGACGGCATGCCATATCTTGGGCTATACCGGCACCATTACCTCCGAGCAGCTCGAGGCCCAGAATAAGAAAACCTCTGGCGATGATGATGCTTCTGCTGGCAAGATTACGTACCAGTCGGGCGATATCGTGGGCCAGGCGGGTGTTGAGAGCTACTACGAAAACCTGCTGCAGGGTATTCGTGGCGAGCAGACCGTCAAGGTCGATGCCTCGGGCAATGTGACCGGTCAGGCCGGCGCCGTGCCCGCGAAGGCCGGCTCCGACATTAAGCTCACGCTCGACCTTAAGATCCAGCAGGCCTGTGAGACGGCACTGGCGAGCGCTATCGAGCTTGCCAAGACCACTGGCTACAGCAATGCCGGCAACGGCGCCGTGGTGTGTCTCGATCCCAACAATGGCGAGATTCTGGGCATGGCGAGCGAGCCCAAGTTCGATCCGTCCGTCTTCATCGGTGGCGTCTCAAATGACGTGTGGACCGAGCTCAATGATGACAAGGGTTCGCACCCGCTGCTCAACCGCGCTATTAGCGGTCAGTACATGTCGGCTTCGACCATCAAGCCGCTCTCGGCACTGGCCGGTCTTGAGTTCGGAACCTACACGTCGGGGCAGACGACCAACTGCACGGGTTATTGGACGGGTCTGGGCAAGTCGTGGGGCAAGTACTGCTGGCTGCATTCCGGCCACGGCACCATGACGCTGCAGTCGGGTATCGCCAACTCATGCGACCCCGTCTTCTACGACATGGGCAAGGCGTTCTTCTATGACGAGCAACATCCCGAGGGCCTGCAGGAGGTCTTTCGTCGCTGGGGTCTAGGCAAGACCTGCGGTATCGATCTGCCGAGTGAGGGCGCGGGTCGTATTCCCGATGCCGAGTGGAAAGAGTCGTACTTCACCGACGCCTCTGCCGAGGACCGCAAGTGGAATGCCGGCGATATGACCAACATTGCTATTGGCCAGGGCGACATCCTGGTGACGCCCCTGCAGATGGCGTGCGCCTATATGGGTCTTGCCAACGGCGGCAAACAGTACGTGCCCCACGTGTTTTTGTCTGCCGTGTCGCGCGATGGCGACGGCGATGCCTATAAGTACAACGGCAAGGGCAAGAAGAAGCGCCTGGAGGCCAAGATCAACAGCGAATCGGATTTGGCTCTTGTTCGCAACGGCATGCACGACGTGATTTACACGGCATCGACGTCCCTGGCGGCGCACTTTGGCACCCTGACGCCGCAGGTATACGGCAAGTCGGGCACGGGCGAGAAGAGTGGCGAGGACGAATACGCTTGGTTCTGCGCCTATGCACCGGCCGATGATCCCAAGTATGTCATCGCTACTGTCCTGGAGCAGGGCGGCGGCGGCTCAGATACCGCGATGCATGTCGTGCGCGACGTGCTCGGCGTGATTTATGACGAGCCCGATACCTCTTCGGCCTCGGGCGATTCTTCGGTTCGATAGGAGGTTGCGATGGATTTTTCTCCGGCGGATCTGTTCCGTTCAACCAAGACCGGCTCTCGCAGCAGCCTGGACCGCGTCAATAAGCAACTTTCGGCCTCGCGCGGCACGTTTCGCCAAAAGGTGCATATCGGTGTGCTCGTGGCTACTGTGGCGCTCGTCGCCTACGGTGCCATCATTATCTGGTCGGCTTCGCAGTTTAAGGCCGATGCCTCGTTTTCACGTCATCTTTTGGGAATTGGCATCGGCACGGTGCTGGCGGTGCTGGTCTGGCGTACCGACCTGCGCGGTATTTCCAATTTCTCGACGGCGTTGCTCGTCATCGACCTGATCGTGATCCTCTCGCCCAAGATTCCGGGTCTGTCCTATACGGGCGGTCTGGGCATGACGGGCTGGATCAAGATTCCCGGTATCGGCTTGACATTCCAGCCGGTTGAGCTTGCCAAGCTTATCACCATCTTCTTTATTGCTACGCTTGGATCGCAGTATAACGGTCGCATCGATACCGTTCGCGACTACGTCAAGCTCTGCGGCATGCTGTCCATTCCGTTTTTGGCCGTCGTTGCCATGGGCGACCTGGGCTCAGGCCTGGTCGTGCTGGTTTCGGGCGCCATCGTCATCTGTATGAGCGGTGCACGCCGCGAATGGGTGCTGTCGACCCTGGCCCTGCTCGTGGGCCTGGTGGCCCTCGTCCTGGCGCTCGATTCGGTCTTTGATTCGTTGCTCGGCCACGATGTACTCATCAAGCAGTATCAGATGAACCGTCTGACGGTTTTTATCGACCCCGATAATGCCGATTCGGACGATGCCTACAACCTGCAGCAGTCGCTTATCGCCGTTGGATCGGGCGGCTTCTTTGGTAAGGGTTTGGGCCATGCGACGCAGTCGGCCGGCGGCTTTCTGCCTGAGTTCCACACTGACTTCGTCTTCGCCTTCCTGTCCGAGACCTTTGGCTTTTGCGGTTCCTTTTTGCTCCTGTGCCTCTACGTGCTGTTGATCTTTTCGACGATTCGCGTTGCCTTTAAGTGTGAGTCGCTGTTTTTGCGTCTTTCGTGTGTGGGCATCGTTGGCATGTGGGCGTTCCAGACCTTCGAAAACATCGGCATGTGCATCGGCATGATGCCGATTACCGGTATTCCGCTACCGTTTATTAGCTTCGGTTCGTCTTCGATGATGATTCAGCTGCTGACGGTGGGTATCGTACAATCCATATGGCGGCATCGTTCGGGCGCCGCGTAACCGCTGGAGGGGTTTGCTATGAAAATTCCCGTAGATAAGCTGACCCGCGCTTTTAAGATGGGCGCGTCCGTTAAGAAGGATTCTGATACGCCGGTGCGCGTCTCGGTCTATCTGGATTCGTCCGCCTCGCGCTTTCTGGCCGAGACGGTGCGTGACGCCTTTGTGCCACAGACGACCTCGGGCATTGTGCGCGTCGAGCGTCTGGGGGAGGAGCGAATTACTCCAAAGACCGATACCGATGTGGTGCTGGTGCTCTCGTGTGGTTCCGACCGCTTGGAGAGTGCCGTGCAGGAGCTCGTGATCGCCGGCGCGCCCGTGTGCGTGCTTGCCGAGTCTGCTGTGGAGGTGCCGTTTATCGAGGAGTCCACGCCCATGCTCGGCGTGGTAGCGGCAACCGATAAGACGTATCTGCTCGAGACGCTTGCCCGCTGGATTCTCGACCGCACCGACAAGGAAACGGCTTTTGCGGCGAACTTTGCCTTCATGCGCATCGCGGCGGCCAATCGTATCATCACCTCGTGCGCGCTCACCAATATGGCGACCGGTGCACTGGTGTTTTTGCCAGGCGCCGATTATCCCGTTATGGCGCTGGCGCAGGTGGGCATGCTCTTTGAGCTCGCTGCCGTCTTTGGACGCGGCATTAAGCCTGAGCGCGGCTACGAGGTCGCGGGCGTGCTTGCCGGCGGTCTTGTGATCCGCGCGGTCACCCGCGCACTCGTCAAGCAGACGCCGCATATTGGGTTTGCCGTCAAGGCGCTCACTGCTGCCGCGGGCACCTACGGCATGGGCCGTGCGCTCGTTTCGCTCTACGAGCGCGATGTCGACTACAGCCGTGCCAACGAGGTGGTCACTGCCACGTTCTCCCGCGTTCGCGATCTGGTGACCACGGTCGCGGGCGCTACCCGTCCTATGGCGTCCTACCAGGACGCATCCGATCTCGCAGCTTAGGGGTTTTCCGTTGCGCGTTGCATACCAAGACTGTTTTCATTTAATTGAGCCGTTGCTCGCCAAGGTCGAGAAGCCGAGTCGCTATATCGATCACGAGTGGGGCACGCTTTCCAAGGCCGATGCCGACTACCGTTGCTGCCTGATCTACCCGGATGTGTACGAGGTCGGTCTGCCCAACCAGGGCATCGCCATCCTCTACAACATCCTTAACCAGGCCGAGGGCATCTCCTGCGAGCGCGGCTATGTGCCGTGGCCCGATATGGGTGACGCCATGCGCGAGGCAGGCATTCCGCTGCTCTCGCTCGAGGGTGCAGCGCCGGTCGCTTCGTTTGATATCGTCGGTCTGCATGTGCCGCACGAGATGGCGGTGACGAACTTCCTCGAGGCGCTCGACCTCGCTGGCATTCCGCTGTTAGCGGCCGACCGAGGTGAAGACGACCCCATCATCATCGCCGGCGGCCCCTCGGTGTACAACCCCGAGCCGTACGCGGCTTTCTTCGATGCCATCCTCATCGGTGAGGGCGAGGAATCGCTGCTCGAGACCTGCCAACTGCATCGCCGCCTGCGTGACGAAGGGGTCTCGCGCGCGCAGATTGTCGAGCAGCTTGCATCCATTGCCGGCAACTACGTGCCGTCGCTCTATGAGGTTCGTCACGACGAGCCCTGCTCGCCGCATGGTTACACCGTGCCGCGTGAGGGCAAGGATGCGCCGACCGTGGTCTTCAAGCGCGTCGTCGAGGATTTCGGCGCCACGAATCCGCTGTCGCAGTCGTGCGTACCTTATGCGCAGCTGGTCCACGACCGCCTGTCTATCGAGATCCTGCGCGGCTGCGCCCGCGGCTGCCGTTTTTGCCAGGCCGGCATGACGTATCGCCCGGTGCGCGAGCGCTCGGCCGACCAGATCGTCTCGTCGGTGATTCAGGGTCTGGAAAAGACTGGCTATGACGAGGTGTCGCTGACCTCGCTTTCCACGACCGACCACTCCTGCATTCGCGACGTGCTTGGCAGGCTCAACCGTCGCCTGGAGGATACGGGTATTCGCGTGTCTATTCCGTCGCAGCGCCTGGATTCTTTTGGCGTGGATATGGCCGAGTCGGTCGCCGGCGAAAAGAAGGGCGGCCTGACGTTCGCGCCCGAGGCCGGCAGCCAGCGCATGCGCGACATCATTAACAAGAACGTGACCGAGGAGGACCTGGACCGTGCGGCCAAGGCGGCCTTCGAGGCCGGCTGGAACCGCATGAAGCTCTACTTTATGATGGGCCTTCCCGGCGAGCGCGACGAGGATATCGTGGCCATCGCCAATCTGGCCGATCACGTGCTGGAGCTCGGTCGTTCCGTGGTGCCCAAGGCTCGTCGCGGCTCGATCTCGGTGTCCATCTCGGTTTCGGTCTTTATCCCCAAGGCTGCCACGCCGTTCCAGTGGTGCCCGCAGCTCGACTACGACGACGTCAAGCGTCGCCAGAAGCTGCTTGTCACGAGTGTTCGCAATCGTGCCGTCCGCGTGCATTACCACGATGCCGAGACCTCGCTCATCGAGGCCGCGCTGTCCCGCGCCGGTCGTGACATGACGCCCGTCATCATCGACGCTTGGCGCTCGGGCTCTCGCTTTGACGCCTGGGTAGAGCATTTCTCGCTCGATAACTGGAAGGAGGCTGCTGCCAAAAACGGCATCGACCTCAATGAGCTCGTGCACCTGCCCTACGAGTTGGACTGGCGCCTGCCGTGGGAGCACGTGAGCCCCGGCTGCACGCGCGGCTTCCTCGAGCGCGAGTATCGTCGCTCGCTCGAGGGCGTCACGACTCCCGACTGCACCCGCACGTCGTGCACTGGCTGCGGGATCTGCCCCACGCTCCACGCCAAGAATGTATTGATGGGTGATCGCGCATGAGTGAGCGTCTGACCGATAATCCCACGCTCTTTAGACTTCGTGTTCGCTATGGCAAGCGCGATCGCCTTAAGTACCTGGGCCATCTCGAAGTGATCCATACCATTGAGCGCATCGTGCGCCGTGCGGGACTTCCCTATGCCGTCACGCAGGGCTTCTCTCCGCACATGCGCGTGGGCTTCTCTTCGGCGCTACCGGTGGGTACGTCGTCGACCTGCGAATGGTATGACCTGTTTATGACCGAGTTCGTGGCGCTCGACGAGGCGTTTGGGCGCCTGGCTGCGGCGTCTCCGGCCGATCTGGCGCCCATCGAGGCGGCGTACATCGACGTGCGCACGCCGGCGTTGACGGCGCAGCTCACGCGCCTGTCGTATCGCATCGACCTGCACTTGGATCCCGAGGCGCCCGTAAGCGCCGACGAGGTGCGTCGTGCGATCGACACACTGCGCGCGGACCATGGCATCGACTACGCGCGCGGCAAAAAGAGCAAGCGCTTGGATTTGGATCACACGCTCGTGGGCTATGAGCTCACGGCGGGGGAGCGCCCGGACCATTTGGTGCTCATGCTCGACACCCATGCCGACAACGAAGGCTCCATGCGTCCGGAAATTTTGCTTTCTGCTGCTGATGTTTTGTTGCAGGGCTTGACCCCGGGCGTGGATGCACCTATTGTTTCCACCGGTATGCAAGACCTCGTGACCATCTGCTCCTACGATGTCGAGCGTCAGAATCAAGCATGCGAGGACGACGAGGGCCGACTCGTCAGCCCCATACCTGTGCGAACTTGTGGATTTGCTCCACATACTCGTTGACGGGGGTATTTTCGCCTGCTACTATATTCGGCTGTTGCACTAACTGATGCATGAAGGGCAAGTAAACATGTACGCAATCGTTAACACGGGCGGCAAGCAGTACAAGGTCGCCACCGACGATGTCATCACCGTCGAGAAGATCGAGGGCAATGAGGGCGACAAGGTCACCCTGCCGGTTATCTTCCTCAACGATGGCAAGAAGATCGTCACCGATCCCGACAAGCTGGCCAAGGCCAAGGTTACCGCTCAGATCGTTGAGCAGTTCAAGGGCGAGAAGCAGCTGGTCTTCAAGTTCCACAAGCGTAAGCGCTATCGTCGTCTGAAGGGTCACCGTCAGCAGCTCACCAAGCTGAAGATCGTGAAGGTCCAGGCTACGTCCCGCGCCAAGAAGGCTGTCAAGGCAGAGGCCGAGGCTGTTGCCGAGGCTCCCGTCGCCGAGTAGATTACACTCGTAACGAAAGAGTAGGTATACACAATGGCACACAAAAAAGGACTCGGTTCCTCCCGTAATGGCCGTGACTCCCGCGGTCAGCGCCTTGGCACGAAGCGCTTCGCCGGCCAGACGGTAACCACGGGCACGATTCTCGTCCGTCAGCACGGCACGCACATCCACCCGGGTGAGAACGTTGGCCGTGGCAAGGACGACACGCTGTTCGCGCTGGTCGACGGTACCGTTGAGTTCCACAAGGGTATCAAGCACAGGGTCAGCGTACGCCCGCTCGCGAACGCGTAATTCACCCTTCATAGAGCACATATGTGGGAGGCACTTGAGTTTTAGGATTCAAGGGTCTCCCTCTTTTTTGTAGGAGGCGATTCTGTTGTCACAGTTCACCGATATCAGCCGCATTAACGTGTGCGGCGGCGACGGCGGAGCCGGATGCATGTCGTTTAGGCGCGAGGCATTTGTCCCCAAGGGCGGCCCCGATGGCGGCGACGGCGGTCGTGGCGGCAATGTCGTCATCCAGGCCGATGCTCAGCTGTCTTCGCTGATTGATTACCGCTTTAAGCATCACTTCCGCGCCGAGCGCGGCACGCACGGGCAGGGTGCCCGTCGTAACGGCAAGAGCGGCGAGGACCTGATTCTCAAGGTCCCTATGGGCACCGTGGTGCGCGAGCTCGACCCCGAGACGCAGACACCGATGTTCGAGATTGCCGACCTGGTGCACGACGGCGAGCGCGTCGTCGTGGCGCCCGGTGGTGCCGGTGGTCTGGGCAATACCCACTTTGTGACGTCGGTGCGCCGCGCTCCCGCGTTCGCCCAGCTGGGCGAGCCGGCCGAGGAGCACTGGATCGAGCTCGAGATGAAGCTTATGGCTGATGCCGCGCTCGTGGGCTTTCCCTCGGTGGGTAAGTCATCGCTCATTGCGCGCATGAGTGCCGCCCGCCCCAAGATCGCTGACTACCCGTTTACTACGCTCGTGCCGAACCTCGGCATGGTGCGTGCCGGCGAATATTCTTACGTCGTTGCCGACGTCCCCGGTCTCATCGAGGGCGCGAGCGAGGGCAAGGGCCTGGGTCACCAGTTCCTGCGCCACATTGAGCGTACGGCCCTGATCATGCATGTCGTCGACATGACGGGCGGTTTTGAGGATCGCGATCCGGTTGAGGACTATCGCATCATCAACCGCGAGCTCGAGCAGTATGGCGCCGAGCTTTCGGAGCGTCCGCAGATCGTCGTCGCTAACAAGTGCGATGCGCCGGGCACGGCTGACAAGATTGCCGACCTCAAACGCGCTGCGCTCGACGATGGACATATGTTCTTTGCCGTGTCTGCTGTGACGGGTGCCGGTCTCAATACTTTGATGCTTGCCGTGGGCGAGCAGGTGGCCAAGCTCCGCGCCGAGTTGGCTGTCTCTGATGAGCCGGTCGTTCTGCGCGACGATGAGTGGGAGCGCCGTCGCCTGCAGCGTGAGAAGCGTTTCCGCATTGTCCAGGAAGAGCCCGGTGCCTTCCGCGTGGTCGGTCGTGCCATCGAGCGCATGGTCATTCAGACCGACTGGGAAAATGAGGAGGCCGTCATTTACCTGCAGCATAAGTTTGCGCGTATGGGTGTTGACGACGCGCTCGAGAAGGCCGGTTGCCGTGCGGGCGACGAGGTCCGCATTTGCCAGCGCGCCTTTGACTTTGAGGGCGCTGAGGACTTCTCGGAGTACGAGGAGCTCGAGGATGCTGGCGAGGACGTTGCCGTTGAGGCCATTGACGTGACCGATGCTGCGGATGAGGGCGTCGAGGTTGTCGATGCGGTGGATGCCGCGGACGATGCCGAGACCTCGGAGGGCGAGTAAGCCATGTCGCTGCGCGGTGGAATCGGTCTGCCCGAGCTTCCTCTAGAGGACGGGCAGGAGTTTAGGCTCGGCATTATGGGTGGCACCTTTGATCCCATCCATTACGGGCACCTGGTGACCGCCGAGCAGGCGCGCGAGTCGCTCGACTTGGACGCTGTGCTCTTTATGCCGGCAGGGTCTCCCGCCTTTAAGCTTGACAAGCCGGTGACGCCTGCCGAGGACCGTTATGCCATGACGGTCCTCGCCACCGCCGCGAACCCGGCCTTTTTGGCGAGCCGGTTCGAGATCGACCGCCCGGGCGTAACCTATACGGCCGATACGCTTCATGCCCTTCGCGACTTTTACCCGCCGCAGGTAAAGCTCTACTTTATTACGGGCGCCGACGCGATTATCGATATTGTGACCTGGCATGATGCCGAACGAATCGCTGAGCTTGCTACCTTTATTGCAGCGACGCGACCGGGCTTTGATATCGATACGGCGCGTGCCCGAATCAAAGAGTCGGGGCTGCCGTTCGACGTGCGCTATATTCAGATTCCGGCGCTGGCGATCAGCTCGACGAACATTCGTAAGCGAGTTGCCCGCGGCATGAGCGTGCGCTACCTTACGAGCGAGTCCGTGCTCGGTTACATTCGCAAACGCAGGCTATATGCCGATTTGGGCCAAGAAGATTTTGAGTGATGGGGGTCTACGTTGTCGGTAGAGGATCAGTTTGAGGGCGATGAGCGCGCGCTGCTCAAGCGCATTCAAGAGCTGCTCGATGTTCGCATGAAGGATAAGCGCAAGCGCTATGTGCATTCGTTGGGTGTTGCCGAGACCGCACTTCATCTGGCCGAGGTCTACGGCGTTGACCGCTTTGATGCCGCTGCCGCCGGCCTGATCCATGACTGGGACAAGGTTCTTTCCGATGACGAGCTCGTGGCCCGTGCGCTTCACTATGGCATCAAGGTTGCCGGTTCGCCTTCCGCCGCGACGCCGCTTTTGCATGGCCCTGTTGCCGCCTATGAGCTTCCGCAGCTTTTCCCCGAGTTGTCGCCGGCCGTTTTCCAGGCTGTCGACCGTCACACCGTGGGTGCCTGCGACATGACGCCGCTCGATATGGTGGTCTTTGTGGCCGATGCCATCGAGCCCAACCGCCACGGCGACTATGCGCATGCGCTGCGCAAGATGGTGGGGGAGTCGACGCTCGATGAGTTGTTCTTCTCCTGTTTTGCGCAGGGTCTGGTCTATGTGATCCAGTCCGGGCGCTATCTTTATCCCACGGCTATTTCGATTTACAACCATTACGCCCAGCTGCGCTAGCTCGGGCTGTCTAGAAAGAGGTATTCCATGGCCGACGAGACCATGACCGACGAGCAGATTCTTGAAGGTGTGGAGCACAAGAGCTTCGCCGCCACGTCCGACCGCACCGCCGCCTCGTTGTCCGCGAGCGGTGTCGCCGCCGAGGATGTCGCCCGCGCCGCCGCGCAGGCCGCCTACGACAAGAAGGGCGAGGACGTTCAGGTGCTCGACCTGACCGAGCTTTCCGACGTATGCGACTACTTTGTGCTTGCCACCGGTACCAACAACCGCCAGGTCGATTCAATTGTCGACGAGATCGAGGAGAAGGTTGCCGAGGCTTGCGGCGAGCATCCGTTCTCCATCGAGGGCCGCGAGCAGAAGACCTGGATGCTCATGGACTACGGTTCGGTTGTCGTCCACGTCTTCACTCCTGAAGCCCGCGACTTCTATCGCCTAGAAAAACTCTGGGGCGACGCCCCCCAGCTCCCCCTCAACCTCCTCTAGCGGCTCATTTGAGACGGGGTTTAGCTACCCTCACGCATATCGCCGGGCAGTTGCACCATTCGCAGCTGCCCGGCTTTCTTTTTGCCCAAAGGCGGTTAATCGTTGAAGCGGGATTGGCGGCCGAAGGATAGGGCGGTGTCGCCGAATTTGTCTCGGACGGCATCGATAGCGACGGAGAGGTCGCGTCGGTCGCTGGATTGGGCTCCGCGGTCGTCGACTTCGCAGAACAGGTCGGTCTGGATGCCGCCCCGATGGTCAAAGTCGCTCATGCCGATGCCTGCTAAGCGAACGTGCATTCCTTCCTGCCAGATGTTGTCGAGCAGTTCGAGTGCAACCGCCACGAAGATGTTCTCATCGTCGGTCGGATGAGGCAGCCGGCGCTGTGCCGTACGCCCGCTGCCATACGAATACTTAAGCTTGAGCGTCACCGTGGCGCCTGTTAGTCCCTGACGGCGCAGACGGCGTCCCACTGACTCTCCCAACAGCGCAATCGCCGCCTCAATATCCCCACGCTCAGTCAAATCTTTAGCAAAGGTGCGTTCATTGCTGACCGACTTGACCTCGCGCTCTTCATCGAGACTCGTGACTTCGGAGATTTCGAGTCCCAGCGCACGCTGGCGCATGCGTTCGCCGTTGACGCCAAAAATAGAGGCCAAGGTGGATTCCGGCGCGCGCGAAAGCTCGCCGAGGGTGTAGATGCGCATGCGGCGCAGTCGCTCCTCGGCCGAGCGCCCGATGCCGCTCATGGCAGATACCGGCAGCGCGGCCAAAAAGCGCTGCTCGGTTCCGGGGCGCACGATGGTCAGCCCAAACGGCTTATCCCGCTCGCTTGCGATCTTTGCGACCGTCTTGTTGCAGCCCACGCCAATGGAGCACGTCACTCCCAGCGCTGCCACGCGGTCGCTTATACGCCGCGCAACCAGCAGCGGGTCTTCGGGCGCAAAGCGACCCGGTGTGATATCGATAAAGGCTTCGTCGATGGATACGCGCTCTACGCGCGGCGTCTCGTCGGCGAGAATCGCCATGACCTGCGCGCTCACCTCGCGGTAGCGATCAAAATGCCCATGCGTCCAAATGGCCTGCGGGCACAGGCGCCGTGCCTCGGCCGATGGCATGGCAGAGTGCACGCCAAAGCGACGCGCCTCATACGAACACGTGGACACGACGCCACGCGAATCGGCGTCTCCGCCCACGATGAGCGGCTTTCCGCGCCATTCGGGATGATCGAGCATTTCCACGCTCGCAAAAAACGCATCGAGGTCCATCAGGCCCACCGCCGGACCCGTCCAGGGAGGCGGCGTGACGCCCATGGCATCCTCATAACCGTATGTATGTTCGCGTCTTTCCATGTCATGAGTATACCGCGCAGCTCATGTGGGGTGCGTGTATGTGCTTGCAAATCCCGAATTCTTGTCTAAGATATGGATTTGCCCTCGACTACACCGAAGAAGTTGGTCTCACGGACTTCACCTGCCCGCGTCGATGGCGTATTATGTTCAACTGTTTGTTTGTAGTTGCAGCCTAAAGCTGCTTGGTTGGAGGAGTTTCCTTTGGCAGTCAAGATTCGCCTTGCTCGTCACGGCGCTAAGAAGCGTCCGTACTACCGTGTCGTCGTCGCCGATTCCCGCGCCCCGCGTGACGGTCGTATCATCGAGGAGGTTGGCCGCTACAACCCGATGACCGCCCCCAAGACCATCAACCTCGACCTCGAGAAGATCGCCGACTGGCAGTCCAAGGGCGCTCAGCTCACCGACGCCGTCGCCGCTCTGGTCAAGGCCGCCAACGAGGGCGAGAAGACCGAGACCGTCGTCAAGAAGTCCAAGAAGCAGCTCGCCAAAGAGGCCGAGGCCGCTAAGGCTGCCGCTGAGGCCGCTGAGGGCGCCGAGGAGTAAATCGTGCCTGAGGTTGACGCTGCACAGCTCGAGGGTGAGGCAATGCTCTCAGATCGCATCGCCGATCTCGTCGAATATCTCGTTGTTCAGATCGTCGACGACCCGGATTCCGTGAGCCTTGAGGTCATCGATGGTGACGACGCCTCCACGATTGAGGTTTCGGTCGCCGAGGATGACGTCGCTAAGGTCATCGGCCGTCGTGGCCGTACCATCAAGGCCATTCGCACGCTCGCCCGTGCACTGGCCGCTCGCCTCGACACTGCTGTCGAGGTAGAGGTTCTGGGCTAGGACCTTGAGGTCCCAGTACAAAAACATCGCCCGTGTGGTCAAGCCGCACGGAAGGAAGGGGGAGGTCCTCGCGCAGCCGCTGCGGGGGCTTCCTTCTGTATTAGAGCCGGGTATGCGCGTCGCCCTGACGCCGCCGGCGCTCAAGCGCGACCGCTTTTGCACGGTCGTGTCCGTCACCGATACGGGCGATGGCGATCTGGTCTCGTTTGAGGGCATTGACGACCTGACGGCCGCCGAGGGCATCACGGGATGCTACGTGCTGGCAAATCGTGACGACTTTGAGCTTGATTCGCTCGACGCTGCCTATACCGACCTGATGGGTCGCGAGGTGGTCGACGAGCGCTTCGGTTCGCTCGGCACGATCGTCGAGATCATTTCGACGCCCGCGAACGATGTTTGGGTTGTCGAGGGCGATCGGTACGGCGAGGTACTGATTCCCGTGATCGAGCAGGTTGTGCTCGATCTTCCCGACACAGGAACAATTTCCGTCCACGTTATGGACGGCCTGATCGATATGGACAAGTAGGGAGGACAACATGCTGATCGAGACCCTTTCGGTCTTTCCCGAGATGTTTGAGCCCGTCATGTCCACATCGATCTTGGGCCGCGCCCGCAAGGCCGGCCTTTTTGATTTTAAGGCGTATAACCTGCGCGACTGGACGCACGACCGCCATCGTACCGTCGATGACGAGCCGTACGGCGGCGGGCAGGGCATGCTCATGAAGGTCGAGCCTATCGCAGAGGCCATCGAGGCCATTAGCGCAGAGGGTCCCAAGCCGACGGTGGTGTTCTTTACCCCCTGTGGCGAGCCTTTTACGCAGCATGTGGCCGAGCGCCTGCTCAAAAGTGAGCGCCTGCTGTTTGTGTGCAGCCGTTACGAGGGCGTCGACGAGCGCGCGTATGCGTATGCCGACGAGCGTCTGTCGATTGGCGACTATGTGCTTACGGGTGGCGAGCTACCCGCCATGGTCGTTGCTGATGCCGTCGTACGCCTCATCCCCGGCGCCCTGGGTGACGAGATGAGCAACGTGGACGAGTCGTTCTCGACCGCCGAGGACGGAGGCCTGCTCGAGTACGCGCAGTACACCCGTCCCGCCGAGTTCAACGGCGAGGGCGTGCCTCCTGTGCTCGTGAGTGGCGATCATGCAAAAGTTGACGCTTGGCGCCGCAAGAACGCCATCGAGCGCACCTGCCGCTGGCGTCCCGACCTGATCGAGACTGCGCGGCTCACGCCCGAGGAGCGCGCTTACGCGCAGGAGATCCTTGACGCTTCGTATTTGCAGAGCGAGGAGTGAGTATGGTTCCTACGCAACATTCCGCGTTGAGGGGCGCTTTTGAGTGGATCGCGGTCATCGCGATCGCGCTTGTGGCCACCTTCCTGATCCGCACCTTTGTGGTCGAGCCCTTTGTGGTGCCCACCGGCTCTATGGAGGATACAATCGAGATTGGCGACCAGATCCTAGCGCAAAAGGTGAGCCTCGAGCTCGGTCAGCCCGTCAAGCAGGGCGATATCGTGGTGTTTCACAACCCCGATGGCACCTCCGAGCATGATGTTCTTGTCAAGCGCGTTATTGCCACGGCCGGCCAGACGGTCGATCTGCAGGACGGCAAGGTGGTCGTTGACGGCCAAGCGCTCGACGAGGACTATACGGCGGGCATGAGCTGGCCGCTTTCGGTCCAAGCGCCCGGCGCCCAGGTGAGCTATCCCTACACCGTCCCCGACGGGTGTGTGTGGGTGATGGGCGACAACCGAGAGAACTCAGCCGACTCCCGCTACTTTGGGCCGGTCGACCGCTCCGATTTAATGGCTGTGGCACTCGTTCGCTACTGGCCGCTCAACCGCATCGGCGCTATCGACTAAAAACCGCTATAGTACAGTACCTAACCGTGCAATCGTTTCGACGAGGGGATATTAGAGGCATGAACGCTTCATCGCTTTCCTTCCAAGACATCATCCTGCGCCTCCAGCAGTACTGGGGCGAGCAGGGCTGCGTCATTATGCAGCCCTATGACTCCGAGGTCGGTGCCGGTACCTTCCATACCGCGACCACGCTGCGCTCGCTCGGTCCCGCCGAGTGGCGCACCTGCTATGCGCAGCCTTGCCGCCGTCCCGCCGACGGCCGCTACGGTGAGAACCCCAACCGCATGCAGCACTACTATCAGTTCCAGGTGCTCATCAAGCCCTCGCCGGTCAACGCCCAGGAGCTCTACCTGGGTTCGCTGGCCGCCATTGGCCTGGACCCCAACGACCATGACGTCCGCTTTGTCGAGGACGACTGGGAGAGCCCGACGCTCGGCGCCTGGGGCCTTGGCTGGGAGGTCTGGCTCAACGGCATGGAGGTCACGCAGTTTACGTACTTCCAGCAGGTGGGCGGCATCGAGGTCGACCCCGTGCCCGTCGAGATCACCTATGGCCTGGAGCGTATTGCCATGTACGCCCAGGGCGTCAACTCCGTCTACGACCTGGTGTGGAGCTATCTGCCCGACGGAACGCCCATGACCTATGGCGACGTGTTCCTCGAGAACGAGCGCGAGTTCAGTGCCTATAACTTTGAGGTCGCCAACGTCGAGATGATGCGTCAGAAGTTTGACGACTACGAGGCCGAGTGCCATTCCTGCCTGGAGCGCAAGCTTCCGCTGCCGGCGTACGACTGCGTCATGAAGTGCAGCCACGCTTTTAACCTGCTCGATGCCCGCGGCGCGCTGTCCGCGGTCGAGCGTGCCAACTACATCCTGCGCGTCCGCGCCGTCGCCAAGGCGTGCTGCGAGGCCTACATGGCCGAGGTCGCCGGAGTCAACGAGAATGCCGACCAGGAAGGCGAGGTGGCGTAAGCCATGGCAGACGCTAAGGATTTCCTGTTTGAGATCGGTACGGAGGAAATGCCCTCCGCGCCGCTGAACAATGCCGTCAAGCAGCTTGGCACCATGATCGCCAAGGGTCTCGACGAGGCCGGTCTGGCCCACGGCGAGGTCCGCGTGATCTCGAGCCCGCGTCGTCTGGCTGCACTCGTTGCCGACGTCGCCACCGCGACCGATGAGGTTCACGAGGTCAAGCGTGGCCCCTCGGCCAACATTGCCTTCGACGCTGACGGTAACGCCACCAAGGCCGCCCAGGGCTTCGCCCGCAAGTGCGGTGTGGCTGCCGAGGACCTGGTCCGTCGCGAGGACACCGACGGTCGCGAGTATGTGTTCGCCGAGAAGAACATTCCCTCCGCACCGGCTACGCCGATTCTGACCGCTCTGTGCGAGAAAACCATTGCCGGCCTGCAGTGGCCCAACTACCGCTCCCAGCGCTGGGGCCACGAGCACGCCACGTTCGTGCGTCCGGTCCGTTGGATCTGCTGCCTTTTGGGCGAGGATGTTGTTCCCGTGTCGTTTGCCGACGTGACGAGTGGCAACACCACGCGTGGTCATCGCGTACTTGGCCCTGGTGACCATGTGGTTGCCAGCCCCGCCGTCTACGAGCAGGTGCTCGAGGACGCCGGTGTGCTTTCTGCCGAGCGTCGCCGTGAGGCCATTCTTGCCGGTATCGCCGAGGTCGAGGCCGCTCGCCCCGGCTGCCATGTCGATACGCCCAAGAAGGTCTTTGAGGAGGTCATTAACCTCTGCGAGTGGCCGACGGTGCTCGTCGGTACCTTCGATGAGGAGTTCCTTAAGGTCCCGCACGAGATCATCTGCGAGTCCATGCTCACCAACCAGCGCTACTTCCCGATCTATGACGGCGAGGGCAAGCTCACGCGTGAGTTCGTGGTCGTTTCCAACAGCAAGCCCGAGAATGCCGAGCGCGTGATCGACGGCAATGAGCGCGTCGTGCGCGCCCGTCTGGACGACGCTAAGTTCTTCTATGAGGAGGACCTGAAGATCTCCCTCGACGAGTTCCGCGAGCGTCTGGCCAAGGTCGCCTTCCAGGAGAAGCTCGGTAGCGTGCTCGCCAAGTCCGAGCGCATTGAGCAGCTCGCGCTCGCTATTGCCCGTGAGGCCCATCTTGGTGCCCATCTTGCCGCCGACGCTGCTCGCGCCGCGCACCTGTGCAAGGCCGACCTGGTATCCAACGCCGTCGTCGAGTTCACGAGCCAGCAGGGCGTGATGGGCGGTTACTACGCCACCGCGATGGGGGAGAACGACGAGGTCGCCCACGCCATTCGCGATCACTATCGTCCCCGCTTTGCCGGTGACGAGCTGCCCGAGGGCACCGCTGGCTGCATCGTGGCCTGTGCCGACAAGCTCGATACCATCGCCGGTATCTTTGCCATCGGTGAGCCCCCTACCGGCTCCTCCGACCCCTACGCGCTGCGTCGTGCCGCTATCGGCATCATCAACATCCTGCGCGACCGTCTGCCGATCGACCCCACGTCGCTCATCGACTTCGCCCTCGAGCTCTACAGTGAGCAGGGCATTGAGTTCGACGCCGCCGAGGTCGCCCAGCAGGTTCGCGACTTCTTCCATGGCCGCCTGGTGAGCATGGCCCGCGACGAAAAGATCCCGGCCGATACCGTTGCCGCCGTCTCCGCGGTGCACATCATCGCTCCGTCCGTCTTCTTCGCCCGCTGCGCTGCCCTCGACGAGGCCCGCAAGAACGACGCTGAGACGTTCGACAACCTGGCGACCGCCTATGCCCGTGCTGCTCACATCTCCAAGCCCGAGCTGGGCACGGAGTACGACCGCGGCCTGATGGGCGAGGTCGAGCTCGCGCTCGCCGACGCCTCCGAGGCCGCTCAGACCGCTGTCGATGCTGCTCTCGCCGCCGAGGATTATCCTGCCGCATTTGCCGCCCTCGCCGCCCTGCGTGCCCCCATCGACCGCTTCTTCGATGAGGTTATGGTCATGGACAAGGACGAGCAGCTTCGCGATAATCGCCTTAAGCTGCTCAACCGCTTCGAGGCCGTTTTCTCCGGCATCGCCAACATCGGTGAGCTTGCCCGCAAAAAGTAAGCTAGCCTGCGCATAAGCGCAAAAGGAGCCCCGCATGGATTGCCCGGTCACCGCTCGTTCCACCGTTATCGTTATCTCCGACTCGCTCGGTGATACCGCTTGTGAGGTGGTGCTTGCGGCGTCCGGGCAATTTGATGAAGGGGTTTTTCGCGTTTTGCGCCTGCCCAAGGTGACCTCCGTGGAGCAGGTCAAGTCATTTGTGGGGCCGCGCGTCGATGCCGACCATCGCGATATCGCCGTGTTCCATACCATCGTCGACCCGGCACTTCGCGCCCGCGTGCTCGATTATCTGGGCATGCTGCATATCCGTTCGGTCGACCTGATCGGTCCGACGCTTGCCGTGCTGTCGTCGCTCGTCGGTGTGCCGCCCAAGGGCGTTGCGGGCGTGATTCACAAGACCGATGACCGCTATTTCCATCGTATCGAGGCCATGGAGTATTTCGTTGAGCACGATGACGGGCGCGGTTGCGACGATCTGTCGGGTGCCGATATCGTGCTACTGGGCGTATCGCGCACGTCCAAGACGCCGCTGTCGATGTATTTGGCCTATCAAGGTTACAAGGTTGCCAATGTTCCTTTGGCCCATGGCATGGAGCCGCCGAAGTCGATTTACGAGGTTGACCCGATGCGCCTGTTCGGCCTGATTTCGACCGTCGATGTGATTTCCGAAATTCGCGATAGCCGCTTGGGCGATGACTACGCCCGTGCCGTTGCCGGCTCCTATGCCGAGCCCGAGAGCGTGCGCAGCGAGCTCGAGGAAGCTCGTGCCCTCATGAAGCGCCTAGGCTGCTTTGTCGTGCGTACCGACGGCAAGGCCATCGAGGAAAGCGCTGCCGAGATCATTAGCCACTTGGAGGAAATCCAAGAAGCTCGCGCCCGCCGAGCCACCAGCCGCGCCTAATATTAGTAGCATTTTGATAAAGCGATTTAGCAAAAACATCGCATCTGAACTGCTTTTTTATTGTAGTGGTATCTTCATAAGGTAACCAACTTTACCTACCGTTTACCGCCAGTTTTAGCACGTTTACCAAACCGCGTATCCTCTGCTCAAGCCCGTTCAAATCCGGCCGTATAGTTCCCTCACGGCCCGCATCCGGCGGGTCGATTCGTTACCACGGTCGTGCGCGTAAGCGCATGGAAGGGGAAGTATCGTGAGCGATTGCAAGAGGGTTTACCGTTTTGGAACCGACGCCCAGGGCACCTGTGTCACTGAGGGCGACAAGTCCATGAACTTCGTGCTTGGCGGCAAGGGCGCAAACCTTGCCGAGATGAGCCGCATCGGTCTGCCGGTTCCCGGTGGCTTTACCATTACCTGCCAGACTTGCGTCGAGTACTCCGGTGCCGGCAACGTCTGGCCCGAAGGCGCACTCGATGAGATCGTTGCCGCCGAGGCCGACCTCGAGGCCCGCTGTGGCAAGAAGCTCGGTGACGACAATGATCCGCTGCTCGTGTCGGTTCGCTCGGGCGCTCCATTTTCCATGCCCGGTATGATGGACACGGTCCTCAACTTGGGCCTCAACGACGACTCCGTTCAGGGGCTCATCGCCCAGACGCAAAATCCGCGTTTTGCCTGGGATAGCTACCGCCGCTTTATCCAGATGTTCTCCAACGTCGTTATGGGTGTTGATGCCGACCTGTTCGAGAACGCCCTGACCCAGGCCCGCCTGGTCGCCGGTGTTCGCGTCGATTCCGAGCTTTCGGCCGAGGACCTTCAGGAGCTTGTCGAGACCTTCAAGGGCATCTTCTCTGATAACGTCGAGGCCGCCCTGTATCCCGAGCTCGAGGTCACCGGCGGCAAGCCCGTCTTCCCGCATGATCCGGAGCTCCAGTTGCGCCTTGCCATCCAGGCCGTCTTTGGCAGCTGGATGAACGAGCGCGCCTGCATCTACCGCAAACAGCACGGCATCTCCGACGAGCTCGGTACTGCCGTCAACGTCCAGGCTATGGCTTTTGGCAACAAGGGTGAGACCTCCGCGACCGGCGTCGCCTTTACGCGCAACCCGGCCGACGGCACAAAGGAGTTCTACGGCGACTTTCTGGTCAACGCCCAGGGCGAGGATGTCGTCGCCGGCATCCGTAACACCGAGCCCATTGCCGACCTCAAGACCACTCTGGGCCTCGAGTCCGCAGGTGAGGAGCTCGAGCGCGTGTTCCTGACGCTCGAGGATCACTATCGCGACATGTGCGACATCGAGTTCACCATCGAGCAGGGTAAGCTCTGGATGCTCCAGACTCGCGTGGGCAAGCGCACTGCCACCGCCGCCCTGCGCATCGCCATCGAAATGGTCGAGGAGGGCCTGATCACTCGCGAGGAGGCCGTGAGCCGCATCGATCCCGCGCAGCTCGACCAGCTTCTGCACCCGCAGTTTGACGCCTCCAAGAAGTACGAGGCGCTGGCCAGCGGTCTTAACGCCAGCCCCGGTGCCGCCGTGGGCGAGGTCGTGTTCTCGAGCGATGACGCCGTCGCGCACGCCAACGAGGGTCACAAGGTCATTCTGGTTCGTTGGGAGACCAACCCCGATGACCTGAAGGGCATGGTCGCCGCCGAGGGCATCCTGACCAGCCACGGTGGCAAGACGAGCCATGCCGCCGTTATCGCCCGCGGCATGGGTACGCCCTGCGTCTGCGGCGTTGAACGCTTCCACATCGACGCCGCCGAGAAGGTCGTGCGCATCGAGGGCAGCGACCGCGTATTGCACGAGGGCGATGTCATCTCCATCGACGGCACCCAGGGCATCGTCGTCGACGGTCCCGTCGACCTGGTCTCCGCCGAGCTTACCGGCGACCTGGACACTATCCTGTCCTGGGCCGACGAGATTCGCCTGGACGAGACCTGTGGTCATGCCAACCATGTGCGCGTCAACGCCGACAATCCCGAGGATGCCGAGCTTGCCCTCGAGTTTGGCGCCGAGGCTATTGGCCTGTGCCGCACCGAGCACATGTTCCTGGGCGATCGCAAGAACATCATCCAGAGCTTTATCCTGTCTGACGATGAGGCCGTGAAGCAGCAGGCCCTGTCCGACCTGCTTAAGGTTCAGACCGAGGACTTCCTGGCGATGTTCAAGACCATGTCCGGTCGCGATGTGGTTGTCCGCCTGCTCGATCCGCCGCTTCATGAGTTCCTGGATAATCCTCGCGAGCTCGAGGTCGCCATCACCAAGAAGGAAGCCGCTGGCGCCAGCGAGGAAGAGCTTGCCGTCCTGCGCACCCGCCTGCGTCGTATCGACGGCATGGTCGAGTCGAACCCCATGCTCGGCCTGCGCGGCGTGCGCCTGTCCGTCGTCTTTGGCGATCTGCCGCTTATGCAGGTCCGCGCCGTCGCCACGGCTGCTGCCCGTCTTATCAAGGAAGGCGTCGACCCGCGTCCCGAGATTATGGTCCCGCTCGTCTCCATCACGGCGGAGCATGTCCAGACCCGCGCGGTCATCGAGCGCGTGATCGCCGAGGTTTCCGCCGAGGAAGGCGTCGAGCTCAATATTCCCGTGGGCACGATGCTCGAGCTGCCGCGTGCCTGCATGGTCGCCGACGAGATCGCCCATCATGCCGACTTCTTCTGCTTTGGCACCAACGACCTCACGCAGACGACCTTCGGCTTCTCCCGCGACGATGCCGAGGCCAAGTTCATCCCGCTGTACATGCACAAGAAGATCTTGAAGGATAACCCCTTCGAGACCATCGACTCTGCGGTACTCGAGCTGGTGCGCATGGCCGTCGAGAAGGGTCGCGCCACCAACCCCGGCATGCACTTTGGCGTGTGTGGCGAGCACGGCGGCGACCCCAAGTCCATCAAGGTCCTGTTTAACGTGGCCGATGTGGACTATGTGTCCTGCTCGCCCTACCGCGTGCCCCTCGCACGCCTGGCTGCCGCCCAGGCCAAGCTCGAGGCGAAGCGCTCCGCCTAACGTTTTGGGTATAGACGCCTAGCGTAGCCCCCTTCATGCCGCCCGCCTCATTCGTGAGGCGGGCGGTTATCATGTGCGGGTTTTGTCTTTTTGTCTGCGTAAAAAATTGTTCTTGCAGCAGAAACCCGCGCGTGTATACTCGAATACGTTTGTTCAACTACGTGCCGGCCAAGGTGGTACGGCACCTCTAGAAGAGTAAGGAATTGCACATGGATTACATCCGCGCAATCGAGCGTCAGCAGATCCGCGAGGACATTCCTCAGGTTCGCGTCGCCGACAACGTCAAGGTTCACTACCGCATTAAGGAAGGCGACCGCGAGCGCATCCAGGTCTTCCAGGGCGACGTCATCCGCATGGCCGGCGCCGGTGCCCGCGAGACCTTCACCGTCCGCAAGATGTCCTTCGGTGTCGGTGTTGAGCGTACCTTCCCGCTTCACAGCCCCAAGATCGCCAAGCTCGAGGTCGTTCGTCATGGTCGCGTCCGTCGCGCCAAGCTGTACTACCTCCGCGACAAGGTGGGCAAGGCTGCTCGCATCCCCGAGAAGCGCTAAGAAGATCGCAGCGTCTGTCCACTCGTTTGGACGTAAGGGTCACCTTCGGGTGGCCCTTCTTTTTATCTGATTTGCATGCAAGGAGGGCCTGGTATGGCCAACATGACGAGCTCGGTTTCGGCATCGCAGGTTGCCGGTGAGTTGGCGAGCGCTACGTTTGAGGAGATTCCCGCCCTCGTGGAACATTATCGCGAGGATCCGCGCCAGCAGGTGATCAAGGCTTGTGAACGCGCCCTCAAACGCCATGCCAAAGAGCTTGCCGAGCGCGAGCGCGTCAATGACATGTACGAGCTTATGCATGAGCTTGGCGGCGATGGGGTGGTCGTTGGTGTCGACGAGGTGGGTCGCGGATCGGTGGCCGGTCCTTTGACGGTATGCGCCGTCTGTCTTCCAATGGAGCCGCGCGTCTGGGGTATCAACGATTCCAAAAAGCTCACGCCGGCGCGCCGTGAGCTGCTCTCGGTGAAGATTGCCGAGGTGGCGACGGCGATCGGTTTTTGCCATATCGCGCCGAAGGATATCGATGAGATGGGCATGGCGCGTGCCATTCGTGCCGCCGTTGCGGGCGCCGTGGCCGATACGGGACTTGAACCCGACTGCGTCCTCATGGACGGTAACCCTCTGGGTGCCGTTCCCAACGAGCGCGACGTGGTCAAGGGCGATGCCAAAATCGCCTGCATCGCCGCGGCGTCCATCATGGCCAAGGTCACGCGTGACGAGATGATGGTCGAGTACGACGCCGAGTATCCCGAGTACCATCTGGCGGAGTCGAAGGGCTATGCAAGTCCCGAGCATATCGAGGCGATTCGCAAACATGGACTTTGTCCGCTGCACCGCGTGAGCTTTTGCGGAAACTTTCTGCAGACTGAGCGCCTTTTCTAGGTCAATTGTGGAGACAGGGACCTTCGGGGTTTTATAAACCTGCTGGTAGCGGGCCGTATGCAACACCATTGCTGCGTACGGCCCGTTTTTTGACGGCATTTGGTCAGCTTTTGGTTTGCTTCCAGTACTTACCCGCATGAAAGGTGCCCTCATCATCGGGGCAATGCAGTGTGCGGGAAAGGAGACCCCATGAGTGCCGCAAGCAAAAAGAGCAAGACGCAGCAGCTCAAGGAGCGCTGGGAAAACGGCGAGCTCGACTGCGGGGTGATGACGCCCGAGTTTATCAAGGGACTCAGCTCCCGCGAGCTGGGCATGATGGGCGAGCTGATCACCATCGACTACTTTAGCGAGCGCGGCTACACCTTGCTGGAGCAGGGTTATCGTTGCACCGAGGGCGAGGCCGATCTGGTGCTGCTCGATGAGCTCGACGATGTCGTGGTGATGGCCGAGGTCAAGACCAGACGCGTTGCACTGGATTGCAACACGCGGGTCTTTCCCGAGGAGGCCGTGGACGCCCAAAAGCAACGCCGCTACCGCCGTATCGCGAGCTGCTATCTCATGGAGCATTATCCACTCAAGGCGATTCGCTTCGATGCCGTGGGTGTCACCATTCGCGGCGGGCATATCGCCGAGATCGAGCACCAGTACAACGCGTTCGATTGGCAGGTGTCGTGATGGCGTTCGAGACGTTTGCCGTTCACGCGGCCTGCATCCGCGGCGTCGAGGCGATTCACGTTACGGTCGAGGTCTCGCTTGCTGGCGGCGTTCCGGGCATTCAGATGCTCGGCATCCCGAGTATGGAGGTGATGGAGTCACGCGGTCGCATTCGCTGTGCGATGCGCTCCGCCGGGTTCGAGATCCCACGCTCGGGCATTACGGTTAATCTGGCACCTGGCGATATTCGCAAGACCGGTAGCGGCTTTGATCTTCCCATCGCCATCGCGGTATTGGCGGCCGATGGTCAGATTCCCCGCGACAACCTCGATCGTTGTCTTATCGCCGGTGAGCTTGGCTTGGACGGTACGGTGCTTCCTGTCAAGGGCGAGGTGGCGTTTCAACTATTGGCGCGTGATATGGGGCTGTCTTTTATCGCCGGCAGGTCCGACCAGCATGTGCCGCTCGCGGGCGTGGATTGTGGATTCATCGATCATTTGTCTCAGCTTGCTCATGGTATGGGCGATGCCGCGCGGCACTACTTGGATTCTGAGGGCGTCGAGGCGACCTTTGAGCCCGAGCTCGACTATGCCGACGTACTGGGGCAGGAGGTCGCCAAGCGCGGCATGGCGCTTGCGGCGGCAGGAGAACTCGGCTTGCTTATGATCGGGTCCCCGGGATCGGGCAAGACGATGCTTGCGCGCCGTATGACCGGCATCCTGCCTGAGCTTTCCGTTGAGGATCAGCAGGAGGCGCTGTGCATCCATTCGGTTTTGGGCGAGAACATCGATGGCCTGTTGGCGGGGCACCGGCCCTTCCGCAGCCCGCATCACAGCATTTCGACCGCGGGCCTCATCGGCGGAGGACGCCCGGTGCATCCGGGTGAGATTAGCCTGGCTCATGGCGGCGTGCTCTTTTTGGACGAGCTTGCCGAGTTTCCCACGGGTGTGCTGCAGTCGCTGCGTCAGCCCATCGAACGCGGCTATGTGAGGATCGTACGCGTCGACGGGGCCTTTACCTTCCCGTCGCGCTTTCAGCTGCTCGCTGCAAGCAATCCCTGCCCCTGCGGCTTTTTGGGCGACCGTGAGGTGCCATGCCGCTGCTCGGCATCGATGGTGGAGCGCTATCGGGCTAAGCTGCGCGGTCCTTTGGCCGATCGTATCGACATGATGATCGATGTAACCCGTCCCGACCCCCAGGTGATTATCGAGGGCGCGGAGGGTATGTCGTCGGCCGAGTTACGTGACTACGTTGTGCGCGGTCGCGCCTTTCGCGCCTGGCGCGAGTCTCGTATGGACGATGCGGATGCCGAGGCCGAGGATGACGAGACGCGGTCCATTGACGGCGTCGTTTCGACCTTTGAGCTCGATGATGCTGCCGAGAAATGCGTACTCGGCCTGTCCAAACGCACACATCTCACGGGGCGTGGCATCGTGCGCTTGGTTCGCATTGCGCGCACGATCGCCGATGTCGCCGAGAGCGAGCAAGTGACGCAGGACCACGTGCTCGAGGCGGCGATGTACCAGGGAAGGAGGGACCAATGATGGACGAGGGGACCTTTGAGCTGCATCCAGGTGATGCGTTGTATCCCGAGACCGTTTTGGAGCTTTCTGATGTACCCCAGACGCTTTATGTGCGCGGCAACCCCGAGGTGCTTTCGACGTCCGCGCTCTCCATCATCGGCGCGCGCAAGGCCTCGCCGTATGGTCTTGCCGTGGCAGAGCTTGCCGCAAAGGTGGCGGTTGAGGCGGGAGTGACGGTAGTTTCGGGCGGTGCGGTCGGTTGTGACCAGGCCTCGGGTTGGGCTGCGGTCAACGCCGGCGGCAAACACGTTGTGGTGCTGGGGACGGGCGCCGACGTGGTCTACCCGCGTTCGAGCGCGGGGTTGATTACGCGCACGCTTGATACGGGTGGCGCGGTCGTGTCGATCTCTCCGTGGGGCATGGGTCCGCGCAAGTTCGCCTTTCCGCGCCGCAATCGCGTGATCGCGGCCCTGTCGCAAGCCCTCTTTGTATCCGAGGCGGGTATGCCTTCTGGGACGTTTTCTACAGCCGAGGCTGCTATGGATTTGGGGCGCGAACTTCTTGCCGTGCCGGGGTCGATCCTATCGCCCGAGTCGCGTGGCACGAATTACCTCATTGCGAACGGTGCCTGCTGCATCGTCGACGAGGAATCTATCGAGATGGCTATCTCACGCATCTACGGCACCCTGCGCTACTCGCGCCCCGATGCTCCCGGCATTGCCGACCTGGATCCAACACAGCAGACCGTGATGCATGCGCTCATCGCCTCTCCGCTCAAGGTCGACGACATTGCGGCGCTCGTCTCGCTCGATGTGGTCGGCGTACTCAAACTCTTGGGTTCGCTTGAGCTCGAGGGCCTTATCGAGCGCATGATGGATGGAAGGTATGCGCCCTCCAAGTTTGCCCTTCACGCCCAGACGCCCTTCGGTCACAATGGAAAACGTGTCAATTAGAAAGGTGTTTGCAGATGCAGTTCGATCAGGTGACGGTTATCGGTGGCGGTCTGGCGGGTTCGGAATGCGCGATCCAGCTGGCAGACCGCGGGTTTGCCGTAAAGCTGTGCGAGATGCGCCCCCAGGTGAGCTCTCCGGCCCACCATACCGATCACCTGGCAGAGCTCGTCTGCTCCAATTCGTTTAAGTCGACCCGTCCGGATTCCGCGGCTGGTTTGCTGAAGGCCGAGCTTGAGCGCATGGGTTCAGTCCTACTCGATTGCGCCCATCGCGCGGCTGTTCCCGCCGGTGGTGCCTTGGCGGTCGACCGCGTCAAGTTTTCCGAGCTTGTCGAGGCCGAGGTTGCCGCCCGTCCCAATATCGAGGTCGTGCACGGCGAGGTCACGCAGATTCCCGAGGGCCACGTGGTCATTGCCGCGGGCCCCTTGTGCTCGCCGGCGCTGAGCGAAGAGGTCATGAAGCTCGTCGGTGGCGACGCCCTTGCGTTCTTCGATGCCGCGGCGCCGATCGTCGATGCCTCTACGCTCGATATGGATGTGCTGTTCTCGCAGTCGCGCTACGAGGAGCAGGGGAGCGGCGACTATCTCAACGCTCCGCTCAATAAGGAGGAGTACGAGGCCTTTATCGAGGCGCTTACCACGGCCGACCGCGTGGTGCTCAAGGATTTTGAGGGCGGCGATCTGTTCCAGGCCTGCCAGCCTGCCGAGGAGGTTGCACGCACCGGCAAGGACGCCATTCGCTTTGGCGCCATGAAGCCTGTCGGCCTCACCGACCCGCGTACCGGACGTCGCCCCTGGGCGGCGATTCAGCTGCGTGCCGAGAACAAGGAGAAGACCGCCTATAACCTGGTGGGCTTCCAGACCAATCTGACCTTTGGCGAGCAGAAGCGCGTCTTCCATATGGTGCCGGGCCTGGAGAATGCTGAGTTCTTCCGCTACGGTGTCATGCACCGCAATACCTTTGTCGACGCCCCGCACGTGCTCGATGGCACCTTTGCCGTGCCCGGTACCGGTGTGCGCCTGGCCGGTCAGATCACCGGCACCGAGGGGTACATGGAGGCCGTGGCGACCGGTCTGCTCGCGGCGCTCAACACCTATGCCGAGGCTATCGGTGCCGCGGGCGTCGAGCTGCCGCGTGTGGGCGCTCTGGGCGCGCTCGTGGGCTATGCGACCGATCCTGCCACCGTGGGCTATCAGCCCATGCATGTCAACTTTGGCCTGGTGCCGCCACTCGAGGATGGTAAGCGCCGCAGCAAGCGCGACCGCTACCAGGCCTATGCGGACCGTGCGCTCGAGGCCCTTGACGCCTATCTGGCCACTCGCCCCGATCTGTTTGGAGGCGACCGGTCATAGCCTTTGACCTGTACGACACCGTCGACTCGTTTATCGCCTATATCGCACGCGTCGAGGGACTTTCTCCCAACACGGTGACGGCCTATGGCTCGAGGCTGGAGCGCTTCGCTGCCTGGTGCGCGCGCGAGGATATCGATGCTTTCGCTGCCGACGTGCGCACCATTCGTCGCTATCTTGCCGAGCTTTCGCGTGAGCAGGTAGCTCCCCGAACGCTTTCGGCGCACCTGTCGGCTATCCGATCTCTCTATCGCTGGATGGCTGCCGAGGGGATTGTCGAGGGCGATGCGGTCTCGGCGATCGCATCGCCCAAGCTGCCGCGTGACCTGCCGGGCGTCCTTACAACCCAGCAGGTCGAGGCGCTGCTCAAGACGCCTGATACCTCGACGCCCGCGGGACTGCGCGATGCGGCGATGCTCGAGCTGCTCTATGCCTCGGGTGCTCGTATCTCTGAGCTTGCGGCGCTCAATGTGGAATCCATCTCATGGTCCGAGCGCACGCTGCGGCTATGGGGCAAGGGGAGCAAGGAACGCATTGTTCCTCTGTATCGTCGCGCACTCGAGGCGACGCGTCTCTATATTGAGGAGGGGAGGCCGGAGTTGCTCGCTCAGGCAAAGCGCCGTGACCTCGCTAACGGGCCGCATCCGCTGCTTATATCGGCGCGCGGCAATCGCATGAGCGCCGCCATGCTCAGGCGGCGGTTCCATACGCTGGCGACGCTCGCCGGCATTCCGGCCGACATCGCGCCGCATGCGATGCGCCATACCTTTGCGACCGACTTGCTCGAGGGCGGTGCGGACCTGCGCTCGGTTCAAGAGCTGCTGGGTCATGCGAGCCTGTCCACGACGCAGATCTACACGCATCTCACACCCGATCGGCTTAAGCGGGCTGTGGCTCAAGCCCATCCCCGCGGCGAATAGTGGCTGGGACGTCCCGCGCCGCACTCAGGTGTGTGGTTTTGATTGCGGGTTGGCAGGAAGAAGCATTCCTGCTATCATTCATCGGGTTGCTTCACGGCAACATGTTTTTATCACGCACGCGCGGCTACTTCATACCGTGGTGCCCGGGCTTTGGTAGCACATGTCCGGGTTGGTTTTGGAGGATGACCCCGCGCGGAGGCAAACCACAGGAGGTTTAACATGGCTACCAAGATTAATATCCGCACCCTGCTCGAGGCCGGCTGCCACTTCGGTCACCAGACCCGTCGCTGGAACCCCAAGATGAAGCCGTTCATCTTCGGTGAGCGCAACGGCATCTACATCCTCGACCTCAAGCAGACCATCCTCGACGCCGACCAGGCCTACACCTTCGTCAAGAACGTCGCCAAGGGCGGCAACGTGCTGTTCGTCGGCACCAAGAAGCAGGCTCAGGAGGCCGTCAAGAACGCTGCTGAGCGCGCCAACATGCCTTACATCAACCAGCGTTGGCTCGGCGGTATGCTGACCAACTTCGTCACCATCCGCTCTCGCATCAACCGCATGGAGGAGCTCGAGGCCATGGTCGAGGACGGCCGCATGGCTGTTCTGCCCAAGAAGGAGCAGGCTGTTCTCGGCAAGGAGCTCACCAAGCTCCAGACCAACCTCGGTGGCGCCCGCGACATGAAGGGTCTGCCCCAGGCTCTCTTCGTCATCGACACCAAGCGCGAGGAGAACGCCATTAAGGAGGCTCAGCGCCTGAACATCCCCGTCGTCGCCCTGATCGACACCAACTCCGATCCCGACGAGGTCGAGTACGGCATCCCCTGCAACGATGACGCTATCTCCGCTGTCACCCTTATGTGCGAGCTCATGGCTGACGCCTGCCTCGCTGGCTCCGGCAAGGAGCAGGTCTCCGAGGCCGAGATGGCCGCTGAGCCCAAGGCCGAGTAAATCAGTCTTAGTTAATTCTTTTTCATCTCTTTGAAAGGAACCACAATGGCCCAGATTACCGCCGCTATGGTCAAGCAGCTCCGCGAGATGACCGACTCCCCGATGATGGAGTGCAAGAAGGCTCTCGTCGAGGCTGACGGCGACATGGACGCCGCTGTCGACGTTCTGCGTAAGAACGGCCTTGCCAAGGCTGCCAAGAAGGCTGGCCGTGAGACCAACGAGGGCGCTGTCGCCGCGTTCGTCTCCGAGGATGGCAAGACCGGCGCCCTGCTCGAGCTCTCCTGCGAGACCGACTTCGTTGGCTCCAACGCCAAGTTCACCGGCTTTGCTTCCAAGGTCGCTGAGGTTGTCGCTACCACCGAGCCTGCTGACGTCGACGCTCTGCTTGAGAAGCCGATGGGCGAGGAGACCGTTTCCTCCGAGCTCACCGAGATGATTCACATCATGGGCGAGAACATGAAGATCTCTCGCTTCGCCGCCCGTAAGGCCGAGAACGGCGCTCTCGCTTCTTACATCCACATGGGTGGTAAGATCGGCGTCCTCGTCGAGTTTGCTTTCGAGAAGGCCGAGACCGCTCAGGCTGAGTCCTTCAAGACCTTCGCTCACGACGTTGCCCTTCAGGTTGCCGCCGTCGCCCCGATCTGCGCTACCCGCGATCAGGTTCCGGCCGAGACCGTCGAGCACGAGAAGCAGATCTACATGGCTCAGGCTGCCGAGTCCGGCAAGCCCGAGGCCATTCAGGAGAAGATGGCTGTCGGCCGTCTGGAGAAGTTCTACAAGCAGTCCGTGCTCAACGAGCAGGAGTTCATCAAGGACAGCTCCCTCACCATCAAGAAGTACGCTGAGCAGGTCTCCAAGGAGCTCGGCGACACCATTACCGTCGTTGCCTTTGACCGTCTGGTCCGTGGCGAGTAAATAAGCTCTTGTAGCTGGTAATGAGCAGGCTGTGGGTTTTACTCACAGCCTGCTTTTTCATGGCTCTTCTTAGAGCCTTTGATAGAATGTTGAGAGTTCAATCTAAAGGAGGATCGCTTTGTCCGACATCCGATATAAACGCGTGCTTCTTAAGCTTTCCGGCGAAGCACTGATGGGCGACGGCCAATATGGCATCGACCCCAAGGTTACCGACCATCTTGCCAAGCAGGTCAAGGAGCTGCGCGCCGTTGGCCATGAGGTCGGCGTCGTTGTCGGCGGCGGCAATATTTTTCGCGGCATGGCCGGTGCTGCCGGTGGCATGGAGCGTGCTCAGGCCGACTACATGGGCATGCTGGCAACTGTTATGAACGCGCTCGCCCTGCAGGATGCCTTCGAGCATAACGATGTTCCCTGCCGCGTGATGAGCGCTATCCAGATGAACGAGATCTGCGAGCCCTATATTCGCCGTCGCGCCATCAACCACCTTTCCAAGGGCAACGTCGTTATTTTTGCCGCCGGTTCGGGCAATCCGTACTTTACGACCGACACCGCCGCGGCTCTTCGTGCGTGCGAGATCGGCGCCGAGATTCTGATCAAGGCCACCAAGGTCGACGGCATCTATGACAAGGATCCCGTCAAGTGCGCCGATGCCGTCCGCTTTGACAAGATCACCTACCATGAGGTGCTCGTCCGTGGTCTGCAGGTTATGGATTCCACGGCTACGGCACTGTGCCAGGATAACCGTATGCCGATTTTGGTCCTCAACATCGATGGCGAGGACACCGTCAAGCGCGCGCTTTCGGGTGAGCCCGTCGGCACGCTCGTCTATCAGGAGGATTAAGCATGGCAGAGAACATCACCGCCCACATGGACAAGTCGCTCGAGTCCCTCAAGCATAACTTCTCCAAGGTTCGTACCGGCCGCGCCAATGCCAACATTCTGTCCGACATCACCGTCGATTATTACGGTGTTCCCACGCCGGTCACGCAGGTTGCCGCCGTCAAGACCCCCGAGGCCCACATGCTGCTCATCGAGCCGTGGGACAAGGCGCTCATCAACGCTATCGTCAAGGCCATCGGCGCTTCCGATCTGGGTATTACCCCCAACTCCGATGGCACCGTCGTTCGTCTGCCGTTCCCGGCTCCCACCGAGGAACGCCGTCGCGAGCTCGTCAAGGAGTGCCGCGAGTACGCCGAGCAGGCCAAGGTGTCTATCCGTAACATCCGTCGCGACTTCAACAACAAGCTCGAGCGCGATGAGGAGCTCACCGAGGACGATGTCCGTCGCGAGCAGGCCAAGGTCCAGAAGCACACCGATGAGTATGTCGCCAAGGTCGAGGAGCTTCTGAAGGAAAAAGAAGCCGAGGTCATGGAGATCTAAGGTGCAATACGACGAGCATAAACTGGTCGAGTACTTTGCCGACGCCCCTGCGGGCGTCGGTTTTTCCGACCTTGACCTCAATAACATTCCGCACCATATCTCGTGCATTATGGACGGCAACGGTCGTTGGGCCACATCGCGCGGTCTTGCACGCACTGAGGGCCACAAGGCGGGTATCGTCTCCCTTCGCGAGATCATTACCGCCTGCGTGCGTCTGGGCGTCGACGTGCTTTCTGCCTATGCGTTTTCTACCGAAAACTGGAACCGCCCGCAGCACGAGGTCAACGTCTTGATGCACCTGTTTGCCAAGACGTTTATCGACGAGCTGCCGCTTCTGAAGCGCGAAAACGTGCGCGTTGTCTTTTTGGGTGACATTTCCGCGCTGCCCAAGAAGACCCGCGACGTTTTTGAACGCGGTCTTGCCGAGTGCGCCGATCACACCGGTATGACGCTGGCGCTTGCCGTCAACTACGGCGCGCGTGCCGAGATTACCCGCGCTGTCCGTCAGATCGCACTCGACGCTGCCGCCGGTAAGATCGATCCTGGCGCAATTGATGACGACATGGTGGCTTCCCACCTCTATACCGCCGGCCTTCCCGATCCTGAGCTTGTGATTCGCACTTCTGGTGAGCTGCGCCTTTCGAACTATCTGCTGTGGCAGGTGGCTTATTCCGAGTTCTACGTCACCGATACCTATTGGCCCGACTTTGATCGTTGGGGCCTTGTCGACGCCATTTTGGCCTATCAGGGCCGTGACCGTAGGTTTGGTGGACTGAGCAAGACCGAGGAGGCTTAATCGTGTCCGATCGTCCCAAGGCATCTGCTCCCAAGACGCCTGCGCGCAAAGCTACCGCTGCGGGAGCTTCTGCAGCGAAGAGCGGCACCGGTTCGTGGCTTGCGGGCTTTATTACCCGTGCCGCCGCCGGTATCGTCTACGCCGTTGTCTTTATCCTGTGCCTGGTTTTGGGTATCGTGCCCACGGCCATCTTTGTTTCTGTCATGAGCGGTCTGTGCTGCTATGAGTTTTTCCGTATGACAAGGCTCGATGGCAAGATGGCTAACGAGCGCATGGGTATCGCTGCCGCCGTACTCTTTCCGCTGTCGGCGTTGGGCGATTCTATGTTGCTGAATGCCCTGCTTTTTGCCCTAATGCTCGCTGTGGGCATTTGGTATGTTTGGTCGCCGCGTACTCGCATTTCTGATGTGGCCGTGACGCTCATGGGTCCCATCTACACTGGCTTTATGCTGTCGGCTATCGTGCTGCTGCGCGATGCCGTGCCCGGTTTTGCCGGCGCCCTGCTTTCGGTGGGCGTTTGCGCGTCCCTTTGGGTCTCCGATTCGTTTGCCTACATCGTGGGTAGCCGTATCGGCAAACACAAGATGGTTCCCAAGATCTCTCCCAAAAAGAGCTGGGAGGGGTTTGTTGGCGGCATCCTGGGCTCAGTTTTGATTTGGCTCATCCTGTGGGCGACGCACTTCTACAAACTCAGCCTGCCCTATGCGCTGCTGTGCGGCGTGGTCGTGTCCATTTTGGGCGTTATCGGCGACCTTATCGAGTCGCGCATCAAGCGCGGTGTGGGCGTTAAGGATTCCGGTAACCTTATCCCGGGCCACGGCGGCATGCTCGATCGTAGCGATTCGCTTATCTTCGGCTGCATCACCGCGCAGCTGATGCTGATGATCGGAGGCGTGCTGTAATGTCATTCCAGACGACGTATGGCCCCGATGGACGCCTCCGTGTTGCCATCCTGGGTTGTACGGGCTCTATCGGCACCCAGGCGCTCGATGTGTGCCGTCAGCATGCCGATCGCTTGCAGGTGACGGCGCTGTCCGTTAACTCCAGTACCTCCGAGCTTGTTGCCGCTGCCCGCGAGTTCTCGGTTCCGGCGGTTGCCGTGGCCGATGTCGCTCATGGCGATGACGCCGTGCTGCAGGAGTTGCCCGAGGGAACGAAGCTCGGCGTTGGCGCGCAGGCGGTTTGCGAGCTCGCGCGTCGCGACGATGTCGACTGCGTGCTTGTCGCTATTGTGGGCGCCGCCGGTCTCGAGGCGAGCCATGCGGCCTTGACCTCAAATAAGCGCCTTGCCCTTGCCAACAAGGAGTCCCTCGTCGTCGGTGGCGACTTGCTTATGCCGTTGGCGCAACCGGGCCAGCTTATTCCAGTCGACTCTGAGCACTCCGCCATCTACCAGTGCTATCTGGGGGAGGACCCGCGCGAGGCTCATTGTATTTGGCTCACCTGCTCGGGCGGTCCGTTCTTTGGCCGCACGCGCGACGAGCTCAATCGCGTGACGCGTGCCGATGCCCTCGCACATCCCACGTGGGCCATGGGTGCCAAGATCACCATCGACTCCGCCACCCTTATGAACAAGGGCCTGGAGCGTATTGAGGCCATGCATCTGTTTAACTGCGACCTCGATTTCATTAACGTGGTCGTGCAGCGTCAGTCCAAGATTCACTCTATGGTCGAGTTCGCCGACGGCTCTGTGATGGCGCATCTCGGTGCTTCCGACATGCGTATTCCCATCCAGTTCGCGTTCTCGTATCCCGAGCGTTGGGATACCCCGGCGCCTCGTATCGATTTCCGCGAGCTGGGGCAGCTCACGTTTGATGCTGCCGACATGGATACCTTCCGCTGTCTGGCACTGGCCGAGCGTGCCGGCAAGACGGGTGGCACTATGCCGTGCGTGCTCAATGCCGCCAACGAGGTCGCCGTTGATGCCTTCCTGCACGATGGCTGCAGCTTTACCGATATCGATCGCATTGTGGAATCTTGCATGGATGCCCACGATATGCAGGCTGTCGATTCGTTTGAGCAGCTTCGCGACATCGATGCGTGGGCGCGTGAAAAGGCTGCGCAGGTACTCGCCGCAACCCGTTCCTAACCCATAAGGATTGCTTTTTCGTTTTATGGATACTGTTCTGAGCGTTCTTTCATCGGTCTTTTGGGGCCTGCTGATGCTTTCCGTCCTCGTGTTTTTGCACGAGGGCGGCCACTTTTTGGCGGCGCGTGCCTGCGGCGTCCGTGTGACCGAGTTCTTTTTGGGCCTGCCGTGCCGCTTTGACATCCATTACACGTCGCGTCGCATTGGAACCAAGTTTGGCGTGACCCCGCTGCTGCTGGGTGGCTACGCTGCCATCTGCGGTATGGATCCGACCGATGTCTCGTGCGCCGATCGCGTGCTCGCGGCTATCTACCGTCATGGTCGCGTGACCGTGGCCGACCTTGCTGTCGAGCTCGAGCTTTCCGAGGAGGATGTGCTCGAGGCTTGTGCTCTGTTGCTGGGTTGGGGCTCCATCGCACCTTGGTATGAGGAAGGGGAGAAGCCCTCACCGAGCTACTATCCCACCAAGTATCAGACACTGCCTCGAGACGCTGCGGGTTACACCACCTTTGACGGCCGCCGGTTCGATCGAGAGCATGCGACTGCCGAGGGCGATGTGTGGGAGCTGCCGTGCGGCGAGGCTGATTTCTTGGCGCAAGAGCGCTCGTATACTTATCTTGGCCAGGGCTTTCTCAAGCGCGCCTTTATGCTGCTCGCGGGCATTCTCGTCAATATCCTGACGGGTTTTTTGCTCCTTATGAGCATCTATTCCATTGCGGGTGTCACCGTGCCGATGGATACCAACGTGATCGGTCAGGTTGACGAGGGGTCTATTGCCGCCAAGGCGGGTATCGAGGCCGGTGATGCGATCCTTTCGGTCGACGGTGTCTCATGCTCCACTTGGATGGACGTCTACGATGCTATCGGCAAGGCCGCCGGTAAGGACGATATCGCCATTGAGTATGAGCGCGACGGCAAGCAGCATTCGACCTCGGTTGCGCTCAAAGAGGACGAGCGGTTAGGTGTGTATGCTTCTACGGAGGTAGTCCGTTTGGACCCCATCACCTCGGCGCGTCTGTCATTCTCCTATGTTGTGCAGACCGCGGATGGCGTTATTCGCCTACTCCAGCCGCAGCATACGATGGAGATTCTCGACCAGTCCTCGTCGATCGTGGGCATCAGCGTCATGTCCTCTCAGGCGGCTGCTGCCGGCCCTGCCGCGTTCCTTTCGTTTGCTGCCCTCATCTCGTTCTCGCTTGGCTTTATGAACCTGCTGCCCATCCCGCCACTCGATGGCGGTAAGCTGGTCATCGAGATCATTCAAAAGATTGCGGGACGCGAGCTTCCGCTCAAGGTCCAGGCGATTGTGAGCTATGTGGGCATCGCGCTCTTTGCGCTGCTGTTTGTCTATATGCTTCGTTCCGACATCCTTCGATTTATTCTGTAGGGGAGTGTTTGGATTGTCTTTATCCCATCCTTTGCCGCGCGAACTGACGCGCCCCGTGCATGTGGGCGGCGTACAGATCGGTGGCGGCGCGCCGGTGGTGGTTCAATCGATGACCTGCACCGATACCGCTGATGCCCAGGCAACGCTTGCGCAAGTGTGCGCGTTGGCGCAGGCTGGCTGCGATATCGTGCGTGTGAGCGTGCCCACTGAGGCCGCGCTTGAGGGTTTCCGCACCATCTGTGCCGAGTCTCCGGTGCCGATCGTCGCCGATATCCACTTTAACCATAAGCTTGCCATTGGTGCCGTTGAGGCCGGTGCTGCCAAGCTGCGCATCAATCCCGGCAATATCGGCGATTGGGCCAAGGTTGACGCGGTGATCGATGCTGCGGGTGCAGCGGGCTGTGCGATTCGTATCGGCGTCAATGCCGGTTCGCTTGAGCAGGATATCGCCGAGCGCGATGACCTCACGCAGCCCGAAAAGCTCGTGATGTCGAGCGAGCGCTTTGTGCAGCATTTTGAGGACCGCGGGTTTAACAACATTGTGCTTTCCGCCAAGGCCCATAGCGTGCAAACGACGCTCGATACCTATCGAGCCTTGTCGCGTGAGATTCCTCACGTTCCGCTTCACCTGGGCGTAACCGAGGCGGGTACCAAGCTTCAGGGCACCATTAAGAGCTCGGTGGGCCTTGGTATTCTGCTGTCTGAGGGTATTGGTGACACCATGCGCGTCTCTCTCACGGCCGATCCGGTTGAGGAGTCTCCGGTTGCCTGGGGTATTCTGCAGTCGCTGGGCCTGCGTCGCCGTGGCCCCGAGATTGTCTCGTGCCCCACGTGCGCCCGCTGCCAGGTTAACCTCATTCCCATCGCCGAGGAGGTCACCGAGCGGCTTAAGAACTACTCCGCGCCGCTTTCTATCGCTGTGATGGGATGTGCCGTTAATGGCCCCGGTGAGGCTTCTGATGCCGACCTGGGCGTTGCTTGCGGACGTGGTCAGGCCTTGCTCTTTTCGCATGGCCAGATCATTGGTAAAGTAGCTGAGGACCAAATTGTCGACGCGCTTATGGCAGAGGTCGACAAACTTATTGAGGAGAAATAAATGACCCGAGCAATGTATATGTCTAAGCTCTATGCGCCGACGCTTAAAGAGGATCCGGCGGACGCTGAGCTCGCCAGCCACCGCCTGCTGCTCCGTGCCGGCATGATCCGCAAGGAGGCCGCCGGTCTGTATTCCTACCTGCCGCTCGCATGGCGCTCGATTCGCAAGATCGAGAACATCGTGCGCGACGAGATGGATGCCGCCGGTGCCCAGGAGCTCATGATGCCCATTATGGTCGACGCCGAGCTATGGCGCGAGTCCGGCCGCATCGACGCCTATGGCAAGGAACTCGTGCGCTTCGATGACCGCCACGGCCGCGAGTTCGTGCTGGGCCCCACGCACGAGGAGACCGTGACCGCCCTGGTTCGCAATGAGCTGCGTTCCTACAAGCAACTGCCCGTTAACCTCTACCACATCCAGGACAAGTTCCGCGACGAGTTCCGTCCCCGCTTTGGCCTGATGCGCGGTCGCGAGTTCATCATGAAGGACGCCTACAGCTTCTCTGCCACGCAGGAGAGTCTGCAGGAGGAGTACGACAAGATGAAGCAGGCCTACGCCAACATCTGCGAGCGCTGCTACATCAAGGCTCTGCCCGTTGTCGCCGACTCCGGCGAGATCGGTGGCGACACCTCCGTCGAGTACATGGCTTTGGCCGACGCCGGTGAGGCCTCGCTCGTCTACTGCGACGAGTGCGGCTTTGCTGCCGATGACGAGGCCGCAAGTACCAAGGTCGTTGTGACCGAGGGTCCTGGCGACGGTACGCTTACCAAGGTCGAGACTCCGGGTATGGGCACCATCGAGGCCGTTGCAAAGTTCTTCGGCTTCCCCGAGAACGGCACGCGCAAGTCGCTGGCACTCATCGACGCTGAGGGCAAGCCTGTCGTGGCCATCGTTCCGGGCGATCATGAACTCAACGACTGCAAGGCCGAGCATGTTTTTGGCAAGGGCTATCGCATGATGACCGACGATGAGCTTCAGGCGAACGGCCTGCACAAGGGCTTTATCGGACCGGTCAACCTGCCCGAGGGCATCCGTCTGGTGTGCGACGAGAGCCTGCGCGAGTCCAAGCAGTGGGCCTGCGGTGCCAACGAGGTCGATTATCACTTTACCGGTGCCTGCCCCGAGCGTGACTTTACCGTCGACGAGTGGGCCGACCTGGTCACCGTCGTGGCTGGCGATCCTTGCCCGCACTGCGGCAAGCCCCTCTCCGCTGCTCGCGGTATCGAGGTTTCCCAGGTCTTCCAGCTGGGCACCAAGTACTCCGAGGCCATGGGTGCCACCTTTATGGATGAGGACGGCAAGGAGAAGCCGCTCATCATGGGTTGTTACGGCGTGGGCGTGTCCCGCTCGCTTGCTGCCGTCGTGGAGCAGCACAACGACGAGCACGGCATCGTCTGGCCGGTCTCCGTTGCCCCGTACGAGGTCGCGGTGATTCCGCTCGACCCCAAGAAGGAAGAGTGCGCTACCGTCTGCGACCAAATCGTCGAGGGCTTGTGCGCCGAGGGTATCGAGGTCGTCGTCGACGATCGCGATGAGCGTCCCGGCTTTAAGTTTGCCGACAACGACCTTATGGGCTTCCCGTATCAGGTGGTGCTCGGCAAGCGTGGCCTTAAGAACGGCACCGTCGAGCTCAAGGACCGTGCCACGGGCGAGCGCGAGGACGTGGCGATCGACGAGGTCGTCACCAAGGTTGCCGAGCTTGTGAAGGCGGCACGCCGTTAATCGGCGATTTCGCTTGTAGTTCGATATACGGGACGGCCCCTGCATTTCTCCAGATCGGGGAGATGCAGGGGCCGTCCTTTTATCTTGTCGGCACGCTCAAGTGCTAAAAGGAAACCCCGCAGCCCATGCGAGCTGCGGGGTTTCCTTAGTGCCTCCGATGCGAAAGAAATCGCTCAGATATTACTGATAATCGACGACGTCGATCCAGTTCTTCAGGAACTCATCGTTCACGTTGCGCTTACGAGCGAGCTCGGAAGCGGCGACGATGCTCGTCCACTGACGCACGACCTGCATGGGCATGTCGGCGCGGTCGCAGTAGAGCTCCAGGTAGGCCTCGGCCTGGTCCTTGCTGTTGAGGGCGAAGAGCAGGTAGGTGGTGGCAACGTCGGCAGCAGGGGAGCCCTGGGTGGCGTGTGCCCAGTCGCAGACATACAGCTGGCCGTCGTCGCCTACGATGACGTTGGAGGGATTGAAGTCGCCGTGGCAGACCTTGAACTCCTTGGTCATGCCGTCCAGACGCTCCTGAAGGTTGTAGCGCGTGGTGGCATTGAGCTGATCAAGGCTGTCGATCATGCGGGCGAACTTGTCGCGCTGACGGTTGAGCAGCGGGGAGGTGTAGCCGTGGATCTCGATCTGGAGGTCGACGAACATCTCGAGGTACTCACCAAAGCGCTGGGGCTCGGCAGTCATCTTCTCGGCAAGGGTGGTGCCCGGAACCTTCTCGGTCACGAGCGCCCAGCCGTTGGCGTTCTCGAGCTGGGAAACCTCGAGAGCCTTGGGGCTGCGGATGCCGCACTCATTGATGCGGGCAAGATTCAAAGCCTCGTTGAACACGTCGGAGACAGGCTTGGTCTCGTTAAAGACCTTGACGATCTTGTCGCCCAGGTCGTAAACGACCTTGTTGCCACGGCGGACGAGCTCGGTCTTGGAATCGGGTAGCAGCATGGTTGCATCCTTTCAACGATGCGATAGAAGTGACGGCGGGGGTGTGTGAAACACCCGTGCACCCCCGCCGTTAAAAACCGTGCTAAAACTAGCAGACGGCGTAGTCCTGAGGCTCGCGGCCGTAGTAGGCGTCCAGGTAGAGCTCCTTGATCTCGCTCATGAGCGGGTAGCGCGGGTTAGCGCCGGTGCACTGGTCGTTGAATGCCTGCTCGGTCATCTCGTCGAGGGTGTCGAGGAAGTACTGCTCGTCAACACCGTAGTCGGCGATGGTCTTCTTGACGCCGATGAAGTCCTTGAGCTCCTCGAGCTTCGTGATGAAGTTCTCGAAGACCTCCTTGTCGTCCTTGCCCTCGATGCCGCAGTACTTGGCCATCTCAGCGTAGTTGTGCAGCGCGTTGGGGTAAGGATACTGGGAGAAGGTACCCATCTTGACGGGAGCCTCGGCGGCGTTGTAGCGCATGACGCGGGTCAGGATGACGGCGTTTGCGAGGCCGTGGGGCAGGTGATGGAAAGCGCCGAGCTTGTGGGCCATGGAGTGGTTGAGGCCCAGGAAGGCGTTGGCGAAGGCCATACCGGCCATGCAGGAGGCGTTGTGCATCTCCTCGCGGGCGTGCGGGTCCTTGGCGCCGTTCGTGAAGCTGGAGGGCAGGTTCTCGAAGACGAGCTTAGCAGCGCGCTCGGAGAGGCCCTTGGTGTAGTCGGAAGCCATGATGGAGACGTAGGACTCGATGGCGTGGGTCATGACGTCGATGCCGGAGGCAGCGGTCAGGCCGCGCGGGGCGGTCATGCAGTTGTCGGCGTCGACGATAGCCATGTTGGGGAGCAGCGCGTAGTCGGCGAGCGGCCACTTGATGCCGGTCTCCTTGTCGGTGATGATGGCGAACGGCGTGCACTCGGAGCCGGTACCCGAAGAGGTCGGGACGGCGACGAAGTAGGCCTTCTTGCCCATCTCGGGGAAGGTGAAGATACGCTTGCGGATGTCCATGAAGTCCATGGCCATGTCCTCAAACTTGCACTCGGGGTGCTCGTACATCATCCACATGATCTTGCCGGCGTCCATAGCGGAGCCACCGCCGACGGCGATGATGACGTCCGGCTCAAAGAGAGCCATCTGCTTGGCGCCGCGACGTGCGCACTGCAGCGACGGATCGGGCTCGACGTCGTAGAAGCAGTCGTGGGCGATGCCCATCTCGTCGAGCTTGGCCTCGATGGCGCGGGTGTTGCCATTCTTGAAGAGGAACTGGTCGGTGACGATGAATGCGCGCTTCTTGCCCATGACGTTGCCAAGCTCGTCGAGGGCGACGGGCGTGGAACCCTTCTTGAAGTAGACCTTCTCGGGAGCGCGGAACCACAGCATGTTCTCACGGCGCTCGGCCACAGTCTTAACGTTGATCAAGTGCTTCACCCCAACGTTCTCGGAGACGGAGTTGCCGCCCCAGGAGCCGCAGCCCAGGGTCAGAGACGGCTTCATGCCAAAGTTGTACAGGTCACCGATGCCGCCGTGCGAGGACGGGGTGTTGATGACGATACGGCAGGCCTTCATGACGTGCTCGAACAGGCTGATCTTCTCGGCCTGGGCGGGGTGCACGTACAGAGAGGCGGTGTGGCCCGGGCCACCGGCGAGCACCAGGTGCTCGGCCTTGTCGACGGCCTCCTGGAAGTCCTTGGCGTGATACATGGCCAGGACCGGGGAGAGCTTCTCGTGGGAGAACTCCTCCTTGGCGGGGTCGGTGGAGGTGACCTCGGCGATCAGGATCTTGGTCTTGGCGGGAACCTCGATGCCGGCGAGCTCGGCGATCTTGGCGGCAGCCATGCCGGGGATGCGGTGATCGAGAGCGCCGTTCTTGAACATGGCGGCACGCAGGGCCTCCATCTCGGCACCCTGCTTGACGAAGTAGCAGCCGCGCTTCTGGAACTCGGCCTTGACCTGGTCATAGATGGTGTCGATGACGGTCACGGACTGCTCGGAAGCGCAGATCATGCCGTTGTCGAAGGTCTTGGAGTGGATGATGGAGTTGACGGCGAGCAGCACGTCGGCGGTGTCGTCGATGACGACCGGGGTGTTACCGGCGCCAACGCCCAGGGCGGGCTTGCCCGAGGAGTAGGCGGCCTTGACCATGCCCGGGCCGCCGGTGGCGAGGATGATGTCGACGTCGCGCATGACCATGTTGGTCAGCTCGATGGAGGGGACATCGACCCAGCCGATGATGCCCTCGGGGGCGCCGGCCTTGACGGCGGCGTCAAGCACGAGCTTGGCGGCGGCGATGGTGCACTTGGCGGCAGCCGGGTGCGGGGAGATGATGATGGCGTTGCGGGTCTTCAGGCTGATCAGCGTCTTGAAGATCGCGGTGGAGGTGGGGTTGGTCGTCGGGATGACGGCGCCCACGATGCCGATGGGCTCGGCGATCTTGGTGATGCCGTAAGCCTCGTCGCGCTCCAGGACACCACAGGTCTTGGTGTTCTTGTAAGCGTTGTAGATGTACTCTGCGGCGTAGTGGTTCTTGATGACCTTGTCCTCAAGAACGCCGCGGCCGGTCTCCTCGATGGCCATCTTCGCCAACGGGATACGAGCCTTGTTGGCGGCCATGGCGGCCTCATAGAAGATCTTGTCGACCTGCTCCTGCGTGTACGTAGCAAAAAGCGCCTGGGCCTCTCGCATCTGAGCGAGCTTAGCCTCAAGCGCCTCTACGTTGTCCACAATTGCGGGAGTAGTGTTTTCCGGTGACTTTTTCACCATTTGTGTCTCCTTGCGATCGGAGATTTACCCTACGCCTTGCATGATAGCAAGAAATTATTCGGCGAACGGTAAGATTCCTGTAAAAGGCACACTAAAACGCTTCAATAAAATGAACCGCTTTAACTAAAACTATCTGCCTGCTGCATCGCCCCACTCGTTGGGGACAGACTTACATGAGTGCTTTCACTCATTTGGGACAGACATCGTTTTGCCATTTTGCCGTTCTGGGCCTGTTATTGCCGCTTATTGTATATAAATAGGTTGCAGGCTCAGCATTTCGCGTTGCTTCTCTCCTTTTAGGTGTTGCCTGAACAGTTTTGACAGGAGAGATTATGCCCCGATGCGCCCGCCCCGTTTCGATCACCGGCTATTACCACGTCTTTGACCGTGGCAACTCCAAACAGATTATTTTTGAAGATGACTCCGACCGTTATCGTTTCTTATCGGATATCTCGGACAGGTTTGCGCGCCATGAAGTGGCGGTGTTGGCTTGGTGCCTTATGGACAATCACTTCCATTTGATGGCTGATGACCCATTTGCCAACCTTTCAAAGGCAATGCAGTGCGCGTTGACAGCATATGCTAAGTATTTCAACGGGAAAACGGGGAGAACGGGGCATCTGTTTGATAATCGCTATTCGCGGGTCGCAGTTGAGTCGGACGTGCAGGCGGTGCGGCTGCTCGACTATATTCATCTCAATCCCGTGAAGGGTGCGCTCGACTCACTCGAGACGTACCGCTGGTCAAGCTACAAGGCATATCAGCTGGGCTATGATCCCTTTGACATCTGTGATGCGGCCCCTATGCTCGATATTGTCGGAGGCTCCCGTTGCTATTGCGAGCATCTCGAGGAAGTTGCTGGGCGCATCTGGGCAATGGAGGTTCTTCCACGCCGGCGGATCTCCGATGAGGAGGCCCTTTCCGTTGCGCGCGAAGTTCTGCCGAGCATAGATCCTGCACTGCTCAAAGCCCTGCCACGCCCCGAACGCGATGCCTGCCTGCTGAGGCTCAGGCGGGCACATCTCACGGTTAAGCAAATTGCCCGTATCACCGGTATCGGCGCCACGAGCGTGACCAAGGCAACTGCAGGCTGGAACGAGGCGGCGTGAGGCGGGGGCCGAACCGCTGCCGGCATGCGTTACGTCTGTCCCCAATGCGTGAAAACACTCATGTAAGTCTGTCCCCAATGAGTGCAAAAAGGCGCCCTCCGTAGGGGAGGGCGCCTTTGGTAAGTTCTATGTGAACGCGAGGTCTTTGACCCGGAGAGTCCGAGGTACTTGTTGGTAAGACCTTATTTAGGAGCGCGCAACCTTGCCGGACTTGAGGCAGGTGGAGCAAACGTTCATCTTGCGACGGTGACCATCGACGACGACGTAGACGCGCTGGATGTTGGGGCGGAACTTACGGTTGGTGACGCGGTGAGAGTGGCTGATGGAGCGACCGGCAACGGGGTGCTTACCGCAAACTTCGCAAACTTTGGACATAACTGACCCTCCTTGGGCGACAAACGAACATGTCGCGTTAACAAACAAGCCTGAACTATAGCACAGAAGCAGCTCCCTGTGCGTAATCTACACAGAGATATTCCTCTTTTGGCGATAGTGCTCACGCCACGGCCCTGGACGTAGATCCGATTTGCGTGCAGCAGAGGGGATTATGCCAGCTCGTGCGCGCGTTTTCAAGCTCGTCCCACAAATATATATAGGTTTATGGAGCATTGGGCTCCGTTTACGGATTGCTCTGTATTTATGCTCGCAATTAAGCTCGAGGTTGGCTACACTATCCCTTGACCATTAAAGGGGTACGAGATACCCACATGGAATTACATTGCTGCCAAAGAGCAGCCCTTCCTGTGGGTGTCTGGTCCGCTTTGAGCGGTCGGGCATCTATTTTTTTGACTGTGTCAGCAGTCAAGACATGTGAGGAAGGAGATCGATGGGCACGACTTCCCCCAAGGCGGTCATCATGGACGAGACCGCCGTCAACCGAGCGATGACCCGCATCGCGCACGAGATTCTCGAGCGCAACGAGGGCTGTGAAGACCTCGCTCTGGTCGGCATCGTCACGCGCGGCGACCTTCTGGCAAAGAAGCTCGCCGAGGAGATCAAGGAGATCGAGGGCGTCGACGTTCCGCTCGGCAGCCTGGACATCAGCTTCTACCGCGATGACTATGCGACCAATTTCGCTCCCGCGATCCACGCTACCAACATTCCCTTCAGTGTCGACGGCAAGCGCGTCGTGCTGGTGGACGACATCCTGTATACGGGCCGTACCATCCGCGCCGCTCTCGACGCCGTCATGGACTTGGGCCGTCCGAGCCGCATTGAGCTGGCTGTCCTCGTTGACCGCGGCCACCGTGAGCTCCCCATCTCGCCGGACTTTGTCGGCAAGAACGTTCCCTCGTCGCATGAGGAGAACGTACACCTATATATGAAGGAAGTTGACGGCCACACCGCCGTCGAGATTAACGACGTCGCGCCGGGTTCCCACGTGGGCTCCGCGCCGCTGGGAGGTGAGTAGTACCGTGGCGTTCAACCATAAGCACCTGATCGACATTACCGAGTACTCCGAAGAGGATATCAAGCTCATCCTCGAGACCGCCAAGGCGTTCTCCGAGGTCAACGAGCGTGCCATCAAGAAGGTCCCCACGCTCAAGGGCAAGACCATCGTCAACATGTTCAACGAGCCCTCGACGCGCACCCGCAGCTCTTTCGAGCTCGCCGAGAAGCGTCTTTCGGCCGACAGCCTTAACTTTGGCGGCTCCTCGACCTCCACGGTCAAGGGCGAGAGCCTTGTCGACACCGTCGAGACCCTCAACGCCTATAAGATCGACTGCATTGTCGTGCGCGACAAGCACGCCGGCGCTCCCTACATCGTCACGCAGAACTCGCCCGCAAGCGTCATCTGCGCCGGTGACGGCAAGCACAACCATCCTACGCAGGCCCTGCTCGACCTGTACACCATCTGGGAGCACAAGGGTGATTTCCACGGTCTGAAGGTCGCCGTCGTCGGCGATATCGCCCACTCCCGCGTTTGCGGCTCGCTGATCCCCGCCCTTAAGATTATGGGCTGCGAGACCTACGCCGTCGCCCCCGGCACGCTGCTGCCGCCGTCGCCCGAGGTCCTGGGCTGCGACCACGTGACGAGCGACCTCGATTCCGTCCTGCCCGAGCTGGACGTCGTCTACATGCTGCGCGTGCAGCAGGAGCGCCTCGAGGGTGCCCCGTTCCCGACCATTCGCGAGTACCACAAGCTCTTCGGCCTGACCAAGGACCGCGAGAAGCTTATGAAGCCCGACGCGATCATCTGCCACCCGGGCCCCATCAACCGCGGCGTCGAGTTCGATTCCTATATGGCCGACCACCCGCAACGCTCCGTCATCCTGGAGCAGGTCTACGCCGGTATCTGCGTGCGTATGGCTATCCTGTATCTGCTGCTTGGAGGTGCCGATAATGGCCTTGCTTCTTAAGAATGCCCACGTCGTCGACCCGTCCGTCGAGCTTGACGGTGTCGTTGACGTCCTGATTGACGGCGACAAGATCGCCGAGGTCGGCGAGAATCTCGCCGTCGAGGGAGCCGAGGTCCGTGACCTTTCCGGCAAGTACCTCGTCCCCGGCCTGGTGGACATGCACGTTCACCTTCGCGAGCCTGGCTACGAGGTCAAAGAGGACATCGAGAGCGGCACCCGCGCAGCTGCCAAGGGCGGCTTTACCGGCGTGTGCGCCATGCCCAACACCGATCCCGTCACCGATAACGGCACCGTCGTGGAGTTCGTCAAGTCCCGCGCTGCCGAGGTCGGCCACTGCCGCGTCTATCCGTCGGGCGCCATGACCCGCGGTCTTAAGGGCGAGGCCATGTCCGAGATGGGCGATATGGTCGCCCACGGCGCCGTCGCCTTCACCGATGACGGTCGCGGCGTGCAGGGCGCGGGCATGCTCCGTCGCTGCATGGACTACGGCAAGATGTTCGGCAAGGTCTTCATGAGCCACTGCCAGGACGAGGACCTGGTCGGCCATGGCCAGATCAACGAGGGCAAGGTCTCGACCCGTCTGGCCCTCGAGGGTTGGCCGGCTGCCGGCGAGGAGCTCCAGATCGCTCGCGACATCGAGATCGCCAAGCTGACCGGTGCCAAGCTGCACATCCAGCACATCTCTACCGCCCACGGCCTGGAGCTCGTGCGAGCTGGTAAGGCCGCTGGCGTTCAGGTTACCTGCGAGGCCACCCCGCACCACATGTTCCTGACCGAGAACGACCTGGACGAGACCTACAACACCTCGCTCAAGGTCAATCCGCCGCTGCGTACCGAGGAGGATGCCGAGGCCATCCGTCAGGGCGTCATCGACGGCACCGTCGACGCTATCGTCACCGATCACGCTCCCCACACTCCGTGGGAGAAGGCCCGCGAGTTCGAGCTTGCGCCCTTTGGCATGATCGGCCTCGAGACCTCCCTGTCGCTCGTACTCACCGAGCTGGTCAACACGGGCAAGATGAGCGTGGGCCGCATGGTCGAGCTCATGGCCATCAAGCCGCGTGAGATTCTGGGCCTCGACCAGGTTCAGGTCAAGGCGGGCTCCGTTGCCGACCTGACCGTGTTCGACCCCTCTGCCACCTGGACGGTCGGCGAGGACGGTTATGAGTCGCGCGCCGAGAACTCCGGTTTTGCCGGCCGCACGCTTACCGGTCGTGCCACCGATGTGTTTGTCGGCGGTAAGCAGACGCTCGCCGACGGCTGCATCTGCTAGCATAGCCTTATCGCTTTTGTGCGCGGTGCCCTTGCGGTGCCGCGCTTTCTGTTCGTTTTGACCATGCAATCGCATGGGGGATTGGAGCGTCTATGCCCACACCTTCCACTGCACGCATGCATGACTTCGAGGTCGTCTCGAACCGGGAGATCGCCGACGGCATCTTCTCGCTCGTCATCTCGGCCCCTAAGCTTGCAAGTGCGCTCAAGCCCGGTCAGTTTGTGAATATCGCCGTACCTGGCGATGCGTCCTCTCTGCTTCGCGTGCCCCTGAGCTTCTATCGCGCTGACGCCGAGGCCGGCACCGTCGAGCTGTGGTACGCCGTCGTGGGCGACGATACCCGTCGTTTGTCCCAGATGGGCCCTGGCTCCTCCTCTAACCTGCTGGGCCCCGGTGGCCGTGGCTGGATGGTACCCGAGGGCACCAGGAAGGCCCTGCTCGTCGCCGGTGGCATCGGCGTTCCGCCTGTGCTGTGTCTTGCCGGTATGCTTGCCGAGCAGAGTGTTGATGTGGACGTGTGCCTGGGCTTTGGTACCGCTTCCAAGGCCGTGGGCATCGATGAGTTCCGTGCGCTGGGCGCCACGGTTAACGTGTGCACCGACGATGGCACGCTGGGCACGCACGGTTTTTGCACCGACCCGGCAGCCGAGCTGCTCGGCGAGGTCGGCTACGACTACGTCGCTAGCTGCGGCCCCGCCGTCATGATGAAGAAAGTCGCCGCCGCTGCCGCCGAGGCCGGTGCGTACTGCGAGGTGTCGCTTGAGCGCATGATGAGCTGTGGCTTTGGCGCCTGCAACACCTGCAATGTAGAGACGGTCGACGGTATGAAGGGCGCCTGCATGTGCGGCCCCGTGTTCGATGCTTCCAAGGTGGTGGTCTTCTAGTGGGTACCGTGAACATGGCCGTCGATTTCGGCGGCGTCAAGATGCAGAACCCCATCAACACCGCAGCCGGTACCTTTGGCTACGGTTGGCAGTTCCAGAACTTCTTTGATGTTTCCCAGCTGGGCGCCATCACCACCAAGGGTTGCGCTGCCGAGCCCTGGCCCGGCAACCCCGCGCCCCGCATGGCCGAGATTCCCGGCGGTATGATCAACTCCGTGGGCCTTCAGAACCCCGGCGTGGCCGCCTATGCCCGCGAGTCCGGCCCGTGGCTCGAACAGCTGTCCAAGGACGGCTGCCAGGTCATCTGTCAGGTTGCCGGCCACTCCGTTGACGAGTTTGTCCGCGCACTCGAGATGTATGTCGAGCTGTGCCCCTGGGCTGCCGGCTACGAGATCAACGTGAGCTGCCCCAATATCGCCGCCGGCGGTGCCGCCATGGGCTCCACGCCCGAGGGCGCCTCTTCCGTTATGGCTGCCTGCCGTAAGGTGACCGATAAGCCGCTGTTCGTGAAGATGGCGCCGGTCAACGTCGCCGAGATCGCCAAGGCCCTCGAGGCCGCGGGTGCCGACGGCCTTTCGGTCATCAATTCCATCCAGGGCATGGCCATTGACGTGCACACTCGCAAGTCCCGCGTTGCCAAACCCAAGGGCGGCCTTTCGGGCCCGCTGTGTCACCACATCGCCGTGCGCATGGTCTGGGAGGTTGCCCAGGCCGTCGATATCCCCATCAACGGTGTCGGCGGTGTCATGACCGGCGAGGATGCGGCCGAGTTTATCCTGGCCGGCGCCACTTGCGTGTCGGTCGGCATGGCGAACTTTGTCGATCCGTGTGCTTCGCTCAAGATCGCGCATGAGCTCGAGGCCTGGGCCGAGTCCCAGGGCGTGAAGGACATCAACGAGCTGGTAGGTGCGTTCGAATGCTAGAGACCGATGCCCGCGACCGTGTTATCGTCGCCCTCGACTGCGACCGTGAGCGTGCGCTCGAGCTTGCCCACGAGCTTTCTGGCCATGCCGCCTGGCTCAAGGTTGGCATGACGCTCTATTACGCTGAGGGCCCCGAGATCGTCAAGACCTTTAAGGACCTGGGCTTTAAGGTCTTCCTTGATCTTAAGTTCCATGATATTCCGCATCAGGTTCGCGGTGCTGCCCGTTCGGCCTCGCTTGCCGGTGCCGACCTGCTTTCGGTCCACGGCTTGGGTTCGGGCGCCATGCTTGCCGCCTGCCGCGAGGGTGCCGAGGAAGCACGCGAGGACCGCGCCAAGCTCGTCGCCATCACCGTTCTCACGAGCATGAATCAGGATGCCTTGAGCGAGATCGGCGTCGAGTCGCCTGTGGCCGAGGAGGCCGCCCGCCTGGCAAAGCTCGCTCAGGCCAACGGCATCGATGGCATCGTGTGCTCGCCGATGGAGGCTCACGACATGCGTGAGCTGCTGGGTCCTGATGCCCTGATCGTGACTCCGGGCGTGCGTCCGGTGGGTGCCGCCCTTGGTGACCAGTCCCGCGTGGCGACGCCTTCCCAGGCTATTGAGCGTGGTGCAAGCCACATTGTGGTGGGCCGTCCCATCACCGGTGCCGGCGATCCGGTTGCCGCCTTTGACGCCATCGTCGCCGAGCTGGTCGAAAACGTCGCGTAAAAGATTCCCCTAAGTCACCACTTTTGGGTCTCATTAGCACAAAATAGCCCCTGTTCCTGCGTAAACTTTCCCATCCTTTGTGTGGAATCGCAGGTCAGGGGCTTAACTTTGGGCGCAGTATATTGCACTTTTTGCGGGTATCGTCTAACCTATGGAGCCGCGATTGGGCATTTTGTACGTTCTACGTGCTAAAATGCCAATTATTGAATCAGATATAACCCAACTATTTGGAGGTACGAATGGCACTCCCTCAGCTTACCGATGAGCAGCGCAACCAGGCTCTTGAGAAGGCTGCTGCCGCACGTCACGCCCGCGCTGAGCTTCGCGAGCAGATCAAGAAGGGCGAGAAGTCCCTCGAGTCCGTGCTCAACTCCGATGACCCCATCGCTTCCCGCATGAAGGTTTCCACCCTCATCGAGTCTCTTCCTGGTTATGGCAAGGCCAAGGCCGCCAAAATCATGGAGGAGCTCGGTATCTCCGCTACCCGTCGCGTCCAGGGCCTCGGCGTCCGTCAGCGCGAGCAGCTCCTCGAGCAGCTGACCAAATAAGTGAGCGCTCAGGATTCCAAGCTCTTTGTGATTTCTGGACCGTCAGGCGCAGGCAAGGGTACGCTCGTCACTCGTGTGCGCGAGCGCCGCTCGAACCTGGGCCTGACGGTTTCGGCTACCACGCGAGCACCACGCAAAGGTGAGGTCGACGGCGTCAACTACTTTTTCCTGACGCGCGAGGAGTTCGACCGCCGCGTGGCAAACGGTGAGTTTGTTGAGTGGGCCGAGGTCCACGGTAACTGCTACGGCACGTTGGTGAGCGAGGTCACATCCAAGCTCGCCTCGGGCGCGTCTCTGATTCTGGAGATCGATGTCCAGGGTGCCCTGCAGGTGAAGGAGCGTTTCCCCGAGGCCGTGCTGATCTTTATCAAGCCGCCTTCGCTCGAGGTGCTTCGCGAGCGTCTAGTCGGTCGCGGTACCGAGACGCCCGAGACGATTGAGCTGCGTATGGCAAACGCCGCCGATGAGCTTGCCCTTGCTGACCGCTACGACGACGTCGTGGTGAATGACGATCTCGACCGCGCGACCGATGAGCTCGTTCGCGTTCTCGATATGCATGAAAGGATCTGAGGTCCGTGTCCGTTGTAAAGCCTTGCATTGACGATCTTCTGGAGAAGACCGATCACAACCGCTTCTTGCTCGCTTCGCTTGCCTCCAAGCGCGCCTGCGACATCAATAGCATGCTGCGTGGCCAGCACAACCGCGTGCTTGCCGTCCAGGATGTTGATGACATTACCATCGGGCTTTCCGGTGCCGATACCATCTCGATGGCTATGGACGAGATTGTCGACGGCGACATCTCTTACGATGAGGCCCGTTACGAGAAGGCGCTCGGCCACAAGGTTGCTGAAGCCTAAATGGCGGCTCGCGTCTGCCTGGTCCACTATCACGAGGTTGGACTGAAGGGTAAGAACCGCGCACATTTTGAGCATATCCTCATGGATAACATCAAGGCGGCCTTGGCCGCCTTTTCCGTGAATGCCGTGTCTCGAATTTCCGGTTATATCCTCGTGACCTTTAACGAGCATCAGGCCGATGAGGCGGCGCGTGTCATTCGCACCGTTCCCGGCGTTGCTCGCGTGTCTTTGGCGTATCACACTAACCGCGACCCGCAGGAGTACTGTGCCGCCGCCGTCAAGGCGCTGCGCGAGTTTGGCCCCTTCGATTCGTTTAAGGTGCACGCCAAGCGCTCCAATACCGACTATGAGCTCACTTCGATTGACATCAATCGTCAGGTGGGCGAGGTACTGTGTGAGGCCTTCCCCGATAAAAAGGTTCAAATGCACGACCCCGATGCGATGGTGCACGTACTGGTGGTCCAGGGTAGCGTCTACGTGTATGCGCGCTCCGAGCGTGGCGTGGGCGGTCTGCCGGTGGGTTCTGCCGGCAAGGTCGTGACGCTGTTGTCGTCGGGTATCGATTCTCCGGTGGCGACCTGGATGCTCGCGCGTCGCGGCGCGGTGTGCGTGCCGGTACATTTCTCCGGTCGTCCGCAGACGCCCGATACGAGCGAGTATTTGGTGCAGGACATCATCCGTGCGCTTGAGCCAGGTGTCCAGATCGGCCGCCTGTACGTGGTGCCGTTTGGCGACTGCCAGCGTGAGATTTCGGTTACCTGTCCCAGCAACCTGCGCGTGATTATGTATCGCCGCATTATGTATTCGGTTGCCGAGCGCATTGCACACATCGAGGGTGCCAAGGCTATCGTTACGGGCGAATCGCTTGGGCAGGTTGCCTCCCAAACGCTTGAGAACATCATGGCCGTCAACGAGGCCGTGAAGATCCCCGTGTTCCGCCCTCTCATCGGTTCGGACAAGCAGGAGATCATCGCGCGCGCCGAGGAGATCGGTACGTTCGATATCTCGACTGAGGCTGCTCCCGACTGCTGCACGCTATTTATGCCGCGCCGTCCCGAGACGCACGCTAAACTCGATGCTGTGCATGAGGCCTGGGAGTTGTTCGATCACGAGGAGATGATCGAGCGCCTGCTCAAGCAGACCGAGTACATCGACTTCGAGAGCAACACGTATAAGGCCCCTAAGACCTTAAAGCGCAAACATTCGGAGCTTGCTCCGCGTGAGATTTACCAAGATCACGAGTAATTTTGTGCATAGACCGACGATGCGTCTGCATCGTCGGTCTTTTGCTATCTGGGCATTTTGCGGCTAAGTGTTCATTTGCTGACGCGTGCTTGAATAAATGGACAGATTTGTGCAAGGTTTTGGTCAGCTTTTGGTTTGACCGCTAAAACCGGTTTTGGAGCGTGGCTGTTGCAGGGCTCTTTTCCTGACACGATGTTGTTGGGAGGTTTTGCTATGGCGCAGCGCGAACAACACGAACGGGTCAAACGGATGGACCGCTTGGCGGACAAGCTGCTCGGTCATAAGGCAGTGGTGATGGCGATACTGGTTGTCATTGCGATGGCGAGCGGCTTGGCGATGGCGAACCTTGGCGGCGGTGCTAGCGGCGTGTCTTTTGAGCGGACTGATGGTTCGGGCTCGTTGGTGGAGCCGGGATCCGGCGATGCTTCGAGCGGAAAGACATCCGAAGGCTCTTCGCCTAAGGCGTCTGCTGCGGCAGAGGTCTATGTCGATGTTGATGGCGCCGTTGTGTCGCCCGGTGTATATCGTCTCAAGGACGGCGCGCGGGTGGCTCAGGCGATTGATGCCGCCGGCGGGCTGGCGCCCGAGGCAGACGTTACGGGTCTCAATCGGGCATCTAAGGTCGTCGATGGACAGAAGATTCACGTTCCGACGGTAGGGGAGCAGCAGGCGTCCATTGCGGAAGCCGGTGTTGATGGTGGGACTTCCGCATCATCGGGCGTGAGTGGCGCAACAGGCCTAGTAAATATCAATACGGCAAGTGCGGCGGAGCTGCAGACGCTCTCTGGCATCGGCCCCTCCATGGCCCAGTCGATTATCGATGAGCGGACAAAGAACGGTGCTTTTGCCTCGGTTGACGATCTGATGCGTGTGTCGGGAATCGGCGAGAAGAAGCTTGCCAAAATCAAAGATTCCATCTGCGTATGAGTGCGACCGAGCGCGAGCATGTGATGCCTCCGCGGCCTCTGATGCCGTGGACGATGGCCCTGTGTGCCGGCATGTGCATGAGCTGCGCCTTGGTGCTCAACGTGGCCGCCGATGCGCTGCTGTGGGAGCGGGCTTCGGCGGTCGGGCCGCTATGGGCCATTCCCGTTACGGCGGCGGTATTCGTTGTGCTGGCTCAATCTTGTGCGCGGCTTGCCCCTTGGAAGCGGTGGCTGTATGCCGCGTCCGTCGGTCTCGTGGCGGGAGCGGTCGTCTCGGCGTGGTGGGCTGTGGGCGTGCTAAGCGCCTCGAAGGCGCTCGACGGTCGAGCGGCAAGCAGCCTTGAGTTTGTCGTGCAGGGTGACCCATCCATCAACGACGACGTGTATTCCTATACCTGCGAGGCACGCACGGACGGTAAGAACTTGGCAATGGTTCGCCTATCGTGTGACCTCGAGCTCAAGGTCGGGGCGCACGTGCGTGTTATCGGTCGCGTCTCACGTTATGAGAACGATGCGTATGGACGATCGCGCGTGCTTCGAGGCGAGGTGCGCAAGGTTAAAGTCGTTCGGATTTTGTCGGTCGATGTAGACTCTCCGGGGCCGCTTCTTCGGATGCGAAATGGGCTGCTTGCGTCCATCGCGCCTGCGACCGACCCGGCGCGTGCACTAATAGCCGGTGTCGTCTGCGGTCGTTCGGCCGAGCTGCGCGCCCAGCCGGCGGGCGACTGGTTTTCGGTGACGGGAACGGCGCATCTTATCGCCGTCTCGGGCAGCCATTTGGCAATCGTGGGGTTTGTAATCGAGGGTGTATTGCAAAAGACTCGGTGCTCACGCGGTCTTCAACGGGCGATATTGGCGATAACGCTTGTGGGCTACGCTGCTTTTACGGGCGCGTCTCCCTCGGCCGTGCGCGCGTGCTGCATGGTGTTCGCGACGCTTGTCGTAAACGGCGCGGGGCGGCGCCGGCACGGCGCATCGGCTCTCTTCGTTACCATGTCCATCTTTGTGTTGCTGCGGCCGACGGTTCTGTTCGAGATGGGCTTTCAGCTTTCATGTGCCAGCGTCTTAGCCATTCTGTGCTTTTGCCCCTATGCGACCTACGCTTTGGGTGAGCTGAGTGTTCCGTCGGGCGTTGCCAGCATGCTTTCCGTCACGCTGTGCTCGCAACTAGCGACACTTCCCATTACCATTCCTGCCTTCGGTACGTTCTCGCTCATTGCTCCGCTGGCAAATGCGGTCGTCGGTCCGGTAGTGAGCATACTGCTTGCCGTGTCCATCGTGCTGGTTCCCTTTTCGCTCGTGGCACCGTTGCGGACTTGGGCGCTCGTTGTGCCCATGATTGCCGCCCGTTGCGCGCTGTTCTTCGAGCAGCTGTTTGCCGCCGTGCCGGGAGCATCCGTGAGCGTGCCGCCCGATAGCATGTGGATTTACCTAGTGCCGTGTTTGCTGGCGGTTCTGCTGGTGTGGTGGCCGCGTCCCCGTGCACGTCCTATGGCGGTGGGGCTTGCATGCCTGGTGCTCTTGGCTGCGATTCCATACGTCTACTGGGATCGATTCGCTCCGCCTTCGGTGACGGTGCTCGATGTGGGCCAGGCCGATGCGATTCTTATTCGCCAGGGCGGCGCAGTGGCGCTCGTCGACTGCGGGCTCGACGAGCGCGTGGTGGCGGCGTTGGTTCGCAATAACGTGCACCATATCGATGCCGTCTTCGTGACGCATTGGGATGAGGACCACTGGGGTGGTCTGCCTGCCGTGCTCGAACAGTTTTCGGTCGGAACGATTGCCGTGGCGGCGGATGCGCTGGAGGATGCTCCTGCCGAGGTATTGAACCGACCTGGCGTGGAGTATCGGCAGGTGCGCCGTGGGGATACGGTCGATATCGGCTCATTTTGCGCCCGCGTGATGTGGCCATTCGAGTCCGTGGATGGCGAGGGAAATGAGGATTCGCTTGTCCTGCTGCTCTCTTATGTTCAGGAAGGCAAGGGCCTGCGTATGCTCCTCACCGGTGATGCCGAGCTCGACCAAGAACGGGAATTCGTGCAGGAGGTGGGGGATATCGATGTCCTTAAACTTGGGCATCACGGCTCTAAGGTTTCAGTTGATGGTGAGTTGCTGGACGTCCTGAAGCCCGAGCTTTCCCTCGCGAGCGCGGGCGAGGGGAATCGATACGGCCATCCGTCCGACGCCTGCATCGATGCCGTTAAGGAAGCGGGTGGCGTGTTCGCGTGCACTATCGAACACGGCGACATTACCGTCACGCCGACTGCGAATGGCTTTACGATGCGATGCCAGCGACCGTGACGACGTCGTTGGCGTGTGGTGGGCCCCTGGGCTAGAATGGCACGGAGCGAATACGAAGGCCTGCGGGAGGGGAGCGCAATGTCCGAAACCGGTCTGCTGCCGGCATATCTGATCGTCGGTACCGACGGAGTCAAGCGCGATCACGCCGTCTCGCGTATGAAAGCGCGTCTGGAAAAGTCGGGTATGGTCGAGTTCAACCTCGACGAGCGCGACATGACCAAGGACCCCGATATCGAGTCCATTATCGGATCGCTTAACACCTTTCCGATGGGCAGCGAGTTTCGCCTGGTAATCCTTGACGGCTGTTCAAAGCTCGCCAAGGCGGTCTCGGAGCCGCTCGTTGAGTATCTGGCAAGTCCCAGCCCCACAACGGTCTGCCTCATCATCGCCGACTCGCTTGCCAAGAACACGCGCCTGTATAAGGCGATCGCCAAGATCGACAAGAAGGCCGTGATCGATTGCTCCGGCACCAAGCGCTGGGAGCTACCGCGCCGTGTGCAGCAGATGGCGACGCAGCACGGCAAGTCGATCTCGACGGCGGCCGCCGAGGAGCTCGTCTCGCGTTCGGGTGAAAACACTCGCATGCTCGATAACGACTTGGCTAAGCTTGCTCAGATGGTCGAGGCGCCGCAGATTGAGCTTGCCGACGTTGAGCGCTGGATTGTACGTACGGCCGAGGTTCAACCCTGGGACTTTCTCAATGCGGTCTCGGCCCGTGACATGCGACGCTCGCTCGAGCTCTTCAATCTACTGCCCGCCAAGAGCTACGTGTGGACTTACACATTGCTGTGCGGCCGCATCCGCGAGCTTATCGTTGCCAAGGCGCTCGATGCGCGCGGACAGGGTCGTGAGTTGGCCGCAACACTTAAGCTCCAGTCCTGGCAGGTCAAGAATCACCTGACCTGGGCACGTCGCTTTTCGATGACAGAGCTCGTTGCCGCGCTCGAGGGCGCGGTCGATGTGGAGCTCGCGCTGAAGGGTTCGGCCGATTCTCAGACCGCGCTTTTGCTCTGGATTACGAACATCTTGAGAAAATCGTGATGATACCTGCCTATTTGACAAATTCGTTCTATCCCTTTGAGGGGGAGCGTGCTATAGTAGGCGCTTGCATGACCTCACCGTGTCTCAGGGGTGTCATACATTTTTTGCAAGGAACTCGAAAGGAACTCCAGAAGTGGCAAACATCAAGTCTCAGAAGAAGCGTATCCGCACCAATGAGGCAGCTCGCATGCGTAACAAGGCTGTCAAGTCCGAGCTCAAGACGCTGACCAAGCACGTCCAGTCCGCCGTCGCCGAGGGCGACGCCGAGAAGGCCCAGGCTGCCCTCAAGACCGTCACCAAGCGTCTCGACATGGCTGCCGCCAAGCATGTTATCCACAAGAACCAGGCTTCCAACCGCAAGTCCGGTCTTGCCAAGCTCGTGAACAGCATCAACGCCTAAGTTGTAAATTTCACACCACACAGATTACGCGCATAAATGGAGCCTGTTTTATGGAACAGGCTCCATTTTTTGTACCGCTCGGGTAAGATAGTCCGCATGAATACTTCAATTGACATTTCCCACATCCGCAACTTCTCAATTGTTGCGCACATCGACCATGGCAAGTCCACGATCAGTGACCGTATCCTCGAGCTCACCCATACCGTCGACGAGCGCGACATGGAGTCGCAGCTGCTCGACACCATGGATATCGAGCGCGAGCGCGGCATCACGATCAAGTCCAACGCCGTCCGCGTGTCCTATGACGCCGACGACGGCGAGACGTATCAGTTCAACCTCATCGATACGCCGGGCCACGTGGACTTTACCTATGAGGTCTCGCGTTCGCTGGCCGCCTGCGAGGGCGCGGTGCTCGTCGTCGATGCCACCCAGGGTGTCGAGGCGCAGACCGTCTCCAATGCGACGCTCGCCATGAACGCCAATCTGGACATTGTGCCGGCCATCAACAAGATCGACCTGCCCTCGGCCCATCCCGATGAGGTCAAGACCGAGATCGAGGATGACTTGGCGATCCCTGCCGATGATGCCGTGTATGTCTCGGGCAAGACCGGAGAGGGCATCCACGATCTGCTGGAGTCCATTGTCTTTTTGATCTCTCCGCCCAAGGGCGATGCGAACGCGCCGCTCAAGGCACTCATCCTGGATTCGTACTTCGACGAGTATCGTGGTGTCGTCGCCACGGTGCGCATCTTTGACGGTTCCATCAAAAAGGGCGATACTCTGCGCATGATGCAGGCAAAGGGTGACTTTTTGGTCGATGGCGTGGGCGTCAAGCGTCCCGCCGAGACTCCGGTCGATGCGCTGACGGTCGGCGAGGTGGGCTACGTGGTCACGGGCCTGAAGGACCCCGAGGCCGTGCGCGTGGGCGATACCCTCACGTGGGCGTCGAATCCCTGCCCCGAGCCGCTTCCCGGCTACCGCGAGGCTAAGCCCATGGTCTATACGGGCCTGTTCCCGATCGATAACAAGGACTACGAGAACCTGCGTGACGCGCTCGATAAGCTGCACGTCAACGACCCGTCGTTGGTGTGGGAGCCCGAGACCTCGGTGGCGCTCGGCTTTGGCTTCCGCGTGGGCTTCCTGGGCCTGCTGCACATGGAGGTCGTCAAGGAACGCCTGGAGCGCGAGTTCAACTTGGACCTCATTGCCACGAGCCCCTCGGTGGACTATCACGTCTACAAGACTGACGGCGAGATGATTGATGTCCGTAGCCCGCAGGATCTTCCCGAGGCCACGCGCATCGAGCGTATCGAGGAACCCTACCTCAAGGCTAAGATCATCTGCCCGCCCGAGTATACGGGTGCCGTCATGCAGCTCGCTATCGAGCACCGTGGCATTACAACCGACATGATCCATCTCACGAGCAAATCGGTCGAGATGCGCTTTGACATGCCGCTCGCCGAGCTCATCCTGGACTTCTTTGACCAGCTCAAGAGTCGCACCAAGGGCTACGCCTCGTTGGACTACGAGTTCAATGAGTATCGTCCCTCCGAGCTCGTTAAACTCGATATCTTGCTTTCGGGCGACGAGGTGGATGCGCTGTCGTTTATCGTCCACAAGGACAAGGCCTACGGTCTTGCCCGCGGCCTATGCGACAAGCTCAAGGAGATTATTCCGCGTCAGCTGTTTGAGGTGCCCATCCAGGGTGCTATCGGCAACAAGATCATCGCCCGTTCCACCGTCAAAGCGCGTCGCAAGGACGTGCTTGCTAAGTGCTACGGCGGCGATATCTCGCGTAAGCGCAAGCTGCTCGAGAAGCAGAAAGAGGGCAAGAAGCGCATGAAGGCCATCGGATCGGTCGAGGTCCCGCAGGAGGCGTTTATGGCGATCCTCAAGGTGGACGAGTAGGTCTATGGCGCTTTCCGAATATAGTCAGCGGCTGCTGGGCGCCTATGCCGAGCAGCCGTTCCTTATGGCTCCCATGGCCGGCGTGACCGACCCCGCCTACCGCATCATGTGCCGCCGTCGCGGTGCCAACCTTGCCTACAGCGAGATGGTGAGCGTGGCGGGCCTTGCCTATGCCAGCAACAAGACCTGGCGCCTGGTGCTACCGGCCGACGAGGAGCAGCAGATTTGCGTGCAGCTCTTTGGCTCTAAACCCGATCAGTTTGCGAGTGCCGTCGCCGCCGTCGAGGAGCGCGTTGGCGATCGTCTGTCGCTCATCGATATCAATATGGCATGCCCCGCCCGCAAGGTCGTTACCAAGGGCGAGGGCTCGGCGCTCATGCGCACCCCTGACCTGGCGGAGAAGATTGTCGAGGCCACGGTGGGTGCGGCACACGTGCCCGTGACCGTCAAGATTCGCAAGGGCTTTTATGCCGAGGACCGCAATGCCGCGACATTTGCCCAGATGCTTGAGGGGGCAGGGGCTGCCGCAGTCGCCGTGCATGGTCGTTGCGCTACGCAGCTCTACACGGGCCAGGCGGATTGGTCGGTCGTCGATGAAGTGGCCGATGCCGTCGAGATTCCCGTGATCGGTTCGGGCGATGTGTTCTGCGCCGAGGATGCCGCGGAGCATCTGCGCAACTCGGGCGCCAGCGCGGTGTTTATCGCGCGCGGTATCTACGGGAACCCGTGGGTGTTTGGCGATGCTCGCGCCCTTACGCTCGATGGCATACCGGTGCCGGCTCGCAGCTCCGTCGAGCGCCTGGAGGCTCTGCGTGAGCACCTGACGTTGACGCACGAGCTTCTGCCGCTTATGTCACGCGCCCGTACGTATGCAAGCTGGTACTTAAAGGGCATGCCCCATGCCGCCGCCTGGCGCGCTCGGGTGGTGCGCTGCTCCACGTATGAGGAGTTTATGGCGCTGGTCGATGATATCGAGCGCGACGTGGTGGCCTGCGAGGCCGCGCTTGCCGCCGGTGAGTCGGTGCCCGCTCATCCGCTGGAGGCCTAACGGTGGCCGTTACCGCGCTGTATGTGCACGTGCCGTTTTGCGCTCAAAAATGCCGCTATTGCGACTTTGACTCCCGCAGCGTGGCGCCGTGCGACCTGGACGCTGCGTTCGATGCCTATTTTGAGCACCTGTATGCGCGGCTCGATGCCTTTGGCAACGCTGGGGCGCTCAGGCAGATCCGCACTGTCTACGTAGGCGGCGGCACGCCGTCGCTGGCAGGGGAGCGCCTGGTGAAACTTGCCCGCCGTATCTCCATGTGGTGCAAGCCCATTGAGTTTACCTGCGAGGCCAATCCCGAGTCGCTGACCTCCGAGCTTGCCGCTGCGCTTGCCGAGGTTGGTGTCACACGCATCTCTCTGGGCGTGCAGACCCTCGACAATACCGAGTTGGCTGTCATTGGCCGCATCCATAATGCCGAACGGGCGCTTGAGGCTATCGCGACGGTGAAGGATGTTGGGCTCGATGTGTCGTGCGACCTTATGTGCGGGCTTCCCGGACAGACTATGGCGAGCTGGCAGTACACGCTCGATGGCGTGTTTGCGGCGGCCCCGCACCATGTGTCGGTCTATCCGCTCACGCTCGAGGAGGGCACGCCGCTTTACCGCATGGCATGCCGTGACGAGTCGCTCGAGCCCGACGACGATTTCCAAGCCGCATGCATGGACGTTGCGCGCGAACGGCTGAGTTCGGCGGGCTACCATCCGTATGAGGTGGCGAGCTACGCGCTCGATGGGCATGAATGCGCTCATAATATCGCCTACTGGACTGGTCAGGGCTATTTGGGTTTGGGTCGTTCTGCCGCGGGTATGCTCGATGCCGAGGATTTCGATCGCCTGGCCGGGCTGTTTCCTGACGTTCCCGCTCGCGGCGATGCGCACCGCGTGCGTCTGGTGCAACGTGATGATGGCGCGACGACGTTTGGGGTCGAGTACCTGACGCATCGCGAGGCGGCAGCCGAGGATCTGATGCTCGCTTGTCGCATGACGCGCGGCGTCGCGTCCAATCTGTTGGTTCACGCGGCTCGTGTCATCCCTGCCGATGAACTGACAGCGGCCTGTGACCGCGCTCTTGAGCTTGGGCTTGCCACTTGGGTGCCCGAGAACGGTGATACCCATTCGGGGCCTATTGCCTCTGACGATGTCGTCACCGGCCGCATCTGTGCCCGCCTGGCGCCGACCCACCTGGGTTGGCTCGATGGAAATGTTCTGTTCGAGCTGTTTTGGGGTCTAGCTTAGGCCGCTCGGGTAGAATTACCGCAATATATACGCTGCTGTGAGCAGGAGGTTGCCGCGCATGGCGACGATGAACGAAAAAGATTACTACGAGATCATGGGTGTCTCCAAGGACGCCACCTCGCGTGATATTCAAAAGGCTTTCCAGCAGAAGGCCCGCAAGCTCCATCCGGACGTCAATAAGGAGCCGGATGCCGAGGAGAAGTTTAAAGAGGTTTCCGAGGCCTACGCCGTGCTCTCGGACGAGCAGAAGCGTGCGCGTTACGACGCCATGCGGTCGGGTAATCCCTTTGCCGGTGCACCGACGGCTTCGCCCTATGGCGGTGGCTATGCCGGCAGCGCCGGTTACGGCAATCCCTTTGACGGCGGTTTCCCCTTCGGGGGCGCCTGGGGCCAGCCCCGTCGCGGCCAGGCGGCCTACAACCCCGAGAGTGGCGCCAACGTGGTCGTCGATATCAAGCTCGACGCCAAGGAGGCCAAGGGCGGTGCCCACAAGACCGTTCGCTACACCCGCTTTGACACCTGCGGACATTGTGGAGGATCGGGCTCCGTTTCGTCAGAGCATGCCCACACCTGCCCGAGCTGTGGTGGTCGCGGCCACATCGACGTCGACCTGTCCTTCCTGTTTGGTGCGGGCACGTTCCAGACGGTTTGTCCTGAGTGCGGCGGTTCCGGCAAGGTCGTTGCCGACCCGTGCCCCGATTGCGGTGGCAGCGGCCGTACCCGCGTAACCTCCGAGCAGACGATTGAGTTTCCCGCCGGCACGCATGATGGCGACGAGGTGCGCATCCCCAACATGGGTCATGCCGGCACGAACGGCGCTTCGGGCGGCGATCTGGTCGGTCGTGCGCACGTTGAGGCCGAGCGCCTGGAGGGTAAGGCTCGCACCGGCTTCTACCTCATGGGCATCATCGCTCCGTTTTTGGTGCTGTCGGCCATCTCGGGCGTGTTCTCCGCCTTTGCCATGATGTGCTTCATTCCGTTTGCCATGGGCTTGTTCATGGTGCTGTCGGACGGCGTGCTTCATCGCAGTCTGCTGTGGTGGAAGCGCGGCGCGATGCAGTTTGCCAATGGATTTGCCAACGGTTTTATGTTCGCGCTCGTGTCGGTTTGGTTCGCGAGCTGCTCGCAGCGGGCCGTGCTTTCGCCGTACGGAATGCAATAACATCAAACCCTCTGTTTGCGCTCGGCCCAGCTTGGGTATAGGACGCACTGTGACAATAATGAAAGTTGGAAGGATTCGGTTGTGTCGGAAAATAGGGATTACTACGAGGTACTTGGCGTTGACAAGGATGCCGACGCGCGGACGATTAAGCGCGCGTTTCTAAAGAAAGCCCGTACGGTACACCCGGATGTTTCGGACGACCCCGAGGCCGAGGCCAAGTTCAAAGAGCTCAACGAGGCCTATTCCGTTCTTTCCGACGAACAGAAGCGTGCTAACTACGACCGTTACGGCACCGCGGACGGCCCCGGTGGCTCTGGCTATGTCGACATCAACGATATCTTTGGTGGCATGGGCATGGACGACCTGTTCTCGTCGTTCTTTGGCGGTGGCGCCGGCGGTGGCGCTCGCAGCCGTCGCGAGCGCCGTCGTGGTCGCGATATGGCCATCTCCCTTTCGGTGACGCTCGAGGAGGCGGCGCTCGGCTGCAAAAAGACGATCAGCTACGACCGCCTTGCCCCTTGCGATGACTGCAATGGTACCGGCAAGGCCGAGGGCGCTACCGAAAAGCAGTGCAGCCGCTGTCACGGCACAGGCTATGTGACGACGGTCCAGCGTTCTTTCCTGGGCCAGGTTCAGTCCTCTTCGCCCTGTCCCGACTGCCACGGCGAAGGCACGGTCATCGATCATCCCTGCGAGACCTGTGACGGCCAGGGCCGCACGCCTTCTCACGAAAAGATTGACATCGATATTCCTGCCGGCGTTTCGACCAGTCGTCAGCTGCGCGTGAGTGGTTTTGGCGAGGCCGGCCTTCGTGGCGAGCCGTCGGGCGACCTGATCGTCAACGTGCGTGTCGCCGACCACGAGCGTTTTAAGCGTAATGGCGATGACCTCTATCTGGTGAGCGATATCTCGATTGCGCAGGCCGCGCTCGGTTGCGAGATTGAAGTCGAGGGCATTATGCCTGACGAGGTCGTTAAAGTGACGGTTCCCGCCGGCACACAGTACGGTGACACCGTGAGCGTCAACAACTACGGCATGCCGCGTATCGGCGGTGGCGGCTCGCGCGGTCGTCTGATTGTGCAGCTGCGCGTGGTCGTTCCCACCAATCTCTCCAACAAGCAGCGCGAGCTGCTTCGCGCCTTTGCCGACGAGATGGGCGATGACGTCGCATCCGGTAAGAAGTCGGTGACCGACCGTATCAAGAGTGCCCTCGACGACATCCTCGATTAAGGAGCCCGTGTGCTCGCACCCCATATTTCCGTCGTCAACCTCGGTTGTCGTGTCAACCGGGTTGAGTCCGACCGTATCACTGCCGATCTTATGCGCCTGGGCTTTGCGATGGTGGAGCCCAGGGACGCCGAACTGATCGTTATCAATACCTGTGCCGTGACGGGGGAGGCCGAGGCCAAGACCCGCAAGGCCGTCCGTCACGCCCTGGCCTATTCCGGCGAGCCTTACGTGGTCGTAACCGGCTGCGTCGTCAACCTGCATCCCGAGGAGCTGCTGGAGTTTTCCGATCGCGTGATCGCCGAACCGTCCAAGATTGACGTCGCCGAGCGCGTCTGCGAGGTGCTGGGCGTCGAATCCGATAGCGTTCCCGCCTGCAGCGATGGCGACGTGGTCGATGCGCTCGGTCGTTCGCGGCTGGGCGTGAAGATCCAGGATGGCTGCAACCACCGCTGTACCTATTGCATCGTGTGGAAGGCCCGCGGCCCCGAGCGTTCCGTGCCCGTCGAGTCCGTGCTCGAACAGGTGCGTGAAGCCCAGGAGGCCGGCGTGCCCGAGGTCGTGCTGACCGGCGTGAACCTGGGTGCCTATGACGGCAAGAGCGCGACCGATGAACATGTCGAGATCGATGAGCTGCTTCAGGCCATCATGGAGCGCACCGAGATCGCCCACGTGCGCATCTCCTCGGTGGAGCCCATGGATATTTCCGAGCGCCTGCTCAAGGTGATGGCTCGCTATCCGAAGCGTATCGCGCCGTTTTTGCACCTTCCCGTGCAGTCTGGCTGCACGGCGACGCTGCATCGCATGGGCCGTCCCTATAGCGCCGAGGCCTTTGAGGACACGGTGCGCATGATTCGCACCAACCTGCCCCAGGCGTCTCTTTCGTGCGATGTTATCGTCGGTTTTCCTGGCGAGACGGACGAGGAGTTCGAGGAGTCGCTGGCGCTGTGCCGTCGCGTGGGCTTTTCGCGCATGCACGTGTTCCGCTATAGCAAGCGCCCCGGCACCCTTGCCGCCGACATGCCCGACCAGGTACCCCCCGAGGTCATGGCCGAGCGCAGCCGTCGCATGCGCGCGGCTGCTCAGGAGCTCGCGATTGCCGATGCCCGCCGCCGCGTGGGCACGGTCGAGCGTGCGGTGCTCGAGTATGGCGACAACCTGACGCTCGGCTCGTTCCATCATGCCCGTCTTGATGATACCTGTGGACTCACAGCCCCGTGCCTGCTCGATGTTGCTATCATCGGAGTCGATGATTCCGGCTTGGTCCATGCACGCAGGGAGGTTCATGGAAGCCTCGAAGATTAGACTTACCGTTCCCGAGGGTATCGACCCCTCGCGCGTTTTGGGCGCCGGCGACGGCGTCCTTCGTGCGCTCGAGAACTTGGTGCGCGCCCATGTGGTTGCCCGCGGTGACAGCGTTGCCGTGAGCGGCGATCCGGACGAGGTCGAGCTGGTCGCGCGTTTTTTCGAATATGCCTTTCGTGAGGCTGCTGCCGGGCGCACGCTTTCTGCCGATGATGTCTCGCGCTGTCTGGCCGTTCTGCGCGACGGCGAGCATGATGCCTCGTCGTTGCGCGATGACGTGCTGCTATCGTATCGCGGTCGCGTTATCCGCCCCAAGACGCTCGGTCAAAAGCGCTATGTGGATGCCATCCGCTCTTCTACCATCACGTTTGGCCTCGGTCCCGCCGGTACCGGTAAAACCTATCTGGCCATGGCACTCGCCGTCGCCGCGCTCAAGCGCCATGAGGTGGGCCGCCTGATCCTGACGCGCCCGGTTGTCGAGGCGGGGGAGAACCTGGGCTTTTTGCCCGGCACCCTCGAGGAAAAGATCGACCCGTATATGCGCCCGCTCTATGATGCCCTCTTTGACATGATGGATCGCGAACGCATCGATGAGCTTATGGAGCGTGGCGTGATCGAGATCGCCCCGCTCGCCTATATGCGCGGTCGAACACTGAGTGATGCCTTTGTGGTGCTCGATGAGGCACAAAACACGACTCCCGAGCAGATGAAGATGTTCTTGACGCGTCTGGGCTTTAATTCCAAGTTCGTGATTACCGGCGACCTGAGCCAGCGTGACCTGGTGGGTCGCCGCGGCGGTCTTGCCGATGTCGAAAGGATTTTGGGTCGCGTCGACGATGTGGCGTTTTCTCACCTGGAGCGCGCCGATGTGGTGCGCCATGCCCTGGTGGGCCGTATCGTTGAGGCCTATGATGCATACGACGATGCGCGCGAGCAGCGCGCGCACGATCGAAAGGAGTCCCATTGAGTGTATTGATCAGCAACGATGCCGAGCTCGATACGCTGCTCGATGCCCAGGAGGTGGAACACATCTGCTCAGTTGTGCTTGCCGCCGAGGGTGTTGAGCGTGAGGTTGAGATTTCCCTTTCGTATGTCGATGAGGACGAGATGCACGAGCTCAACCACGAGTGGCGCGGTATCGACCGCACCACCGATGTCCTCTCGTTTGAATGCGACTCGGCCTTTGACGAGGACATTCCCGCCGACGAGACGCTCGAGCTCGGCGATATTATCCTGGCCCCGCAGGTTATTGCCCGTCAGGCCTCCGGCTTTGGCAACAGCCCCGCCGATGAGTGCCGACTGATGCTCGTGCACGGAATGCTGCACCTGCTGGGTTACGACCACATCGAGGATGATGAGGCCGAGGTCATGGAGGCACGCGAGGATGCCATCCTGCGCGACCTGGCGCTTGAGCGCGGCGAGGACCCCAAGCTCGTCCACGTCGGCCCCATCACCAATCACGCCCACGACTAGGAGCCGTCTATGATTCCCGGATCGAACAAGGACCATCCGTCCTTTTTAAAGTCGTTCTCATACGCCATGGAGGGCTTCGTCACCGCCGTCAAGACCGAGCGCAATATCAAGGTCATGCTCGTGGCGGGTGTGTGCACCGTCATTGCCGGCTGCATCGTGGGGCTCGATATTGCCGAGTGGGCTACGGTCATCATTTGCTGCGGCCTGGTGATTCACGGCGAGCTGTGCAATACCGCCATGGAGGCGATTGTCGACCTGGCGACCCAGGAGCTGCATCCGCTGGCCAAGCGCGCGAAGGATATCGCCGCTGCCTCTGTATACGTTCTTTCCATTACCGCCGCGATCGTGGGCTTGCTTGTCTTTGCTCACGCGCTCGACTTTATTTAGAAAGGGATTCCCATGTCCGACAATATGCAGCCTACCGGTGAAGTTTTGGATGACGAGGTCCTGGACGAGACTGAAGGTGCCGATTCGTTTGACGAGGTCGAGGAGTTCGACCCGTTTGAGGGTATGAGCGACGAGGAACTCGATGCCCTGTGCGACGAGGATGAGGGCCTTGCGGGCTTTGGAGGCGTGGAACCCGGTTTCCGCAGCGGCTTTGTGGCCCTGGTCGGTCGCCCCAACGCCGGCAAGTCCACGCTGCTCAACGCCTGTTACGGCAAGAAGGTCGCCATCACCTCTCCGGTGGCCCAGACGACCCGCCGCCGTATGCGTGCCGTCGTCAACCGCCCCGGTTACCAGTTGGTTTTTGTCGATACCCCGGGTATTCATAAGCCCAAGGACGGCTTAGGTTCCGAGCTCAACAAGAGTGCCCTTTTTGAGCTCAATGACGTAGACGTCGTCGCGTTTCTGATCGACGCCACCAAACCCATCGGCAGGGGAGACGCCTGGGTCGCCGAGCGCGTCAAGAATGCCCGCTCCAAAAAGGTCCTGGTGCTCACGAAGGCCGACGAGGCCGACCCCGCACAGGTCATGGAGCAGCTCAAGGCCGCTCACGAGCTTATGGAATACGATGATGAGATCGTGACGTCGTCGGTCAAGAATTTCAACGTCGATGCGTTTATCGAGACCGTCGCTCACTTTTTGCCCGAGGGTCCGCGCTGGTTCCCCGAGGACATGGGCACCGACGCGTCCGACGAGACGCTCGTTGCCGAGTTTGTGCGCGAGAAGGTCCTGCGTCGCACCCGCGACGAGATTCCCCACTCCGTGGGCGTCATTTGTGACGCACTCGAGCAGACTAAGAAGGTCCTGCGCGTGCACGCCACGATTTACGTCGAGCGCGAGGGGCAGAAGGGCATCATCATCGGCAAGGGCGGCGAGATGATTAAGCATATCGGCATCGACGCCCGTCGCGATCTTGAGCGCATCTTTGGCACTCAGGTCTTTTTGGAGCTCGACGTGAAGGTCAAGGCCGGCTGGCGCGATGACGAGGCTCAGATCCGCCGCTTTGGCTACAATGCCGAAGATTAAGCCTCGGCGTTCATGGCAGGCTCTCGCACATATCGCACAAAGGTGCTCGTTCTCGACAAGACTAAGCTCAAGGAAACCGACCTGATCTTGACGATGCTCGACGAACGGGGGCGGCAGGTGCGTGCCGTGGCTAAGGGCGCACGTAAGCCTGGCGGTCGCCTTGCGGCCCGCTGCGAGCTTTTCTGCACCGTTGATATGCTGTTGGCGCATGGTCGCACGCTCGACGTGGTTTCTCAGGCGGAGCTTATGGAGGCGCCGCTCGGTGCCGCTCCTGACTACGAGACGACCTGTGCCGCCAGCGCGATTGCCGAGGTTGCGCGTGTGTGCTCGTTCGAGGATGCCGAGGATCCATTTACCTTTGCCATCACGCAGCGGGCGCTCACGCTTATCGGCAGCGGGCTCGACTCGGCACATAAGGACCTGCTCGTGGCGGCTTTTGTCTTTAAACTGCTGTCGCACGTTGGTTACCGACCCGATTTTTCGGCTTGCGTCTCGTGCGGCGATCCCATGCTCTCGCATTTCTCGGCCCAAGCCGGCGGGCTTCTGTGCGGGTCGTGCGCCTCGAGCGTGCCTGGCGCCGAGTTGGTATCGGTTGGCGAGGTCGCATGGCTGCGCGCCCTGATGTCCATGACGTTCGATGCCCTTATGGCCGAGAAGATCGATCCGCATACGGCCGCGTTTTTGCTGGGGCTTTCGCATGTTTGGGCTGCGACGCACACCGATCAGCGGCTCCGTGCGATGGAATTCATGTTGGGTCGGTGATGATGCGCAGGCTCGCGCCGCTTGTGGTAACATACCGACCTGTTGGTACCTCGACCTTGGTTGTTCGCTCCACCGGCGGCTTCCCAGTCCGAGGCGAATAGAGTCGCCCGCGGGCGACGCGAAACGAAAGGTGAAACAATGACTGTTTCCAAAGAGCGCAAGGCGGAGCTGACCGCCCAGTTCGGTAACTCCCCGGTCGATACCGGTAACCCCAAGGTTCAGGTCGCCATCCTGTCCGAGCGCATCAAGGAGCTGACCGAGCACATGAAGTCCCACCAGAAGGACTTCCACACCCGTCGTGGCCTGCTCATGCTCGTTGGCCGCCGTCGTCGTCTTCTCTCCTACATCAAGAAGAACGACATCGTCGAGTACCGTGAGCTCATCAAGGCTCTGGGCATCCGCGACAACATCCAGTAAGGATTTGTACATGCTAAGAGCGTCCTGCGCAGCGGGGCGCTCTTTTTGTGTAAGGGCGTGAATAATCACGCTCTGAAGCGTGGCGGGGGCAGGGGGCCCGCGTCACATGAGAAGCCCGCAGGCAAGGGGCCTGTGGGGTAAAGGAGAACAATGACACTCGTATCCAAGACCTTTGAGCTGTACGGCAAGACCTACACCTTCGAGTCTGGCGAGCTTGCCAAGCAGGCCACCGGCGCTTGTCTGGTCAAGCAGGGCGACACCACGATGCTCGACACCGTGGTCGTCTCCAAGGAGCGCAAGAATTACGACTTCTTCCCGCTGACCGTCGACTTCAACGAGAAGATGTACGCTGCCGGCCGTATCCCGGGTGGCTACCTCAAGCGCGAGGGCCGTCCCAGCGAGAAGGCCACGCTCACGGCTCGTATGATCGACCGCCCGATCCGCCCGAGCTTCCCGGACGGCTTCCGCAACGAGGTCCACATCGTCGCCACCTCGCTCGTCGCCGACCAGGTTAACCCCTTCGACGTCATCAACGTCATGGGCGCCTCTTTGGCTATGACGCTCGGCGGCGTGCCCTTCGAGGGTCCGCTTGCCTGTGTGCGCATCGGCCACAACGTGGAGACCGGCGAGTTTATCGTCAACCCCACCTATGAGGAGCGCGAGAACTCCGACCTGGACCTGGAGCTGGGCGGCTCTGCCGACTTCATCTCGATGGTCGAGGCCGGCGCCGAGGAGATCTCCGAGGACGACATGCTCGCCGCTATGAAGTTTGGTCAGGAGGCCCTCGCTGCCTTCTGCCAGGCCCAAGACGAGTTCGTTGCCGAGTGGGAGCAGGTCAACGGCGCTATCGTCAAGAAGGAGTACCCGCTCGACCAGCCCGTCGAGGAGGTCCAGGAGCGCATCTTCGCCCACTACGACGAGATGGCCGCTGCCCTGCGCGACGCCGACAAGCTTTCCCGCATCGGTAAGGTCGAGGCTCTGAAGGAGTCCATCCGCGCCGAGTTCACCGACGAGGAGCAGGCCGCCTGGGAGCGCGAGATCCCCGTGGCGCTCAAGAAGCTCGAGAAGAAGGCCATGCGCACCATGGTCGTCGAGACCGGCGAGCGCGTCGACGGCCGTGCCGCCGACGAGATCCGTCCCATCATGGTGAAGGACAACTACCTGCCGCTCGTTCACGGCTCCGGCCTGTTCCAGCGTGGTCAGACCCAGGTGCTCTCCGTCCTGTCGCTCGGTATGCTCAACGAGGGCCAGCGTCTGGATACCATCGAGCCCACCGAGGGCAAGCGCTATATGCACCACTACAACTTCCCGCCGTTCTGCACCGGCGAGACCGGCCGCATGGGCAGCCCCAAGCGCCGCGAGATCGGTCACGGCAACCTGGCCGAGCGCGCTCTGCTCCCGGTGCTTCCCGACGAGAACGAGTTCCCCTACGCTATCCGCGTCGTCTCCGAGGTCATGGAGTCCAATGGCTCCTCTTCGATGGCTTCGACCTGCGGCTCCACGCTCGCCCTTATGGACGGCGGCGTGCCCATTAAGCGCCCGGTCTCCGGTATCGCCATGGGCCTGATCCAGGAGGAGGGCAAGACCGTGGTCCTGTCCGACATCCAGGGTCTCGAGGACTTCCTGGGTGACATGGACTTTAAGGTCACCGGCACCACCGAGGGCATCACCGCCCTGCAGATGGACAACAAGGCCACCGGCCTCACCTTCGACATCTTGGCCCGCGCCCTGCAGCAGGCCAAGGAGGGTCGCGCCTTCATCCTGCAGAAGATGCTCGATGTGATCCCCGAGCCGCGTCATACCACGCGCAGCACCGCTCCGCGCATCGTCTCCATCCAGGTTCCGACCGATAAGATCCGCGACGTCATCGGTTCCGGCGGCAAGGTCATCCGCGGCATCCAGGACGAGACCGGCGCTTCGGTCGACATCCAGGAGGACGGCACCGTCTTTGTCGGCGGCACCGGCGAGTCCGTCGATCAGGCAGTCGAGCGCATCAAGCTCATCATCAAGGTTCCCGAGCCGGGCGAGGAGTACACCGGTCGCGTGGTCTCCATCCAGCCTTTCGGTGCCTTCGTCAACCTGCTGCCTGGTAAGGACGGCCTGCTGCACATCTCCCGCGTCGCCAAGGGTCGCGTGGAGAAGGTCGAGGACGTCCTCAACGTGGGCGACGAGGTCAAGGTCGTCGTCATCGAGGTCGACGATCGCGGCAAGATCTCGCTCGATCGTCTCGACAAGCCCGAGGCCCCGGCTCGCGCCGAGGGTGCCTCCGAGGGCGACGGCGAGCACTTCCAGCGTCGTGAGCGTCCGCGTCGCGAGCGCTCCGAGCGCAGCGACCGTCCGCGCCGTCCCGGCGACAACGGAGGCCGCAAGCCCCGCCGTCACCACGACGCCGAGTAACAGCTACACATAAGCAGCTCAACAAGGGCGACCCCACTGTGGGGTCGCCCTTTTGCTATTCCCGGCGGGATAGACCGGTTCAGATGGGGCTTTGATGCATGGGTGGTCTGTTGTTGTGCAAATGGGTATCATACTGTGGTTATTGCATCGACTCTGCGATGCATTGTTGTACGTTCCCGACGGTCGGTTTGCCAGAAGCGCCCCGTCGGTTGTTCCAGACCCGTTTCGTAGAAAGGAAACAACACTCACCTATGGCAGCTAAAAAATCATCTCCCTTGAAGATCATCCCGCTCGGCGGCCTTGACGGCATCGGCAAGAACATGACGGTCTTCGAGTGCGGCGACGACATGGTGCTCGTCGACGCTGGCCTCATGTTCCCCGACGACTCGCAGCCCGGTATCGACCTGGTGCTTCCGGATTACACCTACGTTCTGGAGAACGAGGAAAAGCTCCGCGGCATCATCGTCACTCACGGCCACGAGGATCACACCGGTTCGCTTCCGTATCTGCTGCAGGACCTCAACAACAAGGTGCCCATCTTCTCGAGCAAGCTGACGCTCGGCTTTATCGAGGGCAAGCTCTCCGAGTTCCGCATTCGCGCACCCAAGTTCCGTGAGGTCAAGGGCGGCAGCCACGTCAATTTGGGTGGCATTTCGCTCGACTTCTTCTCGATGACGCACTCCATCCCGGGCGCTTTGGGCGTGTTCATCCGCACCAATCAGGGCACCGTTATGCACACCGGCGACTTTAAGCTCGACCAGACGCCCATTGACGGCGTCACGCCCGACTATGCCGCCATCAGCCGCTTTGCCAAGCAGGGCATCGACCTGCTGCTGTCCGACTCCACCAACGCCACGGTCCCCGGCTTTACCAAGTCCGAGGCCGAGGTTGGCCCCAATCTGCTGCATGCCATCAAGAATGCTCCGGGCCGCGTGTTCGTCGCGTCGTTCTCGAGCCACATCCATCGTCTGCAGCAGATCTGCGACGCCGCCCGCAAGTGCGGCCGCAAGGTCGTCGTGACCGGTCGTTCCATGCTCACCAACACCCGCGTGGCGCGCGAGCTCGGTTATCTCAACATCGATGATGCCGATATCATCGATGCCTTCGATATTGACAACCTGCCCGACGACAAGATCGTCGTCATGTGCACCGGTTCGCAGGGCGAGCCTCTGTCGGCCCTTTCGCGCATGGCCAACGGCGAGCACAAGACGCTCTCCATCCACGAGGGCGATACCGTCATCCTCTCGGCAACGCCGGTCCCCGGTAACGAGAAGGCCGTTCAGCAGGTCGTCAACAGCCTTGCCAAGCTTGGCTGCGACGTGTGGGATAAGAACCGCGCCCTCGTTCACGTCTCGGGTCACGGTAGCCAGGAGGAGCTCAAGCTCCTGATGGCCATGGCCAAGCCTACGTACTTTATGCCGGTCCACGGCGAGGCCGTGCATCTACGCGCCCATGCTCAGCTTGCACGCAAGATGGGCCTCAAGGACGATCACATCTTTATCCTCGACAACGGAGATACGCTTGAGATGCGTGGCGGTGTCGTCAAGCGCGGTACGCCTGTCGAGTCTGGCGTCGTCTACGTCGACGGACTGCGCATCGGTGATACCGACCCCATCGTCCTGCGCGATCGTCAGAAGCTTGCCAACGACGGTATGGTCACGGCTGTCGCTATCGTTTCGCTCAAGCACAAGAAGATCGAGGCTATCGAGTTCTCGGGCCGCGGCGTCTCCTTTGCCATTGACGATCAGTTCTCCGAGGATGCCTCCGCATCCATTATGAAGACGATCGAGAAGGGCAAGTTCAGCTTCACCAGCAGCGGTTCCGACGCCATTCGCAAGGCCGTGCGCGACTCGCTCTCTAACTTTATCTGGAGCCGTACGCGCACTCGTCCGATGATCATCCCGGTCGTCATGGAGGTTTAGTTTGGCGCGCGGATCTGCACAAAACGCCAAAGGCAATAAAGCCAACATCCAACCGGCATCTGCTAAGGGTGCCGGTTCCCATCTTCGTGCCAATAAGGGCCACGAGGCCGAGTTCGACGATTTTGAGCCCCTGGTCGAGCCTTCGGCCAACCGCGATATCGCCGGCGTGGTCATTGCCGTTTTGGCGATTGCGTCCTTCATTGCCGTGATTTCGCCAGCGACCGCACCCGTTACGGCTGCGGTTGCCGGTTTCTTCCACCTGGGCTTTGGTCTGGGCGCCTACGTGCTGCCGATCGTCATTTTGCTGTTTGCCGCCACGCTCTTTTTAGGCGAGGACTCGCCGCTCAACGTGCGCTCTGTTGCGGGCGGCGCCGTGGTCTTTATCGCCGTCGTCTCCATTCTTTCGTTGATGGTGCCGGGTACGAGCGACTCGTGCGACCTTATGTTCACGCCTCAAAACCTGGCCGCCTCGGGTGGCTATATCGGTGCGTTTATTGCGAGTGCGCTGCAGAATGCTCTGGGTAAGCCTATCGCGATGGTGGTCCTGTTGGGTCTGGCCGTCGTTGGCTTTGTCATCATCGGCTTTTCGGTGGGCGGCGTTTTGCGCTCTGCCCGCGACCGTGCGGCCGATTTTGCCGAGCGCCGGCGTGCCGATGTCAACGCGAGTCCGTGGGGTGACGACGAAGCTCTGTCGGTGCCCGGCGTTGCCCGTCCGCACCTGAGCATTCTTCGTCAAAAGGGCTCCGATGCCGCCGTGACCACGGTCATAGGCAACGATGCGGACCAGGTTCTGGACGATGACGACGAAGACGAGGATCCGTTTGTCGACGTATCCGATGCCGTGGAGGCCGAGCGTGCTAAGACGACGCTGCTGCCGCGCCGTCATGCCAAGAAAGGCAAGACGGCTCCCAAGCTCAATACGAGTGAGCCCGACCCGTCTTGGTCCGAGAGCGAGATTGAGCTTACCGAGGGTGATGACGAGGATGATGAGTCCCCGCTCGAGACTGCTAAAACCACCTTGCTGCCGCGCCGCCAGGCCAAGCGCGGCCAAGTGACCGGTCAGCTTTCGATGGAGGACGATCCGGACAAGGTCGACGAGTCTGAGCCGCCGTTCGCCGTTAATCCCGTCTCGGCCGCCCCTCAAATCCCTGATTTCCTCAAGCATCCCAAGGTTGCCGATACGGCTGTGGCGGGCGCTGTCGAGGCGTCTACTTCGAGCGATGGGGGAGCGGACAATGCTTCCGCGGATAACGAGGGCGAAGAAGAGGACGGCCTTAAGCTTCCGCCGCTCGAAATCCTGCATGCAAACCCTCAGTCCGCTTCTGCCGCGTCTTCGGACAAGGAGCTGGAACAGACCGCCGAGTCGCTGCAGTCCACGCTGCTTGAGTTTGGCCGTAGCGCTCGCGTCGTCGGCTGGATTGCCGGTCCCACGGTGACGACCTTTAAGCTGCAGCCCGGCGAGGGCGAGCGCGTGAGCAAGATTTCGAGCCTTGAGGACGACATCGCGCTTTCGCTTGCTGCTCAGTCCGTGCGTATCTTTGCGCCGATTCCCGGCACCTCGCTCGTGGGTATTGAGATTCCCAATCGCAAGCGTCAGAACGTCAACTTGGGCGACGTGCTGCCCTATGTTAAGGGCGGTCCGCTTGAGCTTGCCATCGGCCGCGATGCAGAGGGCACGCCGGTCGTCGCCGACCTTGCCAAGATGCCCCACCTGCTGATCGCCGGTACCACGGGTTCCGGTAAGTCGGTCATGATCAACTCCATCATCACGACCCTGCTCATGCGCGCCCTTCCCGAGGACGTTCGCTTGATCATGGTCGACCCCAAGCGCGTCGAGCTCGCAGGCTATAACGGCCTGCCGCATCTTTACGTACCCGTGGTGACCGAGCCCAAGCAGGCCGCGAGTGCCTTGCAGTGGGCGGTGTCCGAGATGGAGCGTCGCCTGAAGGTCTTCGAGCGCCTGAACGTGCGCAAGATCTCGACCTATAACGAAAAGCAGGCCGCCGGCGAGTTTGATCATTACGATAACCCGCCGCAAAAGATGCCCTACCTGGTCATCATCATCGACGAGCTTTCGGACCTGATGATGGTTGCCGGCAAGGACGTCGAGGCGTCGATTGTGCGTATCGCCCAGCTGGGCCGTGCCGCCGGTATCCACCTTATCGTGGCGACTCAGCGTCCGAGCTCCAACGTGGTGACGGGTCTCATCAAGGCAAACATTACCAACCGTATCGCCTTCAACGTCGCAACGGGCATCGATTCCCGCGTCATCATCGACCAGATGGGTGCTGAAAAGCTCACCGGCTTGGGTGACATGCTGTTCTCAAAGGTCGACTGGGGCAAGCCCCGCCGTATCCAGGGCTGCTTTGTTTCGGATGACGAGATCAACGAGATTGTCGAGTTCGTCAAGTCGCAAAGCGAGCCCGACTACCATGAGGAGATCCTGTCGGCTGTGGCACCTGCCTCCATGTCCATGGCAGGTGGCGGCGGCATCGTGCGCACCGGCGTTGCCGAGCCTCAGGATGACGATCCGCTTATCTGGGAAGCCGCTCATATTGTGGTGGAATCGCAGCTGGGCTCCACATCTGGCCTGCAGCGCCGACTGAAGGTTGGCTATGCGCGCGCCGGGCGTATTATGGACATGCTGGAAGAAAAAGGTGTCGTCGGACCGCCCGATGGTTCCAAGCCGCGCGAGGTCCTGCTGGATGAAGAAGGCCTTGCCGCGCTGGAATCCGTCGACGCCGAGATGGCACGTGAAGATCGTGAGTTTGGAGGATTCTGATGGCTGCACGCTTTGGTGACATGCTGCTCGAGCAGCGTCGCCGAATGGGCCTTTCCATTCAGCAGGTCGCCAACACCATCAAAATCAGGCCGCAGATCATCGAGTTTTTCGAGAATGGCAATTTTGCATCGATGCCTCCGCGCGGCTATGCGCAGGGCATGATTTCGAGCTATGCGCGCTTTTTGGGCCTCAATCCGCGGGAGGTCGTCAACGCTTATTTTGACGATCTGATGGCATATGAGCGCGAGACGTCGCAGCAGGGTGGTCGTTTTCAGGACGCCGCCGGCTACGTCAATTCGCGTTCCTCGGTCGATAACGGCCGGTTCCTTATGGTTCAAGGCGGGCGTTCGACGCGTTATGGCCAGCGCCCTCAGCAGGCTGGCTATGTTACCGAAACGGGCTCGAGCGAGGAGATTCGTTCCCAGCGCGATCGTTTTCGCAGTACGCCGGCGCCCGAGGAGCGTGCACTCCCCGCTGCCCGCGGTGTCGCTCGAGACCCTCGTGCCGGCTACGGCGATGGTGGTTATTCCGATCGCGGGTACCGTGGCGTTTCTTCCGGTCGTCCGCGCGGCGGCTATGCAGACGCCGATACTACGCAGGTGACGCCTCGCCTTCGGTCTCAGTCACAGCCTTATAGCCAGCGCTCCTCGGCGCCTCGCTCGGGCCAGCGCAACTACCAGGGTCGGGGCGCGCACGCCCCCCGCTCAGGCCAGCGCAATATGCAGCGCCAGGGTAGCTATCGCGGACGTTCCGACAATAACCGCGGTCGTATGCCCCAAGGCATCGGTCGCGGTGGTTCCAATCGTGGACGCGGTGGTGGGCGTGCCCCCCAGAACAACGGTCTCGATCCTCGTATCGTTTACGCCGGTATCGGCGCCGTGGCGCTGCTTCTGATCGTGCTCATCGTGGTGCTCCTGCGTGGCTGCGGCTCCTCGGCGCCCGAGTCGACGCCCGAGACGCCCGTTGCCACCAAGACAACGACTAAGAAGTCTTCCAAGAAGACCGAATCCGTCGATGAGGATACCGATGAGACGACGGACGAGTCGACCGATTCGGACGCCGCCAAGACGACGGCCAAGAAGGAAGAAAACGAGGTCACAAAGGTCAAGATCTCCGTTGCCAAGGGCAAGACTGCTTGGATTGAGGTCAAGGTCGATGGCAAGTCGGTCTATGGCGCCCAGGCGACCGGCCCCTTTGAGCAGGAATACACGCCCGAGTCCTCGATCGAGATCACCACGTCCAAGCCTTCCGATGTCACCGTTACCAAGAACGGCGAAAAGGTCCGCTACGACACTAAGACGTCGGGCGTGGCACGCGTGACGATCGCTGTTCCCAAGAAGGAGACGACCGAGTCCAAGGACGGCGAGAGCACTGACGGCACCGATGGCACCGAAAGTACCGACGGAACTGATGGAACCGATGCCCAGTCCACGGACGGCACCGATACCGCCACCGACGGGCAGACTACGCCCTATTCAGACGACTATTCGTACGACAGCTACTAAGCCGCTCGTAAGCGAAAGGATGAACCATGGCTAAAGATTCCAGCTTCGACGTCGTGTCCGAGGTCAATATGCAGGAGGTCGACAATGCCTTCCAGCAGACCACGCGCGAGATTTCCCAGCGCTATGACCTGAAGGACTCCGGCGCCACCATCGAGCTTTCGAAGGGCGACAAGCTCTTTACGATCAACGCTCCGGCCGACTTTGTCTCCAAGCAGATCATCGATGTCCTGAGCTCCAAGCTCATCAAGCGCGGCATCGATCTTAAGGCCGTGTCCTGGGACGCGCCTCAGGCTGCATCGGGCGGTACCGTGCGCGTGCTCGGTCACATCGTCGAGGGTATCGACCAGACGACCGCCAAGAAGATCAATAAGGACATCAAGGATCAGAAGCTCAAGGTCAAGGTGACGATTGAGGCCGACAAACTGCGTGTTTCCTCTGCTTCCAAGGATGCGCTGCAGACCGTGATCCAGTTCCTGCGCGACCAGGACTACGGTCAGCCGCTGCAGTTCACCAACTACCGCTAATTCATTCGAAAGGACCGCTCTCCAACATGGATACTCCGTTGGGCTCCGTACTCTATATCACCCTCGGGTGCGCCAAGAACGAGGTCGATACCGACCGTATGCGTTCGCTGCTGACCGCCGCGGGCTACGAGGAGGCATTCGATCCGCAGGATGCCGATATCGCCATCGTCAATACGTGCTCATTTCTTGCATCTGCAACGTCCGAGAGCATCGAGACCACGCTCGAGCTTGCCAATGAGGTGCAGGACGGCGTTCGTTCCTGCCCGATCGTCATGTGCGGCTGCGTGCCGTCACGCTACGGCGACGACCTGCCCGACGAGCTGCCCGAGGTCGCGGCCTTTGTGAAGGCCGACGAGGAAGATGGCATCGTGGCGGTCATCGATGACGTGCTGGGTTTTGAGCGCGAGATTGCCGCCTATATTCCGCAGGTCAAGCGCACCGTCGAGGGCGCTGTCGCCTACGTCAAGATCTCCGATGGCTGCAACCGCTTCTGTAGCTTCTGCATGATCCCGTATATCCGCGGTCGTTATCACTCGCGCAATGCCGAGAGCATTATCTCCGAGGTACGCGACCTGGTCGCCGGTGACGTGCGCGAGATCGTCCTGATCGGTCAGGATACGGGCATCTGGGGTACCGACTTTGCCGACGAGAACCTCGCCGAGGGCTCGCCGCGCAATCTGGCGCAGCTGCTGCAGGCCGTTGCTGAGGCGGTGCGTCCTCATAACGTATGGGTCCGCGTACTTTACCTGCAGCCCGAGGGCATGACCGACGAGCTTATCGAGACCATTCGCGATACGCCCGAGGTGCTTCCCTATATCGATATCCCCGTGCAGCACTGCGATGCGCGCATCCTCAAGGCCATGCGCCGCTCCGGTTCGCGCCAGGAGCTCGAGGACCTGTTCCGCGACCTGCGAGAGCGCATCCCCGGTATCGTGATCCGCTCCACGGCCATGGTAGGGTTCCCGACCGAGACCGACGACGAGTTCCGCGATCTTATCGACTTTATGGACACCGTCGGCTTTGACTACACGAGCGTCTTTGCCTACTCGCAGGAGGAGGGCAGCCTAGCCGCCAAGATGGAGGGCCAGGTCGACGAAGATGTTAAGCTCGAGCGCGCCCAGGAGGCCATGGATCTGGCCGAGTCGCTCGGCTTTGCCGCGACTGCCGCGCACGTGGGCGAGCGCGCCCAGGTGATCGTCGACGGTATCGAGGAGACCGAGGACGGTGCCGAGCTCATCGGACATGCCTGGTTCCAGGCGCCCGATTCCGATGGTGCGGTGCATCTGGATGCCAGCGAGGCATCTGTGGGCGATATTCTGACGGTCGAGTTTACCGATAGCTTCTGCTACGAGCTTATCGGTCATGTTGTGGAGTAGGAGAGCGTCGTGGTTAACGAGAGCAATAAGGAACTGACGAGTGTCTGGACGCCCGCCAACATCGTGACGTGCGTGCGCATCGTCTTTATTCCGGTGTTCATGATTGTGTCGGCGCTGTCTCACACAAGCGTTGCCGGTACGGATTGGAGCACCTTCGACGGACCGCTCGCCGCCGCCGCCTTTATTCTGTACGTCATCCTGTCGTGCACCGATAAGGTTGATGGCTACCTTGCTCGTTCACGCAACGAGATCACCGACTTCGGTAAGTTCCTGGATCCCATCGCCGATAAGTTGCTCGTGTTTTCGGCCCTGCTGCTGTTCTTGGATTTTGGCGCGGTGACCGTGTGGTCCGTGTTCATTATCCTGTTCCGTGAGCTTCTGGTGAGCGCCCTTCGCATGGTCGCGAGTGCGGCCGGTGTGGTCGTTGCGGCCGATAAGCTCGGCAAGTATAAGACGGCAACCACGATGGTCTCCATCTGCGGTTACCTGTGCGTCTTTGCGATGGCCGGCTTGCACCTTGGTCCGGTGGCGCTGACGCTCGGCATCTATTCGATGTCGCGCTTCCTGTACGCCGTTGCCGTTGTCCTGACCGTTATCTCGGGCGCCCAGTACTTCTGGAACTGCCGCAAGATCGTCTTTTCGGTCTAGGTCCTGGTGGGTATGACGGACTCTTTTGAGCCGATTTCCGCACATAACGAGGAGCTGGCGCGCGATATTGTCGTGCGCGCGACCGCTCGTGGCGTGACGGTTTCGACGGCTGAGTCGCTGACGGCGGGTATGATCGCCTCGACGATTGCCGATATCCCAGGCGCCTCGGCGGTGCTGCGTGGCGGTGCAGTGACCTACTGCGACGAGATTAAGCATCGCGTGCTGGGTGTTGAGCAGGAGACGCTCGACCGCTATACCGCGGTGTCGCATCAGACCGCGCGCGAGATGGCTGCCGGTTCGCTGGAGCTGTACCAGAGCGATATTGCCGTGAGCGCAACGGGTTATGCCGGCCCCGGCGGTGGTACTGAGGACGATCCGGCGGGCACCTTCTATATTGGCTGGGCGTATCGCGCGGCTGATGGGGGAGTGCCGGTCGTGGACTCTGTGCGCTGCCGCTATGAGGGCGACCGTTCGTGTGTTCGTGCCCATGCGGTCGCGGAGGCACTGGGTCGCATTGCCCTTGTGCTCAACTCTATGGAATAGACGTGTTTTAAGGGGCCTTAGGGCCCCTTAATTGTGGAGATAGGGACCTTAGGCTTATTTGACGTTTGTGCTGGTTGTAGACGTATTTTTTACCTGCCTTGTTCATTTTTGGTCCTTTGTGGTCAAGCATTTGGTCAGTGTTTGGTCGGCGTTTGGTTGGGTTTTGGAAAGACCGCCTGCATATGATTGGCCTGAACGGTTGACCACGAACAGCCGTTCGTTTATTATCGATGCAGGTTGTTAAGAGGAGGGCTATTCATGGCCAAGAATTCAGGTCCCGTACGTACCGTTCATGCTCGCACGACGGGTAAAGAGCGCGATGAGATGATCGCCACCACCAAGGCTGAGATCGAGAAGAAATTCGGCCAGGGTTCCATCATGAGGTACGGCGACGGTGGCCCCGAGCTCGAGGTCGAGGCCATCCCTACGGGCGCTCTGGCACTCGATGCCGCGCTGGGTATCGGCGGCGTGCCGCGTGGCCGTATCGTCGAGATTTACGGTCCTGAGTCCTCCGGTAAGACGACGCTTTCGCTCGAGATCCTGGCCGAGGCCCAGGCAATGGGTGGCGTTGTGGCATTTATCGATGCCGAGCATGCGCTCGATCCCACGTATGCCGCGCGTATCGGCGTGGATATCGACGAGGTGCTCATTTCTCAGCCCGATACGGGCGAGCAGGCGCTCGAGATTGTTGACATGCTCGTGCGTTCCGGCGCCATCGATGCCATCGTTGTTGACTCCGTCGCCGCGCTGACCCCGCGTGCCGAGATCGAGGGAGAAATCGGCGACACTACGGTCGGTCTTCAGGCTCGCCTGATGAGCCAAGCGCTCCGCAAGCTCGCCGGCTCGCTGTCTAAGTCCAACACGACGTGCATCTTCATTAACCAGCTGCGTGAGAAGATCGGCGTCATGTTCGGCAACCCCGAGACCACGACGGGCGGCCGCGCCCTTAAGTTCTTCTCTTCGGTCCGTATTGACATTCGCCGCATCGACAGCATTAAGCTTAAGGACGAGGTTATCGGTAACCGCGTGCGCGCCAAGGTCGTTAAGAACAAGGTGGCAGCTCCGTTCCGTTCTGCTGAGTTCGACATCATGTACGGTACGGGCATCTCTAAGGAGGGCTCGATTCTGGACATGGCTGTCGAGTGCGGCATCTGCAAGAAGATGGGCTCCTGGTTTGCCTATGGCGAGGACAAGCTCGGCAACGGTCGCGAGGCCGCCAAGGCGTTCCTGCGCGAACACCCCGATTGCGCCGACGAGATTGAGCATAAGGTCCGTCTTGCCTGCGGGCTTGAGTTTGATGACGATGCTCCGTCCGAGGTAGAGCTGACCGATCAGCCTGCGCCTGAGGAGTTTGACGAGCTTTACGCCATCGATGGTTCCGCCATGCTCGATGATGATGACGAGTAGCGGTTACGCTCATGTCGTATACGGTGACCGAGGCCACGGTCGTCTTTCCCGATAAGAAGGCGGCCTCCTCGTTCTCGAGCGGGTATGCGTCCAAAAAGCCTTGCGCACATATTGATTGTGAGCTTGAGGGCGGTTTTGAGCGGTCCATTTGGATTCCCGTGCGGGTTGCACGCCTGTATGTCAAAAACCGCCCCGATCTTCCCTGTGATTGGGATAACTTTCGTGAGGCTGTGCAGCTCGTCGAGCGTAAATGTGCACTTACCATGGTGACTGAGATGTTATCGCGCCGCGACCATGCGACGGGTGAGGTCCGTGACAAGCTGGCTCGCTACGGCTTTCACCAACCCGCGATCGATTTCGCCGTCGAGCGCGCCACCGAGTATCACTTTTTAGACGAGAACCGCTTTTGCTCGTACTTTATCGAGGAACGCAAACGGCGCGGTTGGGGACAGCGCAAAATCGAGACCGAGCTCAAGCGTCGTCATGTCGTGCTCGATGACATTCCCGGTTATCCCGAGGAATATTTTGCCGTCGAAGACGATTTGGCGCGTGCGTCAGCCCTGCTTGCCAAGCGGCGTGTTCCAGAGACGCGCGGATTCGAAAAACTGGTTCGGTTTTTGATGGGCAAGGGCTTCTCGTATCACATCGCCGTCGATGCCGTTAAGGCACGCCTCGATGCCGAATGCGAGGAATGTGCGGTTTAGGCGTATGCGTTTTGTGGCCCTGCCGTTTACCGCGTTTTAGCCGCCGTGCTGGGGCCATTTATTTGACAGTTGTTGTGGTTCAACGTACGATAAACACTGTCATTTGCTTTGTGATATGTGCTCATCTGTGATGAGTTTGTTTATATGTTTATCTGTATCCGACCCGCATAAGCTGCGCCCATATTACTCAAATGTCGCGAGCCGTTCGTAAGGACGGTTCGCTTTGTTGTGTAACGAATCCATAAAAAGGAGTGAGCATGCCTATCATCGCAGCGCTCGTTGGCATCGTTTTGGGTGCCATCGCCGCCATTGCCTACATGCGCACCGCCAAGCAGGGTAGTCTTCACGAGGCCGACGAAAAGATTCAGTCGGCACACGCACAGGCTGAGTCCCTGATCGGTGATGCAAAGCGTCAGGCCGAGACCCTCAAAAAAGAGGCTCTGCTCGAGGCTAAAGAAGAGATCATCAAGAACAAACAGGCCGCCGAGGCCGAGGACAAGCAGCGTAAGAACGAGATTCGTACGCTCGAGAATCGTGTGATGCAACGCGAGGAATCCCTCGATCGCCGCAACGATGCTCTCGACAAGCGCGAGCATCAGCTGTCCAGTCAGGCCGGTCAGGTCGAGAAGCGCTCCCGTGAGCTCGAGGAGCTCTGCGCAAAGCAGACCTCCGAGCTCGAGCGTATTGCCGACCTTACCCGCGAGGATGCCCATAAGGAGCTCCTCGATAAGGTTCGCGGCGAGGTTACCCACGAGGCCGCCACGATCATTCGCGAGTCCGAGCAGCAGGTTCGCGCTGAGTGCCACAAGACTGCCCAGGAGATTCTGTCCCTGGCGATTCAGCGCTGCGCTGCCGACCACACTGCCGAGGTCACCGTTACCTCCGTGCACATTCCCTCTGATGACCTCAAGGGCCGTATCATCGGTCGCGAGGGTCGCAACATCCGCACCTTCGAGCAGGTTTCCGGCGTCAACCTCGTGATCGACGACACGCCCGAGACCGTCGTTCTTTCGAGCTTCGACCCGGTCCGTCGCGAGACCGCCCGTGTCGCCCTCGAGAACCTCATCGCCGACGGCCGCATTCACCCTGCCCGCATCGAGGAGATGTATCACAAGGCTGCCGACCTGGTTCAGCAGCGCGTGCGCGAGGCTGGCGAGCAGGCTGCCTTCGATACCGGCATCCACGACCTGCATCCCGAGATCGTCAAGACCCTTGGTGCCCTTCGCTACCGTACCTCGTTTGGTCAGAACGTGCTTCAGCACTCCCTCGAGGTCTCTGATCTGTGCGGCGTGATGGCTTCCGAGCTTGGCTTGGACGTTGTGACCGCCAAGCGCGCCGGTCTGCTTCACGACCTGGGCAAGGCAATCGACCACGACGTCGAGGGCCCGCATGCCGTCATCGGCGCCGAGCTCGCCCGTCGTTATGGCGAGAAGCCCGTTATCGTCCACGCTATCGAGGCTCACCATGCCGATGTCGACCCCAACACGGTGCTCGATGTCCTGGTGCAGGCCGCCGATGCTGTCTCCGCCTCTCGCCCCGGTGCCCGTCGCGAGTCTGCCGAGAACTACATCAAGCGCCTTGAGAAGCTCGAGGAGATCGCCAACTCCCATGACGGCGTCGAGCGTACCTATGCCATGCAGGCTGGTCGCGAGGTCCACGTCATGGTTCAGCCGGACAAGATCTCCGATGCCCAGTCCACGGTTCTGGCTCACGATATCGCCCATCAGATCGAGGAAGAGATGGAGTATCCCGGTCAGGTGCGCGTTGTCGTGATTCGCGAGAGCCGCGCTGTCGATATCGCTAAATAACATGAGCGACGCGAACGAGCTCATCTCATTTATCGCGTCGATGTCGGGGGAGGGCAACCTTCGCGTCGAGGAGAACCTTGGCGAGGGGTATGTCCGCCTCCGCGTTTCGGAGGCCGAGCGGCGCCAGGCAAAGCACGACATTCAGCATGTCGAGGATATCGTCATCGAAATGCTCCGTAATGCTCGCGATGCTGGCGCCGACAAGGTCTATCTCGCCACGACCAAGGAAGATGGCGTCCGCACGCTTGTCTTTCTGGATAACGGTTCGGGCGTTCCGCAGGATATGCAAGAGCGAATCTTCGATGCCCGCGTTACCTCCAAGCTCGAGAGCATGAAGATGGACCGTTGGGGCGTTCACGGTCGTGGCATGGCATTGTTTTCGATCAAGCAGAACACCGACGAGGCCCGCGTGGTCACGTCCGGTGTCGATCTTGGTTCAGCCTTTAAGGTGAGCGTTGCGGCTGACCGCCTCAGCGAGCGTGCTGATCAGTCCAGCTGGCCCCAGGCCGTCAAGGATGAGGACGGACGTTATGTCTGTGCTCGCGGCCCGCATAATATTATTCGCGCTGCCTGTGAGTTTGCGCTCGAGGAGCTGCGTGGTTGCGATGTCTATCTTGGTTCTCCGTCTGAGATTGCCGCGACCCTTTATGCTCAGGCGTCAAGTCGGCTCGATACGTCTCGTCTCCTGTTCATTGACGACGAGAGCGAGCTTCCGGTTGTCGATCGTTTAGGCCTTGCCTCCGATGCCGAGGACTTTATCCGTATCTGCTCGGGTTTGGGTCTTGAGATGTCCGAGCGCACGGCACATCGCATTTTGGCAGGGCAGATTAAGCCCGTTCGCGGTGTGACCGCGCGTCTGCTGCGCGAGCGTGATTCGTCCTCGCATGCGCCGGCTCCCGTCGATCTCGCGAAGGATCGTCGTGGGCTACGTATTGCCAAGGATGATATGGCACAGTTTTCGCGTGCTGTGGAGCGCGACTTTAATGACCTTGCCGCCCGGTACTATCTCAACCTTTGCGGTGACCCAAAGATTCGCGTTTCGCGTGATCGAATCACCGTGACCTTCGATCTTGCCAAAGAGGAATAGTGCCTTTACCGAGTCCACTCGGTACGATACAGTTGTTGCAGTTAAAACGTACTTTTAAACGCAGGAGTTTCTTCATGGATTGCCTGAAGGTATCAAGCAAATCATCGCCCGCGTCCGTTGCCGGCGCCATCGCCGGCATGGTCAAGGATGGTGTACCCGTCAACATCCAGTGTGTCGGCGCCGGTGCGGTCAACCAGGCCATTAAGGCCGTGGCTATTGCGCGCGGTTTTTTGATTCCAACCGGTTTTGATATTTCCTGCGCGCCCGTGTTCTCCGACATCCTCATTAACGGGGAGTCGCGCACGGCTATCCGCCTTTCTATCTACGTTCACCAGATCAATCGAGCTGCTATGGATAACGTCGTCATGGATGATGTTAAGCCTGTAGCATAGCTTCTGATTGTCTCGCTTCGCCCCCCATCGTTAGGACTTATGCACATGGACCAGCGTTCCGTACGCGATATTCTTGCCGGTAAAACCTACTTTATCCGCACCTTTGGCTGCCAGATGAATCAGCACGACTCCGAGCGTGTGAGTGGTCTGCTCGATTCGTATGGTTGCCTCATGGCACTCGATCCCGAGCATGCCGATATCGTTGTCTTTATGACATGCTGCGTGCGCGAGGCCGCCGATACTCGCCTGTACGGTCAGTGCAATTCCTGCAAAAGCCTGCCGCCTTCGCCTTCGGGCAAGCGCGTGGTTGCCGTGGGTGGCTGTATCGCGCAGCGCGATGGCGAGGGCCTGCTCACCAACGTCGATAACGTCAATGTCATCTTTGGTACGCATTCCATCGCACATGTGGCTGAGCTCATTGCCGATGCGTTCCTGGACGGTAAGCGTCATATCCGCACCAATGAGCATGAGGATACGGATGCCATGAGCATGCCGTGGCATCGCGAGACCCAGTATCACGCCTGGGTGCCCATCATGACGGGCTGCAATAATTTCTGCACCTATTGCATCGTGCCGTACGTGCGCGGTCGCGAAAAGAGCCGCCCCTTCGAGGAGATTGTCGACGAGGTGACCGGTCTGGTGCGCCAGGGCGTGCGTGAGATTACGCTGCTGGGCCAAAACGTTAACTCATATGGTCGCGATCTGTTTGGCAGGCCTCGTTTTGCCGATTTGCTGCGTGCCGTGGGCGATACGGGTGTGGAGCGCATCTTCTTTACCTCTTCGCATCCCAAGGACCTGCTGCCCGAGACTATCGACGCCATGGCCGAGACGCCTGCCGTTATGCCGCAGCTGCACCTGGCCGTGCAGTCGGGCTCCACGCGCATCCTCAAAGAGATGAATCGCCGTTATACACGCGAGGACTATCTGGGCCTGGTCGATCGCATTCGCAATCGCATGCCCGATATCGCGCTCTCGACCGACATTATCGTTGGCTTCCCGGGCGAGACTGAAGAAGACTTTGAGCAGACGCTCTCACTTGCCGAGACGGTCCGCTATGCTCAGGCCTATACCTTCATCTATTCCAAGCGCGCCGGTACCCCGGCTGCAGAGATTGAAGATCCTACGCCGCATGAGGTTATTCTCGAGCGTTTCAACCGCCTGGTTAAGGTTATCGAGACCACGGCACACGAGTATAACCAGGGTGAGCTTCATACTGTGGTGCCGGCGCTCATTGAAGGTACGAGTAAAAAGAACGATGCGGTGCTGCTGGGTAAGAGTCCCAAGAATCAGACCGTTCATGCGCCCATTCCCGAGGGATATAGCATCGACCAGCTTGTCGGTAAGATCGTTGATGTTAACGTCGACGTTGCTAAGACGTGGTATTTGTCCGGCTCCGTTGTGGGCGAGCCGCGCTAATGGTTTCTCCCGGGGCAGGTCTTTCCGCCGTTGCGATCGTTGGTCCGACGGCGGTAGGTAAGAGTGATGTTGCCGACCGTTTGGCCGCTCGTCTTTCGTCCGAAGTGCTGTCGTGTGATGCGATGCAAATCTATCGCGGCATGGACATCGGTACCGCAAAGATGGCGCCCAATGAGTGTACGGCGCCGCTGCGTCTCGTCGACATTGTAGAGCCGGGTGTGGCATATTCTGCTGCGCTTTATCAGGCTGACGCTCGCGCACATGTTGAACGTCTCCTTGGTTCGGGTTGCCTGCCGGTTTTTTGCGGAGGTACGGGGCTGTATCTCAAGGCCGCCCTTGATGAGATGGACTTTCCCTCGGGTGAACTTGAGGACGATCGCCGTGCGGGCTATCAGGAGCTTGCCGAGCGTATTGGCGAGGAAGAACTGCATGCTCTGCTTGCCGAGCGCGATCCAGAATCGGCTGCTGTTATTCATCCCCATAACGTGCGCCGTGTGATTCGTGCGCTCGAGATGCATGATGATGGTATCTCCTATGCAAAGCAAAAAAGTCAGTTTAGTGTTCCGCGCGAGCATTATCATGCCCTATGGTTTGGTCTGACGCGTAATCGTGAGGTGCTCTACGAGCGCATTAACCTGCGTGTCGATCTGATGTTTGAACAGGGTCTTGTTGATGAGGTTCGCGGTCTTATGGACCAGGGGCTGGGAGATGCCCTGACTTCGATGCAGGCAATTGGCTATAAAGAGATCATCGATGCTTTCAATGGCGTGACGAGCATGGATGAGGCTCGCGAACTCATTAAGATGCGTTCGCGTCGCTATGCCAAACGTCAGCTTTCGTGGTTTAAGCGCGATGACCGTATCGCGTGGTTTGATATGGATGAATGTACGATCGATGAGGTCGTTGCTGATATCCTGCATCGTATTGAGGCTGCCTAATGGCTCGTTTCCCCCTTGTTCCCACGGCACCCGAGCCCGAGCGTGCCATTTTGGTTGGTGTTGAGTGGCGCGACAATGCATGGCCACTCGATCGATCGCTCGATGAGCTTGAGCGTCTTGCCCACACGGCTGGTGCCCAGTGCGTGGCTCGCTTGTCTCAGCGTTTGGTAAAGCCGTATCCCAAATCATTTATCGGTTCCGGTAAGGTAGAGGAGCTGTGCGGTCTGGTACATCGCATGGATGCCGATGTCGTTATTTTTGACGACGACCTGACGCCCTCGCAGCAATCCTATTTGGAGAAAGCCGTGGGCGAGCCGGTAAAGATTATCGATCGTACGGCACTGATCTTGGATATCTTTGGCCTGCATGCTCAGACGCGTGAGGGACGCCTACAGGTACAGCTGGCGCAGCTTCAATATCTGTTGCCTCGTCTGCGCGGCATGTGGAGCCATCTCGCCAAGGAACAGACGCGCGGCGGCATCGGCTCACGCTTTGGTCAGGGCGAAAGTCAGCTCGAGGTCGACCGTCGCCTCATTCGTAATAAGATCGCTGCGCTTCGACGTGAGATCAAGCAGGTTGAACAGCGTCGTGATGTTCAATCCAAGAGCCGCATTGAGTCACCGGCGTTTCGCGTCGCGTTAGCCGGTTATACCAATGCCGGTAAATCGACGTTGCTCAATCGTCTGACCGGTTCTACGGTACTTTCGCAGGACAAGCTGTTTGCTACGCTCGACCCGACGACGCGTTCATATCGCCTGCCTGGCGGTCGAGGCATGACGATTACCGATACCGTCGGCTTTATTCAAAAGCTGCCGCATGGTCTGGTCGATGCCTTTAAATCGACGCTGTCCGAGGTTTTGGGTGCCGATCTAATTCTCAAAGTCGTAGATGCGTCTGACGAGGACTATGAGCGGCAGCTGGAGGCTGTCGACCGCGTGCTTGATGAGATCGGCGCCGGAGAGCGCCTAACGCTGACCGTATTCAATAAAATCGATCTTCTCGATAGCGTTGATCGATTAAGTTTCCGTCGTCGCTATTCCGAGGCTGTGCTGTTCTCGGCCCAAACGGGCGAGGGACTTGACGATCTCGTCGATCGCATTGCTCGCGAGGCAGCTGCCACCGATGTGTTGCTCTCCGCTGATATCCCGTATCGCGAGGGCGCTCTCATCACGCTGGTGCATGAGCAGGGAACCCTTCTGCATGAGGAATATCTAGAGGACGGAGTTCGCATTGTGGCGAAGTTGCCGGCCCGAATCGCGCCGCGTCTAGAGCGTTATCGCACCGAGTAGGCGAGCTCCAAAATACCCAGAATGATGGGCTGATGCAGCAGATAAAAGGGGAGTGCATGGCGTCCAAGGCTGGCGAGCGCCGGGATGGGATTGGCGTAGGCCCAGCTAGGGACGGTCTTATCGATTCCCTGCGCTATATGTGCGGCGAAGTATCCTGCAAGATACATAAAGATAAATGGGATGATGGGGTAGTAATCACCTGAAACAAACCCAGGGCTCGGAAATCCCAGCCACGCCAGGTAGGGGACAGGGTAGATCGTTTTGGGGATGCTCCAGGTGAGGGCGAACAACACAAGGCATAGGGACATGCCCCATCTCGCCGATATCTTCTTAAGGACGGGATCGGTCAACGCCACGATGCCGGTACATGCGGCCATGCAGTAGATGATGCCAAAATTAACCGAATCGTCTACTGAGACAAGTGTTGTTGCCAACCAGACGACGAGTGCTGCTAAGGCGTATTTGGCGGCACGTTTGATATTGTTGCGCGAAAGGGTGCACATCCAACCCGCGATAAACAAAAATACCCAGCTGATGCTGGCGCGCCAGATGTCTTGAAAGATAGTCTGGGTAAACCAGGGCATATCCCAGTCGTACAGGTAGGCGAGATCGTAGCAAGCGTGAAAACCTGCCATTGAAATCATCGTAAACCCGCGGACGGCATCAAAGATGGTGATGCGTTTTTGCATTACGAGAACCGGCGCATCAAGCCGACGACTTTGCCCAAAATAACGGGATTTATTGCATAGATAGGCTCCATGGTGTCATTCTCTGGCTGCAGGCGTACGCGTCCCTGCTCCTTGTAGAACGTCTTGACGGTCGCTGAACCATCAATCATGGCCACGACAATTTCGCCGTTCATGGCACTCTTTTGTTCACGGACGATGATGTAATCGCCATTGAAGATGCCGACATTGATCATTGAGCTCCCATGCACCTCAAGGATAAAGGAACCCTGATCAGTGGCGATTTCGGTTGGGATAGTAAAAGTGTCTTCGATATTCTGCTCGGCCAGAATGGGAATCCCAGCCGCGACGCGACCAACGAGCGGTAGCGAGACCGTTCCGCGAGGTGCGGTGGGCTCGTCAGATTTAGAAATTGAGACAGAGGAGCCGTCCTCGTTAAAGAGTTCCAGGGCGCGCGGTTTGGTGGCATCGCGCTTGAGCAGCCCGCGCGCCTCCAAGGCAGATAAGTGGGCGTGCACGGTGCTGGGGGATGAAAGGCCCACGGCAGAAGCCATCTCGCGCACGCTGGGCGGATAACCCTTCTCCTGCTGATATTCCTTGATGAAGTCGTAAATTTGCTGCTGACGCTTGGTAATTTTGCGAGCCATCAGGGCATCCTCTCTACCCATGTCAAACAAATGTTCGAATTCTGCTTGACAGGAACAACTGTTCGAAGATAATAATAACCGAACATTCGTTCTCGCGCTAGACATTTTTGTCCGCGCGGCTTGATAAAACTGTTCTCAGCAAAACACGCGAGAGGAGAACATGATGAACGCAACGAATATGGTCCAGGGAAACCTCGCCCTTAAGCTCGAGACGCCTGCAGAACCCACTTTTACGGTTGTTCAGGGTGGCCGCTCCGGCTTTCAGCCTTTGACTGTAAAGCCCGCACGCAATCAGCAGGCTGTAGTCGCGCCGGCTCGCGTTGCCCTGAAGGTTCCGACGATTGTCGCCGTTGCCGTTGCGCTTACGCTCTTCTTTGTCCTCGCTATGTCGGTCTTTAGCGCTCGTCACGCCGCGTATGCCGAGTCCGTTTCCAACGTTACCTACGAGACCATTCGCGTTCAGCCTGGCGATTCTCTTTGGTCGCTTGCCGAGGAATATCCTATCAAAGGCCTTTCCACGCAAGAGACTTCCGACATGATCCGTAACGTCAATCATCTGGAGCATGGTTCGCTCGCCGCCGGTGCGCATCTTAAGGTTCCTGCTCGTTCGTAATCATTATCGCGTTGCGCATGGTACCCTTGTTATCGTTTAAGAGGAGGTACCATGCGCTGTCCCAAATGTGGCAAGGCACATACCCGCGTCGTTGATTCCCGTATGCAGGAGTCAAATAACACCATTAAGCGCCGTCGCGAATGTTGCTCGTGTAACTATCGCTTTACAACGTTTGAGCGATGCGAAGACCCAATCGAGGTCATTAAGTCGGACGGAACCAAGCAGCGGTTCGATCGCAATAAGCTGCTCGTCGGCTTGATGCGCGCCACCATCAAGCGCGATATCGACACTAAGAAGCTCAATGAGATTATCGACGACATCGAGGTCGAGCTGCGCTCTCGCACGCTGACGGCCGTCACGTCCCATGAGTTGGGTGACATGGTGCTCAAGCGCTTGGCCAAGATCGACAAGGTGGCCTACATCCGCTTTGCCTCGGTCTACCGCGATTTCAAAGACGTCGATGAGTTTCTGCAAGAGCTCGACAAGCTAAGGTGATTCCATGCCCAACATTACCGTCAACATAAAGCGTCTCGACCCCACCGTCGAGCTTCCCAAATACGCCCATCCCACCGATGCCGGCTTGGATTTGCGCTCCAACGAGGACTGCGTCCTGAAGCCCTTTGAACGCCGTCTGGTCTCCACTGGGCTGGCCATCGCCCTGCCCGATGGCTACGCCGGCTTCGTCCAGCCCCGTAGCGGTCTCGCCATCAAACAGGGCCTGTCTATAGTTAATACGCCTGGCCTCATCGACGCTCACTACCGAGGAGAACTCAAGGTTATCCTCATCAACCTGGATCCCACCAACGACATCCATATCAACAAAGGCGACCGCATAGCCCAACTCGTCATCCAAGAAGTCCCCACGGTCAACCTCGTAGAAGTAGAAGAACTAGACGAAACCGACCGAGGCAAAGGAGGCTTCGGCTCCAGCGGCGTCGCCTAGGGACGCTCGTATTCCTCCCGCCCGCCTCTCACACATATCATTCCATGCTCAAACATTCTCGCTTCGCAGGGGCGCACGGATCCCGCTTTCGCCTGAGCCCCATACATATCATCCCGTGCTCAAACATTCTCGCTTCACTGCGAAACTGCGCGCGGGACGATATGTATGGGGCTCAGGCGAAAGGGCTCCATGCTTGACATAAAACAATCTTTCTAGTTAGCCGATGCGATAAAGGGATGCCTCCTTTGTCGCATCGACTAACTCTATTTATATTTTCCTGTTTTACCTTTGCAGGTTCTAATGGAGGGGATACCGAAGTAGCTGCTAGTAAGTAAACGTAGCTGTTCAGCGGGAGCCGCCCATATATCGTTCCACGCGCAGTTTCGCAGCGCAGCGAGAATGTTTGAGCATGGAATGATATATGGGCGGCTCCCGCTGAACAGCGGACTTTCGTCTACCTGATATGAGCAGGTTTTCCGCCCCAGTAGAAGCGGCAGAAGGCTCGTTTACGTTTTTGGGGTTTGCCTACGAGCTCCATGGCTGCGATGGTGATGTCCTCGGCTGCGCGGGGGCGGCGCAGCACTTCGCCATTGATGAGCAGTGCCTTGAGCGACTCCGGATGATCGTGGAGATGGCGCAACGTCACGATGAGTTCACGTGCGGTGGTGACATGCATGCTGGCGCCCATGCCGGTGAGCATCGTGGTGTTGGCCTTTTCCTGACCGTATGATTTGCCCAGCAGGATCATCGGCAGATGTGCGCATAGGCACTCGGTGACCGTGAGTCCGCCCGATTTGAGGATTGCCAGGTCGCAGCCGTGCATGAGGGCCGCCATGTCGTCCACGTAGTCCAGAACCGTGACGTTTTCGAGCTTCATGGCGTCGAAGAGCGTCTTGAGGCGGGTGGCGTATTCCTCATCCTTGCCCGGCAAAAAGACAAAGTGCATGTCCTCGAAACTGCGCAGGAAGGGGAGAGTGCGGTCCATCTCCGCGCGAAAGCGAACGTACGGTTGAGGCAAACTGGCACCGGCCATCACCAACACAACGGTCTTGTCAGCGGGGAGATTGAACTTCTCGAGTTCTTCCTCGCGATTGTAGTCCGTATCAAACCCGGCGCGAATGGGGATGCCTGTTATGCGGATTTTGGTCTCGGGAACCTTACGGGGGCGAAGTGTCTCGGCCATAAATTCGTTGGCTACGCAGAACAGGTCGGTGTCCTTGTGGGGCCAAAAGCCTTCGACTTCATAGTCTGTTGGTACGCAGATGACCGGGTAATCGATACCCGTGATGACACGGGCACCCACAGCAACATTGGCTGCTGTGATGTGTGTTGCAACCACGGCCATGGGCCTGCGGGTGCGGACATAATCGTTGAAGGCGGGGAACATAATACGTGACCATGCCGTGCCGCCACCCCAGAGCAGATGTCCCGTAAACGTATATCGCCAGGTTAGGTCATATATGGGGCGCGTGGCGCCGGTAAACGAAGCTGCTGTTTTATTACCATCGAACCTAATGCGTCCAAAATCGAGGATATCCAGGACTTCGACCTCAACATCCTCAGGGATTCCCTTGGTGCCGCGGATAAGATCAAATGCTTGTGCAATTGCGTTGGCGGCGGCTTTGTGGCCCGATCCAACCGATGCGTGCACAATGGTTACTAGGGGTTTTTGTGCAGGTGAAACGGTCATTTGCTCCGGTTGGGGAGTGGCTTGCATGGGCAGGGGAGCGCTATTGCTCGTCTGCGTTTGATCCATCGATAACTCCCCTTCATCTTAGTTTCGCAAGGAATCATTGTAGTGCATGAGTGTCACGTTCGTCTAAATTTGGGTATGAGCGCAAAGAACGCCAATCTTTCGACAGGAGGTCTCTTCATGACTACCCATCAGCCGATCGATGTTGTTATTATCGGCGGCGGCCCTGCGGGCTATGCCGCAGCCATTTATGCGGCGCGTGCCAACCTAACGACGACTGTGATTGAACAGGGCATGTCGGGAGGACAGATCGCCACAACCAATGAGGTCGAGAACTATCCGGGCATTCCGCTGCTGAGCGGTGCTGAACTTGGTGAGCGGTTCCAACAACATGCTGAAGGTTTGGGGGCTCAGGTTGAATGGAGTATGGTGACGGGCGTCGACTACGATGCCGATGCAGCGCTGTTTACGGTGCATCACGATATGGGCGATACGCTGGCCTCGAGCGTTATCGCTTGCATGGGTGCCACGCCGCGATCTGCTGGTTTTGTTGGCGAGGATACGTATCGCGGTCGTGGCGTTTCGTACTGCGCGACGTGCGACGGCATGTTCTTCCGCGGCAAGCAGGTCTTTGTCATCGGCGGCGGCAATGCTGCCTGTGAGGAAGCTCTGTTCTTGTCAGAAATTGCCAGCAGCGTGACCATCGTTTTGCGCCGCGATCAGTTCCGTGCCCCCGATGGTGTGGTTCAAAAAGTTCTTGCAAAAGATAATATTTCAGTTAGGTACCAAACTAGTATTGTGGAGCTCTCGGGCGAAGCCATGCCAACGACGATCGCCTTTAAGGACAATGCATCCGGTGAGACTCATACCGAGTCATTTGAGCCGGGCTCGTTTGGCATCTTTGTCTTTACCGGGACGCAACCCCATACCGAGCTTGTTGAGCATCTAGTCGATCTGGCGCCGGACGGCGGTATTGTTACTGATGATTCAATGGTGACCCGCACGCCAGGTCTATTTGCCGCTGGCGACATCCGTTCCAAGCGTTTACGCCAGGTTGTGACCGCCGTTTCTGACGGAGCCATAGCGGCAACCAGCGCATACGCATTTCTCCGTGGATAAGTACGATAATATATCTTATGTAAGGTTGTCATCAATTAAATAAATGGCGGGACGATGCATCAGTGCACTTTCCCGCCAATTTTCTTGGCGACTATGTGGTATGCAAAACTAGATAATCTAGAATACAATATAGAAAATGAACGGAGGACCTTTATGAACCACGTTAAACACGTTATTCCGATGTCCGATTCGTCGGTCAGCATTAAGCCTGAGGATATTCAGCCCACAGTGCTGCCCGATGCATTTATTCAGTCCGATATCGTTCGCAAACTCAATACGTTGAGTCTGCCGCGCTATAACCAGTTGCCCAATGTGACGCTCTATCGCGACCAGGTTATTGAGTATGTTGCGTTGTGGATGGAACCGCTGTCCCTTTGCGTTGAACAGCCTGTCATTACGCCATCGATGATCAATAACTACGTGAAGGTCGGCCTGGTGCCTGCTCCGGTCAAAAAACAATATGGCCGCGAGCAGATTGCCCGCCTGATTGCTATCTGCATCTTTAAGCAGGTGCTACCTATTGCCGCCGTGCAGGCACTCTTTAACATTCAGCGTTTGAGCTACGATGCCCCGACGGCCTTCGATTATGTGGTCGATCAGCTCGAGGCATCGATTCGTTCGGCGTTTTCTGTCGAGCAGACGCCGGTTCCCGATACGGCGCATCAGGTAACGCGTGAGTCGCTGCTTGTGCGCAGCGCGGTTTCATCCTTTGTTTCGAAGGCTTACCTGATGAGCTATCTCAAGTTCAACGGGTTTAATAGCTAGCTGACGTATAAAACGGGCGGGACAAAGAGCCATCTGTCGCTTTGTCCCGCCCGTTTTTTTGCTTGGTTGGACTTTATTTGCCCGAAGCTACGCCCATGCCGTAGCCGATGATCAGGCCGTGCATCTCGGCGTAATAGGAATCTAGGCCATTGCAGGGCATGATGATGGTCTTGGAGCCGGGCCAATGCTCGACTATGCGGTCAGTAAGCGCCTGGGCTCCAGCTTCGTTCTCAACGTGATCGATGACGACCTCACCGCCCGTAAAGCCCTCGGCTTCCATAGTGTCGATGATCTTGTTGAGCATCTTCTTTTCGCCACGCGTGTGCCCGACGAGTTCGATTTTACCGGCCTCACTCGCCGTGCCCAAAATGCGGATATTGAGCTTGTTGGCAATGACGCCGGCTGCTTTAGGGATACGTCCGGCTTTGGCGAGGTTTTCGTAATTGCACAAACTGAAGAGGATTTTGCTGTTCTGTTCAAGGCTATCGAAGTATGTGCAAGCGTCCTCGAATGTGACATCCGGATTGCTTATAAGATAGCGGTCGAACAGCAAGAAAATTAGGTCCATTTTGCCGCCAGCTGCGCGTGAATTGACTAGATGAATCTGCCGGTCGGGCTCCTCGGCAAGAACCATATCGCGAGCCGTGGCTGCCGCGTTGTAGCTGCCCGACACGCCCTCAGAGATCGGCATGCAGATGGTCTTGTCTGCCAATTTGAAGAGCTCGGCCCACTCCCCTACGCTGGGACAAGCGCTCGAAGAAGCGTTCGTCTCCGCCTGAACAGCGCAGTTGAGCTCATGAACATCGAGTGAAAGGTCATCGACGAATTCGCGCTCCCCCACTCGAATTTTGAGGGGCGCAAATGCAAAGGTGGTATGGGGCGCGGTCGGTTGCCAATCGCGGAGGTTGCAGCTTGAATCGGAGATAAGTGCCCAGCTCATAGAGGGTCCTTTCTAATTGTTCCCTAACAATTATAGCCTTCTTGCAGACCGATTGGGCCGCTATCTAGTATTCAAAACTAGATAGCGGCCTGCACGAATGGCAAAAGAATGGACCCCATGACTCAAAGCCACGAGGTCCATATCCGTTTGCTTTATCTGAATACTTAGTAACGCACGAAGATATAGTTGTTGTTCATGCCGGCGGCAACGGAGCTGATGATAACACCCGTGTTGTAGTCGGAAGCATGAATCATCTGCCCACCACCGATGTAAATGCCGGTGTGGTACGAGTTGACCACAACGTCACCGGGCTGCGGATCGGACACACGCGTCCAGCCCATAAAGGTGCCCGTGGTGCCCAGGCGGCAATAGCGACCAGTGAGGCAATAGCTAACAAAACCAGAGCAGTCGAAACTGTTCGGGCCAATTCCGCCCCAGGAATAGGCGCAACCAAGCTTGCTGTATGCACGCGAGACAACAGAACCGCCATCGACGGACTGGCTCGGAGCCGGAGCAGGCGTGGAGGGCTGCGGCGTCGGAGCAGGTGCCGGCGTAGGAGCCGGAGTGTTGCCGCCCTGGTTGTTGTTATTGCTGGTCTGACCACCGTTGTTGGTGTTCTCGGTCGTACCGGCAGTCTCGTTGCTCACCGTGGCCTTTTCGGCGGTACTGGCGTTGATGCCGGCCTGCAGCGCGGCGTTGGCCTCGGCCTCGGCGGCAAGCTCGGCCTGCAGCTGTGAATCCAGGGAGTTTACGACGTTCTGGGCTTCAGCCTGCTGAGCGTTAAGCTCGTCGACCTTCTTTTGCGTGGTGGCGACGTTCTTTTCCTGCTCGGCCTGCTTATCGGTGAGCTGCTGCTTAAGCTCCTTGACCTCTTGAATGGTCTGAGCCTGCTTATCGGAAACTTTGCCGTAGTAGAACAGACGGTTGAGCATATCGCTCAGGTCATCGACGCCCGTCAGAACCTGAAGCAGGCTCAGACCGCCGGTTTTGTACTCGCCGGCGACATAGGTCGACAGCTTGGCCTGACCATCGGCGATCTCCTGCTGCTTTTGCGTGATCTCGCCAGCAGTCTGATCGAGTGCCTGCGTCTGCGTGGCGAGCTCATCGTAAATCTGCTGGGTTTGGGTACCGATCTGCTCGAGCTTCGTACGAGCAGCGGCAAGGTCGGATGCGGTATCGGCGTAGGCGGGAGCCGCGAGGCCCAAGCCCAAAACACAAGCGAGGGTTGCCGTAGCAGCGCAGCGTGCCATGTTTTTATGCGTGTTTGCTGTGCGCATGTAGCTTCCTTTCCAGTAACTAAGGGTAACGGCTAGTCCACCGTCACCAGGCTAAAGAGCTCAACATCTTCGTCAGTCGGCGTGAGCTTCTCGCGCGGGTTGAGAAACGCAAGCTCAAGGATACAACCGTAACCGATAAGCTTTGCGCCCATATCTCGCACCAGTTTACCTGTTGCCTCGACGGTTCCGCCCGTCGCGACCAAGTCGTCCAGAATCAACACGGTATCTTTAGAGCTGATAGCGTCGGCATGAATCTCAATGGAATCCGTTCCGTACTCGAGCTCGTAGCTCTGGCTCACGGTCTCGCGCGGCAGCTTGCCCGGTTTACGTGCGGGAACAAAGCCGGCGCCAAGGGCTACAGCCACCGGTACGCCAACCATAAAGCCGCGAGCCTCGGGACCCACGACCTTGGTGATTCCCATGCCGGCAAAGTGCTCGGCGAGGGAATCGGTCATGGCTTTGAGCGCCTCGGGATTGCCAAAGAGCGGCGTGATGTCTTTAAAGATGACTCCGGGCTCGGGATAGTCGGGGATGTCGACGATTTGAGATTCGAAGTCGTACATTGCATGACCTTTCAATGGGTTGCCGGATAAGCGGCAGCTGTTATTTGCCCGCGGTGGCGGTGCCGGAGTGCGAAGGGGCGACGACCTTGAGCGGCTTTACGAGAGAATTCTCGTGCGAAGCCGGCGCGGCTGTCTCTTCGTTTTTGGCCTTGGTGGACTCGGAGCGAGTGATTTCCTCATCGAGTGCATCGATGTCGGCGTCCTCGACCACGGCGTTGAGCGACTCAAAAACGCGGTTCTTGAGCAGCGCGGTGTGCACGCCCTCCGTCAGGTCGTGAAGCTTCTTAAACGCACGCTCGAGCTTGGCGTCGCGCTCGTCATCGGAGGTATCCATGCCGAGCATGCTCACGAGCACCTGCTCAAACATCGAGGACTCGCGGTTGGCGGAAGACACGTACTGACGCAGGTTGCGCGGCTCGATATGGAAGCGCGACAGCTCGGAGCAGTAGCGGATGATCGGAAAATCGCGACCATCGACGAGCTCACGATTTTGCGGACTCTTGATGATACGAATGAGGTCGTTCTCGGCGAGCGAGCGGATAAACGAAATCTCGACGCCCAGCATATCGGGAATGGTCTCGATGGGATGCAGCTTTTGCTTAGTCTCCTTGGGCTCCGTCTTGAGCGGAACATCGGACAGCAAGCCCACCTCGTAGGCGAGCGTTGACAGGTCCGTGGCGTTTTCCAAGCGCTGCTTAATCACGTTGAGCGGCATGTAGCGAGTCTTCTGCAGGTGCAGAATGACCTCCAGGCGATCAACGTCCTCCTTGGAGTACTGACGGTATCCCTTTGGCGTACGATGAGGGGTAATGAGCCCCTCATCCTCTAGAAATCTAATTTTTGAGTTCGAAAGATCGGGGTATGCGCCTCGAAGTAGGTTGACGACTTGGCCGATACTCAGATAGTTGCGTTCGGCCATGCCCTACTCACCGGTTTCGATGCGCTCCGGCGTGCTCTCGTGGTAGATGAGCGTAAACGTACCGATCTGGACGGAAGAACCGTCGTGCAGCGGGGCTGCATTGACAATGGCACCGTCGACCCAGGTGCCATTGAGCGATCCCAAGTCCTCGATGCGAGCGCCAAGGCCCTCGCGAATAATGCGCGCGTGGCTGCGCGAAACAGTCATGTCATTGAGGAAGATGCCGTTCGCAGGATCGCGGCCGATGGTGGTCACGTCGTCCTCAAGCTCAAAGGCGGCACCAGTCTGCGGACCCTTGACGATGGACAAAACGGGGGCGGTGATGCGCACGTTGGCCATGAGGTCGGGAACGGTGACGTCACTTGAAGGCACGCGGAATACGCAGGTAGCGTCAGCAGTCTTATCATTCTGAGGCATATTGTTAACCATGTTGTCCATGACAACCCCTAACTTATCGCGGACGTGCCGCAAATAATGAACCGTACGTAATCATACCCCAACGAATCAGTCTTCGATTTCAGGGTTCAGAAAGTCGATGTCCTCGTCCTCGGGATGCGCGAGAGCCTGTTTAATGGCCACTCCGCCCTTAATGGAGTAGATGACAGCCGTGAGCATGGAGAAGATCACGCCGCCGTACACAAAGAAGATGCCGAGGGGCACCGAGCTTCCGTTGAGGCCCGGGAAGGCCGTAAGGGATGAAGGTAAAAGATACAGGCCGTCAATAACGGGGAAACCGAGCAGCATGAGCGAGAATCCGGTCATGAGCAGCGCCGTGGCAATCTTTCCGGGAAAGACGACGTCGATGGGGCGACGGTGATAATGACGCACGATAAGCGTGCCGATGCCCAGATAGATATCGCGGCCAATAATGAGCACGCAGACCCAGATTGGCAGCTCTCCGCGAACCACCAGTCCCAGCACGCCGGTGAACAGCAGCGCGCGGTCGCAAATGGGATCCATGACCTTGCCGAGCCACGAGACCGTCTTAGTCATGCGGGCAATCTGACCGTCCATCCAGTCGGTGGAGGCGGCAACGGCGTAGATAACGATGGCGATGACGCGGTTGTTATCCGTCACAAACAGGTACAGAAATACCAGGGTGAGGATCAGGCGCGTAAAGGTAATGAAATTGGAGATCGTAAAGATCTTATTCGACGGGTAATCGGAAGTGCCGATAAGCTCCTTTTTGATCTTCTTTTTGATGCCCACAGGACTCCCCCGCTGGTTAACGACAAAACTTTCGATACTATACCCGTTCCTGCGATGTCTATCCAGCGAAGCCATAGAGAGTCCAGACATGTGGAGGGCACTATTGGGCGGGGGATTTCGCATTCGTGTACATCCGCCTCCAGACATGTCGAAAAATGTCGTTTTTGGTGGCTGATGTACACGTTTTTGTTGCGCGTGTGTATCATCTCATATGTTGCCAACGCTAACGGTGAACCTGAGCGCCCGGGCACATTCTTTGTTGGCTGAAACCGGCATAGCAACTAGCGGAAGGCATCATCGAAGGAGTGTGCTGGAAAGCACCCGTCTCCTTAACTGTTAGAAATGCAAGTTAATAATCTATGTGGTCAATATAATACCGTTGAACCCGCGTATCGATACCGCTCAGCCATTCGCCTCGCCCCCGTCGCACGCATCTTCATTCGGTCTGTCATTATTAATCTAACGATGACTTGAGAAATGTAGGTGCTTCTAAATGTACTGTCGACTTCTTCTCAAACTAATCCTAAGAGACAGGGCCGTATGGATTTCTACGCTCGTTCTCGCCGCAGCCTTCTCCATCCCCATTGCGTTCAATTCACCCATCTACGGGCCCTTCTTTATGAAGCAGGGCATGCAGGGCTTTGTCGACGCATTCAATACGCGCGCGCCCCAGGCCAGCGGCACAGACCTATCTCCAGAGCAGCAAGTCGACGCGGAGCTTGCAAGATACGCGAACGCCGCCCTTGCCGCTCAAACCGACGCCGCCTTTCTCGATTCTGCCGAGAGCTACTACGCGCTCATGGGCGAAGGCTTCCAATCCGGGTCCATCGTGGGAGACCGAGAGACCAATGACGCAGACCTCGCGTATTGCCGTGCCCTGAGCAGCTCCGGCATCACGGATATCCCGGCCTCCGCAAACGACCTGCCATTCCTTTCCTTCCTGCCTTACGCCATTGCCACGGCGCCGTCTTTCCTCCCCTTCATCCCCTTCCTTCTCTCGTCGATACTCGTGCGCGGCGCCACAAGGCCCGGGACCCTGGCGGCAAAGGCGCCCGTGCCCAAATTCCGGCGCCTTATCCAGATCGTGTTTTCGATAATCGCCGCGGGGACCGCGATGCTCCTCGCCGGCCTCGCACCCGGGGGCATTTACGCCTTGGCCCTAAACGGCTTCGGGCAAATTGGGTACCCGATCGCCTTCTTCCATGACGGCGCGCTTACCACCACGACCGCGGGAAACGTCTTCACAGCCCTGCTTCTCGCGCTGCTTGCGGGCGGAACCTTGATATCCGTTTGCTCCGCCGTCCTATCGACCGCAACGAGGCGCGTCCTCGCGGGCCCCCTTACCTCCGCGCTGCTTGTCGCGGCTCCGGCATTCCCGTTATTGTCCGATTCGGCACTGGAACATAGCGCCGCGCTCAATCTCCTGCCGCTGGCCGTATTCTCGCCTATCGAGGCAACGGGTTACGTAGGATGCTTCCCGACAGAATTCATTGGCTCCGGTTCAGGCAGCGCATCGATGCTTGCCGTGGCCCTGGCATACGTCGCGGTCTTTTTTGCGGTCGGCGCCGTTGCGACACGTTCCCCCAAACAGCCTGGACCCGCGAAAAAGCGCCATGGGCTCGAGCTTCTGGACGCGAGCGTGGGATACGGAAGCACGACGATACTTTCAATCGGGTCGCTTTTCCTGAGCCCGGGAACGGCGGCGGGCCTCGTTGCTCCCAACGGCTCGGGGAAAACCACCCTTCTTGAAGCGCTGTCGGGCCAATTTCCCACCCGCATCCGCTCGGGAAGCCTGGCGGCAGACGGAATCTGCCAACGTCGATCAGCCGAATTCGCAGAACTCGTCTACCTGAGCTCTTCGGGCGGCGCGGATCTCTACCCCACGCTATCGGCCCGCGAGCACCTCTCTTTCGTTAGGGAGGCGTGGAAATCGGCCGCCGACATCGACTCGCTCTGCGACTCCCTCGGAATCTCCCCATATCTCGACAAGCCGACCCGTAAACTCTCGACAGGAATGAAGCAGCAGGTAAAGCTTGCCATGGCGATAGCGACCGATTGCCCGTACCTCATCCTCGATGAACCGCTGAACGGCCTCGATCCGGGAAAGCGGAAAACCTCCTGCGACGCGATGTGCAGCGAGGTGGCGCGGGGACGCAGCGTGCTCATTTCAAGCCATCTGCTCGACGACCTGGCAGACCTCACCAACTCGTTCTACTTCATCGAGGCCGGCACGCTCGTGGAAAAGATCAAGTCGTCCTCGCAGACGCTCAAGCAGGAATACCTCGATACATACGAGGGAGGTGAATGACATGATAGGCAAGAGCTATGCAAAGATAGCGATTGTTGGCTCTGTACTTTGTCTTGCAATGGTGCTATGTGCATCATTTGCGAGGTATAGGTCCGAGCAGTCGTTCATCGATGGCGCTGAAAATGGGTTTGGCATAGACGGGATGTATGTCAACGATGGCGCGACCAGGCCGTCTATGGCGATTCTTGCAGGCGAAGACATGGAATGGCAAATCTGTAATGACGACGGCTCTTGTCTGAGTGGTCGTTTGGCCGCAACGAGCGACCCGAATTCGTTCGATCTTCTCGACAATGATGGATCGGATTGCGGTTCAGTTCACCTGTCGTATGCATCACGAGATGGGATGGACGGCATTCTCTACGTCTCCCACGATACTGGCGATTTCAAGATGCGTAGGACTAACCGAGTGCCGGCTTTTATCGAGGAGTGAGAGTTCCCGGCGGCCTGCCGATCAGGCCGCCGGGCTATCGAGCCCCGCATTCATCCGTACACACACGGATGAATGCGGGAAGTGTCCGGATGAAGTTGATAATCAAGGAAACAAAGCCGTTCTGCCTGGGACGGCTTTGGCCTGGACTTTAACTACAACATCGCAATCGACACTTATCAGCTCGCGCAACGCGCATGGCCAAATCTCGGATGCTGGTGCATGGAGGACCTTCGAGATTTACTGGACATCCAAAACGACGACGCACACCGCGTGCTCGCCGACTGCGAAGACGAGACGGCTGTCTACAATGCGATCAGAAACGGCGTGAAGTCCGGAGAGCTTTCTGTGGAACCGCCGCGCCGTCGCGCGAGCCGACCGGGCAACCCGGGCAATCTGGTCCCGGCTCTCCCGGTCGTATTCCTACGATATCGCCCCTAGATCACCAATGTGTCAGATAAAGAATGATGCAATGGCTGTGATCACGCCTACGGCGGACGCAACGACTGCGCCTTTTTTCCTCTCCTTTAGTCCGACGATTAGGGTTGCCGTAAAGTAAAGGGCGGAAATGCAGTCTATGGCAAGCAAAACGAGTTCCTTGGGCGGTTTCAGCAAAAGGTCGCTAGCAAAGAGTGATGCGAGCAGGGCAAAGCCGATTGTGTCCAAGTATCTCGATTGATTTTGCGACAGCATGGCAACTTCCTTTCAGAACATGCAAGTGAAAAGTCGGTACGATGTCATTGCGGTTGCAAAAAAGCCGCCGCTAGGACCGGTTGTCACGAGACCGGCGATAACTTCAGCGGTGCCAGCAAGCTAGAGATCGCGCAGGCAAGTCTCCTCCTTCGCGTTCAGCTTGACCTTGTGAGGGACGGGGCGGTTATTTGCAGATCCGTGAGAATCGCACCACGCCTTGGAATATGAATCCGTGCAGCGCCCGCGCTCAAAAAAGGGATATATCGTAATTTTCGTCGTAGTTGACTCAGACGTAGATATCGCTGCTCTCGGCGGGAGATCCTTCGTCGGCATAGGCTGCCGCAACGGGTACAAATGGTGTCATGACAAGGGAGAGGCAAAGAGTTGCTGAGACGATGGAGGGTAGGCATTTCTTCATGGCGGGCTCCTTAATCTGGCCTTTGATAGTTACTCGATGTCGCCTCCTTTCGCTTTCTATCCGTTGTATTCGGCGTATTTCTTTAATAAGGCAAGAGGTTCTTCCTCTCCTTCGGATAAGCCGATGATGTTTCCTTGATCATCCAGTATGAATACGGACGGAATATGCTCAAGTACATATTGGTCATACACGGCCTTATCTTAATCTATGTATATGGGAAAGTCTCCTTCATGGACCGAGGCTTCTTCAATCGTGCTGTCCTCGGAAACAGTGAAAACGTTCTTCCTCAAGGCTGCGAAATTATCAAGTTGTTGCATATCCTCTATGAGAGATTCGCAGTGCTGACACCACGATGCCCAGAACATCAAGATGTTTTCCTCATTAGGTTTTAGCTTGTCAAAATAATTGACGTTTCGGCCGAGGCTGAAATCTTGGCCCTTTTTAATGGACAAAGATGAGGGATAAGCATCGTGTTGCGGTTTGATATTGACGCCGATTAAGGCGGCGAAACACGTCAGAGTCGACAAAGTCAGTAAGGCGATAACGCATTTTCTCAGTTTCCAGCTCATGACAGATCCCTATCTCATGGTGAAACGCATACGTTTTGAAACGGAATGTCACTCCGAATGATGAGGGCACCTCGTGGTTCTCTCCTGCGTTCTGTGTGTCTGCGGCTTTCATTCGTCTTTCTAAAGGCATGAAGTGGCTGTCTCGATAGGAATACGGTCGGCGTTCGAAGCGGGCGTCATAGCCGCGCTGAGAGCGCATGACTCTCTCCCCTGCCGCCATCGTTGCCGCTGCGGCAAGACCAGCACAACTTTTTGGAATAGTCCTACGCTCGGCAATGTATCTACAAGCCCTGAGCGAAGGGAGTCGCATATGCATGCAGCGGCAATTAACCTTCGGGGGGGGGTATCTCCTAGGAATACCCGCCTCCGAGGGCAGTCAATCATCGAGTACGTCCTGATTATCGCCATCATCGGCCTGGTTATCGTGTTCGCGGGACCCGGCGTGGCAGGCGCCATCTGAAACCAGTTCAACCTGGTCGGCAACACGGTGAACAGCGGGGCGACTGGCGGCACCGAGGGCGGCGCGTCCGGCGGCGGCTCCACCGGGGCCTATTCTGCGACCGTACAGGCGGCTATCGTCAAGGACGCGAAGGACTGGACGCTCGACGAGCAGGAGGCCGTGGCCGAGGACGTCGCCGCGAAGGGCGAGGCGTCGCCCGCATACGCTAAGGCCAAGGCCGCGATGGATGCGGGGACGAAGTTCTCCGTCAAGCTCACGAACGGCAAGACACTCGAGTACCGTATCATCGGCATCGATCACGATGACCTTGCGGACGGATCGGGCAAGGCAGGACTCACGTTCGAGGCGACCAACGATGCCCTGGATGGCCCGATTGGTCATCCAATGAACGCCACCGACACCAACGCCGGCGGCTGGGAGAAGTCCGAGCTGCGCGGCCGCTTCAATTCCGGTGACCTCTGGTCGCTCCTACCCTCCGAGCTCCAGTCCAAGGCGAAGGCCGTCAAGAAGATGACCGACAACAAGGGCGGCGGCAGCGCCGGCACACCTTCGGCCACGACCGACAAGGTCTTCCTCCTCTCCACGACCGAGGTCTACGGAGACATTCCCTTCACGCCGATTCCAGAGGGGTTCCAGTACGAGTACTACAAATTCAAGGGCGATTCCGGGGCTTCGTCGAGCTACAATCACTGGCCTCGCTCCGTGCACCCGAGCAGCTCCACGGACTTTCGCTATGTCGGCAGTAACGGTGCGTGGCATAGCGACTACGCGACGTATTTCTACTACGTGTTCCCCGCTTGGTGTTTCTAGTTTGTCTTCTTGCTTATCTAGTGAAAGGCCCGCACAGCCTGTGCGGGCCTTTGTTTTGGCGGTACTCGAACGGTTTGAGGTTCGTGGCACAGGTAGTCGAGGTGAAGAGAAATGGGGTCATACAGCGGCTCTCAGAGCGCCTGCCGCACTCCCCCGCCATTACCTTTGCAGCGTCTTCGTATAGAGTCCATCCTGGTTGGCGTTTCGTCGCGACAGCCCACTTGTCCACCAATCAAGTGGGCTACTGGAATAAATACAGCGACACGCTTGTTCGTTACAGTCGCTATATCTGTGTAAATCGCCGCGATAAATACGGCCTGTACTCGGCTGTATACCAGCTACGCGTATGTAGATTCGTATCGCGTTAATAAATCGGCTCAAGCGCGTGCAAAACGCGCAAGTAACCGCAAAAAGCGAGTATGGCGTAGGTAGATTATTGGCACCCTGTTGCTTAATCAAAATTAAGCAATTGCTTAAAACAAAAAAGGTCAGGCACTATGTGCCTGACCTGCAAACTTCTGGTCGGGACGACTGGATTCGAACCAGCGACCCCTTGACCCCCAGTCAAGTGCGCTACCAAGCTGCGCCACGTCCCGAAGCTTTTGTTTGTTGCTGTGCTCTCGCTCGCAACAGGGAGTATATTAACCCGAAACTTTGCCCTTGTGCAAGAACTTTTTTACAAATTTTGAAGCAAGTCCAAAATTGTATCTGCGAGCTGGGGTTTTGTTAGAACGGGAAGTTCTTGCGTGCCCGCTGTGCTCACGATCCAGGCCTTGTTAGTATCGGTTCCGAAGCCCGAATCGGCGCGCGAGACATCGTTGGCGATAATGGCATCGCAACCCTTGCGGGCGAGCTTTCGCTGCGCGTACTCCACGACGTTATCGGTCTCGGCCGCAAAGCCGATCACGCACCGCTCTCCCTTTTGGCGCGAAAGCTCGGCCAAGATATCGACCGTCTCGACCAGTTCGATGCGATCCAGGCGCTCGTTGGCCTTTTTGAGCTTATGGTCGGCAGGGGCTGCGGGCGTGTAGTCAGCGACGGCAGCCGCACAAATGGCCGCATCGGCCGTCTGAAAGGCGCTCAGCGCCGCCTGAAGCATCTCTGCGGCGGTCTGCACGCGCACGCACTCCACGCCGCGGGGGACATCGAGCGATGTCGGTCCCAGCACAAGCGTGACCGCAGCGCCGCGGCGAGCAGCCTCCCCCGCCAGGGCGATGCCCATCTTGCCCGACGACCGGTTGCCAATAAAGCGCACGGGGTCGATCGGCTCGTGCGTGGGGCCGGCGGTGATTACGATGCGCTTGCCCGCAAGGTCCTGGGGCGCGGGGTTGAGCACCTCGCAGACGGCCTTAACGATGTCCTCGGGCTCGCTCATGCGTCCCGTGTCCACGTCGCCGCAGGCAAGGTAGCCACTACCGGGTCCTACCACATGGACGCCACGGTCGCGCAGCGTGGCCATGTTGGCCTGCGTCGCCGGCGCCTTCCACATGCCGTTGTTCATGGCAGGGGCGATCACGATGGGGCGCGGCGTGGCAAGCAGCGTGGTGGAGATGAGGTCATCGGCGATACCGTTTGCCATCTTGGCGATGATATTGGCCGTCGCGGGCGCCACGACCACCAGATCGGGCTCCTGCGCCAGCGAAATGTGGTGAATGGGGTCGGAGGGGTCGTCGAATAGACCAACGGCAACAGGCTCGTTGGTGAGCGCTCGGAAGGTGAGCGGGCCCACAAACTCGGTGGCATGCTCGCTCATAACGACCTTGACGCGCGCGCCGCGCTTTTGCAGCAGGCGCACGATATTGCACGACTTATAGGCGGCGATCCCGCCGGTAATACCCAGCAGGATCGTTTTTCCCTCAAGTTGCATTGAATTGTTGGATGCCGCCGTCATCATTTAGGCTTCCTTGTTGGGGAGCACCAGCAGGCGGTGGCAGTACGGGCAGTGCGTAATCTCGCTACCGTCGTGGTTGAGGTCGCTCATGGACGATGCCTGCAGTGCGGTGTGGCAGACCGTGGGGATGTTGCCCTGGATGGTCTCGACGGCCAGGCCGCGGAACTGCTTGAGCAGACGCTCGTAGTCGGTGAGCACGTCGGCCGGCAGCGTAGCGGCAAGCGCGGTGCGCTCCTTGGTGGCGGAATCAATCTGAGCCTGTAGGTCGGCGGCCTTAGCGCGCGCGGCCTTGGTATCGGCCTTCACACCCTCCTCGAACTTGGCGATGATTGCCTGCGCGCGGGCCTCGCGGTCGAGCGCCTCCTTATGGGCGATGACGACGTCCTTGCGGGTGTGTTCGATCTTGTCCAGACGCTTTGCCAGGGTGGCAAGCTCATTCTCCAGGTCCTGAACCTCGCGGTAGTCAGAACCATCGACGTGGCGCTTCTTGGCGGCCTCGATGGCGTTGTTGGTCTGGATCTCGGTGGTGTTGAGGTCGTCGAGCTCAATGTCCAGGTCCTTGCGCTGGGCGTAGAGCTTGGTCATCTCGGACTTGAGCTTCACATAGGTCTTGCGCTTGGAAGCGAGCTCCTTAAGCTCCGGCATATTGGCAAGTTCGCTCTTGTTGCGGGCGAGCTCCAAATCGATCTGTTGCAGCTTGAGTAGCGTAGCGCCGGCGCTCATAAGTTCTCTCCTTTTGTCACAGTCCACCATTGGCAAGGGTTCAGTATTTTAATCGTATGACGGGGGTCGACCCCGGCGTCAACTGCAGAGTTCATCAATATATCAACGAACGGCTCTTCGGAGCGGTCGTGGCCGAGCAGAATCACGCCCAGCCCACGCAAGGCAAGGTCCTGCGCCACGTGGTAGCCCGCTTCGCCCGTCACGACAACGTCGGCTCCCGCAGCGATGGCGAGCTCACCAAAATCGCCGAGGGAGCCGCCCAGAATGGCGACGGTGCGGCACGGGCGCTCGGCATCGCCCCATACGCGCGGGTCGCTGTCAAAGGCCGTGGCGGCACGGTTGGCGAGATCGCGCAGGTTGCAGGCGTCGTGGAGGGTCGCGAGCGCGCCCAGACCGGTGAGCTCAGGCTCGCCCACATGCTCCAACGAGCTCATGGGCTCAGCGCCCAGCAACTCACTCAGGCGGACGCGCGCTTCGTGCGAGCGGTCCAGGTTGGTGTGAAGCGAGATGATGCTCACGCCGCAACGAGCTGCCTCGTACAGCGCAGCGCTGCACTGGGGACGCGCGGAATCCGCCGGGCAAAACGCCTCGGGCGCCTTGATGTAGATGGGATGATGCGTCAGCAGCACGTTGGCGCCGGCCTCGAGAGCGCGGTGCACGTTGGCTTCGGTTGCGTCGAGTGCACAGGCAACACAGGTGATCTCTGCAGCGGGATCACCCACAGATAGCCCAACATGATCCCAGCCCTCGGCGTCCGTCTTGGGGTAGCGTGCCAGCAGCGCGCGCTCAAGCTCGGCGACGATCATGCGGCGCCTACGATCGAGAGCAGCGTCTGGGCAAACTCGTCCAGATCGTCCGGATTCACGCGGTCATCGAACGAGATGCGAAGAGCGCCGAGAGCTTGCTCGCGACCAATGCCCATGGCGCTGAGCACGTGGCTCGGATCCATGCTGCCGCTCGAGCAAGCCGATCCAGCCGAAACCTCAAAGCCGGCGGCATCGAGCTTGATGATGAGCTCCTCGGAGTCCATGCCGTCAATGTAGATCGAAACCATACCCGGCAGACGATCGGCCTGCGCGTAGTCGCCCATCGTGGCGTGAATGCGAGGATGGGCCGTAAGCGTGGCGTAGAGCTTATCGGATAAGGCCTGCAGCGTTGTGCGCTCCTGGGCCACATGGGGCGCCAGCGTGCGGGCGGCGGCGGCAAAAGCCAGCTGTGTACGTAGGTCCTGCGTGCCCGCGCGACGTCCGGCTTCCTGTCCGCCGCCAAAAATGCGGGGGCGCAGTGGCGTGCGGGTCTTAACGTAAAGCGCGCCGGATGCCACAGGACCGCCAATTTTATGGGCGGCGACGGACATGGCGTCAACTCCCAGCTCGGTAATATCGAGCGGAATATGCAGATAACCCTGGATAGCATCGGTGTGGAACAGGGCGCCGGCAGCATGTGCGGCAGCGGCCAGCTCCTGGATGGGTTGCACCACGCCGGTCTCGTTGTTGGCGACCATAATGCTCACGAGCGCCACGTCGTCACCCAGCAAGTCGATCAGCGCGGCAGGCTCAATGAAGCCCGCGCGGCAGGGCTGTACCAGGTCGACGGAAAAGCCGGCGGAGCGCAGCAGCGGCAGGTTGTCCAGAATCGAATCGTGCTCGATGGCAGATACGATCACGCGGTTACGCTTACGGTCGCGCTGACGGGCGCCTTCGGCAAGACCGAGCAGTGCCAACTGGTTGGCTTCGGTGCCGCCGTTGGTCAGTACAATCTCGGACGGGCGAACGCGTACGCCAAAGCTACGGGCGATCTCGCGACGTGCCACTTCCAGGCGTGCAGCGGCCTTGCGTCCAAGCGAGTGCAGCGAGTTGGGGTTGACGCCGGCAAGCTCGCTGTCGTCGTACTCACGCTGCGCAAGGAGCGCCTCGGCGCGCATGGGCGTCGAGGCGGCATAGTCAAGATTCACGGGTATGCGGTTTTGACCTGCGGTCATAAGGGTTTATGCCTCCTGTGCTGCCTCGTTGCCCAGCTTCTGCAGCAGTGCAACCTCGGCAGCGGGATCTTCGGACTTAAATACGGCTGAGCCGGCCACGAGCACGTTGGCGCCGGCCTTGACGACCTCGGCGATGTTCTTGGAAGAGATACCGCCGTCGACCTCGATCAGGGGCGACACGCCGTGACGCTCGCACATGGCCTTGAGCTCGTGGAGCTTATGCAGAGTGCCCGGGATAAAGCTCTGGCCGCCAAAGCCGGGGTTCACGCTCATCAGCAGCACCATATCGACGACGTCGATGATGCTCTCGAGTACGCACACGGGGGTGGCGGGGTTGAGCACCACGCCGGCCTTGACGCCGCGCTGCTGCAGGTGCGTGAGCGTGCGATGCAGGTGCGTGGAGGCCTCGTAGTGCACGGTGATCATGTCGGCACCGGCGTCGGCGTACCAATCGACGGTCTCGTCGGGGTTCGATACCATCAGGTGTGCGTCGACCGGTACATCAGTGGAGCGCTTGACGGCCTTGAGGATATCGACGCCAAAGGTGAGATTGCCGGTAAAGTGACCGTCCATAACGTCAAAGTGAACGTAGTCGGCGCCGGCGATCTTGTCGAGCTCGCCCTTGAGGTTGGCCATGTCGGCCGAAAGGACGGACGGAGCGATTTTGATGGAACCCATGGTAGTAGCCTTTCTGCGCTAGTCGGTGAGTCCGTAGAACTCTTGAGAAGGGACGCGGTCGGTAAGAATCTCGAGCGCCCTATCCAAAGTAACACCGTTGTAGAGCGTTTGCTCCACGGCAAAGGTGAGCGGAATGTCTACGCCCAGTGAACGGGCAAGCTCGCTGACGCTGCGGGCCGCGACGGCGCCCTCGACCACCATATGCGTGCGCGTCTGATACTCGTCGAGCGACACGCCGTGGGCAAATTCGTAGCCAAAGGTGCGGTTGCGCGAGTGCTCCGAGGTGCAGGTGGCAATGAGGTCTCCCATGCCGGCAAGCCCCATGCAGGTCATAGCTTGACCGCCGCGGGCGTGTACCAGACGGCTGATCTCTGCCAGGCCGCGCGTCATGATGAGGGCGAGCGTGTTGTCGCCTGCGCCCGAGCCGGCGGAGATGCCGCACACGATGGCGATGACATTTTTCATGGCGCCGCAAACCTCGACGCCGGTCATGTCTTGCGACAGATAGATGCGGAAGGCCGTGGACAAGAGCAGGTCCTTAAAGGTCTCCCCTATCTGCGGGTCTTCGCTGGCGATGACGGCGGCAGAAAGTCCGCCGCGGCAGATCTCCTCGGCATGGTTGGGGCCCGAGAGCGCCGCAACACGTGTCTCGTTGCCGATCTCGCTGGCGATGACCTCGCTCATGAGCAGGCCGGATTCGGGCTCAATGCCCTTGGTGAGGCAGAGCACCGGGGTGTCGGCGGCGATACAGGGTGCCGCTTGATGGCATACGCTGCGCAGGTGCGTGGAGGGCACGGCGAAGATAATGACGTCGGCGCCGTTGAGCGCCTGCGCCAGGTCCGTCGTGGCGACGACGTTGCCGGGCAGCTCATATCCCACCAGATACCGGGGGTTACGGTGCTCGCCATTGATGCCGGCGGCCGTCTGCTCGCTATGGGCCCACATGGTCACGCGCTCGGCTCGAGCGGCGGCAAGGCCGGCGACGGCGGTTCCCCAGGAGCCGGAGCCAATCAGCGCAACATTCATGACTCTCTCCTACTTATCGTCGGGCTCGGTGACGCGCTTGGTAAACGATAGCTTGGACTCCTTGCCCGTCATGAGCTTTTTGATGTTCGCACGATGGGCCCACACCACGGTGATGCCGATCAGCGCCATGCAAAACTTAAGTCCCAGGCTGCCGTACGGAAAGACCGCGCAGGCGGCGATGGGAAGACCGATGGCCGCGGCAAGCGAGCCCACCGACACAAACTTGGTGATGGCGACGGCCGCGATAAACATGCCCAGCAGCGAAAGTCCGATGGGCCAGTACCAGGCGAGGATGACGCCCAAGCCAACGGCGATACCCTTGCCGCCATGGAAGTTGAGGTAGGGCGAGAAGATGTGGCCCCACACGGCTGCCAGGCAAATGACGCCGAGCATCCAATCGCCGGGGGCTCCAGGCGCCATGATGCTCACAGGGAAGCCATAGCCCACGCCCGCGATAAGCGGACGCGCGATAAGGACGCAGATAGCGCCCTTAAGGCAGTCGAGCAGCAGCGTGAGCGCGGCCACCTTGGGGCCGGCCACGCGCAGGGCGTTGGTGGTGCCGATGTTGCCGGAGCCCGCCTTACGAATGTCCGTGTGGTTGAACACGCGGCCCAGGATCAGACCAAACGGAATCGCCCCGATAAAGAACGAGACCACGGCGCAGATGGCGGTCAGAAGAATCGGATTATGCATCCTTTTGCTCCTTCTTCCTAAAGAAGAGTCGAATGGGCGTGCCGGCAAAGTCGAAGGTCGAGCGCATGCGGTTCTCCACGTAGCGCTGGTAGGTGTCGTTGACCAGGTCACTGTGGTTGACGAAGAACGTGAACGTTGGCGGGTTGACGCCCGTCTGGGTCACGTAGTGCATGCGCAGGCGGCGCTTGCCGTCCACCACGGTATGACCGAACTCGCGCAGGTCGGTAAGGAACGTATTGAGGCGCGAGGTGCTGATCTTCTGCGAGCGCGTCTTTTCGGCGGCGTCGACCATCGCCCAGATCTTCTCGACGCTGCGGCCAGTGAGGGCAGAGATGCGCAGGTACTGGGCCCAGGGAGCCATGACGCCCAGACGGCGGTCGATGGTCTCCATGCAGGCCTCGCGCTTACGGTCGTCGTCGAGCAGATCCCACTTGTTGAGCAGCACCACGATGGCGCAGCCGCGCTCGATGGCCAAGCCCATGACCTTCTGATCCTGCTCGGTAACGCCCACGGAGGCGTCGACGACGAGCAGCGCCACGTCGGCGCGGTCGATGGCGCGCAGGCCGCGGACCATGGAGTAGTACTCGATGTTCTCGTACACGGTGCTCTTCTTGCGAATGCCCGCGGTGTCGACCATGCGGTAGTGCTTGCCGTTGCGCTCAACGACGGTGTCGATGGCGTCGCGCGTCGTGCCGGCAATGTTGGACACGATAGAGCGGTCGGCGCCCAGGATGCGGTTGAACAGCGACGACTTACCGGCATTGGGGCGGCCGATGATGGCGACGTTCAGCGCGTCGGGGAACTCATCGGCGACTTCGTCCTCTTCCTCAGGAAGCAGGGCCACGATGTCGTCGAGCAGGTCGCCGGTGCCGTGGCCGTGCAGCGCCGAGAGCGGCGTGGGCTCGCCGATACCGAGCGAATAGAACTCCCAGATGCTGTCGTTCTCGCGATCGGGGTTGTCGAGCTTGTTCACCAGCAGAAAGACCGGCTTGTCGCAGCGCTTGAGCATGCGGGCGACCGACTCGTCCTCCTCGGTGACGCCGGTGCGGCCATCGACCACAAACAGGATGACGGCGGCTTCCTCGGCGGCGGCGAGCGCCTGGTCGCGGATGGACGTGGCAAAGACGTCGTCGCTCTTGAGCGGCTCGATACCGCCCGTGTCGACGATGGTGAACTCGCGGCCGTTCCAATCGGCCGTGTGATACGAGCGGTCGCGCGTGACGCCGCGAGACTCGTGGACGATGGCGTCCGAGGTCTGGGCCAGGCGGTTAACGAGCGTGGACTTGCCCACGTTGGGGCGTCCGACGACGGCGACGATAGGTTTCATCTGCTCTCCTTTAATGGGTAGGGTCAGCGGAATTAGTAGAGTCGGCAGGCACAATGCCAAGGATGCGCTCCAGGGTATCGAGCAGCTCATGCGGCATGGTCGACACCACATGAACCTCGGCGCCGCGACTGGTAAGGCTTGCGAGTAAATCGTCACGATGATACTCGTCAAGCGTCATGCCGTCAGCGTTGAACATGAGCTTAGGCACAAAGAGCATAACCCCCGACAGGTCTTGGGGCAGCTGCTCCAGAATGTCACACGCGACGATGAGGCCGGTCACGTCCACGTTGCCGCCAAAGTAGCGGTTCTTGATGGCTGTGACGGTGCCGGCGAGACCATGCGGCGACTCCACAAAGCGCGCCACGGTGTCGCGCGCGCTGGCGCCCGAGAGGCACAGCAGGTGCTGGTTGCGCTCGGCGATGCCGGCGCGGACGCGGGCCAGACGCTCGGCGTCGGCGGCAAGCACGTCGTCGGTCTCGTCCAGATACGAGCGGATCATGCCGATGCCGTCGTAGTACTGCGGGTAACCGTCGTAAAAGTCTGCCTCGGGAGGATCGATGCCGGCGTCCAGGTAGAACTCGTCGCTCATCTGGAAGGTGTGGCGGCCAAAGCGCTCGAAGGCACGGTCCTGGAAGGGCCTGATCATGGCGATGGTCTCGCGCGCTAGCTCGGGCTTGTCGCTGTAGGACCAGCTAAAACGGTTCTGATGCTTGGTAAAACCGAGCGGCACAATGCCCAGGCTTGTGATTTGCTCGTGCTCCTCGCAATACCGCAGGGTCTTTTCCAGCTCCTCGCCGTCGTTCATGCCGGGGCACAACACAATCTGCGCGTGAATCTCGATGCCGGCGGCCATGATGGCCTCGAGTACGTCCATGCCTCGCTGGGCGTTGCGGCCCATCATGCGGCGGCGGACGTCGGGGCTCACGGCATGAACCGACACGTTCATGGGGCTCATGTTGCGCTGGATGACGTTTTGCACGTCCTCGTCGGAGAGGTTCGTGAGCGTGACAAAGTTGCCCTGCAAAAAGCTCAGACGATAGTCGTCGTCGCGGATGTAGAGCGTGGAGCGACCGCCCTTGGGGAGCATCGTCATAAAGCAGAACACGCAGGCGTTGACGCAGGTACGCATGCCGTCGAAGATGGGGCCGTCGAACTCAAGGCCCCAGTCCTCACCCGGGAAGCGGTCGAGCTCGACGGGGGTGACGGTGCCGTCGCGTGGATCGAATACCTCCAGCTCGACGGTGTCGTCGTCGGCCTCCCAGAGCCACACGATCATATCAGTCAGCTGCTCGCCGTTGACCGTAAGCACGCGCATGCCCGGCTCGATACCCACATCCCATGCGGGCGACTCGGGACGCACGTTCTTAACGAGCGCGCCCTCACCCGGCTCGGGGTCGCGGCTGCGCCCGTAATCGGCCACCTCGGCGGCGTATGCGGGTACGGTCTGGTCCATGGTTAGCGGCAAAGCTCCTTGATGCGCGTGACGCCGCGTTCGATGTGTTCTTGCGGGGTGGAGGCTCCGGCGGTGATGCCGATGTGGTGAGCGTCGGTAAACCACGCGGCCTGGAGCTCGGAAGCTTCCTCGATGTGATACGTGCGCTCGCAGGCATCGGCACAAATCTGCGCCAGGCGGCGGGTGTTGCCCGAGTTCTTGCCGCCCACGACGACCATGCAGTCGCAGCGGTTGGCAAGTGTGGCTGCTGCCTGTTGACGCTCACTCGTGGCGGCGCAGATGGTGTTGATCACACGCAGCTCCTGCACGCGCGGGGTGATAGCGGCCACGACCTCGGCGAGGTTCTGCGCGGTCTGGGTGGTCTGCACGACGAGGCCTACCTTGCCCTTGAGCGGCAGCGCGTCCGCATCGGCAGCGCAACTCACGACCTGCGCGTTATCACCAGCGTGGCCCAGGATGCCCTCCACCTCGGGATGGCCCGGCTCGCCCACGACAAGTACGCGATAGCCCTCGCGCACCAGCCGCTCGGCGGCCACGTGGACCTTCTTGACGTAAGGGCAGGTGGCGTCGACGACGTTAAGGCTACGCTTGCGGGCAGCATCGATCACCTGCGGCACCACGCCGTGGGCGCGGATGATCACGGTGCCGGTTGCGGCGTCGTCAAGGGTTTCGGCCAAGCCAACGCCTGCCTCAGCGAGCTCGCGCACCACGATGGGGTTATGGATGAGCGGACCTAAGGTATGGACCTGAGTGCACTCCCCTGCCTGCGGCGCGGCGGCCAGCGCCATATCGAGCGCACGCTGTACGCCATAGCAAGTGCCGGCGTGGGCGGCGATCTCGATGGTAGGCGCGGTTGCCTGGTCGGACGCAGTCGCGGCGGTGTTCGTCACATTCTCGCTCATGGTTAGAACCTGCCCGGATGCTCGGCGCACAGCTCATCTCGCATGGCGTAGACGCGGTTCATGGCCTCGGACTCAAACCATTCCAGGCGCTCCGTGCGCTTAAGCCCGGCCGGTGCGTCGGAAAGCGAGACGGCCTTGCCGGCGCGGATCCAGCACTTCTTGGGACGCATAATCTTTTTGCCCGCGGGCGTGATGTCGGACCAGCCGCAGATGGCGAGCGGGTTGACGGGCGCCTTGCCCATCTGGGCGATGAGCGCAAAGCCGCCGTGGACCTCGGGCTTGATTTCGCGCGAGCGGATGCGCGTGCCCTCGGGGAAGATCAGGACGTCCTCGCCGCGCTGCAGCGCATGCTGGGCGGCGCGCAGGCACTTCATGTCGGCGGTGCCGCGCTCGACGGGAATGCCGCCCACACGGCTAAAGGCCCAGCGCACGATCTTGCTCTTAGCAAACTCGGACTTAAAAATGGGGCGAATGCGGCGGCCGCCAAAGAACAGCGCCGTCTCTACAGCCAGGAGCTCGGCCATCGAGGTGTGGTTGCAGATGACCACGCTGCCGCGGCCTTCCTGGCGCTCAAACAGCAGGTCGCTGTCCTCGACCTTCCAGCGCCACATGAGCTTGGAGAAGGCCCACAGGATGCCCATGACCACGGCGACAGTGCCGCGGATGAGCGCCGGGAACTCGGCGTAGGGGGCGTTGTAGTAATCCTCGGGCGTCTGCTTAAACAGGCGCATGGGCTACCTCCTTTGGTTGATGAGGTCCTCGATTATCGAGACGACCTCGTCGATGGTGTGAGCGGTGGAGTCGACGTGCACCGCGTCCTCGGCGGGAACGAGCGGCGCGACCTCGCGGCTACTGTCAAGCTTATCGCGCTGCTTGAGGGCATCGAGTGTCTCGTCGACCTCGGCCTCGAGCTGCTCTTCGGTGAGCGGCTGGTCGTCGTTTTGGTGGCGCTGCAGCACGCGGCGGCGGGCACGCTCACGCGGGTCGGCGGTCAGAAAGACCTTGACCTGCGCGTTGGGGAAGACGACGGTGCCGATGTCGCGACCCTCGGCGACGATGTCGCGGTCCTCAGCGGCGCGGCGCTGATGGATAAGCATGGCGGCGCGCACGCCCGGGTAGGCCGAGACCTTGGACACGTTGGCGTCGACCTGCGGGGTGCGGATGGCGGCCGATGCGTCCTGGCCGTCGATGGTCAGGCGCGTGTCCTCGCCGGTGCCGTTGGTAAAGCGAATCTCGATCTGCTCGGCGAGGGCGTCGATGGCCGCCTCGTCGTCCAGGTCGATGCCGCGGTCGAGCGCGGCGAAGGTGACGGCGCGATACATAGCGCCCGTGTCGAGCTTGTTAAAGCCCAGCTGGCGGGCGATCTCCTTGGCGATGGTGGACTTGCCGGAACCGGCGGGGCCGTCGATGGCGACGATCATGCAATGCTTCCTTTCGGTGGTTGACGTGCTGGTATGGGACGCGGGCGCTGGGGCTTGGCGGACTGGTTAGCCCGTGTAGCGCTCGCGGTAGGTGTTGCGCTTGGGCGCGGAACCGTGGCTGCCGTGGTGGCGCGTGCGGCTCGCGGTGTTGGTCGCCGGCGCGCCGGCGCGCTTGGAGCTGGCCTGCTTGGGCGGGATACCGCCGTCCTTGAGAATCTGCACCTCGCGGTCGGTGAGTTCGCGCCACGAGCCCTTGGCCACTTCCTTGAGCTCCAGGCCGGCAAAGTTACAGCGGTGCAGGCGGATCACCGGATGGTGGATCTTGCCCAGCATGCGCTTGACCTGGTTCTTGCGGCCCTCGCGGATGATGACCTCCACGGCGGTGGTGCCGGGCTTGACGCCTTGCGGGGCCACGGCCTCGGCCTCGCGCGCGCTGATGACGCGGCAGATCGCCGGCTGGCACAGGCCGTCGTCGAGCTCGATGCCGCGGCGGAGTGGTTCCAAGTCGCGGTCGGACAGCTTCCCGTCCACGAGCGCCTGGTAGGTCTTGTAGACGTGCTTGCTGGGGTGCAGCAGATTCTGCGAAAGGTCGCCGTCGGTGGTAAAGAGCAAAAGCCCCGTGGTGTCGCGGTCCAGGCGACCCACCGGGAAGAGCCCCGGAAAGCGGTCGCGCGGTACCAGGTCGGCCACGCAAGGGCGCTCCTGCGGATCGCTCATGGTGGTGAGGTAGCCGGTCGGTTTGTAGAGCATCAGGTACACGGCACCCTGGTTGAGCTTGACGGGCATGCCGTCGACCTCGATATGGTCGCGATCGACATCGACCTTGGTGCCCAGCTCAGTCGCGACCTCGCCGTTAACGGTCACGCGGCCGGCGGTCATCAGGTCCTCCGAGCCGCGGCGGCTAGCCACGCCCGCGCGCGCCAAAAAGCGCTGCAGGCGCATGGTATGCGGGTAGACGGGCTGGGCGCCGCCTGTGGGCGCCGTAGCGCCCGCGGCGCGTGAGGTACGCGTCTCCCCTGCTTCGTTAGTCCTCGACATGCAAATCCTCCGCCGTGTCGTCGGTGGCTAGGATTTCCTCGCCACCGACTGCCTCGACATCATCAACATCGGTATCGATCAGTTCGCGCTCTTCGTCCAGGTCCTCGGCCTGCTCCTCGAGCGTGGACTGAATACTGCGGCCGCTCAGACGCTCGCGGATAAACTGGCGCGACTGCTCGTCGGGGGCAAACTGCTCCAGATCGGGCAGGTCGCGGGTGGAGCGCAGACCGAACTTTTCCAAGAAGGCGTTGGTCGTGCCGTAGATGATGGCCTGACCGCGCTCGGGGTCGCGACCGAGCTCGCGCACCAGACCCTTGTCCACGAGCGACGCGATGACGCCGTCGGAGTTGACGCCGCGGATGCCCTTGACAACCTCGCGCGTGACGGGCTGGTGGTAGGCGATGACGGCCAGGGTCTCGAGCGCCGCCTGCGACAGTTTTTGCGTGTCCCAGCTCAGCACGTAGGCTTCGACCACGTCGTGGTAGGTGGGGTGCGTAAACAGGCGCCAGCCACCGGCGACCTCGCGCAGCTGAAAACCGCGGTTGGCCTCCTCGTACTCAACCTTGAGCTCGGCCAAAAGCGACGCGCACTCGCCGGGGGCAATATCCAGTGCGCCGGCCAGCGCGGGCGCACTCACCGGGTCGCTCGACACCAGCAGCAGCGCCTCGAGGGCGCCTTTGAGGCTGTTTGCCTCTAGCGTGGAAAGGGTTGACATGGTAGCCGCTCCTATTCGGTGAGCTCGGGGCCCTCGCCGGGAACGTATGCCTCGGCGCCCTCGACTCGATTAATGCAGATGGTTCCAAAGATCTCGTCCTGGCTCAGCGTGAGCGAGCCGCGCTTGGCGAGCTCGAGCATGGCAAGGAAGGTGACGACGAGCTGCTCAGTCGTGGCGTCGCCGCCCAGCAGCTCGCGGAAGGTGCAGGTTTGGTGCGCCATGGTAAAGCGGTCGACCGAGGCCACCGTCAGGTCGAGCGGAACGCGATGCGGCGCCACGTGCTCGGCCTCCAGCAGGAAGGTCTGACGCTTGCCGTCCAGGTCGGCGCAGATGACGGCCAGGCCGCGCAGCGTGATGCCGGCCAGGTAGTCGGGCATAAGGCCCAAGAACTCGGGGTCGGGGCCGGCAACGCGCGGATGCATGCGGCTTTCGGCCTGCATGCGCGCACCAAGGGCCGCCGCCGCGCCCTTAAACTGCTTGTAGGCGATCAGGCGCTGAATCAGGACCTCGCGCAGGGCATCGCCGTCGAGCGCGCTGAGTTCCTCGAGGTCTTCGTCTTCCTCGTCATCGTCGACGGATTTGCTGGGGGCCTCCTGGGGCACCAGCGAGGCGGCTTTAATGTCCAAAAGGGTTGCCGCGACCAGCAAAAAGTCGCTCGCCACGTCCAGGTCCAGTGTCTCGATGCGCTCGACCTCGGCAAGGTATTGCTCGGCCACCTCGCTAATGGAAATAGCGCCGATATCTACTTTTTGGCGGGTTACCAGCTGCAGCAGCAGGTCGAACGGTCCGCTGTAGACCTGCGTCGACACGCGATACGACATCTTCGACCTCCTTTGACGGCGCCTTCGCGGCGCGGTTTGGGTGCATGTTACGACCGTTTTGCACGGCCGACCTGTAAGTTTACCCTAGATGCCGGCGATTGCGAAGTTGAGCAGCCACTCTGCCAGCGGATACACGGTAACGTCGAAATAGCGGCCGATCACGTCGATGCCGGTCCACATGGGCAGCAGATACAACACGATGATAAGGATCGGCATGGCGTATTGCTGCAGGCGGTAGTAGTTGGCGAGCGCCTTGCCTTTGAGGAACGGCACGATGATCGACGAGCCGTCGAGCGGCGGAATCGGGATGAGGTTAAAGAACGCGAGCGACAGGTTGACCACGATGAACGTGGCGCCGAAGTTCATGATTTGGGAGGCCACGGCAAAGGACATGCTGGCATAGAGGTTGACATACGCTGCGTGCATGAGAGCAGCTGTAAGGCATGCTAGTGCGATGTTCGATGCGGGGCCGGCAGCGCTCACCAGGACCTCGTCGCGCTTTGGGTGCTTGAGGTTGTTGAGGTAGACGGGCACGGGCTTGGCAAAGGCGAACACCGGGCCACCGGCGGCAAGCATCAGCAGCGGTAGGAGAATGGTGCCAAACGGGTCGATGTGGTTGAGCGGGTTGAGTGAAACACGGCCGCGCGACCGCGCCGTCTTATCGCCGAGCGCCCAGGCCGCGGCGGCGTGCGCACTCTCGTGGATGACGATGCCAACGATGACGGCGACGGCGCTCGCGAGCAGGTTCATGAGGTAGCTACTGGACATGTCGATCCCCTAGCGGACGCGACGCGAGGCGCGTGTGAGCAGGTAGTCGATCACAAACAAGATTACGGTGACGATGGCGTAATCCAGGCGGAACACACCGCCAAAGGGCGATGTGATGACGCCGTAGCCGGCGATAGCACTCGGCAGCGCGCGCGAAAGCTCAACGACAAAGCCCACGATTTGCAGCTTGGCGGTGAGGCCGCTAAAGCACAGCAGCACGGTCATCGCGCTCATAAAGATGCCGCAGATGCGACAGGCGATGGCGATGATGCTCATCGCCACGGCGGCGGCCTTACGAGAGTTCACGCGCGGTCTCCTCTTCGATCTGGGTGGAAAGCTCGAGCCATTCGTCCTCGAGCTTGGGCAGCTCTTGCTTAAGCCCGTTATATTCCCCCAGCGCGGCGTTGAACTTGTCCTGATCGGCATAAAGCTCTTCGCTTGCCATCAATTCCATAAGCTCGTCATAGCGGGCGCGCTTTTTGTCGAGCTCGGTCTCGATCTTCTTGAGCCGGTTGCGCACGCCCTTGAGCTTTTTGTTGAGCGCGGCGCGGGCCTGGGCCTCGGCGCGCTTTTGCTCCTTGGACTTTTTGCCCTCGGCAGGCTTGGGAGCGGCGGAGGGCGCATCGGGCTGGGCCGCGGTGACCTTAGCGGACTTGGCCGTGGCTGGCGCACTCTCCCCTGCCGCCTCGGCGGCGGCGCGGGCTGCGAGGTCCTCGCGCTTGTAGAGGTAGTAGTCGTAGTCGCCGTCGTAGACCGTGACCTTGCCTTCGCGGATGTCAATGATGCGGTTAGCCACAGCGCGTACCAGGTGCTCGTCGTGGCTGATCAGCACGATGGTGCCGGGGAAGTTTTGCAGGGCGTTCTCGAGCATGTCCACCGAGTCGATGTCCAGGTGGTTGGTTGGCTCGTCCAGGCACAGGAGCGCCTCGGGGGCCACGAGCATCTTGGCCAGTGCCAGACGCGCCTTTTCGCCGCCGGAGAGGACGCGGACCTGCTTTTCGATGGAATCGTTGTCGCTAAACAGGAAGGCGCCCAGCAGGCTGCGCTGTTGCGGCACGGTCCACTTGGGCGTAACGGTGTCGATCTCTTGCAGGACGGTATTGGACTCGGTCATGCCCTCGAGTGCGTGCTGGGCGTAGTAGGCCACGCCCACGTTGGTGCCCAGATCGCGGGTGCCGGTGGTGGGTGGCTCCAAGCCGGCGAGGATCTTCATGAGCGTGGACTTGCCGGCGCCGTTGGGGCCGACGAGCGCCACGTGCTCGCCGCGGTAGAGCTTGAGGTCGATGTCGCTGTAGATGTGCTTGTTACCGTAGGACTTGGAGACGCCCTCGAGGCCCACTACCATATCGCCGGAGCGCGGCGGATCTGGGAACTTAAAGTCGATGTGCTTGTGGCCCTCGGGAAGGATGACGAGCTCCTTTTTGATCTGCTCGATCTTGCGGATGCGTTCCTGCGCCTGGGCGGCCTTGGTGGGCTTGTAGCGGAACTTGTCGACGAAGACCTGCATGTGGGCGATGTCGCGCTCCTGGGCGGCACGCTTGGCACGCATCTGCTCCAGGTTGTCTTCGCGCTGCTTGAGGTAGCTGCTGTAGTTGCCGGTGTAGGTGGTCACGCGACGGTTTTCGAGGGCGGCGACGTGGTCGACGCAGGCGTCCATGAAGGCGCGGTCGTGGCTGACGATGAGCACGGCGCCGTCGTAGTTGGCGATAAAGCCGCGCAGCCACTGGACGCTCTCGAGGTCCAGGTGGTTGGTGGGCTCGTCCAGAAGCAGCAGGTCGGGGTGGCGCAGGAAGAGCTTGGCGAGCGCGATGCGCATCTGCCAGCCGCCCGAGAACTCGGAGCACGGGCGCTCAAAGTCGGTGACCTTAAATCCCAGGCCGGACAGGATCTTGCGGGCGTTGCTCTCGAGCTCGTAGCCGCCCAGGTGTTCAAAGCGGTCCTGGACCTGGCCGTACTCGTTAAGGAGCGCATCGACGTCTTTGCCCTGTTCGGAGAGCTCGGTAATCTGAGCCTGCAGCTCGTTGGCGCGCTCTCCCATGCGGCGGATTTCCTTGGCGGCGGCCATGACCTCGGCGAGAATGGTGGTGTCCTTTTGCTCCAGGTTGGTTTCCTGCTCTAGGTAGCCCACCTGGCAGTCCTTGGCGTACTGGACCTGGCCGGCGTCTGGGCTGTCGATGCCCATGATGATTTTGAGCATGGTTGTTTTGCCGGCGCCGTTAGGGCCCACGAGCGCGAAGCGCTCGCCGGGGTTGATCTGGAAGGACGCGCCGCTAAAGAGGACGCGCGCGCCGAAGCTTTTTTCGATCTTGTCGACCAGGAGGATCATGGTGCCGCCTTTGACCTTGTGTGCCTATATGAAAAAAGGCCCCAACTTGCGTTGGAGCCTCATTCAATGCTCGGGTGGAGACGAGGGGGATCGA